>NZ_JBIWKD010000011.1:0-237870 GCF_044765485.1 Streptomyces sp. NPDC102451 | reverse complement strand
TACTGCAGGGGGGACCCTGTGGGAGAGTAGGACGCCGCCGAACAATTATTCCGGGAAAGCCCCGTGCCCTTGTGGCACGGGGCTTTTCTGCGTTCCGGACCTTCCCTGGACCCCTGTGCATCGGAGCCCGAGGACTGAGGGTAAGGTCAGGGGGCATCATTGGCACGTTCTTCACAGGAGGCCCCCGGGTGGAGGTCCAGGAGACTCGAGTTCAGACGGACCGAGTACTCACCATCCCCAACATCCTCAGCATGGCCCGCCTCGTCGGCGTACCGCTCTTCCTGTGGCTGATCCTTCGCCCCGTGTTCGGCGGGCCCAACAGTGACGGCTGGGCCCTGCTGGTCCTGATGCTGAGCGGGGTCAGTGACTACCTCGACGGCAAGCTCGCCCGCCGATGGAATCAGATCAGCAAGCTCGGCCGGCTCCTGGACCCGGCCGCCGACCGCCTCTACATTCTTTCCACCCTCGTCGGGCTCACCTGGCGGGAGATCCTGCCGCTCTGGCTGACAGCGGCTCTCCTCGCGCGTGAGCTGATGCTCCTCGTCATGGTGGGAATCCTGCGCAGGCACGGCTATCCGCCGCCCCAGGTGAACTTCCTGGGGAAAGCTGCAACATTCAACCTGATGTACGCCTTCCCCTTGTTGCTGCTCAGCGACGGAAGTGGTTGGCTTGCTTCGCTGGGCACCATTTTCGGATGGGCGTTCGCTGGGTGGGGTACAACCCTCTACTGGTGGGCAGGGATCCTCTACGTGGTCCAGGTCCGCCGTCTGGTCAAGGCGGATGAAGTAGCCGATTAGCTCGTCGATGTGGAGCCGTGCAGAGTCGCCGGCCCGCACCGGATGCAGTTGTGGTGCCCCGACGGGTGAAGTCGGCTAGACCGTCGTCTCTTCAAGGAGGACGTTTCCGACATGAAGGCCGTCGTGATGGCAGGCGGTGAAGGCACCCGCCTTCGCCCCATGACCTCAAGCATGCCCAAGCCGCTCCTGCCCGTGGCCAACCGCCCGATCATGGAGCATGTGCTGAGGCTGCTCAAACGGCATGGGCTCAACGAGACAGTCGTTACCGTCCAGTTCCTCGCCTCTCTCGTCAAGAATTACTTCGGCGACGGCGAAGAGCTCGGAATGGAGCTCAGCTATGCCAACGAGGAGAAGCCACTCGGTACCGCGGGAAGCGTGAAGAACGCCGAGGAAGCCCTGAAGGACGACACCTTCCTGGTGATTTCCGGCGACGCCCTCACCGACTTCGACCTCACGGACCTCATCGCATTCCACAAGGAGAAGGGCGCACTCGTCACGGTGTGTCTCACCCGGGTTCCGAATCCTCTTGAATTCGGGATCACGATTGTGGACGAAGACGGCAAAGTGGAGCGATTCCTGGAGAAGCCGACCTGGGGGCAGGTCTTCTCGGACACGGTGAACACGGGTATCTACGTGATGGAGCCCGAGGTCTTCGACTACGTCCAGGCCGATACCTCCGTGGACTGGTCCGGTGATGTCTTCCCGCAGCTCATGAAGGAAGGCAAGCTCATCTGCGGCTACATCGCGGAGGGCTACTGGGAGGACGTCGGCACGCACGAAAGCTATGTGAAGGCCCAGGCCGATGTGCTGGAGCGCAAGGTCGACGTGGAGCTGGACGGCTTCGAGATCTCGCCCGGTGTGTGGGTGGCGGAAGGCGCGGACGTCCATCCCGACGCGGTACTGCGGGGACCGCTGTACATCGGCGACTACGCCAAGATCGAGGCCGGTGCCGAGATCCGCGAGCACACCGTCATCGGATCCAACGTCGTCGTGAAATCGGGCGCGTTCCTGCACCGCGCGGTCGTGCACGACAACGTGTTCATCGGCGAGCACAGCAATCTGCGCGGCTGTGTGATCGGCAAGAACACCGACATCATGCGGGCCTCACGCATCGAGGACGGCGCCGTGATCGGCGACGAGTGCCTGGTCGGTGAAGAATCGATCATTCAGGGCAACGTCCGGGTCTACCCGTTCAAGACCATCGAGGCCGGTGCCTTCGTCAACACCTCGGTGATCTGGGAGTCGCGCGGACAGGCGCACCTCTTCGGCGCCCGCGGTGTCTCCGGGATCCTGAACGTCGAGATCACCCCTGAGCTGGCAGTCAGGCTCGCCGGCGCGTACGCGACGACCCTCAAGAAGGGTGCGACCGTAACGACCGCCCGTGACCACTCCCGTGGTGCACGCGCCCTGAAGAGAGCGGTCATCTCGGCCCTTCAGGCCAGTGCCATCGATGTCCGCGACCTGGAGAACGTGCCGTTGCCGGTCGCCCGCCAGCAGACCGCGCGGGGCAGCGCCGGCGGCATCATGATCCGTACGTCCCCGGGGGTGCCCGACTCGGTCGACATCATGTTCTTCGACGAGCGGGGAGCGGACCTCTCCCAGGCACGTCAGAAGAAGCTGGACCGCGTCTACGCCCGTCAGGAATTCCGCCGGGCCTTCCCCGGCGAGATCGGCGACCTCCACTTCCCGTCGAGCGTCTTCGACTCCTACACCGGCTCCCTGCTCCGCAACGTCGACACGAGTGGAATCGCAGACGCGGGCCTCAAGGTCGTCGTGGACGCCTCCAACGGCAGTGCAGGGCTCGTTCTGCCGAGCCTTCTCGGGCGCCTGGGCGTCGACGCGCTGACGATCAACCCGGGACTCGACGAGTCCCGCCCCACCGAGTCCGCCGAGTCCAGGCGGGCCGGCCTTGTGCGCCTCGGCGAGATCGTGTCGTCCGCACAGGCCGCCTTCGGCGTACGGTTCGATCCCGTCGGTGAACGGCTGTCGCTCGTGGACGAGCGGGGCCGCATCATCGAGGACGACCGGGCCCTGCTGGTCATGCTGGACCTCGTGGCCGCGGAGCGGAGGAGCGGGAGGGTCGCTCTGCCGGTGACGACGACCCGCGTCGCCGAACAGGTGGCGGCGTACCACGGCACGCAGGTGGAGTGGACGACGACCTCGCCCGACGACCTGACCAGGGTGGGCCGCGAGGACACCACGATCTTCGGTGGCGACGGCCGCGGCGGGTTCATCATCCCCGAGTTCAGCAGCGTCTTCGACGGTGCGGCGGCCTTCGTCAGGCTCATCGGCCTGGTGGCCAGGACACAGCTCACCCTCAGCCAGATCGACGCCCGGATCCCGCGCGCCCATGTGCTGCGCAGGGACCTCGCCACTCCGTGGGCGGTCAAGGGGCTCGTCATGCGCCGGGTCGTGGAGGCCGCGGGGGAGCGCAGTGTGGACACCACCGACGGAGTCCGCGTGGTCGAGACGGACGGCCGCTGGGTGATGGTGCTGCCCGACCGCGCCGAAGCGGTCACGCACCTCTGGGCCGAGGGCCCCGACGACGCCTCCGCCCAGGCGCTGCTCGACGAATGGGCGGCGGTCGTGGACAGCGCGGGCGACTGAGCAGGTGAGCCGTCGGTCCGGAAGCCGGGTACTGCGGCTTCCGGACCATCGGTGGGGCCATTCGGCGGCAGCAGGCATGACGTGCGACGATGTGCGGCATGTCGCAGCCGCCCCCCGATCGGAGTAGCGCCCCTCCGCGTCCTCGCCCCGACGCGTCGATGTCGCTGCTGACCACCGTGATGGAACACAGCCTCGACGAGGGGTACGCCGAGGCCTCGGCGCGTCGCCGGGCCGAGGGCAGCGACGGGATGCCGCGCACGCTGAAGGCGAAGCTGGGCCTCGCCGCCGGCCTGGTACTGGCGGCCCTCGTGGTCACGCTCGGTGCCGCGGAGGCACAGGTCGCGGCTCCGGTCGTGGCCAAGGAGCGCGAGGAACTCATCGATCGGGTGAACGCCGAGACCTCCACGGCGGACACGCTCGAGGCGGACGTCGAGAAGCTGCGCAAGGACGTCGGCGAGAGGCAGCGCAAGGCGCTCCAGGAGCACGGCGGGGACCAGGGCGGCCTGGTGGCGCTGCTGTCCGGGGCCACCGCTGTCGAAGGCCCCGGCATCAAGCTGGTCGTGGACGACGCCGAGGACACCGACCAGGGCGGCGGCGGACCCCGTGAGTCGACCGGCTTCGCCGACACCGGCCGCGTACGCGACCGGGACATGCAGCGCGTGGTCAACGGCCTGTGGCAGTCGGGTGCCGAGGCGGTCGCCATCAACGGGCAGCGGCTGACGGCCCTCTCGGCGATCCGCGCGGCGGGTGACGCCATACTGGTCGACAACAGGCCGCTCGTGCCGCCGTACACGGTGCTGGCGGTGGGGGACGGCAAGAAGCTCGCCGACGCCTTCCAGGACAGTGCGGACGGCCAGTATCTTCAGGCGCTGCACGAGAGCTTCGACATCCGCACCAGCATCTCCGAGCAGGAGAAGGTGCGCCTTCCGGCCGCGCCCAGCCTGATCGTACGTACAGCAGAGCCTCAGGCCGCAGACACGGGCAGTGGTGCGGCAGACACAGGGAAGGGCACATCGTGATCGCCGTACTGGGCCTCGTCGTGGGAGTCGTGGTCGGACTGTTGGTCCGGCCCGAAGTGCCGGCGGTGGTCGAGCCCTATCTGCCGATCGCGGTGGTGGCCGCGCTCGACGCCGTCTTCGGCGGCCTGCGGGCCATGCTCGACGGAATCTTCGTGGACAAGGTCTTCGTGGTGTCGTTCCTGTCGAACGTCGTGGTGGCCGCGCTGATCGTCTTCCTCGGCGACAAGCTGGGCGTCGGGGCCCAGCTCTCCACCGGTGTGGTGGTCGTGCTCGGCATCCGTATCTTCTCCAACGCCGCGGCCATCCGCCGGCACGTCTTCCGGGCGTGAGGCCGATGAACGACGAACAGAACCCGGGCGACGCACAGCAGCCGGGCAACGAACAGAGGCCCGGCAGCGGTCGTCACTCCGGTGCGCTCCCGGCCGAGGCGCCCGTGCCCGATGCCGCGCCGCCCCCGCCGGCCAGGTCCGAGGAGGAGGTCTCCGGCCGTCAGCGCCTGCTGGCGGGCCTCTGGCCGCCCAGGGTGAGCAGGGCCCAACTGATCGTGGCGCTCCTGCTGTTCGTCCTCGGTCTGGGCCTGGCGATCCAGGTCAGGTCGAACAGCGACAACAGCGCCCTCCGCGGGGCCCGCCAGGAGGACCTGGTCCGCATCCTCGACGAGCTCGACAACCGCACTCAGCGCCTGGAGGACGAGAAGCAGCGCCTCGACGACCAGCGCACGGAGCTGGAGAACAGCTCCGACCAGGCGGAGGAGGCCCGTAAGCAGACGCTCGAGAAGGAGCGGCAGCTCGGTATCCTGGCGGGCACCGTCGCCGCGCACGGCCCCGGCATCACTCTGACCATCAGTGACCCGGCGGGCGCGGTCGAGGCCGACATGCTGCTCGACACCATCCAGGAGCTGCGCGCGGCGGGCGCCGAGGCCATCGAGATCAACGGCGTGCGGGTGGTGGCGAACACATACTTCTCCGGCGACGGGGGAGAGTTGAGAGTCGACAGCCGGAAGATCGAGGCCCCGTACGAGTTCAAGGTCATCGGCAAGCCGCAGGACCTGGAGCCGGCGCTGAACATCCCCGGTGGCGTGGTGCAGACGCTCGAGAAGGAGCAGGCCACGGCCGAGGTGACGCGTGCCGACGACATCGTCGTGGACGCCTTGCGACCGGCGAAGCAGCCTGATTACGCTCGGTCGTCGTCCCGGTGAGGGGGCGCCGCGCGGGGCTCTCAGGAGACGGGCGTCAGGTTGCGGGGGGTCGGCGCAACGGATCGGTGACGCGTGGTGGAAACTGTCGGGTGGATACGGACGTTGTGAAGATGTCCGGGTCGGCAGGTGTGTTCATTCAGGGTTCGTCCTGCCCCACGGGCGGGTCTATTTCGGTCAAGGGGAAACGCCCGTGAAGTTGTTTGCGAAGTTGTTCGGAAAGAGCGCCCGCGAGGACAGCAACAGCGCTGCCCGCCACCGCGCTCCACGTCAGGGCGCCGAGGAGCAGGGCTCGGAGCGCCCGCTCTTCCGCGACGAGGTCGAGGGAGCCGCCGGTGGGTCCGGCGCGTCGTCCGTTGACCCCGGAGGTGCAGGGCGCATAGGTTTCGGGGAACCAACGACCCCCGCTCCGGAGGGCTCGTCCATGCCGGTTTGTACGAGGTGCGGGCATCGCAACGCCGAGGCCAGCCGTTTCTGTTCCAACTGCGGCGCGCCGCTGAGGGGCGGAGTGCCCGAGCGCGCCTCCGAGACGACCTCGACGATCTCGATCTCCGGTATCGAGGCGTACGAGGCCGAGGCGACGGGCCAGACGGCCGTTCCCTCGCTCTCGCCGGAGGCCCAGGCGGCGGTCGACGCCCTGCCTGCGGGTTCCGCGCTGCTGGTGGTGCGACGCGGTCCGAACTCCGGCAGCCGCTTCCTGCTCGACGGTGACCTCACGACGGCCGGCCGTCACCCGCAGAGCGACATCTTCCTCGACGACGTGACCGTGTCGCGGCGTCATGTGGAGTTCCGCAGGAGTCCGGACGGTAGTTTCACCGTGGGCGACGTCGGCAGCCTCAACGGCACCTACGTCAACCGCGAGCGCATCGATTCCGTCGCGCTGACCAACGGCGACGAAGTCCAGATCGGAAAGTACCGGCTGGTCTTCTACGCGAGCCAGCGGGGCGTGTGACCCTCCCCCGGACTTCTCCGTCCGGGGGGACACCCCCAGGAAGGCCCATGCTGCGAACACCGACAGGCGGTGCCGGCCACGGCACCGCCGCCGCGGGCGAGCGCGCGATGAGCATCGGCACGGTGCTTCTGCAGCTGCGCGACGAGTTTCCCGAAGTCACCATCTCCAAGATCCGCTTCCTGGAGACGGAGGGGCTCATCGAGCCCCAGCGGACGCCGTCGGGCTACCGGAAGTTCAGCCCCGCCGACGTCGAGCGGCTGGCGCAGGTGCTGCGCATGCAGCGGGACCACTACCTGCCGCTCAAGGTCATCCGTGAGCACCTGGAGGCCCTGGCGCGGGGCGAGCAGGTGGCTCTGCCGTCCGGTGGCGCTCAGGGCGATCCTGCCGACGCCCTGCGGGACCAGGACCTGGGGCAGGCCACTGCCTCCCGTCTCGGACGCGCCGAGCTCCTGGCAGCCACCGAGGCCAGCGAGGAGCAGCTCGACGAGTGGGAGGCGTACGGGCTGATCGTGCCCGCCGCCGGCGGGAGCTACGACGCCGAGGCGGTGACCGTGGCGCGGCTGGTGGCGGATCTGGGCAGATTCGGTCTGGAACCTCGGCACCTGCGGGCCGTCAGAGCGGCCGCTGAACGCGAGGCCGGGCTGGTCGAGCAGGTGGTGGCACCCCTGCGACGGCACCGGAATCCGCAGACCAGAGCCCATGCGGAGGCCACTGCGAAGGAGCTCGCGGACCTCTCCGTCAGGCTCCATGCCGCGCTCGTGCAGACCGCCCTGAAGGCAAGCTTCCACTGAGGGCGGAGGAGCCCGACTATCCAAACATGGCGGGCACGTCCTAGGGTTGCTGTGTGAACGAGCTCGACGTTGTGGGTGTCCGGGTGGAAATGCCCTCCAACCAACCGATCGTGCTCCTGCGTGAAGTGGGAGGCGACCGGTACCTCCCTATTTGGATCGGCCCTGGGGAAGCGACCGCGATCGCCTTCGCCCAGCAGGGCATGGCTCCGGCCAGGCCGCTGACCCATGATCTCTTCAAGGATGTGCTCGAGGCCGTGGGCCAGGAGCTCACCGAGGTCCGCATCACGGACCTGCGGGAAGGGGTCTTCTACGCGGAGCTGGTCTTTGCCAGCGGGGTCGAGGTGAGCGCGCGGCCGTCCGACGCCATAGCGCTCGCCCTGCGCACCGGCACGCCGATCTACGGCAGTGACGGGGTGCTGGACGACGCGGGTATCGCCATCCCTGACGAGCAGGAGGACGAGGTGGAGAAGTTCCGCGAGTTCCTCGACCAGATCTCGCCGGAGGACTTCGGGACCAACAGCCAGTAGACCGTCCGCGGAGGCGGTGTCAGCGCATCCGACAAGCCGTTCCCGGAAATCAGTCACGGGAAACCACCCTCAGGGTGATTATCACTCGGCGTGCCGAGTGTGGCGATCGTTGACGCACCCCTGGTGACTGCCTACCTTCGAGGTGGCAGGTCAAGGACGGAGGTCGGCGTGAGAAGCAGCGGCGACGGTACGGCTGCGGGTGGGCCGTACCGGCAGCACGGCAGTGCGGCCGACCACTCCATCAGACAGCCGGTTCAGCCGGCGGTGGTGGCAGCGGACGGTGTGGCAGTGGCAGGGGACATCGGCTATCGGGGGCCGACGGCGTGCGCAGCGGCCGGGATCACCTACCGACAGCTCGACTACTGGGCGCGTACGGGACTCGTGGAGCCGAGCGTACGTCCGGCGTACGGGTCGGGGACACAGCGTCTCTACAGTTTCCGTGACGTGGTCCTCCTCAAGATCGTCAAGCGGTTCCTGGACACGGGTGTCGCTCTGCAGAACATCCGGACCACCGTGCAGCACCTCAGAGCCCGCGGATTCACGGATCTGGAGCGGATGACCCTGATGAGTGACGGGGCGACGGTCTACGAGTGCTCCTCGCCCGACGAGGTCGTGAATCTGCTCCAGGGCGGCCAGGGCGTCTTCGGGATCGCCGTCGGTGTCGTGTGGCGGGACGTCGACGCGGCGCTCTCCCAGCTCCACGGAGAGCGTGTCGACACCGGGGAGACCCTGATCGGTCACAACCCCGCCGACGAACTGGCGCGGCGGCGTAATCGCGCGGGCTGAGTCACCGGGGTACGGCGCGACGCGTGCGCGGGGCGGGGCGGTTGTCAGTGGCGTAGGGCAGCATCGGTCCTTGTGAGAGCCGCGCCCACCATCCTGCATCTGGACATGGATGCCTTCTACGCCTCTGCGGAGCAGGCGGCGAAGCCGAGCCTGCGCGGCAAACCGGTGGTGGTCGGCGGGCTGGGGATGCGCGGCGTGGTCGCCACCGCGTCGTACGAGGCGCGGCGTCTCGGAGTGCATTCGGCGATGCCGATGGCACAGGCGCGGCGGCTCGCGCCCAACGCGGCGTATCTCGTCCCGCGCTTCGCGCTCTACCGGACGGTGAGCGACCAGGTGATGGAGCTGCTCGGACGGCTGTCACCACTCGTCGAGCCGCTCAGCCTCGACGAGGCCTTCGTCGACCTGGAAGCCGGCGGCGTCGCCGACGACTCGGCGTCCGCGCGCGCGATCGGCGGGCAGCTGCGCACGGTCATCAGAGGCGTCACCGGACTCAGCGGTTCCGTCGGTCTCGCCGGTTCCAAGATGCTGGCCAAGATCGCCTCCGAGGAGGCGAAACCGGACGGTCTGCTGCTGATCGAGCCCGGCACCGAGCGTGAGCTCCTGGCCCCCATGTCCGTGCGCATCCTCCCGGGAGTGGGGCCCGCGACCGGCGACCATCTCCGGCGGGCCGGCATGACCCTCGTCAGTCACCTCGCGGAGGCGGGCGAGGCGGAGCTCGTGCGGCTGCTGGGCAAGGCGCACGGCGTCGCGCTCCACCGCATGGCGCAGGGCTTCGACGACCGCCCCGTCGTCGCCGAGAGGGACGCCAAGTCCGTGTCGGTCGAGGACACCTTCGACGTGGACCTGCACGACCGGGTGCGCGTCAGGGCGGAGGTGGAGCGGCTCGCGGACCGGTGCGTGCAGCGGCTGCGGGGTGCCGGCCGGTCCGGGCGGACCGTCGTCCTCAAGGTGCGCCGCTACGACTTCTCGACGCTCACCAGGTCCGAGACGCTGCGCGGCCCCACCGACGACCCCACGGTGGTCAGGGAGGCCGCTGCGCGGCTTCTGGAGGCCGTGGACACGACCGGCGGGGTCCGGCTGCTCGGAGTCGGTGTCACGGGGCTGGCGGACTTCACACAGGAGGATCTCTTCGCGCAGGCCGCCGATGCGGCGGAGCACGCCGCCGCGGAGCACGCTGCCGGGGAATCGCCCGGCCCCGCGGCCCCGGACGAGCAGCAGGAGCGCACCGTGGACGAGCAGGCCGGGGAGGACGCCCGGGACAGCGAGGAGCAACTGGCCTCGCGGCGCTGGCCGGCCGGACACGACGTACGCCACGAGGTCCACGGCCACGGCTGGGTGCAGGGCAGCGGTGTCGGCCGGGTCACCGTGCGCTTCGAGGAACCGTGGACGCCGCCCGGCCGGGTGCGCACCTTCCGTGTCGACGATCCGCAGCTGCGGCCTGCCGAGCCGCTGCGCCTGGTGCGGGACCCGGTGGACTACTCCTCGTGGCCGGCGAGCCTGCCGAAGTCCCTGTCGGGAGCCGGGCCGGGAGAGGGGGAGGCGTCCAGTCCGTAATGGCGGTAGAGCTGCAGTTCCTGCTCGGGAGAGAGATGGCGGCCCACGCCGAAGTCCGGCGCGTCCTTGATCAGGGCCCGCTCGAAGGGGATCACGAGCGCGCCGTCGACGACCTCGCTCGGCTCCAGCGGGACGAAGGCGTCCCTGGTGAAGAGACCGGTGCGTACGGCGGCCCACTCGGGGACCCCGGTGGCGTCGTCGAGATAGACCTCGTCCACCGTTCCGATCTTGGCACCTTGACGGTCGAAGGCCTTGCGGCCGATCAGGCTGCGCGGATCGATGTCGGTCTGCACGGTGCCTCCCACTGGTCACGACGGCATCAGGTGGTCGCGGCTGCTCCACAGGCTCTACGAAAGGCCAGATCCGGGCAGTCGGCCACTCGAGACGGCCCGCCCCGACCCCGCTGGTAGGCTGGGACACGGCTGCTGACCCTGTGCGGGAGAGTCCTCCGGAGCGATCCGGAGGCGCCGAAGGAGCAACTCCTCCCCGGAATCTCTCAGGCCCCCGTACCGCACGGACGAGGTCACTCTGGAAAGCAGGGCGGATCCGTGCGGCACATGCCGCGGCGGGTACCACCCTCACCGACGGTGAAAGCCGGTACGCCCCAGGGCGTCCCGGTGAAGCTCTCAGGTCGAGATGACAGATGGGGAGGCCGTTCGGGCAGCCACGCCGTGGCGCCCCTCGCAGGTCGTCACAGACCAGGAGGCCTCCACCATGACCCCCCGTCGCACTCCGCTCTCCCAGCTGGAGCAGGGCATTCCGTTCGAGCAGCGCCACATCGGTCCCGATGCCGGGGCCCAGGCGAAGATGCTCGCCCAGGTCGGCTACGGCTCCCTCGACGAGCTCACCGCCGCCGCGGTGCCCGACGTGATCAGGAGTGCCGAGGCGCTGAACCTCCCCGAGGCCCGCACCGAGGCGGAGGTCCTGGCCGAGCTGCGCAGCCTCGCCGACCGTAACCAGGTGCTCGCACCGATGATCGGGCTCGGCTACTACGGCACGTTCACCCCTCCGGTGATCCTGCGCAACGTCATGGAGAACCCCGCCTGGTACACGGCCTACACGCCGTACCAGCCCGAGATCTCCCAGGGGCGGCTCGAGGCCCTCCTGAACTTCCAGACGATGGTCGCCGACCTCACCGGCCTGCCGACCTCGGGCGCCTCGCTCCTCGACGAGGGCACGGCCGCCGCCGAGGCCATGGCGCTCGCACGGCGGGTCGGCAAGGTCAAGGGCGGCGTCTTCCTGGTCGACGCCGACACCCTGCCGCAGACCGTCGCGGTGATCGAGACCCGCGCCGAGCCGACCGGTGTCGAGGTCGTCGTCGCCGACCTCACCGACGGCATCCCCGCGGAGATCGCCGGACGCGGTGTCTTCGGTGTGCTGCTCCAGTACCCGGGCGCCTCCGGCGCCGTGCGCGACATCAAGCCCGTCATCGAGCAGGCGCACGAACTGGGCGCCATCGTGTCCGTCGCCGCCGACCTGCTGGCCCTGACGCTGCTCACCTCGCCCGGCGAGCTGGGCGCGGACATCGCCGTGGGCACCACCCAGCGCTTCGGAGTCCCGATGGGCTTCGGCGGACCGCACGCCGGCTTCATGGCCGTACGCGAGAAGTTCGCCCGCAGCCTGCCCGGCCGCCTCGTCGGAGTCTCCGTCGACGCGGACGGCGACAAGGCCTACCGGCTGGCCCTGCAGACCCGCGAGCAGCACATCCGCCGCGAGAAGGCCACCAGCAACATCTGCACCGCCCAGGTGCTGCTCGCCGTCATGGCCGGCATGTACGCCGTCTACCACGGCCCCGAGGGGCTGCGGACGATCGCCCGGCGCACCCACCGGTACGCCGCCATCCTGGCCGAGGGGCTGCGGGCCGCGGGTACCGAGGTCGTGCACGACGCGTACTTCGACACCCTGACCGTCCGTGTTCCGGGCGGTGCCGCCGACGTGGTCGCCGCCGCACGTGAGCGCGGTGTGAACCTCCGTCTCGTCGACGCCGACCATGTCTCCGTCGCCTGCGACGAGACGACCACCCGCACCCGGATCGCCGCCGTCTGGGCGGCCTTCGGGGCCGGCGGCGACATCGACGCCCTGGACGCCGACACGGCCGACGCACTGCCCGGGGGACTCCTCCGCAGCGACACCGTCCTCACGCACCCGGTCTTCCACCAGCACCGCTCCGAGACCGCGATGCTGCGCTACCTGCGCAAGCTCGCCGACCGCGACTATGCGTTGGACCGCGGCATGATCCCGCTCGGCTCCTGCACCATGAAGCTCAACGCGACCGCCGAGATGGAGGCGATCACCTGGCCCGAGTTCGGCGCGCTGCACCCCTTCGCGCCGGCCGAGCAGGCGCAGGGCTTCCTCACCCTCATCCGTGAGCTGGAGGAGCGCCTCGCCGAGGTCACCGGCTACGACGCCGTGTCCATCCAGCCCAACGCCGGCTCCCAGGGCGAGTTCGCCGGCCTGCTGGCCGTACGGGCGTACCACCGGGCCAACGGCGACGACCAGCGCACCGTCTGCCTGATCCCGTCGTCCGCGCACGGCACCAACGCCGCGAGCGCCGTGATGGCCGGCATGAAGGTCGTCGTGGTGAAGACCGCCGACGACGGCGAGGTCGACATAGAGGATCTCCGGGCCAAGATCGCGGCCCACCGCGACGAGCTCGCCGTCCTCATGATCACCTACCCCTCCACGCACGGCGTCTTCGAGGAGCACGTCGCCGACATCTGCGGCGAGGTGCACGACGCCGGCGGCCAGGTCTACGTGGACGGCGCCAACCTCAACGCGCTGGTCGGTCTCGCCAAGCCCGGCCACTTCGGCGGCGACGTCTCCCACCTGAACCTGCACAAGACCTTCTGCATCCCGCACGGTGGCGGCGGCCCCGGTGTGGGACCGGTCGGGGTGCGCGCCCACCTGGCGCCGTACCTCCCCAACCACCCCCTCCAGCCCGCGGCCGGCCCGGAGACCGGTGTCGGCCCGATCTCGGCCGCTCCCTGGGGCTCCGCCGGCATCCTGCCGATCTCATGGGCGTACGTACGTCTCATGGGGGGCGAGGGCCTGAAGCGTGCGACGCAGGTCGCCGTACTCGCGGCCAACTACATCGCCAAGCGCCTCGAACCGCACTTCCCGGTCCTCTACAACGGCCCGGCCGGTCTGGTCGCGCACGAGTGCATCGTGGACCTGCGGCCGATCTCCAAGGCGACCGGCGTCAGCATCGACGACATCGCCAAGCGGCTGATCGACTACGGCTTCCACTCGCCGACCATGTCCTTCCCGGTGGCCGGGACGCTCATGATCGAGCCGACGGAGAGCGAGGACCTGGCCGAGCTCGACCGGTTCTGCGACACGATGATCGCCATCCGCGGCGAGATCGACAAGGTCGCCTCCGGTGAGTGGAGCGCGGACGACAACCCGCTGCGCAACGCCCCGCACACGGCCGCGGCGCTCGGTGGCGAGTGGAACCACGGCTACACCCGTGAAGAGGCGGTCTTCCCGGCCGGTGTGACGCCTTCCGACAAGTACTGGCCGCCGGTGCGCCGGATCGACGGTGCGTTCGGTGACCGCAACCTGGTCTGCTCCTGCCCGCCGCTGGACGCGTACGACCAGTAGGCACGCGGACACGCGTCGGGGCCGGTGCGGAGACTTCTCCGGGCCGGCCCCCGTGTTCCGTACGCCGCGGTCAGGCGGCCTTCATCACCTGGCCGCTCCTGAGTGGACGGTGCGGGGCGATGATCTGCCCGTCCGGGAGCAGCTCACCGGTGTCCTCGAAGAGCAGGACGCCGTTGCACAACAGGCTCCAGCCCTGTTCCGGGTGGTGGGCCGTCAGGCGTGCGGCTTCCCGGTCGTTGGAGTCGGCGGTCGGGCAGGGTGGCTGGTGCTGGCACATGGGTGGGTTCTTTCGCTGCGTCGATTCGAGTGTCCTGCGGCTGGACGAGGTGTTCATGGCCGCCCCCGTATCAAGTCGGTCCGGTCCCAGTGTTGCCCTACGGGCGTCTCTCCGCAGGGATTTCGCGGCAGCTGCTGTTCTCCTCCCATGACGCGTCACCCGGCCGGACGGTTCGATCCAACTGGGCTGTCCGTTCGGATGGTTCGGGGTGACCTGACCGGACTAGTCCGGACGGGTACGGGCGCGCCCCCGCCGAGCAGCTCGGCAGGGGCGCGTGTGCGGAGAGGGTGTCAGGCGGGCGACCCGAGGAGGCCGGGGAGTTCCGGAAGGTCCGGGAGGGGCGCCGGGGTGACACGCAGTGTCATGACCGGGAGCAGATCCGCGACCCGGTGCGGACGGTGGGCCGTGATGCCCGGCGGAGCGGGTGCCAGCGGCACCAGCACATCGGTCGGGGCGAGTGCGCCGCCGCCCGCGTCGGCCTCGATGTCGTGGTGCAGCCACAGCGTGAACATGTACAGCTCAGGTACCGACAGCAGACGCGGCTGGTAGTGCGTCGTCGTCGACTCCGCCTGTCGTACGGCGAGTTCCGTGGAGACGATGTACGGCCCCTCGAAGAAGTGCGAGAAGGTCCAGCCGTCGGCGGTGAGCATGGTGTCCGCGGCGGCGACGGCGCGCTCACCGCTGCGGATCAGGAAGCGCCAGCCGGCGAGACGGGTGCGCGGTGCGGCGTCGTTCGGCACGATCCGGTCCAGTACGTGGACCGGGAGCGGGAGTTCGGGGCTCAGAGATCCCTGGACGGACCGGAGAGCGGGCGTATGGGCCTCGCGGACTGCGGTGGGAGAACCGAGTGCCGCGAGAACGCTGCGCAGGGCTGGCGCTGGGGCCGGGGAAACATGCAGCGGCATAGTGGGTCGCCTCTCACTTCGGAGACACGGTGGAGCGTGGGCGGGTGCAGACGGCGCTGTCGGCGTGCGGGCCAGAGGAAGGCCGGTGACGGGCGGACGGGCCGGTGCGTCAACTCTCTGCCTCGTCCGCAGAGTTTATACGACAAATGTTCACACGGTGTTTCGGCTACCCGTCCCGCATATTGCGCGCAAGGGGGATCTCGGCCTTTGTATTGTGCGGTTTCTGTGGATTCGGACTGCTTCCCACCCGCACTGCCAGGTGTTTTCCCGATGCGGCGGTAGGCTGAAACTCATCCGTGTTTCCACCGTGCAGGTCAACCGGGCAAACTGCATATGCCCCATGCCTTCGGAATGTGCCTCCGGCTTCAGTCACCAGACTACTGGGTGCCCGTCGGCCGTGTGGGCGTTACGGATCATCTCGGCGGGGCATTATCGATCGTGATACGAGCGGCCTGTGCCGCGGGCCGCCCACTCGAGGAGGGACCCTTCGATGGGCGAGAAGGTCGTGGCGGGTGCCTTTGCCGCGTCCGATCGGCAGGCGTACCGCGAGAAGCTCACCCAGTGCCTGGCGGGACTGGAGAGGCTCCTGTCGGAGCGGAGGTTCGATCGCCCCAGGAATCTCATGGGGCTGGAGATCGAGCTGAATCTCGCCGGGGCGGACGGCATGCCGAGGATGCGGAATGCGGAGGTGCTCCAGCGCATCGCCAGCCGGGATTTTCAGACGGAACTGGGGATGTTCAACCTGGAAGTAAACATTCTTCCCCACCGGCTGAGCGGCCGGGTTTTCGATCAGCTGGCCGAGGAGTTGCGTACGGGGCTCGCCTATGCGCACCGGAAGGCCGCGGAGGTCGACGCCGGGATCGTGATGATCGGCATCCTGCCGACCCTCGGCCGGGACGACGTGGTTTCGGCGAACCTGTCCGACGTCGACCGCTACACGCTCCTGAACGACCAAATGGCGGCAGCGCGCGGCGAGGAATTCGTCCTCGATATCGAGGGCGTCGAGCGATTGGTCTCGACCTCTGCCTCGATCGCCCCCGAATCGGCCTGCACATCGGTCCAGTTGCACCTGCAGGTGACGCCGGACCGATTCTCGGACGTCTGGAACGCGGCCCAGGCCATCGCCTCCGTGCAGATCGCCCTCGGGGCCAACTCGCCCTTCCTGTTCGGCAAGGAGCTGTGGCGCGAGTCGAGGCCCCCGCTGTTCCAGCAGGCCACGGACGTGCGGCCGCCCGAACTCCGGAATCAGGGGGTGCGCCCCAGGACCTGGTTCGGGGAGCGCTGGATCGGTTCGGCGTACGAACTCTTCGAGGAGAACGTGCGCTACTACCCACCGCTGCTGCCGATCTGCGACGAGGAGGATCCGCTGCGGGTCCTCGATGCGGGGGGCGTGCCGAACCTGGCCGAACTCGTCCTGCACAACGGCACGGTCTACCGGTGGAACCGCCCGGTGTACGGGCTGGCCGACGGCGTGCCCCATCTCAGGGTGGAGAACCGGGTCCTGCCCGCCGGCCCCACGGTCATCGATGTGATCGCCAACGCGGCCTTCTACTACGGACTGGTGCGCGCGCTCGCCGACGAGTCCCGGCCGGTGTGGAGCAAGCTGCCCTTCGAAGCGGCGGCCGAGAACTTCGACGCCGCCTGCCGCCACGGGATCGACGCCGAGCTGCTCTGGCCACGCCCCGGACGCTCCGGGGGCGTGGCGAAGGTGCCCGCCGTCAAGCTCGTACGGGACGAACTGCTGCCGCTCGCGGCCGCCGGGCTCGACGCCTGGAACATCGAGCCCTCGGACCGCGACCGCTACCTCGGCGTCATCGAGGAGCGCTGCAGGCTCCGCGCCAACGGAGCGTCCTGGCAGGTCGACACGTACCACCGCGCCCTGGAGGCGGGCCTCGAACGGGAGGGTGCGCTCGCGGCGACGACCCGGCGCTACGGGGAGCTGATGCAGGTGGGTGAGCCCGTGCACACCTGGCCCATCGGCTTTCCCGCCCCCTGAGGAGGACGCCTCCCGGTGTCCCGCCGCCCCGGCCCCGTCGGGCAAGCTATGACGACGTACGGCTGACGGCAGGAGTACAGGTGGAGGCGGGGCGCGTGGCTGAATCCATTCCTCACGAGGGGGTGTCCCGGCGGATCCTCGGGTCGGAAACCCTGCTCGTGCTGGCTCTCTCACTCGGGGCCAGTGGGGTCTCCGCCCTGATCAGCTTCATCGGGTCGCTGACGAAGCCGGGGGGCCTCAAGGACCAGGCGGCGACGCTGAACGGGTCGTACGCCCCCGGGCGGCCGTGGCTGGACCTGGCCTGGCAGCTGTTCGGCATCGCCTCGGCCCTGGTGCCGGTCGCGCTGGTGGCCCATCTGCTGATCCGGGAGAAGGCCGGTCTGCGGACCCTCGGCCTCGACCGCACCAGGCCCGGGACGGACCTGGGCCGGGGCGCACTGGTCGCGGCGGGGATCGGCAGCGCGGGGCTGGCGTTCTACCTGGTGGCCCGGGCCGCGGGGTTCAACCTCACGGTGGTCCCGGAGTCGCTGCCCGAGGTGTGGTGGAAGTTCCCCGTACTGATCCTCTCCGCGGTGCAGAACTCCCTCGTGGAGGAGGTCATCGTCGTCGGCTATCTGCTGCGCCGGCTGGGGCAGCTGGGATGGACGCCGATGGCCGCCCTGGTGGCGAGTTCCGTGCTGCGCGGCTCCTACCACCTGTACCAGGGGATCGGCGGTTTCGTCGGGAACATGGTCATGGGCGTCGTCTTCGTGCTGCTGTACAGGCGATGGGGGCGGGTCGGGCCGCTGGTCGTCGCGCACGCCCTGCTCGACATCGGGGCGTTCGTGGGTTACGCGCTGCTCGCGGGGAAGGTGGGCTGGCTGCCCACTCCCTGAGTGGCCTCGTGAGCCGATCCCGCCCCGTGAGCGGCCGGCCCGGCCCCCCCCAGCGCTCAGAGTCCGGCGAGCAGCTCCCCGTCGATCACCGTGACGGCGCCGCCGGTCAGCAGCGTGCGCTCACCGCGCAGCGAGGTGCGGACCAGGCCCGGGCGGGCTGAGGCCTGGAGGCCGACGAGGTCGTCGCGGCCGAACCTGGCCGACCAGAACGGCGCCAGGGCGGTGTGGGCGCTGCCGGTCACCGGGTCCTCGTCGATGCCGACCGCGGGGAAGAAGCCGCGCGAGACGAAGTCGTATCCGCCCGCGGGGTCCTCGGCCGCCGCCGTGGCGATGACACCCCGCCGGGAGCGGGAGGCGAGTGCCGGGAAGTCCGGCCTCAGAGCCCGTACGGCCGCTTCGTCGGCCAGCTCCACAAGGAGGTCGCCGACGTGCTCCCCCGTGTCATGAACGGAGACAGGTGACGCGCCGAGCGCGTCACCGAGCCCGGGCGGAGCCGTCGCGGGCGTCAGCGGTGCTGTCGGGAAGTCCAGCGTCAGGGAGCCGTCCTCGTGGGCGGTGGTGCGCAGGATGCCGGAGCGGGTGGTGTGGCGCACCGTGCCGCTCGCGACCCCCGTCGTGTGCAGCACATGGGCGGTGGCCAGTGTCGCGTGCCCGCAGAGATCGACCTCGGTGACGGGGGTGAACCAGCGCAGCGCCCAGTCGGCCTCACCGCCCGGCGGCAGGGGGTGCGCGAAGGCCGTCTCCGAGAGGTTGACCTCGGAGGCGATGCGCTGGAGGTGGTCCGCTGCGGGGAAGGCCCCGGAGTCCAGGATCACGACTCCGGCGGGGTTGCCGGCGAAGGGGCGGTCGGTGAACGCGTCGACGATGCGGATCTTCATGCAGCCGACGGTAGGCGGGGCCGTTCCGTGGGGTCCAAGGCCAATCGCGGATGCGCGGCCCGCTGGCAGTTCATCAGGGGCTTGTCATCCGATAGCTTCCGATATATCGTTGAGGCATCGCGACCGTTCAAAGAAGAGTCGCGTGACCACAATGATGAGAGGAGCGCAGTCATGCGTTCACATGGAGACGACCACGGATACGGCCCCGGGCGCCGAGGCGCCGGCAGGGGAGACTTCGGAGGCGGCCGCGCCGCGTTCGGTCCGTTCGGACCGCCCTTCGGCGGCGGACCCTTCGGCGGCGGACGCGGTGGCCGGGGAGGCGGCCGGGGGAGGGCCAGGCGCGGCGACGTACGCGCGTCCATCCTCGCGCTGCTCAAGGACCGCTCGATGCACGGTTACGAGATGATCCAGGAGATCGGCGAGCGCAGTGGAGGGGCCTGGAAGCCCAGCCCCGGCTCGGTGTACCCCACCCTCCAGCTGCTGGAGGACGAGGGGCTGATCAGCAGCGCCAGTGAGGGTGGCAAGAAGCTCTTCACCCTCACCGACCTGGGGCGCAGCGAGGCCGAATCCGGCCCCGAGGCTCCCTGGGAAGAGGCGGGGCGCGGTGTCGACTGGGAGGGCGTGAACGAGATCCGGCAGGCCGGTTTCGGTCTGATGGAGGCGTTCGGCCAGGTCTGGAAGACCGGTTCGGCCGACCAGCGGGAGAAGGCCCTCACGGTGATCAACGACGCCCGTAAGAAGCTGTACCTGATCCTCGCCGACGAGCACTGAGCCGTGCTGCACACGCAGGCGGAGAAGGGCCCCCTCGTGGGGCCCTTCTTCTTTTCGCCGTGCACTCCGCCGGCGATCGGCGCGGTGCCGTCCTGGCGCGATCTCATCCCCAAGGATGAGGAAGCTCCCGCCGGCCCCCGACTTTCGCGGGATGGCGGATGGGTCGTGCCGGGGATGTCCTCGCCTCCCGGGACTGATGGGGTGGAGAGGTGCACATCCGTACGTCAGGGATCCCCGGACAGGCCGCACCGAACCACCCGTGGGCCGGTGCCGGGCTGAGCCCCGCGATGACCGGAGTGGTGACGGGCGCGCGCAGGCGGGCGGTGCGCGACGGCGACCGTCATGTCGACACGGCCCACCTCCTGCACTCCCTCGTCGAGTCCGACCCGGAGGTCCGGGACGCCTTCGACGGCGGGCCGCAGCTGGCCAGGGTGCTCGGATACCTCGTACAGCGGAGCATCGGATACGGCCTCCGCTGGCAGGGGACGCAGGAGGACTCGGGAGCGTTCCCCGCCGTACGGGAGCCCGCGGGCGAAGGGTGGTCGCCCTCGGCGGCAGCGGCCATGGACCGCGCCGCCCACCGTGCGCTCCTGCGCGGGGAGCTCCACGCCGACGGCCTCGACCTGCTGGTGGCGCTGGTCGCGGATCCCCGGTGCCGTGCCGTCGAGGTGCTGGAGCGGGCCGGGGTCGCCGTCGAGGCGCTTCACGGCCGCGCCGCGGACCGGGCGGCCATGGAGGACCCCCAGGGGTGATCATGAACACGCGGCGGACAGGTGTGACGGGGGTGACGCTGCTGACGCCTGCTGCCATGATGTGCCGATGCACGCGACTCAGGGGAGAAGTGCCGGTCTGGGCCTGGCCCTTGCCTCGGCCTTCGCATTCGGCGGTTCAGGGGTGGCGGCCAAGCCGCTGATCGAGGCGGGGCTCGACCCGCTGCACGTGGTGTGGCTGCGGGTGACCGGCGCCGCGCTCGTCATGCTGCCGGTCGCCTGGCGGCACCGGAACCTGGTACGGGAACGGCCCGTCCTGCTGGCCGGGTTCGGGCTCTTCGCCGTGGCCGGGGTGCAGGCCTTCTACTTCGCCTCGCTCTCGCGCATCCCGGTCGGGGTCGCGCTCCTCATCGAGTACTTCGCGCCCGCACTCGTCCTCGGCTGGGTGCGGTTTGTGCAGCGCAGGCCCGTCACCCGCGCCGCCGCGGCCGGTGTCGTGCTGGCGGTCGGCGGACTCGCCTGCGTCGTCGAGGTGTGGGCCGGACTGAGCTTCGACGTGATCGGGCTGCTCCTCGCCCTCGGCGCGGCGTGCTGCCAGGTCGGCTACTTCGTCCTGTCGGACCAGGGCTCCGGCCACGGGCACACGGCGGACGCCGAACCTCCGCACCCCGTGGGCGTGATCGCGTACGGACTGCTGGCGGGAGCGGCCGTACTCACCGTGGTGGCCGGCCCCTGGGCCATGGACTGGGCGGTCCTCGGCGGGAGCGCGGAGATGGACGGGCACGACGTCCCCGCCTGGCTGCTGCTCGGCTGGATCGTGCTGATCGCGACCGTGCTCGCCTACGCCACCGGTGTGGTGTCGGTACGGCTGCTCTCGCCCGCGGTCGCGGGCGTCGTCGCCTGTCTCGAGGCGGTCATCGCGACCGTGCTCGCCTGGGTGCTGCTGGGCGAGCACCTCTCGCCGCCGCAGCTCGTGGGTGGCGGGGTGGTGCTGCTCGGCGCCCTGATCGCGCAGTCGTCCGCGCCCAAGCCGCCGTCGGGTCCGGTGGCTTCTGGCCCGGGTGCGCCGGCCGCGGAGGCACACGATGCGACCGCCACCGGAGGCGAGTTGTTCCGGCCTCCGGCCTCACCGTAAGGTGTCGATCATGCCGCAGACCGTACTTCCGCCTCCCGCCGCCTAGCGCGAGGCGGCCACTCCGGACGAAGACCGGGCTCGGGTACGCCCCGAGCGGTTCGTCGCTGCCCGCGCGCGGAGCCGAGCGACCACCACCCCCTTCTTCTGGAGAGTCACGTGTCCCACCCTGTTTCCGGCCTGCCCGTCGGGCGGAGCCTCGTCTACCTCGTCGTCGCGGGCCTTGCCTGGGGTACGGCGGGCGCCGCCGCCTCCCTGCTCTTCCGGATCAGCGATCTCGGGCCTCTCGCCCTGTCGTTCTGGCGCTGTGCCGGTGGCCTCGTCCTGCTGGCCGGGGCGCTCGCGCTGCGCCCCCGGCGCCCCCGCACCCCCACCGAGCCGCGCCGTCGCCGGCTGCTGCGCATCCTGGGGACCGGCATCGGTCTCACCGTGTTCCAGAGCGCGTACTTCGCGGCGGTCGAGGCGACCGGACTCGCCGTCGGCACCGTGGTCACCCTGGGCGCGGGGCCCGTCCTCATCGCGGTCGGCGCGCGGCTGACCATGGGCGAGCGGCTGGGCAGGGGCGGGCTCGCCGCCGTAACCGGCGCGCTCGTCGGCCTCGCCGTGCTGGTGCTCGGCGGTGAACCGGCCGAAGTGCGGCCCACCGGACTGCTGCTGGCCCTGCTGTCCGCCGCGGGGTACGCGGCGATCACGCTGCTGACCCGGTGGCTCGGCCGGGACGGCGCGGCCGGCGACTCCCTCTCCACCAGCGCGTGGGCCTTCGGCATCGGCGCCCTCGGGCTGCTGCCCATGGCGGCGGCCGAGGGCCTCGTACCGCACACCGTCGAGACGGGCCACGTGCTGTGGCTGCTCGTCTATGTGGCGGCGGTGCCGACCGCGCTCGCCTACGCGCTGTACTTCGCGGGCGCCGCGGTGGTCCGCTCGGCGACCGTGTCCGTGATCATGCTCCTCGAACCGGTGAGCGCCGCGGTCATCGCGGTGACCGTCCTGCGGGAGCGGCTCACCGCGGCCACGGTCATCGGCACGCTGCTCCTGCTGACCGCCGTGGCGGGCCTGGCGCTGGCCGAGACGCGCGGCGCGGCGGTCGCCCGCCGCCGGGCAGCCGTGGCGGCCTGACCCACCGAGGCTGCGTCAGAGCGCGGTGAGGTAGTCCGGCACCTGGATCGAGGGGTCCAGGTCGTCGGACGGCACCGGCGCCGCGTATCCGCGCGTCACCGGGACCACGCCCGCCCAGTACGGCAGCGAGAGGTCGTCGGGGTCGTCGTTCGGGCCGCCGGTACGGATCTTGGCGGAGACCTCGTCGAGGTCCAGGCGGATCACCGCGGTCGCGGCGAGCTCCTTCGCGTCGGCGGGCCGGGAGTCCTTCGACCTGCCCGGTACGACCTGGTCGACGATCGCGTCGAGCGCGATGCGGCGCTCCTCCGGATCGGTCACCGTCCGGGCGGTGCCGTGGACCACCACGGAGCGGTAGTTCATCGAGTGGTGGAAGGCGGAACGGGCCAGCACCAGGCCGTCCACATGCGTCACCGTCAGGCAGACGGAGAGTCCCGGATCCGCCGCGCGCGTGGCGCGCAGCGGGCGCGATCCGGTCGAGCCGTGCACGTACAGCCGCCGGCCGACGCGGCCGAAGAGCGTCGGGAGGACGACCGGCGCGCCGTCACGGACGAAGCCCAGATGACAGAGGTAGGCCGCGTCGAGTATCGAGTGGACCGTGGCTTCGTCGTACGAGGCACGTTCCTTCGCACGCGTCGGGACCGTGCGCTCCGTCGGCTCGTAGGCGGCGGCCTCGGGGAGGCCGGTGCTGTCGGTCGTGACGGTGTCCGGCATTGCGTACTCCATTGCACTAGTGCATAATCATGTTTGTGCTAGGAGAGTATCGGATCGGTGGGCGGCGTGCATCCGAGATCGCCGCGAGTGTGGAGCGAGGTGTCGCATCGGGCGATCTCGCGCCGGGTCATGTGCTGCCGCCCATGCGGGAGTTGGCGACTGCGCTGGGCGTCAATCCGAATACGGTGGCCGCGGCCTACCGGACCCTCCGTGAGCGCGGAGTGATCGAGACGGCGGGACGGCGGGGGAGCCGGGTCCGGCCGCGGCCCGCGAGCACCGCGCGTGGCTCGCTCCGGGTGGACGCGCCTCCGGGCGTGCGTGACCTGGGCGACGGCAACCCTGATCGCGCCCTGCTGCCGGCCCTCGGGGAGGCGCTGGTGGCGGCCGCCGAGGCGTACGCCACGGAACCCCGCCTCTACGGGGACGCGGCCGTGGCCCCCCGGCTCGCGGAGCTCGCACGCTCCGGGCTGGACGCCGACGGCGTGCCCGCGGGTCCGGTCGCGGTCACCTCCGGATCCCTCGACGCGATCGAGCGTGTGCTCACCGCGCACCTCAAGCCCGGTGACGCCGTGGCCGTCGAGGACCCCGGGTGGGGCGCCCTGCTCGACCTCGTCCCGGCGCTCGGGATGCACGTCGTCCCGGTGGCCCTGGACGAGGAGGGACCGCTGCCGGATGAGGTGGAGCGAGCCCTCCGGGCGGGCGCGAGAGCCCTGGTGGTCACCGACCGGGCGCAGAACCCGACCGGCGCGACGGTGGGCAGCCGGAGGGCCGCGGAGCTGCGGTCCGTGCTCGCCGGCCACCCCGAGGTGCTCCTGATCGAGGACGACCACGGCCATGCCATCGTCGACCTGCCCGTGCACCCCCTCGCGGGCGTGACGGAGCGCTGGGCCTTCGTGCGGTCCGTCTCCAAGGCGTACGGACCCGATCTGCGGCTCGCCGTGCTCACCGGCGACGGCCTCACCGTGGACCGGGTGACCGGGCGCCAACGGCTGGGCCCCGGATGGGTCAGCGGTCTGCTGCAGTGGACCGTGGCGCACCTGTGGGAGACGGGCGCCGTCGACACCGTGGTGGTTTCCCGCTCCTACGGGGAGCGCCGGGACGCGCTCGTGCGGGCGCTGGGGGAACGGGGGATCACGGCGTACGGGCGGACCGGGATGAACGTGTGGGTGCCCGTGAGCGACGAGACCGGGGCGGTGGCCAGGCTGCTGCACTCGGGGTGGGCCGTGGCCCCGGGGGCGCGGTTCCGGATGACCTCGCCGCAGGGGGTCCGGGTGACCGTCTCGACGCTGTCCGCCGCCGACATCGGGCCACTGGCCGACGCGGTGGCGGCAGCGGTGCCGCCCGCCCGGCCGGTCAGCTACGGCTGAGGCGCCTCGCGCGTCCGGCACGGCGGGGGAGGGCGCCCGCGGAACTCCGGGCCCGGCTCTGTGTGAGGGCGGCGCCCGCGAGGACCACCAGGGCGCCCACCGGGGTGTTCCAGCTCAACTCCTCGCCGAGCAGGGTCACTCCGGCGGCCGTGGCGATCACCGGGATGAAGTAGGTGACCATCTGGGCCGTCGTGGGGCCGACCTCCTCGACGAGGCCGTACTGGAGGAGGACGGCGAGTCCCGTGCCGAGCGCCCCCAGGGCGATCACGGCGAGCGTGGGCAGCAGGGGGAAGTGCGCTGGGGCCGAGGTGAACACCGGTACGACCAGGCCGAGTTGCACGGTGCCCAGGGAAGAGCTGGCTGCCGGTCAGCGCGAGCGTGGAGGAGCCGGTGCCCGCCAGGGTGCGACGGACGTAGATCCAGCCGACCGGATAGCTGAGCGAGGCGAGCAGGGCCATCGCCGTGCCGGTCACGTCCAGCCCCGAGAATCCCTGCCAGGCCCCCAGCACCGTCAGTACGCCGATGAATCCCAGGCCGAGCCCGGCGACGCGGCGGCGGGTGGGGCGGTCCTCGGAGAGTGCGACCAGGGAGAGCGCCATGCCCCACAGGGGTGAGGTCGCGTTGCAGATCCCCGCGAGTGTGGACGGGATGGTCAGCTCGGCGTACGCGAACAGCGAGAACGGCAGCGCGTTGAGGAGGAACGCGGCGACGAAGAGGTGACCCCAGGTCCGGCCGGAGCAGGGGAGCCGCTCGCGGCGTACGGCCATCGCGACGGCGAGGACCGCCGTGCCCGACAGCAGCCTCCCGAAGGTCACCTGGAACGGGGCGTAACCGTCGGTGCCGACCTTGATCAGCAGGAAGCTGAACCCCCAGATGAGCGACAGCGCCGCGAAGCGGACGCGCCAGTCCAGGGTCCGTCGCCCCGCCGGGGACGCGGGCGCGGACGTGGTGGAGGGAGGCCGGGTTCTCGGTGCGGCGGGTGCGCTCATGCGTCAACCATGCCGAGTAGAACCGCGTAGGACAAGTGAGACTTCATTGACCGCTTGGCGTAGCATTGCTTACATGTTGAATCTGGAGCGCTTGCGGACGCTGGACGCCCTGGCACGGCACGGCTCGGTGAGTGGCGCGGCCGACGGCCTGCACGTCACCACCTCCGCCGTCTCCCAGCAGATGTCCAAACTGGAACGCGAGGTGGGCCAGCAGCTCCTGGCCAAGAACGGACGCGGGATCCGTCTCACCGACGCGGGGCGGCTGCTCGCGGACCACGCCGCGAAGATCCTTTCGCAGGTGGAGGTCGCCCAGTCCGACATCGAGGCCCAGCGGGGACAGGTGGTGGGCGAGGTCCGGCTCGCCGCCTTCCCGACGGCCGCCAGGGGGCTGTTCCCCGCCGCCCTCACCGCACTTCGCGCGGACCACCCCGAACTCAGGCTGCGTACGACGGAGCTGGAGCCGGAGAGCGGAATCCGTGCGGTGCTCCGGGGCGATGCCGATCTCGCCGTGGTGCTCGACTGGAGCAACAAGCGCCTGCCGGTTCCCGGGGGTCTGGCCAAGGCGGAGCTCCTCGACGACGCGCCGGACATCGCGATGCCCGCCGGCCATCCGCTCGCAGCCCGTACGGAGGTGGACATCGAGGACTTCGCCGACGACGACTGGGTGTCCTGGCCGGAGGGCGAATTCTGTTACGACTGGCTGATGTTCACGCTGCGGTCCAAGGGCATCGAGCCCCGGATCGCACACCTCGCGGGTGAGCACCACACCCAACTCGCGCTGATCGCCGCGGGTTTCGGCGTCTGTGTGGCGCCCAGGCTGGGAAGGGGGCCGGTGCCGAACGGGGTGAGTCTGGTGCCCGTACGGCAGCCCATGCGACGTCATGTCCACGCGGTATGGCGCGCGGACGCGGACCGGAGGCCGTCGATCAGGGCCGCCGTGGAGGCCTTGCGCTCCGCCGGCCGGGCACTGCACGCGCCGGTACCCTGAGCCGGCCCCTCCCCGGTCGTCCCTCAGGCCAGAGTGATGGAGCCGTCCTCCACCCGGATCTGCTTCTCCGGCAGCGGCCTGGTCGCCGGGCCGCCCGTCACCTCGCCGGTCGCCGCGTCGAACGTGCTGTTGTGGCACGGGCAGGTGATGACGCCGTCGGCGATCCCCTTCACCGCGCAGCCCTGATGGGTGCACTCCGACGAGAACGCCTTGAACTCACCGGCCTGCGGCTGGGTCACCACCACCCCCTGATCGGCGAACACCACGCCGCCGCCCTCCGGGATGTCGACCGTGGCGGCCAGGGGCGCGCCACCGTTCGCACCGCCCCCCTCCCCGGCCGGTTCGACGGTGTCCGAACCGCCGGAGTCCTTCGATCCGCCCCCGCACGCGGTGAGGGCGACGACCAGCCCCGTCGCGCCGGCCGCGACGACGGCGCGACGCCCCAAGTGGACCTGGCTCTCGTGCGATGCGCTCATGCCCGCTGTCCCTTCATCGGAGTACGAGACGCCGGGTGAGGCCGACGTCAGGTGGGGATACGGATCAGCGCCGTCGGGCGTTCAGGAGCGGGACGGGTCCTGAAGTCCGGCCTCCGGGGCTTCGCCTCAGCCGTACAGGCGCACCGGCAGCTCTCGCACGCTGTTGCCCACGAAGGACGCGTGACGCGGCAGTTCCGCTTCCGGCGCGGCGAGATCGAGACCGGGGAAGCGTGCGAAGAGCTGCGCGAGCGCGACCGTGCTCTCCATCCGGGCCAGCGGGGCGCCCATGCAGTAGTGCGCGCCGTGGCCGAGGGAGAGGTGGCGGGTCCCGCTGTCACGGGTGATGTCGAAGCGGTCGGCGTCCGGGCCGTGGGCACCCTTGTCGCGGCCCGCCGCCGAGTAGCCGGCGAGCACCGGCGTCCCCTCGGGGATCACGGTGCCGTCGAGCGTCAGATCGCGGGTGGGATAGCGGAACGGGAAGTAGCTGACGGGGCTGTCCCAGCGCAGGGTCTCCTCCACGACGTCCGCCCAGCTCGCCTCGCCGGACCGGACCAGGTCGAGCTGGTCGCGGTGGGTGCACAGGGCGCGGACGGCGTTCGTGATCAGATTCAGCGTCGTCTCGTGGCCCGCGATGATCGTGAGCATCAGGGTGCCGATCAGCTCGTGCGGGCCGAGCCGGTCACCGTCCTCCTCCCGGGCCGCGATCAGGGCGCTGGTGAGGTCGTCCCCCGGAGCCTCCGTCCGGGCGGCCGCGACGGCGCCGAGCACCTCCACCATCTCGCGGTTGGCCGCCATGGACTCGGCGGGAGTGATGTCGGTGGCCACGATGCGGTTGGACAGATGGTGCAGCCGGTCGTGGTGTTCGGCGTCCACGCCCAGGAGTTCACAGATGACACCCATGGGCAACGGCAACGCGAAGTGCGTACGCAGGTCGGTGACACCGTCCCCGGCAGTGGCGGCACGGTCGAGCCCGTCCAGGAGCGACTCCGTCAACGCCTCGACACGGGGCCGCAGTTCTTCTACGCGGCGCGCGGTGAACGCCTTGCTCACCAGGGACCGCAGCCGCCGGTGGTCCGCGCCGTCGGCGGTGGTCATCCCCTGCACCGTCGCGAACGTCCTCAGCGGCCAGCCGTCGGCGATCTCGCCCGCCCGGAGCGCCGCGAAGTGCTGTGCGTCCTTGGCGACATCGGGGTGCGCCAGGAACTCCTTCAGGGCGTCGTGCCCCAGTACCGCCATGCCCTCCACCTCTCCGGGCAGGATCACCGCGGTGACGGCACCCTGGGCCAGTAGACGGGCGTTGGACGCGTGCGGGCAGCCGCCGGACGGGTCCATGCGGTGCGGGCCGCCGGGTGCGGAGTCGACCGGTGACGTGTCCAACAGGGCTCCAGACCGAAGGGCGAACGGGTGACGGAACACACCGCGGCTCCGCGGCGTCACGAGATCCGGACCCATCGAGAACGCATCCAACTGGCCTGCGGAGCAGCGGACATGGGAAGCCTAGGCCAATGGGCCCGGGACGGGGAGAGGGGCCGTGCCGGGCGTGCGGAACGACGGAGGACGCGTACGGGCGAGTGGGCCCCGTACGCGTCCCTGGCCGTCAGGTGGTTACGGGACGAGCTTGAGGAGCTTGTTGGGGGAGCCGGTGCCGACGCCCGTGAGGACGTTGGAGGTCGCGCCGTTCACGAGTGCCGAAGCCACGGCCGCCGGGGACGCGCCGGGGTGGTTCGTCAGGTAGACCGCGGCGGCGCCGGAGACGTGCGGAGCCGCGAAGGAGGTGCCGTTACCGGTGTAGGTGGCGCTGTCCGAGGTGTTCCAGCCCGCCGTGATGGCGGAACCCGGAGCGAAGATGTCCACCCTGGGGCCGTAGTTGGAGTAGCTGGCCCGGGCGTCCGTACTGGTGGTGGCGCCGACCGTGATGGCCGTGGCCACGCGGGCGGGCGAGTAGGAGGACGCGAGTGCTCCCGAATTGCCGGCCGCGATGGAGTAGGTCACCCCGGATGCGATCGACCGGCTCACCGCGTTGTCCAGCGTGGTGCTGGCTCCGCCACCGAGCGACACGTTGGCGACGGAGGAGGCGACATGGTTGGCCGTGATCCAGTCGACCCCGGCGATGACGCCTGCCGTGGTGCCGGAACCGTCGTTGCCGAGCACGCGCACGGCGACGATCTTCGCCTTCTTCGCCACGCCGTACGTGGTTCCGGCGACGGTGGTGGCGACGTGCGTACCGTGGCCGGCACCGTCCTGAGCCGTGGCGTCGTTGTCGACGAAGTCGTAGCCGTACGAGGCCCGGCCGCTGATCTCCTGGTGGGTGATGCGTACGCCCGTGTCGAGGACGTACACCGTCGTGCCGCTGCCACCCGAGTCCGGATAGGTGTACGTGCCGCTCAGCGGCAGGTTCGCCTGGTCGATCCGGTCGAGGCCCCAGGGCGCGTTGGTCTGGGTGGCGGTCGAGTGGACCTTCTGGTCCTGCTCGACCGAGGCGACCGCCGGGTCGGCGGCGAGCCTCTTGGCCTCGGTGCTGCTGAGCGTGGCCGCGTAGCCGTTCAGCGCCGCCGTGTACGTACGGCTGATCCGGCCGCCGTGGTCGGCTATCAGCTGCTTGCCGTCGGCCGCGGACGCCTTGAACCCCGCGGTCGGCTTCAGCGTGACGATGTAACTGCCGGGCACCGCCTCGGCCGATCCCGCGTGCAGGACTCTGCCTTCCGGCTGGGCCGCCTGGGCGGGTAAGGCCGCACCCGCGCCGATGGCCAGCGCCACAGTCGTCGCGGTCGCGATCGCTGCGGCGATCCGCCGCTTGGTGTTACGCACTGCTGTCATGCGGAGTTCTCCTCGAACGGCGGCGCGCCAGGTCCCGGCACGCCGGTGGATGTGGCGTACGGGGTTCGTGCGCCGCATTCGACGATGGCGCGGTGCGCTCCGGCGGAGCAAGGATCACCGGGATGATGTCATGACCGCGCCACGCAGTTCACCGTGCGTCAACATGCCGCCACAGAAGGCAATGTGGAATTCGCACAACGGGCTCGACCTCGCAGCCCCGTCAACGGCCGCGGTCACCTCCCGGGGCGTGCGCGCACAGGAGGGCCGCCCGGGCCGCCCTCCTGATCCGGCCAGAGATGAGCGGGTGACGGCTGGATACCTATCTGATGAGCCACAGAACGGAGTTGATGCGATCCGCGTGTTTCCTGGACCCGCCGGCACGGGGATACAGTCCGGCCAGTGGCGGATCGGGGACCAGGGGAGGGGCCGACATGCTGGAGATCGTGGCGCTCAGCGCACTGACCGCATTCCTCACGGCGGTGGGCAACGGCGCGGCCGGTGAGATGGGAAAGCAGCTGCTGCTGTCGACCGGCGCGCTGGCGAGAAGGACCACCGGACGGGAGACGCCGCTGCCGGCCGGCCGTGAGGGGTGGGAAGCGCTTGCCGGACATGTGCACGCCCGCCTGGGTGATGACCGGCGGCAGGCGGGCGAATGGTCGATGCTCGTCCGGAGCCTTCCGGTGAGCGCGGAGGGCGTTCCTTCCGGGAGCGGACTTCCCCCCGCCTCGCGCCACTTCACCGACCGTAAGGACGTCGTCAGGCGGTTGAGGCGGGAGGCGACCCGTCCTGCCGCAGGGCGGCCGTGCGTCGCGCTGCTGTACGGCCCCCCGGGGATCGGCACCACGGCGGTGGCGCTGCATCTGGGTGCCGCCTGCCACGAAAGGTTCCCCGACGGGCAGTTCTACGTCGACCTCCGCGACGATTCCGGGGAACTCGGGCCGGCTCCTGCGGCCGTGTTGCTGCGCCTGCTCCTGCGGATGGGAGTCGAGCCCGACCGGATTCCGCCCACCGAGGCTGGCCGCGAAGAGCTCTACCGGCGGCTCATCCTCGGCCGCCGGGCCCTGGTGGTGATCGACCACGCCTCGTCGGTGGCCCAGGTCCGCGGTCTCGTCCCCTCCACCCCGGACGTCTTCCTGCTCGTGGTCGTGTCCGGCGCCCCCTTCCTGCTGGAAGCGGAACCCGTCGAGGTGCCGCCGCTGCCCAGGCGTGACTCGCTGGAGATGATGCGGAAGGTCGCAGGCCGGGACACGATCACCCGGGCGAAGACGCAGATCCCGCACGTGCTGGCCCACTGCGCGGGCAACGCCTTCGCGCTGAAGGCCTCGGCGATGCGCCTGCTGGCCGGCGACGAGGAGCCGCACCTCCCGGCCCCGGGAGCGGAGTTGTCAGGGCAGCACCCGGTGCGCGCCACCGCCCGGACCGCTTGTGGGCGGGTCCGTCCGGAGACGGCTCGGCTCTGCAGGCTGACGGCGCTCGGCAGCTGGCCGTCCGTATCCGCCCACCTCGCCGCGGCCGCCGCGGATGTCCCCGAGGCGGAGGCCGCCCGCATGCTCGCCGAAGCGGCGGACGCCCAGCTGCTGGAACCCCTTCCCGACGACCGCTACCGGTTCCGGCCCGAGGTACGCCGCTATCTGGCGGACACGGCCGGACCGGAGCACGGGATCCCCGAGTGTTCCGCAGCGGTCGACCGGACGCTCGACGGCCTGCTGAACCGGGCGTTGCACGCGGCACACGCCGCTCTTCCGCAGAGCTGGCGGACCGAGCCGGCGCCCGCGCCGGGGGAGGCGTACCGCGAGGAGGCGGAGGGCGTGGCCGTACTGGCGGCCGAGGCGGGGAACCTGGTCCGCGCCGTGTTCGTCGCCCTGGAGTACCAGCACATCGACACCGCGCTGCGCCTGGGGCGCGCACTCTGGCCCCTTCAGCTCAAGGCCGGCCACTGGGACGAGGTGCTGCCCGCACTCCGGGTCGCGGCCCGCTGCGCCGACGAACATCAGCCGAACTCACGCATCGCCGGAGCGCTGCACTTCCAGCTCGGCCACTGCCTGGGCGAGCTCGGCCGGTGGGAGGAGGCGGAGCGTGCGGCCGGCGCCGCCGCGGCAGCCGAGCGCGAGGCGGGCCACCTACGGGGCGAGGCGTCCTCCGTGGAGCTGCGGGGGCTGCTGAGTCTCCACCGCTGGCTGTACGAAACGGCGTACGAGCGGTTCGTCGAAGCGGAAGGCATCTACCGTCGGATCGCTCCGGGCCAGGAGGGCGCGGAGGACCTGCCGCGCGCCCATGCCCTGTCCCGGCGCCACCAGGGACGGGCGCTGCGCGGAATGGGGCGGCTCGACGAGTCACGCCGTCTGCTGGAGGGCGTGACGGACTTCTTCGCGGAGCGGGGAGAGGCGTACAACCAGGCCCGTGCTCTGACGGACCTGGCCGAGACGCTTCACGACGCGGGCGCGAACACCGAGGCGCTGACGCGGATCGCGGAGGCCGAGCGCCTGCTCACCCCGGCCGCGACGCCGCATCTCGGGTACCTCGCCGCCCTACGGCTGCGCTGCGAGATCCCCGGGTAGCGCCGGGGACACCGTCACCGGATGCACGCCGCCGCCCGTGCGCATCCGCAGCACGGCCCCCTCCGCGGGAACTCTGCCGCCGGCACCCAGCCACGCTGCCAGGGAGGAGGCGTAAGCCGCCGGGTCGGCGTCCGCTCCCGGGCCTGCCGCCAGCAGGAACAAGCCGTGCTCCCGCGTACGGACGGTGCACGCGTTCGCCCCGGTGACGTACGCGGCGGCCGAACAGTGGGGGTGCCGGTGCAGCACCTCGGCGGTCCACAGCTCCGGACCGCCCAGACGGGGATCGTCCGCGAGGCCCTCCCGCACGATCACGTCGGCCGACTCCAGGCTGCCGGGGTCCAAGGTGTCCTCGTGCACGGCGAGGTGCGTGCATCCGGCGGCGTCGTACGGGTGCGCCGTGGAGCGCTCGATCGCGACCTCCGCCCCTTGGACGCGCGTCCGCACGTGCAGCGGGGCCGTGCGCCGCGGTGGATCGTACGCTGGCAGGGGGAGCGGCTCCAGCAGTGCGGGGGCGTCAGGCTCCGGGAGATCCATCAGCGCGTAGAAGTTCCGCCGCAGCAGGGCCGCCGAAGCGCCGGGAGCCGAGGTGGTGAACTCGGTCGGCCCGGCGAGCGGGCGGTGCTCGGCCAGCATCCGCTCCAACTGCTCCCGCAACGGGCCGTGAGGATCGAGCCGGGGCGCCTCCCGCACGAACGAGGCGAGCGGCGCCTCGGGATCCAGCCTGTCCTGTGCGGCGGACGCCAGCATCACGGGGGTGCCCAGAGCCGCGGCGTAGTACGAGACCGCGCCGAAGTCCCCCAGAACGACGTCCGCGGCCAGGACGGCCTGCCGCCAGGAGCGCACCGGATCGATCAGGACCAGCCCGCTGCGGCGCGCCCGGTCCAGCCATGCACGGATCTGGCCCGGGCCGTGCCCGTACCAGATGTTCGGATGCAGGACGGCTGCCAACCGGTAGTCGTCGGCCGCCAACTCCGCGGGAAGACGGGGGAGCAGACTCGGCAGGATGTCCTCCCGGCCACCGCCGTTGCCGAAGAAACCCTCGGGGTTCCAGGTGGAGTTCAGTACGAGGAGCCGCTGCCCACGGCGCACTCCCAGGGCACGACGGAACCGTTCACGGTACGGACGGGCGGCCAGCATGCGGTCAAAGCAGGGATCCCCGGCGAGTACCGCCGCATCCTCGGCCTCGGGACACGCACGGCGCAACCGCTCGAGCTGCTCCGGGTGGGACAGGACGAGCGAGTCCACGAAGGTCTCGCCCTCGGACAGCAGCCACTCCGGCGAGAGGCCGAAGGTCGGCTCCCGGCTCCCGGCTCCCGGCTCCCGGCTCCCGGCTCCCGGCTCCCGGCTCCCGGCTCCCGGCTCCCGGCTCCCGGCTCCCGGCTTGGCCAGCGTCTTAGTGTATCCAACCCCGTGGGATAGGACAACCAATTTGCCCTGAATACTGCTGAGTTGTCCTCCGAAGCTGGCGGACACGGCAAGGTCGACCGGTATCGACCGCGCCTGCCTCCACGGGAGTACGGGCAGCTCGAGCTCGGCGAACAGCTCGTCCAGCCCCGCCCGGAAGGCGGACGACCCGGTGGAGGTCACCAGCAACTGCACGCGGAAGTCGTCGTGGAACAGCGGCAGTACGTCCAGAAGGCGACCCGCCGAGGTGACGTTGTGCGCCACCAGCAGCACCTTGCGACCGGTCGACCGGCTTGCCCACAGGTGGGAGCCCTCCCCGACCGGCACCCGCACCGCCAGGGGATCGGCTGCCCCCACGTGTCACCTCCTGCTGAGCGCCCGGCGTCCTCGCTGTCGCGGGTCACCCTAGCCGTGCGGTCGCGGACGCCTGCCGGAGGCTCGGTTCGCCCCGCCGGGACCTGGGCCGCCACGAACGCGGTCACGTGGCCATGTCCTCCCGTCCGTGGCCCGTGCCGAACGGGGGGTGTGGTGGTTCCGCCGGCCCGGTGGCTGTCCTCAGGAACACCGGGCCGGCGGAAGTCCTCAGGCGGGCGGCCCGGCCGGCTCCGGGACGTGCAGCGGCGCCGCGGTGGCCGAGGCAACCTGTTCCGGCGTGACTCCGGGAGCCGTTTCGACCAGGACCGGTCCCCGTGCGGTGATGTCGATGACGGCGAGGTCGGTGATGATGCGGTGGACACACCTCCGGCCGGTCAGCGGCAGGACGCATTCCTCGACGATCTTCGGGCTGCCGTCCTTGGCGGTGTGCTCCATCAACACGATGACCCGGCGCGCGCCGTGGACGAGGTCCATCGCCCCGCCCATTCCCTTGACCATCTTGCCGGGGATCATCCAGTTGGCGAGGTCGCCGTTCGCCGAGACCTGCATGGCACCGAGGACGGCGGTGTCGATGTGGCCGCCGCGGATCATGCCGAACGACAGGGCGGAGTCGAAGAAGGCCGCGCCGGGCAGGACGGTGACGGTCTCCTTGCCGGCGTTGATCAGGTCCGGGTCGACGGCGTCGTCGGCCGGGTAGGGGCCGGTGCCCAGGATGCCGTTCTCCGACTGGAGCACCACGTGCACGCCCTCGGGTACGAAGCCGGGTACGAGGGTGGGAAGTCCGATGCCGAGGTTGACGTACTCGCCGTCGTTCAGCTCGGCGGCGGCCCGGGCAGCCATCTGGTTCCTGCTCCAGGCCATCAGCCGGTCACCGTCCTCTTCTCGATCTGCTTGTCGTTCGCCTGCTGCGGGGTCAGGGCTACGACGCGTTGGACGAACACCCCGGGCAGGTGGATGTCGTCCGGGCCCAGGGCGCCCGGCTCGACCAGTTCCTCGACCTCGGCGATGGTCACGCGGCCGGCCATGGCGGCCAGCGGATTGAAGTTGCGGGCGGACCTGTCGAAGACGAGGTTGCCGTGCCGGTCCCCGCGCGCCGCCCGTACCAGGGCGTAGTCGCAGGTGATGGCCTCCTCCAGAACGAAGTCACGGTCGTCGAAGGCGCGGGTCTCCTTGGCCGGCGAGGCAAGGGCGATGCTGCCGTCGGCGTGGTGACGCAAGGGAATCCCGCCGTCGGCGAGCGGTGTTCCGACACCCGCGGGGGTGTAGAAGGCGGGTATGCCGTGCCCTCCGGCCCGAAGGCGCTCGGCCAGGGTGCCCTGCGGCACCAGCTCGACCTCCAGCTCTCCGCTCAGGTACTGGCGGGCGAACTCCTTGTTCTCGCCGACGTACGATCCGGTCACCCGGGCGATGCGGCCCGCGCCCAGCAGGACGCCCAGGCCGTGCTCGTCGGTGCCGCAGTTGTTCGACACCACCCGCAGGTCCTTGGCGCCCTGCACGTGGAGCGCGGAGATCAGTGTGGCGGGGATGCCGCACAGGCCGAATCCGCCCACGGCCAGCGAGGCGCCGTCCCTGATGTCGGCCACGGCCTGCCCGGCTGAGGCTGCTGTCTTGTCCATGAGGTCCTTGAGGTCTTTCGGGTGGGTGTCGGATACGCCGTCCGGCGTCCGGGCCGCGCGGCAGCGGCGGCGCTGCCCGGACGCCTGGCGGTGCCAGGGGCCGGCACGTGGTGGCCCCTGACACGAGCGAGGGGACGGGTCGTGCGGTGACCCGTCCCACCGCGGTTCGCGGGCGGCCCGCGTCTACTCCACGGCGATCAGGGGCTGGGGAGCGGGACTGACCGCGCCGGAGGACGCGGGGTGGCGCAGTTGCTCGCTCAGCTGCCCGATCAGCTCGCGCAGCTCCGCTCCGGAGGAGGCGGCTCCGAAGAGGTAGAAGTCCGGGCGGACGATCGCGGCGACGTGGCCGTGCTCGCGCATGTGGGGCAGGAATCCGCCCTCCGTGTCGAGGTATCCGTCGGAGGGTGCGTGCTCGCCGTACAGGGCCACGACGGTGGCCTTGATGCCGGTGAGGAAGTCCCGTTCGGCGTCGTTGAGTGCGTCCACCGGCCGGTGGCCGTCGGTCAGGATGGTGAAGCCGCCACCGGTGAGGGTGTCCAGCAAGGCCGTTCGCCCGTGATGGGTGACCGGGTACTGGGGGGTGAGGTGGCCGACGTCCGCAGCGCGTTCTCCGTCCGCCGTCCGTCGCAGGACGCCGTCACCCAGGACCGGCGGCGGGGTTGCGGGCAGCGCGTGACGCGGGTCGGCGCCGGTGGCGATCATGCGGGCATCGCGCTCGGCGGCCTCGTCCGGGTCCAGTACGCAGATGACCTGGCCCAGGGCCATGGACATGCCTATGGCGTGCTGGACGTGGTCGCTGCGTTCGCTGGTGTAGGTGTCGAGCAGGTCGGCCCCGGCCCGGCCGTCGAGGACGAGGTCGAGCTTCCACGCGAGGTTCATCGCGTCCCGCATGCCTGAGCACATGCCCTGCCCCGCGAAGGGAGGCATCTGATGGGCGGCGTCCCCGGCCAGCAGCAGCCGTCCTTCACGCCAGCGGTCGACCCACCGTGCCTGGAAGGTGTAGACGGTGTGGCGTTCGATTGTCGTGTTCTCTTCGGTGCGCCCCCACGGCTCCAGCAGTTTCCAGGCCGTGTCGGGGGAGTTGAGTTCCTCCACGCTCTCGTGCGGCAGACGCAGGAACTCCCAGCGGCGCCGTCCGGGCCCGCCGGAGACGATGGTGGTGGGCCGGACGGGGTCGCACAGCTGCCAGTTCATCGGCGACCAGGTCGTCTGCTCGTGGGGCTGGGTGTCGACGATGAGCCAGTCGTAGAAGAAGCCAAGGTCGGTGACGGTGGTGGACATACGGGAGCGGACGAAGCTGTTCGCGCCGTCGGCGCCGATCACGTACCGGGCCCGTACCTCCCCGGGCCCGCACGGCCCGGCCGTCGTCAGGTGGACGTAGTCCTCCGCCTCCCGCAGACCGGTGACCTCGCAGCCACGGACGACGGTGACCGAGGGAAGCTCCTCGGCGGTCCTGGCCAGGACGGCTTCGAGCTCGGGCTGGGAGAAGAAGCTGGCGGTGGGCCAGCCGGAGGGGCCGGTTCCGGACCAGTCGATGCGCACCAGGGACTCGCCCTCGTGGTTGCGCCACTCGTAATGGTCGGGGACCGGGTCGGTGATGGCGCGGACTTCCTCGCCCACGCCGGCGGCCTGGAAGATCCGGCCGATCTCGTCGTCGAAGTGCACGGCCCGGGGGAGGTCATAGGGCTTGGGCCAGCGTTCGAGTGCGATGACGTCATGACCGGCACGGCCGAGCAGCAGGGCGAGCATCTGGCCGACGGGGCCGAAGCCCACGATCGCGACATCGTGCACGGGGGCCGGGGATTCGTGGTTCATGGTGCTACCTCGACTCACTGTGGGTGCCGGTCATCAGCGCGGCGAGATCTTCCGGGGCCAGGAAGGACGGCGGGGGAGGAGGCCCCCAGTTGAACAGTCCCTTGGCACCCTCCAGGACCTCGGGCGTCCACAACTGGTCGTCGACGACGCAGTCCATGTCGGAGTAGTACTCGCTGAAGTTGCCCGCAGGGTCCTTGAGGTACCAGAAGAAGTTGGAACCGGCGTGGTGGCGGCCCAGACCCCAGACATGGCGCTCGGGGTGGTCCTCCAGCATGGCGGTGGCACCGCGGCCGACCTCGTCGATGTCGTCGACCTGCCAGGAGGAGTGGTGCAGGAAGGTGACCGGAGCGGCCAGCACCAGGATGTTGTGGTGGTCGGTGGAGCAGCGCAGGAACGCCCCGTGGTCCTTGATGTAGTCGGACGCCTTGAAGCCGAGGCCGTCACGGAAGAACGCGGTCGTGGCGTCGAAGTCGGTCGTGCCGACGACGGCGTGGCCGAGCTTGCGCGGCCGGACCCGGTCGGTGCGCAGGATCCCCGGGGCGCGCCGGCCGGTCCGCTGGGCGCGGCCGGGCCCGTTGTAGACGGTGGCCGTGACCGGTTCCTGGACGAGTCGGGGAGTGACTTCGAGGACGGCCCGTACACCGGTGGGCCTGTCGTAGGCGGTCAGTGTGGTGCCCGAGATCTCGCCGGGCGTTCCGAGGCGGTGCAGACGGGCCGCCGCCGCGGCGAGGTCGTCAGGGGTGTCGGCGCCGATGCGGACCTCGACGAGGCGGCGGCGCGGGGCGAAGACGATGCGGAGCTGGCGTCCCGCGTCGCGGGAGGCGAACCAGCCGTCCCGGTCCGGGGTGAGGCCGAACTCGGTGTAGTACGCGGCGGTCTCGGCCACGTTGGGGACCCCCATGGTGATGGAGGTCAGACGGTGCAGTGCCATGAGAGCGACTCCCTTGTCCGTCGGGCCGGCGGGTCAGCCGACGAAGGTCTGACGCAGTCCGCCGATGCCCTCGACGGTGGAGACGAGTTCGTCCCCGGGGGCCAGGAAGCGCTGCGGGTCACGGCCCAGGCCAACGCCGGCGGGGGTACCGGTGAAGATCACGTCTCCGGGCAGCAGCGGCAGGACCGCGGACAGGCCGGCGATCAGGGCGGGTACGGAGAAGATCAGGTCGCGGGTGCGGCCCTTCTGGACCTCCTCGCCGTTGATCGCGCACCGCAGTTCGAGGTCATCGGGGTCGTCGAACTCGTCCGGGCTGACCAGCCACGGCCCGATGGGGGCGAAGCCCGGGTAGGACTTGCCGAGGCTGAACTGGGGGGCCGGCCCGGCGAGTTGCACGATGCGCTCGGAGATGTCCTGGCCGACGGCAAGTCCTGCGACATGACTCCAGGCGTCGGCCTCGGTGACCTTCTCGGCGCGGGCGCCGATGACGGCGACGAGTTCGACCTCCCAGTCGGTGTGGCCGCCCGGCGGCAGGGCCACCTCGGTGACCGGCCCGCTGATGCTGGTGACGTACTTGGTGAACACCGGAGGCAGGCCGTCAGGGGCGACGAAACCGGACTCCGCCGCGTGATCGCGGTAGTTCAGGCCGATCGCCAGCGTCTGGCGAGGCGCGGGAGCGGGGGACCCCAGGTCGGAGGCTTCGAAGGAGACACCGGCCGGCAGGTCGGCGCCGGCGGCCCAGGTCCGGAACTCGTCCCACCGCTCGTAGACGGCCTGGGGGTCGGCGGCGAAGACGCCTCCGCTGGCCCGTTCGACATCGATCGCACGGCCGTCGGCGATCAGGGCCAGGCGGCCGGAGAGGTTGGCGATACGCATGGAAGCACTCCTGACAAGGATGAAACGATCCCTGGACGGCTGCGGCGTCGGGGTGGCGGGACCGTCGAGCTGTCGGCCCGGACGAGCAGGGAAGCCCGCCAGCGACAACGAGCCCCTTGTCTCACCCGCCGGGTATTCAGCATGATGATTACCTTGATGTTGCGTCGGCGTAACCAGCGACGTCAAGAGTTCAGCGATAATCTCCATGATGAATATGGTGAATCAATGGGAGCAGCCTTGACGACCACACCCGACAGCGCGCCGGAGAACCGCCGGCGGGCCGCCGCCCACAGCGGTTCCGACCTGCGCTCCTACCCTCCGGCTGCTTCCGCTCCCGCGCCCCCACGGCCGGCCCGGAAGTCCGGTGGAGCCTCCCGGGCTTCCTCGACCGGCCGGGCCGAAGGGGCGGCCGAGCACGTGGCGGCGCTGGTCGGAGCGGCCGATCCCGGATCACGCCTGGGGACCAAGGAGGAGCTGCGCAGCCAGTGCGGGGTGTCGGTGGGGACTTTCAACGAGGCGCTGCGCCTGCTGCAGTCCCGTGGGCTGGTCACCGTCAAGCCGGGACCCGGCGGCGGCCTCTTCAGCGCCGAGCAGTCACCGATGGTCCGGCTCGGCAATTCCGTCCTGGCCCTGGACGCGCAGCAGAGTGATGTCGCCAACGCCGTGCGGATCCGTGACGCCCTCGACCCTCTGCTGATCGAGGACGCCCTGTGGCACGCCTCGCCCGCCGACATCTCCGGCCTCAAGGACCACATCGCGGCCATGGAAGCGGCCGTGGGCACCGCTGACCCCGTGGCGTTCGTCCACGCGAACTGGCGGCTGCACGCAGCTGTCGCGGCGATCAGCCCGAACGCGCTGCTCAGCTCGTTGTACTCCAACCTCCTGGACCTGATCGAGGCCCACACGTTGACGGTGCTGCCGGCCAGCGAGGAGCCGCTGGACCACTACATCGCCCACCGGCACGAGCTCCACCGCGATCTCGTCGACGCCCTGGAACGACGCGACCGCGAGGCGGCACTCCGCCTGATCCGTGAGCACAACACCAGTCTCCAGCCGGAGGAGCCCGCCGCGGAGCGCTGAGCAGGCACGTTCACCCGGCGCCGTACGTTGAGCCCGGTCCTGTTCCAGGACGGGGCCTTCTCTTCTCCCTGTTGAGGGACTGACAGCCGAATCCGTATCCCCCGCCCGTCGCTCCCCGCAGGTCGGAACCGCGCTCACCGGCGTCGCCACCGCCGGCCTGTTCGCGTCACCCCGCCAGGCGAACACGCCGGACGGAGGTACCGCGAAGGCCGTACAACGGCCGGCCGGCTGAGGCAGACGTGCCCCGGCGCGGTGGCTCGGGCACTCCTCGTCCGCGATCACCCTCGGTTACTATGCTCACTTCATGCCGGAGGCCGGAAGCAAGGGGCGCACCGCCGTCGACGGACTGCCCGGGGAGCGAGGAGGCCGGGAGGCCGGCCGGGCCCCACGTTCTCCCAGGCTCGTCGAACGGGTGATCACCACCGTTGCGTCCCTCCAGGGCTCACCGTGGATCGCAAGGTTGAAGAGATGGATGGCCTGGGACAGTGCTGACAGAAGTAACCGCGACCCGCTATGTCACGCCCCTGCGGGAGGGCGGCTCGCTGCCCGGGATCGTCGAGGCCGATGACCTGGGTACGTACGTCATGAAGTTCACCGGAGCCGGACAGGGCCGTAAGACGCTGGTCGCCGAGGTCATCTGCGGGGAGCTCGGCAGGCGGCTGGGGCTGCGGGTGCCGGAGCTGGTGACCATTCAGCTCGACCCCGTCATCGGCCTCGCCGAGCCGGACCAGGAGGTGCAGGAGCTCCTCAAGTCCAGCGCCGGGCTCAACCTCGGGATGGACTTTCTGCCCGGGTCGCTCGGGTTCGACCCGCTGGCCTACGAGGTCGGGGCGGCGGAGGCAGGCAGGGTCGTCTGGTTCGACGCGCTGATCAACAACGTGGACCGGTCGTGGCGGAATCCCAACATGCTCGTCTGGCACGGTGAACCGTGGCTGATCGACCACGGGGCCACCATGATCTGGCACCACAACTGGCCGGGCGCACAGGCCTCCGCGGCGAAGCCGTACAACGCCTCCGATCATGTCCTGGCGCCGTTCGGCCCGGACATCGCCGCCGCGGCCGCCGAGCTCGCCCCGCTCGTCACGGAAGAACTCCTGACCGAGGTGACCGCCGAGGTGCCGGACGAGTGGCTGGCCGGCGAACCGGGCTTCGGGACCACCGACCAGCTGCGCCGGGCGTACGTGGAACCGCTGCTCGCGCGTGCCGGGAGCATCCATGAGCGCATCCTCATGGAGGCGCCCACGAAGACCCGGCCCTCCCAGGCCCCCGGCTGGCTCACCGAGCACCTGACCCCCTGGCCGCACCCCACCAAGAAGGACCGGGACGCTCAGGCGGGTGCCGGACGGAACAGCAAGGACGGCAGCCGATGAGCGAGCGCGATGTCTTCGAGTACGCGGTTCTGCGCGTCGTCCCACGCGTGGAGCGCGGTGAGTGCTTCAACGCGGGCGTGCTGGTCTACTGCCGGGCCAAGTCCTTCGTCGCGGCCCGGACACACCTGGACGAGCACAAGCTCAAGGCGCTGGACCCGCGTGCCGACGTACTCGGTGTACGGGCCGCTCTGCGGGCGGTCGAAGGGGTCTGCGGCGGTGGTGAGGCGGCGGGTCAGGCGGCCGGTGACGACGCGGGGCGGCGCTTTCGCTGGCTGATCGCACCACGCTCCACCGTCGTCCAGCCCGGCGTCGTGCACAGCGGTCTGACCACGGACCCGGCCGCCGAGGTCGAGCGGCTGCTCGACCTGCTGGTGCGCTGATTCCGGGGACGGTGCCGGCGCCCGGAACGTACCGGGCGCGGGCACCGTCCGGTGTGACATGCGCCCGTGCCCCCGTGTGCCGTTGACACCGGGTGCCAGGGCTTCTAGCGTCTCGTCTGCTGAAGGTACTAAGCGGTTGCTCAGTTATCGGGAACTTCCTGACGTCCGCTGAGCCGCGATCCAAGGGCGAGGAGAACCAAGCATGTCCACCACCGAGCAGCGCGTCGCCATCGTGACGGGAGCGGCACGGGGCATCGGCGCCGCCACCGCCGTACGCCTGGCGGCCGAGGGCCGCGCCGTCGCCGTACTCGACCTCGACGAGGCGGCGTGCAAGGACACGGTCGAGAAGATCACCGCCGCCGGGGGCAAGGCCCTCGCCGTCGGCTGCGATGTGTCGGACAGCGCGCAGGTGGAAGCCGCCGTCGCGCGCGTGGCCGCCGAGCTGGGAGCCCCGACGATCCTCGTCAACAACGCGGGTGTGCTCCGCGACAACCTGCTCTTCAAGATGAGCGAGTCCGACTGGGACCTCGTGATGAACGTCCACCTCAAGGGTGCGTTCCTGATGGCCAAGGCCGTCCAGTCGCACATGGTGGAGGCCAAGTTCGGCCGTATCGTCTCGCTCTCGTCCTCCTCGGCGCTGGGCAACCGCGGCCAGGCCAACTACTCCGCCGTCAAGGCCGGCCTCCAGGGCTTCACCAAGACGCTCGCCAAGGAGCTCGGCAAGTTCGGTGTGACCGCCAACGCCGTCGCCCCGGGCTTCATCGTCACCGAGATGACCGCCCAGACGGCCGCGCGGGTCGGCATGGGCTTCGAGGAGTTCCAGGCCGCCGCCGCGACGCAGATCCCGGTGCAGCGCGTGGGACACCCCGAGGACATCGCCAACGCCATCGCCTTCTTCACGGGCGAGGACGCGGGCTTCGTGTCCGGGCAGGTCATGTACGTCGCCGGCGGACCGCTCAACTGACCCCGGAAGGGCAACGAACACCATGACTGTGCAGGACACTGGCAAGGTCGCGCTCATCACGGGCGCGAGCCGGGGCATCGGGTACGGCATCGCCGAGGCGCTCGTGGCCCGCGGTGACCGGGTCGTCATCACGGGCCGCGGCGAGGACGCCCTGAAGGAGGCCGTCGAGAAGCTCGGCGCCGACCGCGCGGTCGGCATCGCGGGCAAGGCGCACGACGAGGCGCACCAGGCCGCGGCCGTCGAACGTGCCATGGAGGTGTTCGGCCGGGTCGACTACCTGGTCAACAACGCCGGTACGAACCCCGTCTTCGGGCCGATGGCCGAGCTCGATCTCAACGTCGCCCGCAAGGTCTACGAGACCAATGTGATCTCGGCGCTCGGGTTCGCCCAGCAGACCTGGAAGGCATGGCAGCGGGAGAACGGCGGGGCGATCGTCAACATCGCCTCGGTCGCGGGTGTTTCCGCGTCCCCGTTCATCGGCGCCTACGGCATGAGCAAGGCCGCCATGGTCAACTTGACCCTGCAGCTGGCGCACGAGTTCGCGCCGGTCGTGCGGGTCAACGCGATCGCCCCGGCCGTGGTGAAGACCAAGTTCGCGGAGGCCCTGTACGAGGGCCGTGAGGCCGAGGCCGCGGCCGCCTACCCGCTGGGCCGGCTCGGTGTCCCGCAGGACATCGGCGGGGCGGCGGCGTTCCTCACGTCCGACCAGTCCGACTGGATCACGGGGCAGACACTCGTGGTCGACGGCGGTATTTTCCTGAATGCGGGCGTGGCCTGAGAGAGGCCTGCGCCAGTTTGGCCCTGATTGACTCAAGTGCCCCGCCGGGCCAGCGGATTGTTCCGGTGGGGCACTGCGGTATGGTCTGCCGACCCCAAGGCTGATCGAGGAGCGTGCACGTGTTCTACCGGGCCAGTCTGCAGGCCGCTGCAGCCCTTGCTTCCCTTTCTGTGCTGGCCGGCTGCGGTCTGCTGTCCGACAGCAGTTCGGAGGCGGACCAGGAGATATCGGTCGGAACGACGAGCTCGCCCTCGACCCTTGACCCGGCGGCCGCGTGGGACGGCTCCTGGGAGCTGATGAGGAACGTCTTCCAGACCCTGGTGAGCTTCCCGACCGGCAGCACCAGCCCTGAGCCGGACGCGGCGAAGGAATGCAGGTTCACCGACGCCACGAGCATGGCCTACCGGTGCACACTGCGCTCGGGTCTGAAGTTCTCCAACGGCGAGAAGATCGACGCCGAGGCCGTGAAGTACTCCATCGACCGGATCACGAAGATCAAGGTCAAGGGCGGTCCGGCCGGCCTCCTCGGGTCTCTCGACCGGGTGGAGACCAAGGGTGACGACACGGTCATCTTCCACCTCAGCAAGGCGGACGCGACTTTCCCGTTCATCCTGGCCACTCCCGCCATGTCGATCGTCGCCCCCGGCGACTATCCGGCGGACAGCATCCGCGACGACGGCAAGGTCACCGGTTCGGGGCCGTACGTCATGGATGCGTACGAGCCGGGCAAGCAGGCCGAGCTGACCAAGAACCCCAGCTACAAGGGGTTCGCCGACCGCAAGAACGACGCGGTCACGATCCGTTACTTCGACGACTCCGCTCCCATGGTGGAGGCGCTGAAGAACAAGGAGATCGACGCCACCTACCGCGGCCTGACCGCCGAGGAGGTCATCGGGCTCGAGGACAACAAGAAGGACAACAACGGCCTCCAGATCGTCGAGTCGGTCGGCGCCGACATCCGCTTCCTCGTCTTCAACCCCAAGGACCCGGCCGCGGGCAAGCTCCCCGTCCGGCGGGCCATCGCCCAGCTGGTCAACCGCGACGCGCTCGTCGCCAAGGTCTACCGCGGCACCGCCGAACCGCTCTACTCCATGATTCCCAAGGGCATCGCCGGCCACGCCACCAGCTTCTTCGACTCCTACGGCGACCCGGACGTCGCCAAGGCCCGGCAGATACTCACCGGGGCGGGCATCACCGAGCCGGTCGAGATGACCTTCTGGTACACCACGGACCGCTACGGCTCCTCCACCGCTCCCGAGTTCGCCGAGCTGAAGCGCCAGCTCGAGGCGTCCGGCCTGTTCCGGATCACGCTGAAGAGCGCGCCGTGGAAGACCTTCCAGGAGGGCTTCACCAAGGGCGAATACCCGGTCTTCGGACGTGGCTGGTTCCCCGACTTCCCGGACCCGGACAACTTCGTCGCCCCCTTCGTCGGCCAGGACAGTGTCACCGGCACCCCGTATCTGACCAACGAGATCACCCAGGACCTGCTGCCGACCTCCCGCAAGGAGAGCGACCGCGGTGCCGTGTCCGAGCAGTTCAAGCGGGCCCAGGAGATCCTCGTCAGGGATGTGCGGCTGCTGCCCCTGTGGCAGGGCAAGCTCTACGTCGCCGCGGGTGAGGACATCGGCGGTGGTGAGCGCGCGCTCGACCCGCAGACGGTCATGCAGATGTGGGAGCTGTACCGCAAGACCAGCTGGTAGGAGGGCAGGGGCGGGCTCGGCAGGTCCGTTGTCAGTGGTCCCCGGTAGGTTCTGTGGTCAAGAACCGATTGCTTACCGGAGGTTGTGGACGTGACCGACACCGACCTGCTGCCCGAATCCTGGCGCGGCGTCCTCGGCGAAGAGCTGCAGAAGCCCTACTTCAAGGAGCTCACGGATTTCGTCGAGGAGGAGCGGGCCAGGGGGCCGGTGTATCCGCCGCGTGAAGAGGTCTTCGCCGCGCTGGACGCCACGCCGTACGACCGGGTGAAGGTGCTCGTCCTCGGCCAGGACCCGTACCACGGCGAGGGCCAGGGGCACGGCCTGTGCTTCTCGGTCCGGCCGGGCGTGAAGACGCCCCCCTCGCTGCGCAACATCTACAAGGAGATGAACGAGGAGCTCGGCCTGCCGGTCCCGGACAACGGATATCTGATGCCGTGGGCCGAGCAGGGCGTCCTGCTGCTCAACGCGGTGCTGACGGTCCGCGGCGGCGAGGCCAACTCCCACAAGGGCAAGGGCTGGGAGAAGGTCACCGACGCGGTGATCCGAGCCGTGGCCGAGCGGCCCGACCCGGCCGTCTTCGTCCTCTGGGGCAACTACGCCCAGAAGAAGATCCCGCTGATCGACCAGGACCGTCATGTGGTGGTCAAGGGAGCGCACCCCTCGCCGCTCTCCGCCAAGAAGTGGTTCGGCTCCCGTCCCTTCACCCAGATCAATGAGGCCGTCGCCGCACAGGGCCACGAGCCCATCGACTGGCGGATCCCGGACCTGGGCCCCGTGACGACCCGGCCGACGGCCGCGGCCCGCGCCTGAGCGGGATTGCCGGTGGCTGCCGCTAGCGTCTGAGCGACCGGAACAGGCCGGGCGGTGATCAGGGAGACCTCTGTAGTGGAGCAGCGGGAAGTGCCGGGGGACGCCGTCATGACCAGGATCGGCCAGGCGATCATGCTGCTCCACGCGGGGGACAGGGAGGAGGCCCGTAACCGCTTCGGGATCATCTGGTCCGAGATCGGGGAGGGGGCCGCCCTGCACCGCTGCACCCTCGCCCACTACATGGCCGACACCCAGGACGATCCCGGGGACGAGCTGGCCTGGGACCTCCGCGCGCTGACGGCCGCGGAGGGCCTGACCGGGGCGGTGGGGACGGACCCGGGCGCCGAGCACCGGGACGCGACCGCCGTGCGGGCCCTCGTGCCCTCGCTGCATCTGAATCTGGCGGCCGACTACCTGAAGCTGCAGCACTTCGAGTCCGCCCGGATCCACCTGGACCGGGCCTGGGACGCCGTCGGGGTGCTGGAGGACGACGGATACGGCGGCGGGATCCGGGCCGCCATCGGGCGCATGGAACAGCGCATGCGGGGGAGCGCGGCGGGGGAGTGAGGCGAGCGGGCGCGCGGCGGGGCTTCGCGTCCCGGGCCGGTCACACGCCGGTCGCGCCGTCGATCCGTTCCCGTACGAGGTCGGCGTGGCCGTTGTGCCGGGCGTACTCCTCGATCATGTGCGTGTAGATCCAGCGGAGGCTGAAAGGCCTGCCCCGCTTGCCCGTGCCGACGGAGAGGTCGTCGAGCTCCACCTTCGCCGCGTTCGTCCGGGCCGCTTCGATCTCGGCCAGCCAAGTGGTCCTGGCCTCGTCCCAGGTGTCCGCCTCGGTGAGGTGGAACTCCCCGTCCGGGTCCTCGTCCGTCCCGTAGATCGGCGGCAGGTCCTCGCCGGCCAGTACCTCGCGGAACCAGCCGCGCTCGTTCTCGGCCAGGTGCCGTACGAGCCCGAGCAGGGTGAATTCCGACGGGGGCACGGACGCCTCTCGCAGCTGGGCGTCGGTGAGCCCCTCGCACTTCATGGCCAGCGTCGAGCGGTGGTAGTCCAGCCAGCCCTCCAGCATCTGTCGTTCGGCTGCGTCGAGCGCGGGCTGGGACCGTTCCTCAGTCGTCATGCGGGCATCCTCGCGCAGTGGGAATGCACGGCGCTAACGCTTAACCGGCCTCCGCGCCGAGCATCCCCCGCAGCAGCTCGGCACAGCCCCTGCGCAGCTCCTCCTCGGTCGGCACGGCCCGGTGGTAGGAGCCCACGGCGCACGCGAACATCATTCCCTCGGCCCAGGCCACGACGGAGAGTGCGTGGCGCTCGGGTTCGGCCGATCCCGCCGCGGCCATCAGGGCCACCAGCGGTTCGCGGAACCGCCGGCCCGCGTCGTCGTAGAACGCCCGGAGGTCCGGGCGCCGGGTGGCCTCCAGGGCCAGTTCGTAGCGGCACACCAGGAGATCGGTGGAGCCGGCCAGATAGCGGTGCAGGGCGCGTGCCAGGCCCGCGGCCGCCCCGGCCGGATCGCTGCTCGTGAGCAGCTCCCCCGGCGCGAGCACCCGCGCCTCCAGCTCGGCGAGCCGGCGGACGGCGGCTTCCAGCAGGGCCTGCCGGGTGCGGGCGTGGTTGGACGTCGACCCCTGGGGGAGTCCGGCCCGCTCGTCCACGGCCCGATGGGTGAGGCCCCTCATGCCGCGCTCGGCGAGCAGGGAGAGCGCGGCGTCGGCGATCAGCACGGCGCGTGACGGCGCGGAAGGCGCAGAAGGCGGGGATGGCGCGGACGGCCGGGCGGCGTCGGCGGGGGCGGACCGTGCGGGCGTGGGACGTGTGGGCATGCGGCCAATCTACCGCTGCAACTACACCTGTAGTACGGTGAAGCACACGTACTACAGGTGTAGTTCCGAGGAGGGGTCAGTCATGACGTCGTCCCGAGCGGTGGTCATCGGCAGCGGCATCGGCGGCCTCACCGCCGCAGCGGCGCTCCACCGGAGCGGCTGGCAGGTCACCGTCCTCGAGCGTGCCGCCTCGCTGGAACCCGTCGGCGCGGGCATCAGCCTCGCCCCGAACTCCCAGCGCGCCCTCGACGTCATCGGGCTCGGTGACGAGGTCAGGTCCCTCGCCGCCTGGCAGGGCGACGGTGGCATGCGCACACCGTCCGGGCGCTGGCTCGCCCGCACGGACAGTGCCGCCGCCGCCGAGCGGTTCGGCGGGCCGCTCGTCCTGTTGTACCGCTCGGTGCTCATCGACCTGCTCCGCGCCCGGCTCCCCGAGGATGCCGTGCGCACCGGCGCTGCGGCCCGGCTCGTGGATCCCGGCCGCGCGGGCGGGCGCCCGGCCCTCGTCGGGACGGACACGGGCGACATCGAGGCCGATCTGGTGATCGGTGCCGACGGCATCGGATCGGCCGTACGCACCGCACTGTTCCCGCAGCACCCCGGCCCCACCTACAGCGGCTTCACCACCTGGCGCGTCCTCGCCCCGGGCGTGGGCCACGCCTTCAGCTCGCACGAGACCTGGGGACGGGGTGCGCTCTGGGGAAGCCATCCGCTGAAGGACGGCGGGATCTACGCCTACGCCGCGGCCCTCGCCCCGGCCGGAGCCCGGGCCGCCGACGACGAGAAGGCGGAACTGGTGCGCCGGTACGGCGACTGGCATGACCCGGTCCCCGCGATCATCGACGCCGTGGCGCCGGACCAGGTCCTGCGCCACGACGTGTACCAGCTGGCCGATCCGCTGCCGGCCTTCCACCGGGGCCGCACCGTGCTCGTCGGTGACTCCGCGCACGCCATGGTGCCCTTCCTCGGCCAGGGCGGGAACCAGGCCATCGAGGACGCCGTCGTGCTCGCCCACCACGTCACGCCGGACGGCGACCTGGGAGCGGGCGTGGCCGCCTACAGCGCGGCCAGGCATCCCCGTACGACCGCCATGGTCCGCAAGGCGGCTCAGGTCTCCCGGATGACCGGGCTGTCCAGCGCTCCGGCCGTCGCCCTCCGGAACGGGCTGATGTCCGCGGTGTCCCGCCTCGGCCCCGGGCTCGTCCTGCGTACGTTCGACGGCATCTGCGACTGGCAGCCGCCGCAGCGCACGTATGCTGCCGGGACCAGGGGAGGACAGAGGACGCAACCGTGACCCGCCCCTGGTCAAAGCGACAGGGAGAACCTCGTGAAGGTCGGCTGCATCGGGCTCGGCGACATCGCGCAGAAGGCGTATCTGCCGGTACTGACGACCCTGCCCGGCGTCGAACTGCATCTGCAGACCCGGACCCCGGCCACCCTGGCGGCCGTCGCCGGGACCCACCACATCCCCGCCCGGCAGTGCCACGAGGATCTCGACGGGCTGCTCGCCCAGGGACTGGACGCCGGCTTCGTGCACGCGCCGACCGCGGCGCACGCGGAGATCGTGGGGCGGCTGCTCGAAGCGGGCGTCCCCACGTACGTCGACAAGCCCCTCTCGTACGAACTCGCCGAGTCCGAGCGGCTGGTGGACCTCGCCGAGGAGCGCGGGGTGGCCCTCGCGGTCGGGTTCAACCGCAGGCTCGCCCCCTCGTACGCGCAGTGCGCCGAGCACCCGCGCGAGCTGATCCTCCTGCAGAAGAACCGGGTGGGACTGCCCGAGGACCCGCGCAGCATGGTGCTGGACGACTTCATCCACGTCGTCGACACCCTGCGCTTCCTGGCCCCCGGCCCCGTGTCCAACGTCGTCGTGCGGGCGCGGATCGTGGACGGGCTCATGCACCACGTGGTGCTCCAGCTGTCCGGCGACGGGTTCACCGCCATCGGCATGATGAACCGGCTCAACGGATCGACGGAGGAGATCCTCGAGGTGTCGGGGCAGGACACCAAGCGCCAGGTCCTCAACCTCGCGGACGTCGTCGACCACAAGGGCCAGCCGACGCTGCGGCGGCGCGGCGACTGGGTGCCGGTCGCCCGCCAGCGCGGCATCGAGCAGAGCGTGCTGTCGTTCCTGGACGCGGTGCGGGCCGGAGAGGTGCTCAGCGCCCGGGACGCCCTGGAGACCCACCGGCTGTGCGAGCGGGTGGTCCGGGACGCTTCGGAGCAGGCGTCCTGAGGGACCGCAGCCCCGCCGCTCCGAAGAGGACGGCCAGCACCGCCAGCGCGCCGTACACGGGCCAGGCGCCCAGCCGGACGTAGAGGGTGGTGCCCCGGGCGAGCGGTACGTCGTACACGGCGGCCTCGCTCGCGTCCGTGCCGAGCTGCGCTCCCACCCGCTCGCCCCGCGGGCCGTACACCGCGCTCACACCCGTGAGCGTCGCGTGCACCATCGGGCGGCCCGTCTCGGCCGCCCGCAGCGCCGCGAGCGAGGCGTGCTGGGCGGGCGCCCAGCTGTGCTGGAACGTCGAGGTGGACGACTGGGCGACCAGGAGCTGGGCACCGTCCTTCGCCAGCTGCCGGCTCATGTCGGGGAACGCCGTCTCGAAGCAGACCAGCGGGCCCACCCGCAGCCCGTCCGCCAGCTCCATCACCACGGGGCCGCTGCCCCGCAGCCGGTCCTCGCCCGCCGCCTTGCCCACGGAGGTCGCCCAGCCGAGCAGTGCGCGGGCGGGGACGTACTCACCGAACGGCACCAGGCGCATCTTGTCGTAGCGGTCCCCGGTCGGGCCGTCCGGGCCCACCAGCACCGCCGACTTGAAGATCCCCGCACGCTCGGGGCCGTCCGTGCGCCGGGCGTCCATGTTCACCAGCACATCGGCTCCGGTCAGACGCGACAGCGCCGCGACGCGGTCGGTCATCTCCGGGCTCCGGTTCAGATTGACGCCCACACTGCTCTCGCCCCACACCACCAGGTCCACGTCCTGGCCCGCCAGGCCACGGGTCAGTTCCTCACCGCGCGCGAAGCGGCGCTCGACACTGCCGGGGCCCTCGACGACACCCGGCTGCACGACGGCGACCCGGACCGTGCCGGTCTCCTCGGGGCGTGGCGCCCAGAGCGCCGTCGCGCCCACGCCCAGCGCCCCCGCCACCAGGCACGCGGCCCCCGCCGTGCGGGCCGCGGGGACGGCGATCAGGACGGTGACTGCCGTGTTCGCGGCCACGACGCCCAGACTGACCAGCCACACACCCCCCACCGAGGCGACGCGCAGCGCCGACGGGACGTCCCACTGGCTGGCGCCCAGCAGACCCCAGGGGCCGCCGAGCCCCTCCCAGGAGCGCACCAGTTCGATCATCAGCCACCCGGATGGGACCACGGCCACGGCGGCCACCGAACGGCGGACCGATGGAGAGCCGGCGAGCAGCCGGGCCACGAGCAGGCCCCAGGGAGCCCACAGCAGTCCCAGCAGCGCGGCGAGCACCAGGATGAACACATGCAGGCTCGGCATCAGCCAGTGGTGCACGGCGAGCATGAAGCCCGTACCGCCGAGCCAGCCGTCGACCGCCGCACGGCGCCCCGTGTCCGCCGACCGGATCAGCAGCAGCCAGGGCACCAGGGCGACGTAGGCGAACCACCAGAGCGAGGGCGCGGGAAACGCCAGGGCGGGCAGGGCTCCCGCGCACAGAGCCGCGGCTCCGCGGCCCGTACGGGAGCGCACCAGCCGCTCGTACGGCCGTGCACCCTCCTCACCGGCCGGCCCGTCGGGGGATCGTCCGCGCCGCATCGGCATGCCTGCCCTCCTCGCCGGTCGTGCGCCTGATCCCAGTGTGGTGCAGAAGATCAGCAGCGCACAGGGGGCGTGCCGCGGCCACCGCCACGGACGTGCCTCACCAGCGGCCGCGGATCAGCCGTTCGCCGCCCCGGGTACGAACCGCCACTTCCGGTGCGCGGTGACGGTCCTGATCCGCCAGCCCGGTTCCGTACGCCGCAGCTCGAAGACGTAACGACCGCCGGTGACCAGGGCCGGAGCCCTCTCGCCGTCCCAGGCTTCCGGGCCCGTCGGGCTGAGGTAGTCGGCCCGCACCTGTGCCCGGTCACCGGGATATCCGCCCAGATCCTGGAGATCCAGGCGCCTGTTGACGATCAGGTGCTGGCGGGCGGGGAAGGGCCGCAGGCTCTCCGCGAGCCACCGCACGGCCTCGGCGGCCGGCCCCTCGGTACCTCCCGCACCGCGGTAGTCGGCGCGCCCGTCCGGTGTGAACAGGGCGCCGTAGTCGTCCCACGCGCCGTCGTCCACCGCCACGGCGTAATCGGTGATCACTGCATCGATGGAGAGCCGGTCCATCACCGTCGCGAGAGCCACGCGCTGTGTCATCGCCCAAGTCTCGGCCGTCGGGCGCCGCACGCCAAGGGGCGCGCACGGCCCGTGGACCTGGCCGGGCCGGTGTCAGGCGGGGACGACGGCCACCGGGCCGAGGGCGTGCGTCACCGTCGTCTGCGCGACGGGGGAGAGGCCCAGCCCGAGGGCCTCGCCGCCCCTGCGCCGCCCGACCACGGTCAGCGCGGCGGTGGCCGATGCCGTGACCAGGGTGCGGGACGCCGAGCCCCGGACGGGTTCGCGCACGGCGTCCACCTGCGGGTACTCCTCCAGCCGCCCCGCGGTGAGCTCGGCGAGCGCCCGCGCCGCCGAGGCCGCCGCAGCCTCGCTGTCGAACACCGGGCCGCCGGACAGCATCGACGAGAACATCGTCCACCCGTGCACGATCCGCAGCCGTGCGCCCGGCCTGGACGCGGCGGCCTCGAAGGCGAAATCCAGGACCGCGCCGCTGCTCTCGTCGGCGGCGACCCCCGCGACGACGTCCGGGAAGGCCTCCGACGGCTCCGCCCCGCCCTCGCGCGACCCGCCGGTGTGGGCGACGACGACCGGACACTGCGCCATCGAGGCGGTGGCCAGACTGTTGGATCCGATCATCAGCGAACGGAAGCCGCCGAGACCACGGGATCCGACGACCACCATCGAGGCGTCACGGCTGAGCGAGGTCAGCGCCGCCGACGGGAAGTCCAGCGGGGCCAGCGTCGAGGTCGCCAGCTCCGGCGCGAGCCGGGAGGTCCGCAGCACCGCCTGGGCGAGCAGCTCCTCGGCCTCCCGCAGCCCTCTCTCCTCCTCCGTACGCCGGCCCGGCATCCGGACGTGCACGATCAGCAGCGGCAGCCCCGCGCGCACCGCTTCGTCGGCGGCCCAGTCGAGCGCCTTTCAGCTGTGCTCGGAACCGTCCACCGCGGCGATCACGGGAAGGTCGTCGGCGGTCATGCGAGCCTCCATGCGGTCTTCCGGGGGCGGCCGGAGCGCTTCCGGGGCGGGGCGGAGCGCTTCCGGGGCGGGGCGGGACAGCCCCGGAACCGTGATTATGACCCGTTTGTGCGCCGGGAGCCCGGTGGGCCTCACCGGCGTACGGGGGCGACTGTGCAGCGGACGTAACCACGCTTGATCGTCCGGCGTGACACCCGGGAAACGGACGTTTCGTACCGTCGCACCACCAGCGTCCCCCATGAAAGGCCGTCCATGACCGCGCCGAATCCGCAGCCGGACACTCCCGCCCAGGTGCGGACGGTCTGCTCGTACTGCGGTGTCGGCTGCGGGATGGTCCTCGACATCGGCAGGGGTCCCGACGGCCGGCGTACGGTCCTGAAGGCCACGGGGGACAAGGCGCACCCGACGAACGGCGGGCGGCTCTGCACCAAGGGGGCGACGAGTGCGGACATGCTGGCCGCCCCCGGGAGGCTGACGACGGCCCTGGTGCGGGCGGACCGCAGCGAGGAGCCCGCGCCGCTGCCCATGGACGCCGCGGTCAAGGAGACCGCGCGGCGGCTGCGCGCGGTCGTCGACGAGCACGGGCCCGACGCGCTCGCCCTCTACGTCTCCGGGCAGATGACGCTGGAGGCGCAGTACCTCGCCAACAAGCTGGCGAAGGGCTTCGTCCGCACGAGCTGGATCGAGTCCAACTCGAGGCTCTGCATGGCCAGCGCGGGCAGCGGCTACAAGCTCTCGCTGGGCGCCGACGGACCGCCGGGCTCCTACGAGGACTTCGAGCACGCCGACACGTTCCTCGTCATCGGCTCCAACATGGCGGACTGCCATCCCATCCTCTTCCTCCGCCTCATGGAGCGGGTGAAGGCCGGCGCGAAACTCATCGTCGTCGACCCCCGGCGCAACGCCACCGCGGACAAGGCCGATCTGTTCCTGCAGATACGCCCCGGCACGGACCTGGCCCTGCTCAACGGCCTCCTGCACCTCCTCGTCGAGAACGGCCACACCGACCCGGAGTTCATCGCCGACCACACCGAGGGCTGGGAGGCGATGCCCGGCTTCCTGCGGGACTACGCGCCCGCCGCGGTCGCGGAGATCACCGGCATCCCGGAGGCGGACATCCGCCTCGCCGCCCGCCGGATCGGCGAGGCCGGTGAGTGGATGAGCTGCTGGACCATGGGCCTCAACCAGAGCACCCACGGCACCTGGAACACCAACGCCCTGATCAATCTGCATCTCGCCACCGGCGCCGTCTGCCGCCCCGGCAGCGGCCCCTTCTCGCTCACCGGCCAGCCCAACGCCATGGGCGGCCGCGAGATGGGCTACATGGGCCCTGGCCTGCCCGGCCAGCGCGGCCTGCAGTCCGACGAGGACCGCGCCGAGGTCGAGGAGCTGTGGGGGATCGCACCGGGAACCCTCCGTACGGATGCCGCGGGCATCGGGACGATCGACATGTTCCGGCGCATGTCGGAGGGCGCGATCAAGGCCTGCTGGATCATCTGCACCAACCCGGTGGCCTCCGTGGCCAACCGCAGGACCGTCATCGAGGGGCTGGAGGCGGCGGAGTTCGTCGTCACCCAGGACGTGTTCGCCGACACCGAGACCAACGCGTACGCCGATGTCGCCCTGCCCGCCGCACTGTGGGGCGAAGCCGAAGGCGTCATGATCAACTCCGAGCGGAACCTCACGCTCGCCCGGCAGGCCGCCGACCCGCCGGGGGAGGCCTGGCCGGACTGGCGGATCATCGCGCGGATCGCCTGCGAGATGGGGTACGAGGACGCCTTCTCCTACAGCAGCGCCGAGGAGATCTTCGAGGAGATCAAGCGGGCCCACAACCCGAGGACCGGGTACGACCTGCGCGGAGTCAGCTACGAACGGCTGCGCCGGACCCCCGTCCAGTGGCCCAGCGCCACCCCGGACGGCCCGGCGCGCAACCCGGTCCGCTACCTCAACGACGGCGTCAGCCGGACCCAGGTCGTGCGCCCCGACGGGAGCGTGCCACGGCTGGCGTTCCCCACCACGAGCGGCCGCGCGGTGTTCTTCGCCCGCCCGCACATGCCGGCGGCCGAGATGCCCGACGACGACTTCCCCTTCGTGCTCAACACCGGCCGCCTGCAGCACCAGTGGCACACCCTCACGAAGACCGGGAAGGTCGCCAAGCTCAACAAGCTGAACCCCGGCCCCTTCGTGGAGATCAACCCGCAGGACGCGGTGGCCCTCTCGATCGCGGAGGGTGACTCGGTCGAGGTCGCCTCGCGGCGCGGCCGGGCCGTGCTGCCGGCCGTCGTGACCGACCGGGTGCGGCCCGGGGACTGCTTCGCGCCGTTCCACTGGAACGATCTCTTCGGCGAGTACCTCAGCGTCAACGCGGTCACCAACGACGCCGTCGACCCGGTGTCCTTCCAGCCCGAGTTCAAGGTCTGCGCCGTGACACTGGTGAAGGTCGCCGCCGTCGTACCGGCCACCACGGACGTGGCCGTTCCGGCGTCCCCGGACGTCGTCGTCCCGGCCCCCGTGGACGCCCCCGTCGCCGCGCTCGCGGGCGTGTTCGGCATCACGGACGTGGCGCCGCCTGTCCTGTCCGCGCAGGAGCGGCGCTATCTGTCCGGGTTCCTCGCGGGGCTCGGGCCGCGCTCCGCGGGGACGCCCGTACTCCCGGCGCACGCGCCGTTCCGGCCCGACCACGCCCTCTGGGTCAACGGGGTGCTGGCCGGCATGTACTCCCGTACGCCCGGCGACGCCTCGCCGGAACCGGTGCCCGCCGGGGCGGCGCAGGCACCCGGTGAAGCGCCCGGCCGGCAGATTGTGGTCCTGTGGGCGTCGCAGACCGGGAACGCCGAGGAGTTCGCCTCGGTGGCGGCCCAGCGGCTCGCCGAGGAAGGGCGCGCGGCGACCCTCCGGGGGATGGACGACGGCCCCCTGGACACCCTCCCGCGCACGGCCGACCTGCTGGTCGTCACCAGTACGTTCGGCGACGGCGACGCCCCTGACAACGGCTCCGGATTCTGGGAGTCGCTCAACGCGCCCGACACACCCCGGCTGGAAGGGGTCCGCTACGCCGTACTCGCCCTCGGGGACTCCTCGTACGACGACTTCTGCGGGCACGGCAGGCGGCTCGACGAACGGTTCGGTGAACTGGGCGCCGTACGGCTCGTACCCCGTACGGACTGCGAGCCGGACTACGAGGAGCCGGCCGGGCAGTGGCTCGACGACGTGTTCGCCGCACTGGGCGCCCCGGCCGCCGCACCTGAACCCACTGTCCCCGCTGTCCCCGTCGCCCCTGCCGCCCCGGCCCGCACCAACAGGACGGCGACCGGGCGCCTCGTGGGCAACGAGCTGCTCAGCCTCCCCGGCGCCACCAAGGAAGTACGCCGGTTCACCTTCGACACGCAGGACAGCCCCGTCCCGCTCGTCTACGAGGCCGGCGACGCACTCGGCGTGGAGGCGGTCAACTGCCCCGGACTGGTGGCGGAATGGCTGGCCGTCACCGGACTCGACCCGGCGGCCCCGGTCGACGTGTCAGGCGTCGGATCCGTACCCCTCGGCGAGGCGCTCCACCGCCACCTGGACATCGCCCGGATTACCCCCGGGCTGCTGCGCCTGGTCGCCGAACGCACCCACGACCGCACCCTGAAGAAGCTCCTGCGCCCGGACAACAAGGGCGAACTCGCCCAGTGGACCTGGGGCCGGCAGGCCGTAGACGTCATCGCCGAGCACTCCGCCCGCGCCACCGCGGCCGAGTGGACCGGGGCCCTCACTCGTCTCCGTCCCAGGCTCTACTCCATATCCTCCAGCCCGCTCACCGACCCCGCCCGTGTGAGCCTCACCGTCTCCGTCGTCCGTTACGAGAACAGGCACGGCGCCGTCCGCAAGGGCGTGGCCTCCACCTTCCTCGCCGATGCGGAGGAGGGCAGCCCCGTACCCGTCTTCGTCCAGCGCGCCCCGCACTTCCGCCCGCCGGCCGACCCCGCCACCCCGATGGTGATGGTCGGACCCGGCACCGGAGTCGCCCCCTTCGTCGGTTTCCTCGACGAACGGCGTGCCCTCGGCCACCGGGCCCCCAACTGGCTGTTCTTCGGCGAACAGCGCTGGGCCACCGACTTCTACTACCGCGACGAACTCGACTCCCTGCGCGGCGACGGCACCCTGACCCGGTTGGACACGGCCTTCTCCCGCGACCAGCGGGCCAAGATCTACGTCCAGGACCGGATGCGCGAGCACGGCGCCCAGCTGTGGTCATGGCTCCAGGAGGGCGCCCACTTCTACGTCTGCGGGGACGCCTCCCGGATGGCGAAGGACGTGGACAGGGCGCTGCGGGACATCGCCGTGGCCCACGGAGGACTCCAGGAGGACGCGGCCGCCGCATACGTCAAGCAGCTCTCCGCCGACAAACGGTACGTGCGCGACGTGTACTGAGCCGGGCCGGCCGAGCACGGCCTCCGCTCATCCCGCGAGCGAGCCCAGGACGTCCCAGGTCCGGAGGCGGTCGGCGTCCCCGGCGATCTCCGTGCCCGAGAACACCACCTCCGTCGCCCCGGCGTCTCGGTAGCGCCGTACTTCCTCGGCGATCCGCCGCTCGTCCCCGATCACGGCCACGTCGGCGGCCCGCCGGCCGCCGGACAGCTCGATCACGCGGGCGTAGGAGGGGATCTGCTCGTAGAACGCGAGCTTCTCGGTCACCTTCTCGCGTACGGCGTCGATGTCGTCGGTGACCACCCCGTTCACCAGGGCGACGATGCGGGGCGCCGGCCGGCCGGCGGCCTGGGCGGCCGCGGTGACCGCCGGAACGATGTGCTCGGCGAGGGCGCGCGGGCCGGCGAGGTAGGGCAGGATCCCGTCGGCCAGTTCACCACTGACACGCAGGGCCTGAGGCCCCATCGCCGCGACGAGCAGCGGGACGCCCGCGTCCGCACCGGGCACCCGGGCCGGCACGGGCGTGCCGACGGTGAGCAGCTCGCCGTGGAAGTCGGCGGCGCCCGTCGTGGTCAACTGCCGCAGGGCGGTGAGGAACTCCCGCAGACGGGCGATGGGCCGCTCGAAGGGAATACCGAACCCGCCCTCCGTCAGCAGCTTCGTCCCGAGGGCCAGCCCGAGGTGGTAGCGGCCGTGCGTGGCCGCCTGAGCCGTCTGGGCCTGGCTGGAGACCACCAGGGGATGGCGGCCGAACACCGGGATGGCGGACGTACCCACCTGAAGGCCGGGGACCTCCCGCCCGACGATCGCCGCGAGCTGCGGTGAGTCGGCCCCGAAGGTCTGCCCGAACCAGGCCGACCGCAGCCCGGCGTCCGAGGCCTCGCGTGCGAGCCGCACGCTCGCGTCGACCTGGTTCTCCGTGTCGTTCGCCTGAAGCGTCACGCCTGTAGTCATGTCATCGAGAACGGACGCCGTCCACCCGCGCATTCCGTCCCCGCGTGACAGTCGTCTGTCAGCCGTGTGAACAGACCCGTAGCCGGCACCGCCGTGGCGGGTATCGCCACCGCCTGCCTACGGGCAGCTCTCCTCGAACTTCACCGCGGTGAATGCGACGGGCTGACCTGTCAGCTCGGCGCCAGGGGCAGGGGACTGGGTGCACACCTGCCAATTGCTCTCCAGCAGGACCATGCGACTTTGCGCCGCATCGGTTTGTCCCCCGGAGAGCGGTTCGTGGAGGCATGACCGTAGCCGTGCGGTATGCGAGAGGGGAGCGAGATGTTCCGGTAGTGACGGAGTTGTGACCAAGAGGTGGAGGAAGGGTAGCGTGGTCAGCCATCCACCACGGGACAAACCCGGCGACATCGGCGATCACTCCCGGGATACTGATCGCCCATGGATGAGGTCGAAGTAGTCGTCGCCCATTCCGAGCGCGCGACGTTGCGCGTCGGCGACGTGTTCCTGAAGGTGGATGCCGATCAGGCGCGCATCGACGTCGAGGTGGAGGCGATGTCCCTCGCCCCGGTCCCGACCCCGGGGGTCCTGTGGCGCAAGCCGCCGGTGCTCGCGATCGCCGCGGTCCCCGGGGCGACGCTCGGGCGCCTCGGTGGGCCGTCGACCGGGTCACCGGCGGCGGGGGCCGCGGCGGGCGCCGCAATCCGAAAGCTGCACGACGCGCCGCTGCCGCCCCGGCCCGGCGGGGCCGGCCGGAGCATCGTCGCGCTGGCGGCGGAACTCGACGACGAGTGCGAGCTGCTCGTGACGAACGGTGTCCTGTCCGCTGATCTGGTCACCCGTAACCGCCGGGTCGCCGAGGCCGCGCTCCGGCCGTGGACTCCGGCGTTCACGCACGGCGACCTGCAGATCGCGCACGTCTTCGTCGACGGCGACGAGGTGACGGGCATCATCGACTGGTCCGAGGCGGGCCGGGGTGATGCCCTGCACGACCTCGCCACCTTCACGCTCGGACACGAGGAGCACCTCGACGACGTCGTCGCCGGCTACGGGAGCGACATCGACCTCGACGTGATCCGCGCTTGGTGGTCGTTGCGAAGCCTGCTGGCAGTTCGCTGGCTGACCGAGCACGGCTTCGACCCGTTCGCGCCGGGCTGTGAGGTCGACGTGCTGAGATCGCGGGTGTGAGGCGGTGCGAACCCGACCGGTGGTGCTTGATGCTGTCCGAACGGCGGCATCACGAACCTTGCGCTGAAGCCGCACTGACGGAACCTTGTCATCACCAAGCTGTGGCCGAACATGACTGCGCCCCCGCAGCCACCGGGGCTCACGGGGGCGCTACCGCGATCGGTCAGGACACGTCGCCGCGAACGCTGTCGCCGATCAGCCCGTCGGTGTACGTCACGTACTTGGCGTCGAACGCACCCTTGCCAGTGATGGTCCCGGTGACGTTCTCACCGGGGGCGAGGTTCACCGTGTCCAGCTGGTTTTCGTCGACCCCGAGCTCGGCGGTGTGCTTGCTGCCGTCGGTATCGGTGATCGTCACGTAAAGCGGGTTGACGTCGATGTCGTCCTTGCTGTTGTTCGTGATGGTCACCTTGACACTGGTGTAGTCGTCACCCTGGGCGAGGATCGACTTCTTGAAGTCGGTCTTCTTCGCGGTGACGGTCACCGGTTCCTTCTTCGCCGGTTCTTCCTTCGGCTGGTCCTGCTTGGTGCTGCCCTGGGTGGCTGCCGGCTTGGTGGTGGACGCCGAGTCGTTGTCGTCACCACCGCTGGCGACTGCCGCGATGATCGCGATGAGGACGAACAGGCCGACGATCCCGAGACACCCAAAGCCGATGATCTTCCCGGTCTTCTTCTTCGGGGCAGGCGGCTGCGGGCCCCAGCCGGGCTGCTGCGGCTGACCGGGCTGCGGGTACTGATACGACATGTGTCCCCCTGAGGCGGTTCGTGGAGGCATGACCGTAGCGCGCGGAATGCGGCAGGGGAGTCACATGCTCCGGTAGTGACGGAGTTGTGACCAAGTTGTGTAGGACTAGAGGGGAGGGTTATCCAACTCTCGTGCCAAGAGCCACGCTTCCTGCTCACGTCTGCAGAGCAGCCCCAGTCATCCCGAGGGCCACGGTCTTGCGATCGCTGAGAAGAACCTCGACCTGGTACGCAGCATGAAGCATGCGAAGGCAGGGGAGTTGGGCATGCGCCGATTCTGCGGGCGACGACCGCCAACCCGTGGTCTCGTAGGATGCCCGCATGATTCGCGCAGTGGTGTTCGACGTCGGTGAGTGCCTCGTAGACGAGACCCGGGAGTACGGCACCTGGGCCGACTGGCTAGGGGTCCCACGGCACACGTTCGCCGCGATGTTCGGTGCCGTCATCGCCCAAGGCCGCGACTACCGCGAAGTGTTCCAGGCGTTCCAGCCAGGCTTTGACCTGACCGAGCAGCGCCAGGCCCGCGCCGAGGCAGGCCAGCCCGAGCACTTCGACGAGTCGGACCTCTACCCAGATGTCCGCGACTCGCTGAAGGCCCTGCGCGCGGACGGCCTGTGGCTCGGCATCGCAGGCAACCAGACGGTGCGCGCCGGCAGCATCCTCCGCGGCCTGTTCACCAACGATGTCGATTTGATCGGCACCTCGGACGACTGGGGTGCCAGCAAGCCCGACCCTGAGTTCTTCGTCCGCGTCGCCGACGTCGTCCCGGCCGACCCCGGGGAGATCCTGTATGTCGGCGATCGCGTCGACAACGACCTCCGCCCCGCGGTCGCAGCGGGCATGTACACCGCGCTTGTCCACCGCGGGCCGTGGGCGACGATCCAGTGGAACACCGAGGAAGCGGAGAAGCTGCCCACCTTCCGGGTGGAGAGCCTCCTCGAGCTGTCACCCCTGATCAAGCAGTTCAACGAGCAAGCGCACTGACGGTCGTCGACCATCCGTAAAGTCGCTCGTCGAGGTCCCGCACGTACTGCTGGTTCTGGTGCGGGGCCAGCTGGCGGCGAACCTCCCGAACCCGGTCCATGCCCATCGCGTACCACGTGGCCTCAAGCTGGTCGAGCGCCTCGCGCGCGTACCCGCACGCCGCTTCCGGGTTTCCGGCCGTGGCTTCAACGGCGGCCAGGTCGCCCAGAATTACGCTCCGCTGCTTGTCCTCGACCACGGGGAGCTGCTCCAGGACACCGCGAAGAGTGACCCGGGCCTGCGGCAGATGCCCGGCCTTCAGCTGGGTGTTCCCCTTGAACGCGGCCAAGCGGACGGGGCTGAACCAGTCCAGCCAGGCCGGCGACTCGTGCTCGCCGCCCGCCGTGAGGATGTCCTCGCTGTGGCCAAGCAGATGCAGAGCCGTCGTGGTGTTCCCGGACCGGGTCTCGCACTCCGCTTCGACTGCATCGAGCCACGCCAGCAGCAGGGGCGAGGCCCGGCCGCGGCGGGCGTAGGTGCGGGCGGCGACCATGCGCTCCACCGCATCGTCGCGACGCCCCGCCCAAGCTGGGATGAACGCGGTGTGCGCGAGAATCGCGGCGCCGAGGAGCGAGTCGTCGGCTTCGCCCGCTGCCTGCAGCGCCCGGAGCCAGGTCGTGCTTGCCTGCTCTGCTTCTTGCAGGTCGAAGAACTCGATGCGCCCCGCGAGGAGCCACGTCTCCGCGAGCGCGGTGGCCACGGACTGCCGGGTACGCCCTGCGGTCTCCTGTAGGAGTGCACAGCCGAGGGTGGCGTGGGCGACGGCAGCCGGGTGCAGGGTGGCCGGGGCCACGGACCAGTAGAGGCGCCGGTGCGACCGGGTCACCGCCTCGAAGTCCGCGGCCACCGATGCTGGTTGCATGGCAGCGGCCGTCTGCGAAGGGACTGCGGCCAAGCCGACCGCGGCGACGGTCGCTCCGAGGAGACCTCGACGGACGGGGTCGGGGCAGCTGGCGTGCTGCACGAATCCGAGCGCTTCAAGGTCTTGCCCAAGCACGCGGATGAGAGCCTGCTGCAACTCGGGGTGCGGCCACGGCGGAGCTTCGGATTCCCACCGGCGGACTTGGCGGACACCGACGTTGAGGGCGTCGGCAAGGGCTTGCTGGGAGTGGTAGCCCGCAGCGAGGCGGGCGGACTTGAGTCGGGTGTTGCTGGGTTTCGGCGGCACGCTGGTCCTCCATCACGACATGTCAGGCCAGTGTCACAGCACGCCCTCATGCTGGCCAGTCATCACTCGAAAGGCCGGACAAAAGTCCTCTTCGGTGACAGTGAGAGTCCTCTGTAAGTCCTCGGAATCCCATGACTCAAGGGCGACGCTTGGGGCACTGACCGCAACGTCGCCGTGAGGAGTCGCCAGCATGCCCGACCCCAGCATCCGCACCATACGGGACTGCCGCATCGCCGGGGCCGGAGGAGACTGGGACGCCGTCCGGGTGCCCCGCAGCGTCGGCCTGGACGTCCTCGCCATCCTCTGCAGCCGTTCCGGCGCTGTCCTCGAGGACCCGCTCGCCGCGGCCCTGTCCTGGTTCATCCCGCCGAGCGCCGCCGGTGACTGGGACGTCCCCGGTACGCGGATCCTGGGAGAGGGCGCGCACCTTGTCATCCCGCCACCCCGCCGCACCCGAGGGCCCGGACCGCACTGGCGGAGCTGCCCCGGAGAGGACGCGTGGGTGACGGATCCGGCAGCGTTACGGGCCGCCCTTGAGGACGCTGCGCGCCCGCGCGGGATGGAGCCCACCTCATGACCCGCTGCGTGTCGAGCGGTCGTAGTCATGACTTCCCGTTCGAGGACTCGGTGCAGGCGCACTGCCCGGAGCACGGGGTACGGATCGTGTGGAAGCTTCCGTTCGGGGAGGAGCCTGCCGAGTTCCTGCCATCGCTCGAGGATCCTACGAGGGGGCTGGCGGCCGGATGACTCCCGCCCGTGGCTGACGCTGATCGGCCACGGGCGGGCTCTGGGCAAGGGCTGCGCGAGCGGGTGACCATGGGTGTCACTGACAACTCTTGCCATTGTTCGGCAGGGCGCAACTGCGTGAACTTGAGCTGCATGTGTTGCACGCGCATGTGATCGCCCGTCGGGCGTCGAGGATCCACTGTTCTATGGGCGGCACATCCGCAACACTCCGCTGAAGATTTGCGGCGGTTTTTGATCTTGGTCGTGCCTGGGGTGTGGCCCACCTCACGGTCACCAGCTCGCTTGATCGAGATGCGGGTCACGGCCCCTGTGCGGCCGCCAGCCCGGCCCTTTGATCTCGGTGGCGCGACGGCGTCGCAGGGGGCTTTCGCCGCGTACCTCTTTAGCAGCGGGCGGAAGGCTCTGCTTATCGAGTGGGCGACTCAACCCACTCGAATGTGTGACCTTATATCTGCATTCCACGCCATGCGGGCACGCGTTGGGCAGTCCGACCGGGGCAAGGCTCTTTTCCGCCCTCCAGGTGGTGGCCTTGCCCCGGTTCTTTCATGTCCGGACTGTGACGCTTCCGATGGGGAAGATGAACGGGGAGGAAAACGCGAGACGACCCGCTTCAGGGGCCTCGAAAGGACTCCAATTCCCTCCGGTGACCTCCAGCTTGCAGCTAGAGGTATCCCTGCGGGAGCGCCCGTCAGCCCGCCGATTCACCCGCGTGCGGGCTCAGCACGCCCATCCCGATCAGGACGAACAGCAGGATGCCCAGGAGTACGCGGTAGATGACGAACGGCATGAAGCTCTTCGTCGTAATGAACTTCATGAACCAGGCAATTACGGCATATCCGACAACGAAGGCGATGATCGTCGCGAAGATCGTCGGCCCCCAGGAGACATGCCCCTCGCCCGCGTCCTTCAGCTCGAAGACGCCTGAGGCCAGCACCGCGGGGATTGCCAGCAGGAAGGAGTAGCGGGCGGCGGCCTCGCGGGTGTAGCCCATGAGCAGACCGCCGCTGATCGTCGCGCCCGAGCGGGAGACGCCCGGGACCAGGGCCATCGCCTGGCAGAAGCCGAAGATCAGGCCGTCCCTGACCCCCAGCTCCTTCAGCGACTTGCGCTCCTTGATGGCCCGGTGCTTGCCGCCGGTCTCGTCGCGGGCGGCGAGCCGGTCCGCGATGCCGAGGATGATGCCCAGCACGATCAGCGTCGTCGCGATCAGACGCAGGTCGCGGAACGGCCCCTCGATCTGGTCCTTGAACGTCACGCCGAGCACACCGATGGGGATGGAGCCGATGATGACCAGCCATCCCATCTGGGCATCGTGGTCGCTGCGCATCGAGGAGTTGGTCAGGGACCTGAACCAGGCCGAGATGATCCGGGCGATGTCCTTGCGGAAGTAGATGAGGACCGCGGCCTCCGTGCCGATCTGCGTGATCGCGGTGAACGCGGCTCCCGGGTCGTGCCAGCCCGCGAAGGCCGCGGTCAGCCGCAGGTGCGCGCTGGAGGAGATCGGCAGGAACTCGGTCAGTCCCTGAACGAGGCCCAGGACGAATGATTCGAACCAGCTCATGGGGCTTAGGCCATCCCGGAGGTACTCATGCAACGGCCGACGGACGCGAGGGCCGTCGGCAGCGTGCGGATGCGGTCAGAAAAGATGCGGTCAGAAAAGGGGACGGGACGCCACGGCCCCGGACATCCTCTGTCGGTTGCGCGCAGCGTATCGCCTACAGATGAACAGACTCCCGCCTGCCCCTGGCTACGCCGTGCCGCCCGCCTCCGGCGCCGCCGCGCCGCCGAGCCGGTGCCGCCTGCGCCAGGCCACCAGGGCCGCACCCGCCCCGGACAGCACGATGAACCCCATCGCCGCCAGGAACACCGGTGAGGTCGGGGAGGAGGCCGAGCTGCCCGCGATGACGTACGCGGCCGTGTTCGGGATGGATCCGAGCCCGGTGGCCAGCAGGAACGGCGGATAGCCCATACGGGAGGTCGCCGCACAGTAGTTGGCCGCGGCGAACGGCACCCCGGGGAAGAGCCGCAGCGCCAGCATGGACCTGAACCCGTGCCGGCTCAGCAGTCCGTCCGCCGCCTTCAGATACTTGCCGCGCAGGAGCGTACGGAGCGCGTCCTGGCCCAGCACTCTGCCGAGCAGGAAGGAGACTCCGGCACCCAGGACCGTTCCGGCGAGCGCCGCCGCGAGCCCGGCCTGCGCGCCGAACAGCGCCCCGGCGGCCAGGTTGAGCAGCGGGCGTGGCACGAAGGCCACGGTGCACACGCCGTACGCGAGTCCGAACAGCATCGCCGCTGCGGAACCCGTGAGTTGAGGTGGCCAGCCGGAGGCCAGTAGCCGCTGTGGTTCGAACAGCAGCATCGTGGTGGCCGCGGCCAGGAGCATGGCCACGAGCAGGGAGAACCGGGACCAGGGGGAGAGCAGCGCCCTCGTACAGCGCACTGCGAGGCCTCGGGAGGGCCGTGTTGCGGGGACGGGGTCGAACATTTGGGGAGCGTAACCGAAACATGTGTGTGATCGCCGTAATGTGCACCCCATGAGTCCACCGGCAGACCTCGCCCCCGTGGCGCCGAGGAGCGCGCTCGCCGACACCGTGCTGGACCGGCTGACCACGGTGTACCCCGCGGCGGCCGACCCTGAGCACGCGGCCGGGGCAGCCGCGTACATGAGGAACATCGCACCCTTCCTGGGCATGTCCACCCCGCGGCGCCGGATGCTCTCCAAGGAGGTGCTCGCGGGCACCGGACGGCCGGACGAGCAGGACTGCACCGCGATCGCCCTGCGCTGCTGGGAGTTGCCGGAGCGCGAGTACCAGTACTTCGCCGCCGACTACCTGCGCCGCCACGTGGCCCGCTGCTCGTCCGGATTCGTGCCCGTCCTGCGCCACCTCGTCGACACCGTGCCCTGGTGGGACACCGTCGATCTGCTCGCCGCCCACGTCGCGGGGCCGCTCGTGAGCGCCGACCCCGGGCTCGCGGTGGTGATGGACCGCTGGATCGAGGACGACAGCATCTGGGTCGCCCGTACGGCGCTGCTCCACCAACTGCGCTACAAGGAGCGGACGGACGCCGGACGGCTGTTCCGCTACTGCCTGCTGCGCGCGGACCATCCCGACTTCTTCCTGCGCAAGGCGATCGGCTGGTCCCTGCGGGAGTACGCGAAGACCGACCCGGAGGCGGTGCGCGGCTTCGTCGACGGAGCCCGGGACCGCCTGTCCCCGCTCTCGGTGCGCGAGGCGCTCAAGAACATCGGCTGAGCCCGGTGCGGGGCCACCGGAAAACCATTCGACGCCGCCGCGCCGCTCCGCCATGATCTGAGGCATGTTCCGGTACGCCTTCCTCGCAGCGCAGTCCGCAGTCGCGGACGCGCCGAAGGCTGCCGTGAGCCCTGCGGTCGCAGCCGCAGCAGCAGCAACTGACGCAGCGTTCGCCGCTGCCGCAGCGCCCTTCGGCGGCGCCCGAAGCTGACCCTCCCCCGACAGTCCGGCGGACCCCGTGAGGGGAGGGTCGGCGGGGCCTTGGGGTCTTCTCTTCTCAGCTTCGAATTCCAAGGAACGAGCATGTCCAAGACGGCATACGTACGCACCAAGCCGCACCTCAACATCGGCACCATGGGCCACGTCGACCACGGCAAGACCACCCTGACCGCCGCCATCACCAAGGTGCTCAGCGACCGCGGCACCGGCACCTTCGTGCCGTTCGACCGGATCGACCGGGCCCCCGAGGAGGCGCAGCGCGGCATCACCATCAACATCGCGCACGTCGAGTACGAGACCGACACCCGGCACTACGCGCACGTCGACATGCCCGGCCACGCCGACTACATCAAGAACATGGTCACCGGGGCGGCGCAGCTCGACGGGGCGATCCTCGTCGTCTCCGCGCTCGACGGCATCATGCCGCAGACCGCGGAGCACGTCCTGCTGGCCCGTCAGGTCGGCGTCGACCACATCGTCGTCGCCCTGAACAAGGCCGACGCGGGCGACCCCGAGCTGACCGACCTGGTCGAGCTGGAGGTCCGCGAGCTGCTCTCCGCGCACGGGTACGGCGGGGACACGGTGCCCGTCGTACGGGTGTCGGGGCTCGGCGCGCTCCAGGGCGACCCGCGCTGGACCGCGTCGATCGAGGGGCTGCTGGACGCGGTCGACACGTACGTACCGATGCCGGTGCGTTACACCGACGCGCCGTTCCTCCTGTCCGTGGAGAACGTGCTCACCATCACGGGCCGCGGCACCGTCGTCACCGGGGCCGTGGAGCGCGGCACGGTGCGGGTGGGGGACCGCGTGTCGGTGCTCGGTGCTGACATCGAGACGGTCGTCACCGGCCTGGAGACCTTCGGGAAGCCGATGGAGTCCGCGGAGGCCGGGGACAACGTCGCGCTGCTGCTGCGCGGGGTCGAGCGCGACCGGGTCTGCCGCGGGCACGTGGTGGCGGCCCCCGGCAGCGTCACCCCGAGCCGGCGTTTCACCGCGCAGGTGTACGTCCTGTCGGCCAAGGAGGGCGGCCGCACCACCCCGGTGGCCACCGGCTACCGGCCGCAGTTCTACATCCGTACGGCGGACGTCGTCGGGGACGTCGACCTCGGCGAGGCGGCGGTGGCGCGGCCCGGCGACACGGTCACCATGACCGTCGAGCTCGGCCGTGACGTGCCGCTGGAGTCCGGCCTCGGCTTCGCGATCCGCGAGGGCGGCCGCACGGTCGGCGCCGGTACGGTCACCGGTCTGCTCTGACGGCCGGGCGCGGCCCGCCCTCTCACCCCGGGGAGGCGGGCCGCGCGCGGTGCAGCAGACTGGGGGCCATGGCAGACACAGCTCTCGTACTGGGTGCCGGAGGCGTCACCGGCACCGCATGGGAAACCGGCATCCTGCACGGCCTCGCCAAGGCGGGCGTCGACCTCTCCACCGCCGATCTGATCGTGGGGAGTTCGGCGGGGGCCATCGTCGGGGCGCAGCTCGCCTCCGGACTCGTCGCGGTCGGCGACCTCTACGAGCGGCAGCTCGCCGAACCGAAGACCGAGAAGGGAGCGGCGGCCCGGCTCGGACCCGTCACCGTCCTGCGGTACGCGAGAGCGGTGCTCTCCTCCCGTACGCCCGACGAGTACGGACGCAAGCTGGGCGCCCTGGCCCGCGACAGCCGGCCCGGAGCGACCGCTGCCGAACGGCGTGAGGTGATCGCGAGCCGGCTCCCGTCGCCCGAATGGCCCGAACGGCACCTGCTGATCACCGCCGTGGACGCGACGACCGGCGCTCTGCACACCTTCGACAGGAAGGGCGAGGTCCTGCTCGCCGACGCGGTCACCGCGAGCTGCGCGGTCCCCGTGGTCTGGCCCGTCGTCAGCGCCGGAGGCGGGAGCTGGATCGACGGTGGCGTGCACTCCCCGGCCAACGCGCAGCTCGCCTCCGGCTACGAACGCGTCGTCGTGATCGCGCCCACCGCCAGTGGCAACAAGGTGATCGTCTCGCCCCGCGCGCAGGCCGCCGAACTGGAGGCCGCGGGCGCCCGGGTCGAGGTCATCACCCCGGACGCCGGGACCCGTAAGGCCATCGGCCGCAACTCCCTGGATCCCGCACGACGGGCCGCGGCGGCCAGGGCCGGACTCGCCCAGTCCGTCGCCCACACCGAGGCGGTCGCCGCCGTGTGGAACGGCTGACCGGCGGAGGAGGCGCTCCCGCCGTGGGAGGGGCTCCGTCGGGGCGCGGCCTCCGGCGGGGAGCGGTCCCGGCGCCCGTCACAATGGGGGAGTGAACGAGCCGATACCCGTCATCCGCGACACCGACTGCGGCACCGCCAGGCTGCTGCCCGATGTCGACCGTGACCGGGCCTGGCTGCTCACGGTCGACGGCGCCCCGCAGTCGTACGTCGACCTCGACGAGCCGGAGCACCTGGAATTCGAGTACGTACGGAGGCTCGGCCACGTCGTGGACCGGGCCGGTGCGCCGGGGACGCCGCTGGACGTGGTGCACCTCGGCGGTGGCGCCCTCACCCTGCCGCGCTACGTCGCGGCGACCCGCCCCGGCTCGCGGCAGGACGTGGCCGAGGCGGACCGGGGTCTCGTCGACCTGGTCCGCGAGCACCTGCCGCTGCCCGGGGGCGCCGGTATCACCGTGCACGGCACCGATGCCCGGGGCTGGCTCGAAGAGGCGCCGGAGAGTTCGGCCGACCTGCTGATCGCCGATGTCTTCGGGGGCGCACGGGTGCCCGCGCACCTGGCCTCCGTCGAGTACGCGCGGGCCGCCGGACGTGTCCTGCGGACGGGCGGCGTCTACGCGGCCAATCTGGCCGACGGCGCCCCCTTCGCCTTCCTGCGGTCGCAACTGGCGAACTTCGCAGAGGTGTTCGACGAGCTGGCCCTCATCGCCGAGCCGGCAGTCCTGCGCGGCCGCCGCTTCGGCAACGCCGTGCTGCTCGCCTCCCGCGCCCCGCTCGACATCGGGCCGCTCACCAGGCTGTGCGCCGCCGACGCGTTCCCCGCGCGGGTCGAGTACGGCGCCGGGCTGACCCGGTTCGTCCGCGGTGCGAAGCCGGTGCGGGACAGCGAGGCGGTGGCCTCACCCGAGCCTCCCGACGGCGCCTTCAGCATCGGCTGACTCCCGGGGCTGCTCCGGGACGCTGACCCTCTTCACCGCGCTGCGGCGTGTCAGATTCCGTACATCCGGGACGAACAGCACGCCCGCCGTCACCAGCACGATCAGCGCGGCACAGCCCCACAGGGCCTCGCTGCGGCCGACGAGCGTCTCCACCGGGCCGGCCGCCGCCGTGGCCAGCGGCACCATCGCGACCGAGCCGAACCAGTCGTACGCCGCGACCCGGGACAGCTTCTCCTCGGGGATCTCCTGGTGCAGGGCCGTCATCCACGAGACCCCGAACACCTCGATGGCGACCCCGGTCACGAACATCACCGCGCAGAGGCCGGCGACCGGCAGCGGGATCGCGAGCCCCGCGGACGGCAGGGCCAGCGGGAACACACAGAGCGTGCCGGCCAGCAGCAGCCGGCGGGGTTTCCACCGCATCATCAGCAGCGCCCCGCCCAGGGTGCCGACCCCGAACGCCGCGAGAGCGAACCCCCAGGGCCGGGCGCCTCCGAGCTCGTCCCGCGCCACCAGCGGTCCGTACACCGCCTCGGCGGCCCCGACGACGGCCACGACCACGGAGAACTGCAGCACGACGGCCCAGAGCCAGGGGCGCCCGACGACCTCGTGCCAGCCGTCCCGGAGATCGGCCAGCAGCCCGCCGCCCGGTGCGCGCGCGGGGATGTGGCTCACGTCCAGGAAGGCCCGGAGCACACCGGCCACCGCGAACGCCGCGGCGTCGACCGCCAGCACCCAGCCCGGGTCCATGGCCGCGATCATGGCGCCGCCGAGTGCCGCGCCGCCGATGGCCGCCCCGTGCATCGACATCCGGAAGAAGGCGAAGGCGCGAGCCGCCTGCTCACCATTGACGCTGGACATCAGCATGCCCTCGGCGGCCGGTCCGAAGAAGGCCTGCCCGGTGCCGCAGAGCGCCGTCAGCAGCATCATGTGCCACAGCTCGGCGCCGCCCGTGAGCACCAGCCAGGCGAAGACCGCCTGGGAGACACAGTTGAGCGTGTTCGCGGCCACCATCACCCGGTGACGCGGCAGCCGGTCCGCGACCGCGCCGCCGATCAGCAGGAAGAGCACCAGCGGCGCCGTACGCGCGGCGGCGACCAGGCCGACGTCGCCTCCGTCACCGCCCGACTCCAGAACCGCGAACGCCGCCGCGATCAGCGCGCCGTTGGTGCCCAGGCTCGTGATGATCGCGGCGGCGGTCAGAAGACCGAAATTGCGGCCCGCCGGCAGGGAGCGGAGGTCCGGCGAGGGGGAGGAGGCGGCGGAAGTCACCAAGGGACTATCCCCGCCCCGGCCCCCTCCCGCCAAATGGGCGGTCCCGGCCGGGTGCGCCGGAGGCTCAGGACGTGGTGTCCGCGCCGGTGTCCGCGCCCTCCGCCAGACGTACGGTGCTGAGGATCTTCTGGATGGTGGCGTCCGGGAGTTCGTCGTCGATGCCGGCGTTGGCGTAGAGGATCCAGGACGAGAACTCGTCCTTGCCGTTCTTGAAGGTGAACGCGATCGACTTGCCGTCGGTGTCGCACTTGTTCTTGTTGGCCAGTCCGGTCGCGGTGGCCGTGACGACGCTGCCCGAGAGGCCCGACTCGGTCGTGTACGGCTTGGGCTTGCCGATCTTGACCTTGTCCTTCGGGTCCTCCTGCGCATAGGCGGCCCAGACCCAGTTGGCGGCCTCGTTCGTCGCCGCCTGGTCCGAGGTCTTGGCGCCCTGCGCGCCCTTGGTGCCGACACCGGCCAGGCTGGTGTCCTCCTGCTTGCCGTCCTTGTCCGTGTCGTCGCTGCACCATTTGGTCTTGAGGTGCGCGGGTGCGGAGAAGCCGACCGCCGGCGGACCCGTGGGGTTCTTCACGTCCTCGAAGCCCGAGATCACACCGGTGCCCGAGATCTCCCAGTCGCCGGGCACGTCGAACTGCGTGCCCCACTTGGGATTGGTCACGACCTTCCAGCCCGGAATCGTGGGCGCGGCGTCCTCGCCGCCCCGCGGATTCGCGGCCGGGGAGGACGCGGACTCGGAGGCCTTCGCCGAAGGCGACGAGGACGCCTTGCCCTCGGCGACGTCCGAGCCGCCCTTGTCGTCGTCCTTGTTCATGACGACGACACCGGTGACGACCGCCGCGACGACGACCGCCGTGGCAGCGACGACGGCGATGATCGTCGTCTTCTTCTTGTCGTCCGGCTGCGGACCGCCGGGCCCGCCCGGTACGGCGTACTGCGGCACGGTGGGCTGCTGGTACGGGTTGGGCTGCGGGTAGCCCGGCTGACCCTGCTGCTGATATCCCGGCTGCTGATAGGGATTCGGCTGTTGGTACCCCGGCTGCTGGTACGGGTTCTGGTTCTGGTCCTGCGGGTTCTGCTCGCCCCCGGGCGGCTGCTGTCCTGGCCACATGGCCAGTAACCATAGAGGGGCGGGGCGTGTGCTGCTACGGGCGCCCCTGTGAGGGGATGGTCAAAGACTGCTACCCGCTAGTAACGTCGCCGCCATGAGCACTGAAGAGATGACAGTCGGCGACATCCTGTCCGCGAGCGTCCCGATGGTCCGCACCCTTGGCATCACGTACCTCGAGACGACCGCGGAGCGCGCCGTCCTCTCGCTCCCCGACCGCGCCGAATACCACAACCACCTCGGCGGACCCCACGCCGGAGCGATGTTCACGCTCGCCGAGTCGGCGAGCGGCGCGATCGTCGTCGCCGCGTTCGGCGACCAGATGGCGCGCGCCGTGCCGCTGCCCGTCACCACGGAGATGGCGTTCAAGAAGGTCGCCATGGGCGAACTCACCGCGACCGCGGTGCTGGGCCGCCCGATCGCCGAGGTCGTCGCCGAGCTGGACGAGGGCAAGCGCCCGGAGTTCCCCGTGGCCGTCGAGATCCGCCGCGCCGACGGCGCCGTCACCAGCGAGATGAGCGTCGTCTGGACGCTGCGTCCGAACCGCTGACCCGCGCCCGGCCCCGCGCGCCCCGGTCCGGGGGCCGCGGCGGCCGCTCCGGCCGTCCGGCCCGGTAGGCTGCCCGCCGTGCACCACCCGTGGTGCGCGGCCGGCAGATCTCTTACGGGAAGGACCCGCGTTGCACGTCCAGGAGTGGCTCGAGACCGTCCCCGCGGTCAGCATTTACCTCCTGGTGGGGGTCGTCATCGGACTCGAGAGTCTGGGTATCCCTCTGCCGGGCGAGATCATCCTCGTGAGTTCGGCGCTGCTCGCCTCCCAGCACGGCGACATCGACCCCGTGGTGCTCGGCGCCTGCGCGTCGGCCGGAGCGATCATCGGTGACTCCATCGGCTACGCCATCGGCCGCAAGGGCGGGCGCCCCCTGCTCGCCTGGCTCGGCGGGAAGTTCCCCAAGCACTTCGGGGCGCCCCAGATCGCACTGGCGGAGCGGTCGTTCGAGAAGTGGGGCATGTGGGCGGTCTTCTTCGGCCGCTTCGTCGCACTGCTGCGGATCTTCGCGGGACCGCTGGCCGGGGTCCTGCGCATGCCGTACTGGAAGTTCCTGATCGCCAATGTGCTCGGCGGGATCGTCTGGGCCGGCGGCACCACCGCCGTCATCTACTCGGTGGGCGTCGTCGCCGAGGCATGGCTCAAGCGCTTCTCGTGGCTGGGGCTGCTCGCCGCCGTGCTCATCGGCGTGGTCTCGATGCTGGTGCTGAAGAACCGCGCCAAGAAGGCCGCGGAACAGGCCGAGGGCACGGTGCCGGCGCCCGAGCCGGACGTGGTCCCCGCGGCCGACTGAACCGGCGGGGCCCGTCCTCGGGCGGCCCGGCCGATGGTGAGGGCCCCGCGCGGCAGCATCCGCCCGGGGCCCCGCTCCGAACGGCCCGCGGGCCGTCAGCCCTCCTGGTGCGCCTTGCGGTGGGCCTTCGCCAGCTCCACGTAACCGGCCGCGTTGAAGGCGATGCCCTCACGTTCCTCGGCGGTCAGCTCCCGCTTGACCTTCGCGGGCACGCCCGCGACGAGGGACCCGGGCGGCACGCGCATCCCCTGCGGTACGAGGGCCTGCGCCGCGATCAGGGAGCCCGCTCCGATGTGCGCGCCGTTGAGCACGGTGGCGCCCATGCCGACCAAGACGTCGTCCTCGATGACGCAGCCGTGCAGGACGGCGTTGTGACCGACCGAGACCCTGGCGCCCACCGTCATCGGGAAGCCCGGGTCGGTGTGCACGCTGCAGTTGTCCTGGATGTTGCTGTCGGGGCCGAGGGAGATCGGGCCGCCGTCGCCACGCAGCACGGCGTGGTACCAGACGCTGGAGCCCGCGGCCATCGACACCTCGCCGACGACGACGGAGGTCGGCGCGAGGAAGGCGTCCGGGTCGATGTCCGGCTGCCTGTCGCCGATACCGGTGACCAATGCCTGCTGTGCCATCGCCTGTTCCTCCGGTGGGGTGTGGTGCGCTCGGGGCCCTTGTTCCGCACGAACCGTAATGGACGGCCCCGGCGCTCCCGGCAGGTGGGGTGAACATCACAGCTCGTCGCACGGACCCGCTCCGGCCGGGCCGACTACCGTGAGCGGGTGCCGAAGAACCGGAACTCGTCCTCCTCCCTGGCCGTCCGGCGGCGTGGTGTCATGTCCCGCGTCGTCCACCGTGTCTGGGCCTGGGTGCAGGAGACCGGAGCGGTCACGGCGCAGCACCCCGGCCGGCTCAGGTTCGGCCGTATCGGTACGGGAACCCGGCTCGCCTTCCCGCAGGGCACCGTCTTCGGGGAGCCGTGGATCGAGCTGGGCGACCACTGCATCATCGGTGAACAGGTGACGCTCACGGCCGGCCTGATGCCCGATCTGGACCTGGGCGCCGAGACCGTCCTGACCCTGGGCGACGGCGTGGTGCTGGGCCGGGGCAGCCATGTCATCGCCGACACCACGGTGTCGATCGGCTCGGACACGTACTGCGGTCCGTACGTCTACATCACCTCCACCAACCACAGTTACGACGACCCCCACGAGCCGGTCGGCAAGCAGTGGCCGCGGATGGAGCCGGTCGTGATCGGGCCCGGCTGCTGGATCGGCACCGGAGCGGTGATCCTTCCGGGGGCCAGGCTCGGCCGCAACGTCGTGGTCGCGGCAGGAGCCGTCGTACGCGGAGAGGTCCCCGACCACGCGGTGGTGGCGGGAGCCCCGGCCAGGGTGGTGCGGAGCTGGGACCCGGAGAAGGGCTGGCAGCCGCCGCTGCGTACCCCCGCGCCCGTCCCGATCCCCGAGGGGGTCACGCCCGAGCAGCTGGCCGCGGTGGCGCTGCTGCTGGAGGACGCGGCCGACGGGGCCTGACCGCTTCGGGCCCCCTTCCGTGCGTGCCGGACCCTCAGCCCGTCGCCAGCAGGAGCGTTCCGAGGAGGGCCAGGCCCGCGCCCGCCGCCTGGACCCCGCGCAGCCGCTCGCCCAGCACCCCCCGTGCCGCCAGCGCCGTCACCACCGGGTACGTCGACGCGAGAACGGCGGCCACGGTGACCGGGCCGTGCTGGGCGGCGAGCGCATACGTGCCGTTGGCGGCGACATCGGCGAGTCCGACGAAGGCCAGCGCGGGAAGCGCCGCCCGTACGACGCCGGCCCCGCCCTCCTCGGGCAGCGCGCGGCCGCCGCGGCGCACCGAGACGTACAGGGCGGTCCCCCCGACCGCGATGTTCGTGACCCGCTGGACGAACAGGGCGAGGAAGAGGCCCGTCACGGTGGTGGACGCCTCCGAGATGAGCGCCATCACCGCGCCGAAGCCGAAGGCGGCCAGCAGGGTCAGCACGACCGCCTGACGCTGCACCGGCGCCCCGCGCAGCTGCGGCCCTCCGGCCAGGACGATCCCGGCGACGGCGACCGCGACCCCGGCGAGCTGCAGCAGCCCGGGCCGCTCGCCGACGAGCAGGCCCACTCCCACCGGGACCGCCACGCCGATGGAGCCGAGCGGGGAGACCACACCCATCGGGCCCAGCGCCAGGGCCTTGTAGAAGCTCAGCATCGCGACCGGGCCGACGGCCCCCGCCGCCACCGCGAACCAGAGACGGCCACCGGCCTCGCTCCAGCCGCCGGTCGCGATCACGACGGCCCCCAGGACGACGGCGGCGATGCACTGGGACACGACCACCACCGTGAGCGCGGGCGTGCGCCGGGTCAGCACTCCGCCGCCGAAGTCGGCCAGCCCCCACATCAGGCTCGTGGCCAGGGCGAACAGTGCTGTCATCGGGCGCCTCGCAGTACAGTGCGGTGGTCGGGTGGGGACACCACACCGTAGTGCAGTATTTTCGACTCTGTCATCCATAATATTGGACGGAATGTGTCTGACCTCGATCAGCTCACCCAGTCGCTCGCCCGAAACCTCAAGCGCTGGCGAGGGGAGCGCGGTTTCACCCTGGACGCTCTCGCGGCCCGGGCGGGCGTCAGCCGCGGCATGATCATCCAGATCGAGCAGGCCCGTACGAACCCGAGTGTCGGCACCACCGTGAAGCTCGCCGACGCGCTGGGCATCAGCATCACCACGCTGCTCGACTTCGAGCAGGGCTCCCAGGTGCGGCTGGTGCCCGAGAGCCAGGCGGTGCGGATGTGGTCGACGGAGGCGGGGAGCTCGACCACGCTGCTGGTGGGCACGGAGGCCAGGGGGCCTATCGAACTTTGGTCCTGGCATCTGATGCCCGGCGACAGCAGCGCCTCCGACCCGCACCCCGAAGGGACGGTGGAACTCCTGCACGTCACGGCGGGCGAACTGACCCTTGTCGTCGACGGCGAGGACCACACGGTGCCCGCAGGTACCTCCGCCACGTTCGAGGCCCATGTGCCGCACAGCTATCGCAACGACGGCGCCGAGCCCGCCGATCTGACCATGGCGGTGTCGATCCCGCCGGTCCGCCGGGAGGGCAAGTGAGCGGCTCCCCGGGGCTGTTAGCGTGAGCGGCATGCGCGCACCCCTGGGCACCTTCAGCGATGCCTCTCCCGCGGCCGACCGGCTGGACCTGCTCACCGCGCCCGTCGCGGAAGCGGTGGCCGCCGGCTGGGGCGGCATCCCCGCCGAGTCGGTCGTCTATGTCGACACCGACCCCGGGGTCGCCGACACGGCCGTCTTCGTCGAGCACTACGGCCCCGAGCTGCTCGACACCTCGGCCAACTGCGTCGTGGTGGCGGGCAAGCGGGGTGGCGAGACCACCCTGGCGGCGTGCGTGGTGCTGTCGCGCACCCGCGTCGATGTGAACGGAGTGGTGCGCAAGCACCTCGGGACCCGCAAGGCCTCCTTCGCCGCGATGGACGTGGCCGTCGGCGAGAGCGGCATGGAGTACGGCGGGATCACCCCGATCGGCCTCCCGGCGGCCTGGCCCCTTCTGATCGACTCCGCCGTGGTGGACGAGGAGTGGGTCCTCATCGGCAGCGGCCGCCGCCGCGGCAAGCTGATCGTCCCGGGCAAGGCGCTGGCCGCACTGCCCGGAGCGGTCGTGCTGGAGGGCCTCGGGGGCTGAGGAGCGGCGCCCCGGACGGGATGCTCAGCAGCCGTCGGGCCGACGCTCCCCGATCCACTCCGTGGCGAAGTCCACGGCCGTACGGAGGCGGAACAGACGGCTCCGCGCCGCCGCCACCCGGCCGGTGCTGACCGCTCCGGGCCGCGCACGGCAGAAATCGGCCCCGAGGGCGGGGAAGTCGCTGTCGTCGAGGGCGACGTCCTCGTACTCCCACCAGCGGCGTCCGCCCTCCGAACCCACCACGCAGCGGTAGAGGCGGCGGGGCGGTGAGGGGCGGCGGTACTCACCGAGGTGGAAGGCGGTGCAGCTGTCGAAGCCCGTGCCCAGCAGCAGGACCCGCGCGTCCGCCTCGTACAGCCGGGCGAGGGGGGAGTCCTCGCCGAGGTGGCAGTCGCGGCGGTGGCCGGCGAGCAGCTTCGCCGCCCCCGGGCCGAGCGCGGCGAACGAGGTCTGCGGGTGGGCGCTGCGCAGCGCCCCCGGAGCCAGCCGCACCGTCTCCGCGAGCGTGCCCATGGCGGGCGCGGGAGATGTCGCCGGGTCGAAGGCGGGCATCGACGCACGCACCTCGGCGCGGGCCTCGTCGCTCAGCCCCCGGACGCGGTCCAGATAGGCGCGCGAGGTGTCGGAATTCTCCGTAGTGAAGGCAGGGACGACCAGCGTCCCCTCCGGGCCCAGAGCCTGGCGCAGTGCGGCGGCCATGGTCGCGGGGTCCCCGCCCACGGAGCGCATCGAGGCGTGGACCAGCAGGACGCCACCCCGCCGCACGCCGAGCTCGTGCAGCTGGGCGGCGGTGTGTCCGTCCCGGAGGAGGAGATGCTGTGTCACATCGGGCATTCTCCCCGCCGGAGGCCTTCCGCGACACCACGCCTTCCGGACCGGCGGGACGCCGCACGCCCCCGCTGCGGAGGCCGCCCGGAGGCGGGACCGCAGGAGCCGGCGGTCAGCGGCGGGCGTCCAGGCGGGGTATCTCGATCGCGGGGCAGCGGTCCATCACCATGTCGAGACCGGCCTCGCGCGTGCGCCCGTAGGCCTCCTCGTCGATCACGCCCAGCTGGAACCAGACGGCCTTCGCGCCGGTCGCCACCGCCTCGTCGGCCACCGCGCCCGCCAGATCGCTGTTGACGAAGACGTCCACCACGTCGACGGGGAAGGGTATGTCCGCCAGCGATGCGTATCCCTGTTCGCCGTGGACCGGCTCCGCCTTGGGGTGGACGGGTACCACCCTCTTGCCGAAGCGCTTCAGGACCTCCGCCACCCCGTAGGCCGCGCGGGAGCGGTTGGTGGACAGGCCGACCACCGCCCAGGTGTCGCCCGAGTCCTGGAGGATCCTGCGAACCGTCTCATCGTCTGCGTACATGCCCGGACAACGGACGGTCCTCCCGCACCATTCCCCACGGGAGGGTGAAAAGTCGGGGCGGACCGGCGCATAGGGTGGACCGATGCAGGAGCAGTACCGGACAGTCGCCCGCGCGGGTGTGCACGAGACCGAGATCAGCCGATCGCGTTTCCTCTGCGCGCTCGCCCCCGCCGCCACCGAGCAGGAGGCGCAGGAGTTCGTCGCACGCGTCCGCAAGGAGCACCCCACCGCCAACCACAACTGCTTCGCCTACGTCATCGGCGCCGACGCCTCCGTGCAGAAGGCCAGTGACGACGGGGAGCCCGGCGGGACGGCCGGCGTCCCCATGCTGCAGATGCTCATGCGCAGGGAGGTGCGGTACGCCGTCGCCGTCGTCACCCGCTACTTCGGCGGGGTCAAACTCGGCGCGGGCGGACTGATCCGGGCCTACGGCGGAGCGGTCGGCGAAGCGCTCGACGCGCTGGGCACGACCACCCGCCGCCGGTTCCGCCTCGCGACCGTCACCGTGGACCACCAGCGGGCGGGCAAACTGGAGAACGACCTGCGCGCCACCGGCCGTGCCGTCCACGACGTGACCTACGCCGAGGCGGTCACCATCGCGATCGGGCTACCGGACGCCGACGTCGACGGCTTCAGGGCCTGGCTGGCCGATGCCACGGCAGGCACCGCGACGCTCGAACTGGGCGGCGAGGCGTACGGGGATGTCGGAGGCGGATGAGGGGTCCGGGGCCGCGCGGCATTAGCGTGGTCGGGCCGGTCGCGGAAATCCGCGGCGGGTTGCATGCCGGACCCGTCGGGTCCTGGGGGCGGAGGAAGTGGAACATGCAGGTCGGAGCCGTCGGAGTGATGTCGTGAGGATTCTGCACACCTCGGACTGGCACCTGGGGCGGTCCTTCCACCGCGTCTCCATGCTCGACGCCCAGGCCGCCTACCTCGACCATCTCGTCGGGACCGTGCGGGAACACGACGTCGACGTGGTCGTCGTGGCGGGTGACGTCTACGACCGGGCCGTGCCGCCGCTGTCGGCCGTCCAGCTCTTCGACGACGCACTGCACCGGCTCGCAGCCGCCGGCGTGCCGACCGTCATGATCTCCGGGAACCACGACTCGGCCCGCAGGCTCGGCGTCGGCGCCGGGCTGATCGCACGGGCCGGGATCCATCTGCGCACCGACCCCGGCGAGTGCGCCACCCCGGTCGTGCTGCACGGCACACAGGGCGATGTGGCGTTCTACGGGCTGCCCTACCTGGAGCCGGCCCTCGTCCGGGACAGCCTGGGTGCATCGAGGACGAGCCACGAAGCCGTCCTCACCGCAGCCATGGACCGGGTGCGCGCCGATCTCGCCTCCCGGCCGGACGGCACCCGGTCCGTGGTTCTCGCCCATGCGTTCGTGGCAGGCGGTGAACCCAGCGACAGCGAACGCGACATCACCGTCGGCGGTGTCGCCGCCGTGCCCGCAGGAGTCTTCGACGGTGTCGACTACGTGGCTCTCGGCCATCTGCACGGGTGCCAGACGGTCACGGAGCGCGTGCGCTACTCGGGCTCTCCGCTCGCGTACTCCTTCTCCGAGCACACGCACCGCAAGACGATGTGGCTGATCGACCTCGGTGCCGGGGGAGACCTCGTCGCCGAGCGCATCGACTGCCCGGCTCCGCGTCCGCTCGCACGCCTCCGCGGTCGTCTCGGCGCGCTGCTGGAGGACCCGGCCCTGGAACGGCACCGGGAATCCTGGGTGGAGGCCACCCTCACCGACCCGGCGCGGCCGGACGAGCCGATGGCCCGCCTGGCCGAGCGCTTCCCGCACACCCTCAGCCTGGTCTTCGACCCGGAGCGTTCCCCGCAGGACCCCCTCGCCTCGTACGCCCGGCGGCTCGAGGGACGTGACGACCAGGAGGTGGCGGAGGACTTCGTGGCCCATGTACGCGGCGGGGGCGGACCCAGCGCACAGGAGCGGACGGTGCTGCGTGCCGTCTTCGACGACGTACGGGTGAACGACGCAGCCGGCGAGGTGTCCCGTTGAGACTGCACAAGCTGACCCTGACCGCGTTCGGACCCTTCGGCGCCACTCAGGAAGTGGACTTCGACACCCTGTCCTCAGCCGGGATCTTCCTGCTGCACGGCCCCACCGGCGCGGGCAAGACCTCCGTGCTCGACGCCGTCTGCTACGGGCTGTACGGGGCGGTGCCCGGCGCCCGGCAGAGCCCCGGCACCTCGCTGCGCAGTGACCACGCCCCGGTGGACCTGCCGACCGAGGTGCGCCTGGAGCTGACCGTCGGAGGGCGCCGCCTGGAGGTCACCAGACGGCCCGCACAGCCCCGTCCCAAGAAGAGGGGCGGCGGCTTCACGACCGAGAAGGCGCAGAGCTGGCTGCGCGAGTACGACCCCGGGCACGGCTGGAAGGCACTCAGCCGTTCCCACCAGGAGATCGGCGAGGAGATCGGCGGGCTCATCGGGATGAGCCGCGACCAGTTCTGCCAGGTGGTGCTCCTCCCGCAGGGCGACTTCGCGCGGTTCCTGCGCGCCGACGCGGAGGCGCGCGGAAAGCTGCTCGGCCGGCTCTTCGACACCCGCAGGTTCGCGGCCGTCGAGGAGCGCCTGGCCGAACTGCGCCGGGCGGCCGAAGCCCGGGTCAAGGCGGGCGACGAGCAGATCCTCGCCCTGGCCCAGCGCATCGCGCAGGCGGCCGGCCCGGCGGCGGACGAAGCGGCACCACCGGAGGAACGGCCCGGCGAACCGGGCCTCGCCGAAGGGGTCCTGCAATGGGCCGCCGTCGCGCGCAGCGGAGCCCGCGAACGGCTCGACATCGCCCGGCGCGTCCTGGCCGGGGCCGAGGACCGGACCACCGCCGCACACCACGCACTCGAAGCCGAGCGCGAACTCGCCCGCCTCCAGCAGCGGTACGAGGAAACCCGCCGACGCGCCGCGGGGCTGGAGGAGCGCCGCGCGGAACGCGACCGCTGCCACGAACAGCTGGCCCGTGCACGCAAGGCGGAACTGGTCGCCCCGGCGCTCGACCTGCGTGACGACGCCGAGCGGGCCCACCGCACGGCCGTCGGCGCCCGGGAACGGTCCCGCGCAGGGCTCCCTCCCGAGCTGGCCGGAGCGGGCTTCGAGCAGCTGGCCGGCGCGGAACGCGGCCTGCGGGCGGATCTGGGAGCGCTCGACGCCGCGCGCCGCGCCGAACGGCGCAGCCGGGAGATCGACGCCGAACGGTCCGGCCTGGAGAGGCAGTCCCGTTCCGACGACGAACTGATCCAGGAGGCGGCGGAATGGCTGGCCGGCTGGGACGCCACCCACCGGAGCCTCAGGGAGCGCGTCGAGACGGCACGGGATGCCGCGACCCGCGCGGAGCAGCTGGCCGGCCGGCTCGATCCCGCGCGCAGGAGGCTGGAGGCGGCCCGCCGGCGCGACGCTCTCGGTGCGCAGGAGGAGACGGCGTCGGCCGCTCTGACCGCCGCCCGTGAGCGTGCGGTGGACGCGCACGAGAAGTGGCTGGCCCTGCGGGAGCAGCGTCTGCGCTCCGTCGCGGCGGAACTGGCCGGTCAGCTCGTCGACGGCGTGGCCTGTACGGTGTGCGGCTCGGCGGAGCACCCCGAGCCGGCCCGCGCGGAGGCCGGCCATGTGGACCGGGCCACCGAGGAGGCGGCGCTCGCCGCCCACCGGCGGGCCGACCGGGCCCGTGCGGATGCGGAGAGCGAGCTCGGGGTCCTGCGCGAACGCCTCGCCGCGGCGCGGACCGAGGCGGCCGACCCGGAGGACACGCCCGGCGCTCCGGGACCGGTGGGCCCGCAGGACGCGACCGCGGCCCCGGGACCGGAGGACGCGGACCGTGCCCCCGCCTCCGTGGCAGCACTGCGGGCGGTCGTCGACCGTCTGACCCGGGAGCACGCGGACGCGCACCGTCTCGCCGCGGGCACGCACGCCGCCAGGGAAGCCCTCGCCGCCGCCGAGCGTGAGCACCTCGGCCGTCTCGACGGCCGGCAGCAGGCCGAGCGGCGTGCCGCTGCCCGCACCTCGCAGCGTGAAGCGCTCGACCGTGAACAGGCTTCGCTACAGGCTGACTTGGTGAAGGCCCGTGGCGGCTGCGCCTCCGTGGCCGAGCACGCCGGGCTGCTGGAGCGCCGTGCCGGGATGCTGGCCGAGGCCGCCGAGGCGCTCCGCGCCGAGCAGGACGCGGCGGAGCGGCTCAAGGAGGCCGACGGCAGGCTTGCCGACGCCGCCTTCAGGGCCGGCTTCGCCACCCCGCAGGCCGCCGCCGCGAAGCTCCTCGGCGACACGGCCCAGCGGGAGCTCCAGCACCGGATCGACGCCTGGCAGACGGAGGCCGCCACGGTCGCCGACCGGCTCGCCGAGGAGGACGCCCGGACCGCCGCCGAACGGCCGGCCGCGGCACCGGACGCGGCTCAGGAGGCGTACGACCGGTCCGCGAAGGCCCTGCGTGACAGTGCGGCGGTGCACGCCGCCGCGCAGGAGCGCGGTGCGGAGCTCGGCCGGCTCTCCCGCCGCGCCGAGGAAGAGGTGCGTGCCCTGGGCCCGCTGCGCCAGGAGTACGAGAGGGTGGCCCGTCTCGCCGGCCTGACCGCGGGCACCTCAGCGGACAACGAGCGCAAGATGCGGCTGGAGGCGTACGTACTGGCGGCCCGCCTCGAACAGGTCGCCGCAGCGGCGACGGCCCGGCTCCAGCGCATGTCGGCGGGCCGCTACACGCTGGTCCACTCCGACGAGCGCAGCGGGGGCCGCAGGGCGGGGCTCGGCCTGCACGTCGTCGACTCCTGGACCGGCCGGGAGCGCGACACGGCAACCCTGTCCGGCGGGGAGACCTTCTTCGCCTCGCTCGCCCTGGCCCTCGGCCTCGCCGATGTGGTGACGGACGAGGCGGGCGGAGTCCGACTGGACACCCTCTTCATCGACGAGGGCTTCGGCAGCCTGGACGACCAGACGCTGGACGAGGTGCTCGACGTCCTGGACTCGCTGCGCGAACGCGACCGCAGTGTCGGCATCGTCAGCCACGTGGCCGACCTGCGCCGTCGCATTCCCGCCCAGCTCGAGGTGGTCAAGGAGCGAAACGGATCGGCCGTCGTCCACCGCGCGGCCGGCGCGCTCAGCGGCTGATCGCCCGCCGGGGGAGGGGCGAGGAGTACACGACGCTGGTGGTCACGGATCCGAGGGCGCCGATTCTCCCCGTGACCTCCTCCAGATGTCGCATCGACCTCGCGGTCACCTTCAGGACGAAGCAGTCGTCCCCGGTGACATGGTGCGCCTCCACGATCTCCGGGGTCGTCTCCGTCAGATCGTGGAACGGCTTGTAGTTGCCGTTCGGATAGCGCAGCCGTACGAGGGCGAGGATCGGGAGACCCAGCCGCTCCGGATCCACCACGGCGGCGTATCCGCTGATCACCCCCACCTCCTCAAGCCGGCGTACGCGCTCCGTGACGGCGCTCGGGGACATCGCCACGGCGCGGGCCAGCTCGGCGAAGGTCGCACGTCCGTCGCGTTGCAGGACTTCGAGGATGCGCCAGTCCGTGGCGTCCGGGGAATACTCGGTCATGGGAGCAGGCAACAGGGGAATCCCCTGCGGATCAAGTGATGTGCCGGGGATCACTGCTTCCGCTGGAGGTGAGCCGACCGTAGATTTCTGGCCATGACCTCACAGCTCCTCACCTCGGACAACCCCGTCCTCCGGGTACCGCCCGCCTCCCCGGCAGCGGCCGCCGCCCATTTCGGCGCGTCGCTCGCGTTCCACGCGGACGTGTCCGACGTGGCCACCGCCCTGGGGGCCGGCGGCGACCCCGGATTCGTCGTACTGGACTCCCGGTCCACCGCGTCCTGGGACCAGGGGCACGTCCCGGGCGCGGTGCACCTGCCGACCGCCCTCGTCGCGGAGCGGACCGCCGGGCTCCTCGACCCGGCGGTCCCCGTGGTCACGTACTGCTGGGGGCCGGGCTGCAACGGCGCGACCCGGGCCGCCCTGGCGCTCGCCGAACTCGGTTACCAGGTCAAGGAGATGCTCGGCGGATTCGAGTACTGGGTGCGCGAGGGATTCGCCTTCGAGACCTGGGAGGGGTCAGGGCGACGCGCCGCCGACCCGCTCACCGCACCGGTGGACGCCGACGACTGCGGCTGCTGAACGGGCGGAGGAGGCTCAACGGTTCCAGGAGCGCGCCGGGCAGGGAGAGCCGCTCATCCCTGGAGCAGCGCGCCGAACAGGCCCTCGCCGTCGTCGCCTGCGGGCAGCCCGCTGACCTGGCCGTCGCCGACCTCCACCACCCGCCACGCCCCGTCCTCCCGCAGCGCCATGTCGGTGGTCACCCACCGGCAGCCCAGAGAGCGGACGGCCTCGCCGACGCTGTCGAGGGCGGGTGCCGGGAGCAGACCGGGCGTGTCCGGATGAGCTGTCACCCGCACCGCCCGGCCGTCCACCCACCACACCCGTGCCTCCCCGCCCGGCACGAACGGCTCGTACGCGCGCAGCACCACCCCGCCGGCCAGGAACTCCCCCTGCAGTTCGAGGAACCGCCCGACGACGCCCGCCAGCCGTTCCGCGTCGCTCAGCTCCGGCACGAAGCACGCCTCATGCCATTCATGCTTACGGGACTTCACGAAGTCCTTGACGATGCCCGGGCCCGAGCCGAGATCTCCGGCGAGGTCCGACCACGCGGAAGGATCAGGCAGTGCCTCTCCCACGGACAGGACGCGCCAGACGCTGCGCGGGGTGAGGCCGGCGAACGCCTCGTACCAGCCGGGAAGTTCATGGGCGGTGCGATACGCGGCGGAACCCGTGAGCAGTGAGCAGCCACGGGCGAGGAGGGCGCGCTCCAGGTCCGCGTAGCGGTCGGGCGGGATCATCCAGCCCCGGTACCAGTACTGGCCCGAGTCCCGCCGCACCCGGCCGACGGCGGTCTCCGCGTCCCCGGAGAGCAGCGCGTCGTGGTCGATCAGGACGACCTGCGCGCCGGTGCGTCGTGCGGCGGCCTCCTCCTGGGCGAACCCGGGATCGGGGTGACGCGGCCGCAGTGGGTCGGAGCAGAACAGGAAGCCGGGCGGAGACATGCGGAGATCGTCCTTCGGGCCGTCGGCGAGGGAGAGTCGGCGGGGAGAGCGAGTGCCGGGGGCCGGTGCACGGGCACCGGCCCCCGGCACCTCCCGGATCAGAGCCTGGACAGCTCGTCCACCAGGTCGTCCAGGCCGAGCGACCCCTGCGACAGGGCCGCCATGTGCCAGGCCTTGAGGTCGAACGCGTCGCCGTGGGCCTTCCGGGCGTTCTCCCTGCCCAGGAGCCAGGCACGCTCGCCCAGCTTGTAGCCGATGGCCTGGCCCGGCATCGACAGATAGCGGGTCAGTTCGCTCTCCACGAAGTCGGCGGGCCGGCCGCTGTGGCTGCCGAAGAACTCCTCGGCCAGGGCGGGCGTCCACCGCTCACCCGGGTGGAACGGGGAGTCACCGGGGATCTCCAGCTCCAGGTGCATGCCGATGTCGACGATCACCCGGCAGGCCCGCATCATCTGCGCGTCCAGATAGCCCAGGCGGCGCTCCGCGTCGGGCAGGAAGCCGAGTTCGTCCATGAGCCGCTCGGCGTACAGCGCCCAGCCCTCGGCGTTGGCGCTGACCTGGCCGACCGACGCCTGGTAGCGGGAGAGGCTGTCGGCGACGTGCGTCCACTGCGCGATCTGCAGGTGGTGGCCCGGCACGCCCTCGTGGTACCAGGTGGACACCAGGTCGTAGACGGGGAAGCGGGTCTCGCCCATGGTGGGGAGCCAGGTGCGGCCCGGGCGCGAGAAGTCCTCCGAGGGCCCGGTGTAGTACGGAGCGGCGGCGCCGCCCGCGGGAGCGATCCTGGACTCCACCTTCCGCACGCGCTCGGCGAGTTCGAAGTGGGTGCCGTCGAGCGCCTCGATCGCCTCGTCCATCAGGCTCTGCAGCCAGACCCGGACCTCGTCCACGCCCTCGATGTGCTTCCCGTGCACATCGAGGTGGGCGAGCGCCTCCCAGGGACCCGCGCCCGGAAGGATCTTGTCCGCCTCGGCCCTCATCTCGGCCAGCAGCCGGTGGTATTCGGACCAGCCGTACGCGTACGCCTCGTCCAGATCCAGATCCGTGCCGTTGAACTGCCGCGCCCAGCGGGCGTAGCGCTCCCGGCCCACCGTGTCGGGGGCACCCTCGATCGCGGGGGCGTACACATCCCGCATCCAGTCCCGCAGCGCGACCAGGGCCGCGGCGGCCTGCCCGGCCGCCTCGTCCAGCTCCGGGCGCAGCGACGCGGGTCCCTCGGTCACGAAGTCCTGGAAGAAGCCGGGTCCGTCGCCCTCCCCGGCCCAGGTGCCCAGCTGTCCGATGAACGTCGCGGCCGGGCGGGGGCCGCCGTACAGCTTGCGCTCCAGACCGAGGGCGAGCGAGGCGCGGTAGCCCTCCAGGGCCGCGGGAACCGCCCGCAGCCGGTCCGCGACCGCGGCCCAGTCCTCGTCGGTCGCCGTCGGCGTCGCCGAGAAGACGTCACGGAGGCTGTGCGCCGGGGAGTGGATGTTGGACACCGCCCGCAGCCCCTCCTCCGCCTCGTGGATGGCGAGTTCGGCCGTCAGGCGTTCCCGCAGCAGTCGCGCGCAACGCCTCTCCTCGTCGGCGTCGGCGCCCGGCACCCGCTCGGCGGCGTCGAGTTCCGCGAGGGTGCTGCGGATGAGCCCGGCCATGGCCTCCTGGCCGGCGGGCGAGAAATCGGGCAGCCGGCGGGAGCTTTCCGCGACACCGAGATAAGTACCTGTGATCGGGTCGAGTTCGATGTACGCGTCGACGTAGGCGTCGGCGACCTGGCGCGGCAGTGCGCTGCTCGATGTGTCTGACATGTGGGACATCCTCGTACGGCGGAGGCCTCCCCGTCACGGGGGAACAGGACTTCGGCCGGAGGAAGATCCTTTATGGCGCGGAGGTACCGGGGCGCTCCGGGGCGCCCGCAGGACTCCGCGCGCCCGTCTCGGGCGGCATCAGCGGGCCGCATTCCCACTGCTGGAAGATGAGCCGGGTCTCCACGCGTGCCACCTCGCGGCGTGATGTGAACTCGTCCAGGACCAGGCGCTGCAGATCCGTCGGGTCGGCGACGGCCACATGCACCAGATAGTCGTCGGGACCGGTGAGGTGGAAGAACGCCCGGGACTCCGGCAGGGCCCTGATCCGCTCGACGAACGGGCCGATGAGCTCCCTGCGGTGCGGCCGGACCTGGACCAGCAGGAGAGCCTCCAGGCCACGGCCGAGCCGCGCCGGGTCGAGCCGCAGCCGGTGTCCGAGGATCACCCCCGAGCGGCGCAGCCGTGCCACACGGTCCAGGCAGGTGGACGGGGCCGCTCCGACTTCTGCGGCGAGCTCCCGGTACGTCGTCCGCGCATCGTTCTGCAGGAGACGCAGAATGTGCAGATCAACCGGATCGAGAACGACGGATTCAGCCATCGGGCGAACGTAGCACGGCATTCCGGCACCCTGGGCCGGTTCCTGTTCAGGCTGGTGACATGGACACCGAAGCCTCCTCGCTGACATCCCAGCCCTCCTTCCGGTCCAGGGCCCTCGCCACCGAAGCCGTGCACGCCGGACGCGACGATCTCGCCTCCCTCGGCCTGCATGCCGCGCCCATCGATCTCTCCACCACCTATCCCTCGTACGACTCCCGGGGGGAGGCCGCGCGCATCGACGCCTTCGCCTCCACCGGGGCCCGGCCCGACGGCCCGCCCGTGTACGCGCGGCTCGACAACCCGACGACGGGCCGCTTCGAGACGGCACTGGCCCGGCTGGAGGGTGCCGACGACGCGGTCGCCTTCGCCAGCGGCATGGCGGCGCTGACCGCCGTCCTGCTGGCACGCGCGAGCCTTGGGCTGCGCCATGTCGTCGCGGTGCGCCCGCTCTACGGCTGCAGCGACCACCTCCTGGGCGCCGGACTGCTGGGCACCGAGGTGACCTGGACGGATCCGGCGGGCATCGCCGACGCGATCCGCCCGGACACCGGTCTGGTGATGGTCGAGACGCCGGCCAACCCCACGCTCGCCGAGATCGACATCCGGGCCGTGGTGCACTCCTGCGGCTCGGTGCCGCTCCTCGTCGACAACACCTTCGCCACGCCCGTGCTGCAACGGCCGCTCGAAGAAGGGGCGCGGATCGTGCTGCACAGCGCCACCAAGTACCTCGGCGGTCACGGTGATGTGATGGGTGGCGTCGTCGCCTGCGACGACGAGTTCGCCGCGACCCTGCGGCAGGTGCGCTTCGCCACCGGGGGCGTGCTGCATCCGATGGCCGGCTATCTGCTGCTGCGCGGCCTCTCCACCCTGCCGGTGCGTGTACGAGCCGCGTCGGCCTCCGCTGCCGAACTGGCCCGCAGGCTCTCGGCCGACCCCCGCGTCGCGCGCGTGCACTACCCGGAGGTGGGCGGGGCGATGGTGTCCTTCGAGGTGTTCGGGGATCCCCACCGGATCATCGCGGGCGTACGGCTGGTCACGCCCGCCGTCAGCCTCGGCAGCGTGGACACCCTCATCCAGCATCCGGCCTCCATCAGCCACCGCATCGTGGGTGAGGGAGACCGGAGGGCCGCCGGCGTCGGTGACCGTCTGCTGCGTATGTCGGTCGGCCTCGAGGACGTCGAGGACCTCTGGGCCGACCTGTGCCAGGCGCTCAGTGACGGAGGTGCTGTTCAGCCTGAGGTGCGAGCCGTTGTTCAGCCTGAGGTGCGAGCTGCTGTTCCGTCTGCGGTGCGAGCTGCGGGGCAGGAGCCGCGGCCAGCCGGGCGGTGATGACCAGGGTGCCTTCCTCGATCTGGTAGTCGAGAGGCAGCGAGAGCGCCCGCATGGCGGCCACCATCCCCGTGTTGTGGGCCTGGGTCACCGCGTAGACGCTCTCGCAGCCCGCCTCGACGGCCAGGGCCACCAGCCGGCCGAGGAGTTCGGAACCGATCCCGCGGCGCTGCCAGTCGTCCTCGACGAGGAGGGCGACCTCGGTCTCGTCCCCGTCCCAGAGCAGATGGCCGAGCGCCACCAGCCGCCCGGAGGCCGTCTGCACGGCGAGCGTGCGGCCGAAGCGGGGGCTCAGCAGGTGGTCCAGATACCGGTCGGCGTCACGCACCGGACCGTGGTAGCGCAGGCCGAGGGTCTGCTCGGAGCAGCGGTCGTGCATGGCGAGGGCCGCGTCCCGGTCGTCGCGGTCCGCGCGGCGCACGGTGATCTCGTTGCCCTCGGGCAGGGTGAGGACGTCCTCGCTGCGTGGTACGCGCGGGCCGAGCCGGGCGTCGAGCTCGACCAGGGCACGGGCCCGGGCGAACTCGGTCGGGGTGAAGGGGAGGTACGGGCGCTCGACGGTGATGGCACCGCCCGACGGATCGCGCAGCCGCATCACGGTGTCCTCCAGGACACCTTCGACCGGTGCGCTCTCACCGGTGGGGCGGCCGGTGATGGACAGGGCGGGCAGCGAGTGGATGGTGCACCGGCCCAGGAGCTGACGCAGGGCCAGGGGGAGTTCGGCAGCGTCCAGCGCCGTGCGTGTGGCGAGGCCGAGGACCCGGGTGGGCGTGTCCACCAGGTCGTGGGCGTCCGCGCGCTCGATCCAGGTCGCGGTGCCGCCGGCGGCGGAGATCTCCCGCGTGAGCTGCTGGGCCGGCAGCGTCGCCGGCGCCCGCAGCAGGAACTCGTCGACCGTGCCCTCGGCCAGCGGGTGGGTCTGCAGGGTCAGGATGTCGATCCGGTGACGGGCCAGGGCGATGCAGAGGGCGGCCAGGGCGCCGGGGGCGTCCCGTACGGTCGTCCGCATCCGCCAGAGCACCGTCCCAGCGGTCTCCTCGGTGTCGGCGGAGGGCAGCTCCTGGCCGGCACCGGTGCCGGTATCGGTGTCCGGGGGCGGCGCGTGGCTGTGGCGCCGTGCCCACCATGTGTGGAAGGCGGCCGTGGCGACCAGGGCCACGGCCGAGGCCATGAGCAGATAAGGCCCGTCGGGCTGGTGCCCGATCAGGTTCGCGATCGCGTCTGCCACGGCCACGGCCGTGAACAGGGCGGCCAGCTCGATCAGGTCCCGCCGCCAGTGGTGCGGGCGGCGGGCACTCTTCGCGGATGTCACATCAGTCATGTATTCACTGTGACCGAACGGTGTTGCCTGATCACGAACGCATTGTGACTGATGGGTTACGTGTGGATCTGGTCGCCTTCAGGGCGTTATCTCATGGATCACTGGCCGGTGCGCCCCGGCTGCAGCACCTTGCTGAACAGGACCGTGCCGCCCTGCGCCCGGAGCCGTACGGTCAGCTCGCCGCTCCCGCCGTCGATGTCCACCTCTCCGAAGAACTGCGGCTGCTCCATGGGGGACACGTTCTGCCGGTCCGGTGCCCGGACGAAGACCCGATCCGGGCCGAACGTGCCGTCCAGCGCGTTGGCGGGGAAGCTGCCCGCGGCCAGCGGGCCCGACACGAACTCCCAGAACGGCGCGAAGTCCTTGAAGGCCGCGCGCTCGGGGGCGTAGTGCTGGGCGGAGGTGTAGTGCACATCGGCCGTCAGCCAGACGGTACCGGTGATCCCCCGGTGCTTGATGTGGCGCAGCAGCTCGGCGATCTGCAGCTCGCGGCCCAGCGGTGCGCCCGGATCGCCCTGGGCCACCTCCTCGAAGTCCGTGGCACCGTCCGGGACCACCAGCCCCAGCGGCATGTCGGCGGCGATCACCTTCCACACCGCGCGGGACCGCGACAGCTCCCGCTTGAGCCAGCTCAGCTGCTCGGCGCCGAGGATGCCCGTGGTGTCGTCGGGCTGCCGGCCGGGGGAGTTGGCGTTGCGGAAGGACCTCATGTCCAGCACGAAGAGATCGAGCAGCGGACCGTGCCGCACGACGCGGTGCATGCGCCGCTCGGCCGGCGACGCCTGGAGCGTCGGCACGGGGAAGTACTCGCGGAACGCCCGCATCGAACGCGCCGCGAGCACATCCACGTCCTTCTCGGTGTAGCGGACGTCGTCGAGGATCTGCCCCGGGTACCAGTTGTTGCGCACCTCGTGGTCGTCCCACTGGATGATGGAGGGGACCTGCGCGTTGAACGTCCGCAGGTTGTCGTCCAGCAGGTTGTACCGGAAGTTCCCGCGGTACTCGTCCAGGGTCTCGGCGACCTTCGACTTCTCCGGGGTCGTGATGTTGCGCCAGACCCGGCCGTCGGGGAGCGTCACGCTGGGCTCCAGCACCCCGTCCGCGTAGATGTTGTCGCCACTGCACAGGAAGAAGTCCGGGTCCAGGCGGCGCATCTCGTCGTACACCCGGTAGCCGCCGATGTCGGGGTTGATGCCCCAGCCCTGTCCCGCGATGTCGCCGGACCAGAGGAACCGCACCCCGTCGCGGCGGCGGGCGGGCGCGGTGCGGAAGGTCCCGTACACGGGCTTGCCGGTGCGGCGGGGGTCGTGGGGGTCCGCGAGGGTGACGCGGTAGTGCACCTGCTCGCCGGCCGGCAGCCCGTACAGCGGGGTCGTCCCGGTGAAGTCCGTACGGGCGCCGATCAGCGGGCCGTGCCAGGTGCGGGCGCGGCGGAAGGACTCGGTCGCGGAGGTCTCCACCACCATCCGGGCGGGGCGGTCGGAACGCACCCACACCAGGGCCGACGAAGCCGTGACATCGCCGACCTGCACGCCCCACGCCGCGCTCGGCCGGCCGGACAGGGCGAACGCGGGAGCGGTGGTGAGCGTCGCGGGCACGGCGACCGCGGCCGAGGCCAGGAGCGAGCCGCGCAGTACGGTGCGGCGGCCGGGGGCCGGGACGGGCGGACGGTTCGACATCGATGCGCCTCCAGGGGCGGGTGCGGCTGCCGGGACAGCAGGGGCGTACGGGCTGACTGCGGACGGCGGGGGCGTACGGGCTGACGGCAGCCGGCCGGGGTCGTACGGGCCGGCTGCAGACCCATGCCTAGTCCCCGGTGGCGGCGGGGACGCCAACCGCAGATGAACAACCGGTCGGTCCGTCCCCGTGAGCCTCCGCTGCCGCGGGCCCTCAGCCGTCGTGCCCCGGGCCGTACCCAGGGCCGTACACCTGGCCTTGCCCCGGACCGCCACGGACCGATTCGGCGAGCAGACGGACGCCGTTCCCTATGACGGCGGGCGCCAGATGCGCGTAACCGAGCACCAGCCGGACCGCGTCGTCCCGCGCCCCGCCCGCCGTGCAGTCGCTGAGCGGGCGCAGCGCGATCCCGGCGGCCGTCGCCCGGCGCAGGAACTCGTCCTGCGGGCCGAACCGTTCGGGCAGTCGGGCGATGATGTGCAGACCCGCGGCGATCCCGCTCACCTCCGTCCCGGGGAAGCGCGCGTCGAGCGCTCCCGTCATCGCGTCGCGGCGCTCCCGATACGCGCGCTGGCAGCGGCGCAGCTGCCGGTCGTAGCCGCCGCCGGTGACGAAGTCCGCCAGTACCGCCTGGTCGACCGACGGATTGCCGAGGTCCATCGTGCGCTTGCGGGCGACGATGGCGTCGGTCATCGCCGCGGGCGCGATGAGCCAGCCGAGCCGCAGACCGGGGGCGAGGGACTTGCTGACCGAGCCGGTGTACACGACGTGCTCGGGGTCCAGACCCTGCAGCGCCCCGACCGGCGCCCGGTCGTAGCGGAAGTCGCCGTCGTAGTCGTCCTCCATGATCACTCCGGAGGTGCGACGGGCCCAGTCGAGCAGCTCACCGCGCCGCTCCGAGGAGTACCCGATCCCGGTGGGGAACTGGTGAGCCGGGGTCGTGACCACAGCGCGCACGCCGGAGCGCAGGAGCGGGTCCACCGCCAGCCCCGCGTCGTCGAGCGGCAGCGAAACCGTGGTCAGGCCGGTGGAGGCGAAGAGCGAGGCGTGCTCGGGGCTCCCGGGATCCTCGACACCGACCGCCGTGGCGCCACGCTCACGCAGCACGAAGCCGAGCAGGGTCGTCGCCTGGGCCACCCCCGAACACACCACCAGCCGCTCAGGATCGGCCACCACACCCCGGCGCCTGGTGAGCAGGGACGCCAGCGCCACGCGCAGCTCCGGCAGGCCGCGCGGATCCGGGTAGCCGAGGGAACTGTGCGGCAGCCGGTCCAGGACCGTGCGATGGGCCGCTGCCCAGGCACTCCGCGGGAAGAGCGCGAGGTCCGGGGTGCCCGGACGGAAGTCCACCCGCGCGCCCGGCGCACGCGGTGACAGATCCCGCGCCCCCCGGGCGGCGGGCCGCACCGCACCGCTCACCCAGGTGCCCGAACCCCGGCCGGCGCGCAGGTAACTCTCGGCGGTCAGCTGCTCGTACGCCTCGGTCACCAGGCCGCGTGACACCCCGAGATCGGCGGCGAGTTCCCGGCTGGCCGGAAGCCGGGTCCCGGCCGGCAGCCTGCCCGAACGTACGGCATCGCGCAGCGCCGACTGCAGTGCGCGCCCCCGTCGGCGTGCGGGGGCGGAGGCGGCGGGCAGCAGCAGTTCCCAGGCGGCGGAAGCGTTCCCGTCCCCGTCCCGCGAGGCCGGGCCGGGCGGTGGATTGGTCCCCGAAGACGTCATGGAAGTGGACCTTAAACGGGACCGCAGTGAAACCTAGCGTCGCCCTCATGAACGAAACGTCCCTGCGCGGAGCCCTTCTCGCGGCCTTCGCCTGCACCCTCGTAGGCGCCTCCTTCACGGCGAACAGTGTCCTCGGCGACTATCCGTACGCGGGCGGCCAGGCACTGCGGTACGGACTGGCCGCCCTGCTGCTCCTGCCGCTCCTACGCTCCGGCGGCCCCCGGCCGGCCGCCGCACTGAGGGCGCTCACCCGGGGGCAGTGGGGCCGCCTGGCTGCTCTCGCCGCCATCGGGATGGTCGGCTTCAACCTGGCGGTCCTGGCCGCGGAACGCACGGCGGAACCTGCGGTACCGGGCGTGCTCGTCGGCTGCGCGCCCATCGTCGTCGGCGTCCTCGTGCCCGCCCTGGAAGGGCGCCGCCCCACCCGCGCCGTCCTGTCCGCGGCGGGTCTCGTGGCCGTCGGCGCGTTCACCGTCCAGGGCTGGGGGCGCACCGACCTGGCGGGCGTCCTCTACTCGGTGGGCGCGCTGGCCGGAGAGGTCGGCTTCGCGGTCCTGGCCGTGCCGGTGCTGCGCCCCCTCGGACCGAAACTGCTGTCGGCGGTCGTTTGCGCCGTGGCCGCAGCGGAGTCGGTGGTGCTGGGCATCATCCTCGATGGGGGCGGCTTCCTGCGGGTGCCCACAGCGGGGGAGGCGCTCGCGCTGCTCTGGCAGGCGGCCGTTGTCACCGTCATCGGCTTCGTGTGCTGGTACAGCGGGATGCGGCGCATCGGAGCCGAGCGGGCCACGCTCTTCTCCGGGCTGATCCCCGTGTCGGCGGCGCTGACCGCACCACTGGCCGGCACGGGGACGTACGGCCTGGGCCAGGGCGTGGGAAGCCTCCTGGTCGGCCTGGGCGTGGCGCTGGGCTCAGGCGTTCTGGGCCGGGGCCGTACCGGCGGGCCGGCGGCTCGTGTCGAGGATGACCCGCGCCACGGCGGCGGGGTCGTCGTTCATCGGGACGTGGCCGCAGTCGGGAAGACGGACGAGCCGCGCCCCCGGTATCACGCGCTTGGCCCTGACGCCCTGCCGCGGCACAAGGAGGCGGTCCTTGCTGCCCCAGGCGATGCTGACGGGAACGTCCGGTACGTCGTCGGTGAACGCCACGGTCCGGCCCGCATCGAGGGTCTGGTGGAAACCGGTGGCCTCGCGCAGGGCGACGGTCTCCGACACGACCGCAGCGGGTGAACGGCGGCCGGGGCGCGCGTAGATGGTGCTGGTCAGCACGGTGCGTCCCGGTGAGCTCTGCGAAAGCCGCTCGATCAGCGGCATCGGCATCGAGAGGGCCGCTCCTCGCATCGCGCGCAGCACTCCGAAGGCGTAGCGCCGCTCGCTCGGTGTCCAGAAACCGGCGGGCGACAGGGCCGTCACCGAACGTACGAGCCTCTCGCGGCCCAACTCCAGTGCCAGCAGGCCTCCCAGGGAGTTCCCGGCCGCATGCGGCCGTACCACGCCGAGCGCGTCGAAGAACGAGCCGAGCACCGGGACCATGGTCCGCAGGTCATGGGCGAGCCCCTGCGGCAGCGCCGGTGACGCGCCGAATCCGGGCAGGTCCACCGCGATGACATCCCGCTCGAGCGCCAGGATGCGCAGGACCGGGTCCCACGCCTGACGGTGATGGCCTATGCCGTGCAGCAGTACCAACGGCTCGCCCGAACCCGTCCGTTCGTACGACATCTCGACCGTGCGCCGCCCGGCGGGAGAGCCGAATGCGAACGAAACCGTGGTGGCCATGCTGCTCCTCGGGACGGTCCTGCCGGGTTGGGACGGACGTAACCGGACGCCTCGTCAACCCTCGTCCACCATGCTTACCGTCGGGTAGCCCCTAGTTCAAGGGGCGAACGTGAATCCCGCTGGACACCCCGAAGTCGCGTCGGCTGGGATGGGAAAGTGACTGCCGACACCGTTACCGACCTCTTCGAAGAACACCGGCCCTTCCTCACCGGGGTCGCGTACCGCATGCTCGGCCGTGTCGCCGATGCCGAGGACGTCGTGCAGGAGGCCTGGCTGCGCTGGTCCTCGGCGGAGCGTGGGGACGTGCGGGAGCCGCGGGCCTTTCTCGTGCGGATCACCACACGTCTGGCCATCGACCGGCTGCGCCACCTGAGGTCCCGGCGCGAGGCGTACGTGGGACCGTGGCTGCCCGAACCCGTGGTCACCGAATTCGGCCCGGCCGTCCCCGATTCCGCGGAGCGCGCGGTGCTCGCCGACTCCGTGTCCCTCGCCGTACTGGTCGTCCTGGAAACCCTCTCCCCGCTGGAGCGTGCCGTCTTCGTCCTGCGCGAGGCCTTCGGTTTCCCGTACGCGGAGATCGGCGCCGCCCTCGACCGGTCCGAGGCTGCGGTACGGCAGCTCGCCGGCCGCGCCAAGCGCCATGTGGAGGAGCGCAAACCGCGGTACGACGTGGATCCGGCGGTACGGCGCGATCTCACCGAGCGCTTCCTCGCCGCGGCTTCGGGCGGGGACCTGGAGAAGCTGCTCGCCCTGCTGGCACCCGACGCGCGCCTCGTCAGTGACAGCGGAGGCAAGGCGAAGGCAGCGCGGCGGATCATCGAGACCGCCGACAAGGTCGGCCGCTTCCTCATCGCCGTGAGCCGCGACCTGCCGCCCGGTACGGAGGTGAGGGTCACGGAGCTCAACGGTGGCCCCGCTCTGGTGTTCGGTGTGGACGGGGTGGTCGAGACGGTCTTCCAGGCGGAGGTCGAGGGTGGAGTGATCCGCTGCGTCTACGTCATCCGCAACCCGGACAAGCTGGCCGGTCTGCACATGGGTTAGGGCCTCTCGCCCCGCGAGACCCGCGAGCCCCACGGCCGGTGACGGCCGTGGGGCTTCGTGTTGCCGTGCCTCACAGCCGCGCGAACGTCCCGTGAACGCTCTGCGGCAGGAGGCCGTTCCGCTGTGTGACAGGAAGAGGATTGGTCTTGACCAAGGTGGTTCGCCGCCCTAAGGTCTGAACGATAAGGCAGGAACCTTTAATAAATAACGTCGCGGAAAACAAGCCACCGGGCGGATGCGGAGGACAGGGTGGGGACCACGCAGCTGGAATCGGTGCAGGAGCCGAAGTACTGGCACCTCAAGACCGTGCTCAGTGAGGCACTCGACTCGGACTTCGCGGTGGGAGAGGTACTGCCCAACGAGCGGGACCTCGCGGCGCGCTTCGGCGTCGCCCGGGCCACTCTCCGTCAGGCACTGGAGCAGCTGGAACTCGAAGGAAGGCTGCAGCGACGCCGCGGCGTGGGCACGACCGTCGCCCCGCCCCGCGTCGGAGTTGCCGTCGCCACCGCTCAGCACGGCTGGGTGGGCGGCGACACGGACGAGGCGTGGCAGGCCCTCGACTGCACCGTCGAGACGGCTCCCGCCGCGGTCGCGGCCATGCTCGGTACGGACGCCGGGGAGCCCGTGCACGTGGTGCGCCGCACCCGTGTCGCTCAGGGGCAGGCCGTGGCGGCGGAACTCCTGTACGTGCCGACGGCTTCCGTGCCCGAACTCTCCGCCATCGAGGCGCCGTCCGGGCCGGTCCGGGCGCGCGGTGTCCTGAGGGAACTGCACCGCCTCGACCTCGACGGCCAGGACCGCTCGGTCGAACTCGGCTCGGCACGCGCGGACGACGCGAAGGAGCTCGACCGGCTCCCCGGTGCCCCGGTCCTGGTGGTCACCACGCGGTACCTCGCCGCCGCCGGCACCGCAGCAGTCTCCGTCGCCACCTACAGGGCCGACACCTGCCGGCTGACCTTCGGGGATTCCGGGGCGCTGGAGATCAGCCACGACGAGCAGGAGCGCAAGGCCTCCTGAAACCCCCGAGGTCCCCGCCTCTGAAACCCCCGAGGCCCGGCCTCCTGAGACCCCCGAGGCCTTCACCTCCTGAGGCCCTCGCCTCCTGGCGTTCCACGGCCCGTCGCGTTTTCAGCGGCGGGCCGTCACCGTGCCGTCCACGGCGAAGAGCTGTTCCTCGACGTGGTCCAGGGCCAGCCGCAGGGCCCCGGTGGCGACGGCCGCCTCCCCGAGGAGCGAGAGGGTCACCCGGGGCGGCCGCAGACAGTAACGGGCGAGCTCGCCGCGGAGCGGATCGAGGACCCCGTCCAGTCCGGCGGCCCACCCGCCGATCACCACGAGCTCCGGATCGAGCGCCAGCACCAGGGCCGCGACATCGTGCACCAGCCGCTGTATGAACCGCGCGACGGCGGCCTGCGCCCCGGCGTCGCCGTGCTTGGCCTTGGCGAAGACCGCGGCGACGGCGTGCTCGTCCAAGGGGTCCAGCGGGGTGTCCGTCGTGGAGAGCAGGTGTTCCGGTGTGACATCGCGGCCGAGGAGATGCAGCGCGCCGATCTCCCCGGCCGCGCCGCCGAACCCGCGGTGCAGCCGGCCACCGATCAGCGACCCGGCGCCGGGGCTCAGGCCCGCCAGGACGAAGACGATGTCGTCGGACTCGGTCGCCGCGCCCTTCCAGTGCTCGGCCACCGCGGCCGCGTTGGCGTCGTTCTCCACGAGGACGGGGCACCGGAAGGAACGCCGCAGCCTTTCGCCGAGCGCGAGACCGGTCCAGTCCGGCAGCGCCGTGCCCAGCCGCACCGTGCCATCGGCCTCCACGATGCCGGGGCTGCCCACCCCGACCGCCCGCAAACTGCTCCGCTGCACCCCGGCGCGCCGCAGTACATCGGCGATCATGCCTCTGACCTGGTCGAGCCTGTCATCCGCGCACGCGGTCTCGGAGACGTCCCGTGAGCCGGCGCCGACGATCCGGCCATCCAGCCCGGACAGCAGGGCGGAGACCCGGTGCGGGCCGATCTCGATGCCCAGCAGGTACCCGGCCTCCGCGCGGAACCTGAACCGGCGAGCGGGCCGCCCCTGGCGCCTGGCGCCACTGTCGTCGGGCAGCGCCTCCACCACCAGGCCTGCCCCGATGAGCCCTTCGACGACACCTTCGACCGTGGGACGCGACAGACCGGTGACCCGGGTCAGGTCCGTGAGGGTGGGCGAATCCGCCCCTCGCAGGGCGTGCAGCACCACCGCGGAATTGATCCTCCGCAGCAGAGACGGGTCCCCACCGGTCAGCCGGCTCACCGTGTGTCCTCCCAGGTCGTGCCCATGTCTGCCGGATCGTACTCGCTGGCCCCGGCCTCGGCGACCAGCACCCGGGGCGAGACAACCGGAACCCGCCCAGGAGCCGGGGAACGGCCTCGGTCAGCGCGGAGCGACGAAGCCGGACTCGTAGGCTGCGATCACCGCCTGTGTGCGGTCCCTGGCTCCCAACTTCGCGAGCACGGCGCTGACATGTGACTTCACGGTCTCCACCCCCACGACGAGCTCGGCGGCGATCTCCGCGTTGGAACGGCCCCGGGCCATCAGGCGGAGGACTGCCGCTTCGCGGTCGGTGAGCGCCGCCCGGTCCATCGCGTCCCGCGCCTTGCTCGTGCCGTATTCCGCGGCGAGTTGCCGGACCGCGGCGGGGAACAGCAGCGACTCGCCTTCCGCCACCAGCCGCACCGCGTGGACGATCTCCGCGGGCCGGGCCCGCTTGAGCAGGAAACCGTCCGCCCCCGCGCGCAGCGCCTCGTACACGTACTCGTCGTTCTCGAATGTGGTCACCACCAGGATCTTCGGCGGATCCGTAACGGTGCGCAGCACCACCCTGGTCGCCTCGATGCCGTCCATCAGCGGCATGCGCACATCCATGGCCACGACGTCGGGCCGCAGGCGGTTGACGAGAGGGATCACGGCCGCGCCGTCGGCGGCCTCGCCCACCACCTCGATGTCGTCCTGCGCCTCCAGGACCGCGCGGAGCCCTGCGCGAACCAGAGGTTCGTCGTCGACCAGAAGTACGGTAACCGGCATCCGGTCAGCGTATGCGGTCCAGCGGGAGGGTCGCGGACACGATCCATTCCCCCTCGTGCGGGCCGGTTCTGGCCCTGCCGCCCAGCAGGGCCGCCCGCTCCCGCACACCCCGCAGTCCACTACCGCTCCCCGGGCCGCGCGAGGACGCAGCAAGGGGGTTGGCCACCTCCAGCTCCAGCCTTTCCTCCGCCACAGCGATCCTCACCCGTACGGGAACGGCGCCGGCGTGACGCAGCACATTGGTGAGCGACTCCTGCAGGATCCGGTAGCCCTCGCGGGACACCGGGCCCGGCACCAGCTCCAGTGGTCCGGTCATTTCCACGTCCATCTTCACGCCGGAGCCGCGGGCCGAATCCAGCAGCCGGTCGGCTTCCACCAAGGTGGGGCGCGCCCCGACGGGAAGGTCGGCCGATTCCCTCAGCACGCGCAGGACACGCTCCAGATCGTCCAGCGCGTTGCGCCCCGTCTCCTCGATGGCGGCGAGGGCCTGCGCGGTGAACTCCGGGTTGCCCGCCGTCCTGGCAGCCCCTGCCTGCACCACCGCGACCGTCAACGCGTGGCCGATCGAATCATGGAGCTCGCGCGCTATCCGGTTACGCTCCAGCAGTTGTTCGGTGCGCTCCTCCAGGGTGGTCAACCGCTCGGTCGGCGATGGTCCCAGCAGCCCGCGGGCGGCAGCCGTGGCCACTTCACCGCACAGGATGATCCATCCGAGCAGCATCAGTATCGGGAGAGGTGCGAGCAGGGCGCACAGCCACCGCACACCGAGGAAGTCCGTCAGCCAGTTCACGCCCGGATCGGCGCCGGCCGTGACACTGATGAGGTCGAACGTCGTGGTCGGCAGCCAGACGGTGGCGAAGCCCGCCGCCACGGTGAGCAGCAGCCTGACCTCGAGCCAGGCCACGGTGCGCCAGCGATCGGCCCATGTCCCCGCGGGGGCTGCGGAGATCGAGGGGTCCGCCCGGCCGCGTTCCCCGGGCGTGAGGAGAAGCTGCGCCTGCACTCCTTCCACGAGGCGCATCGAGGGCAGCAGCCCGGCCGGCACCGCGAAGACGAAGGGCATCGGCACCCACGGAGTGCCGATGGCAATGAACATCCACACGCTGACGACTGCGGTCGGAATGAGCAGATGCAGCCAGCGGCTGTACGTGACGGGCGCGGCCAGCGGCCCGAGAAAGTGGCGCATGCCGCCATCGTGTCAGCGCAGGGCCACGAGCGGCTCCCCCGAGCGAGGGAGACGAACCACCCTGCCGGGGGAGGCCCCGGGCGCCGGGCGGGAGCCAGGCTTGGTTCATGACCAGCATCGACGTCCACGAACTCACCAAGGACTACGGGCCCACACGAGCCGTGGACCAGCTCACGTTCAGCGTGGAACCCGGCCGCGTCACAGGCTTTCTCGGACCCAACGGCGCGGGCAAGTCCACCACCATGCGACTGGTTCTCGGCCTGGACCGGCCCACAGCCGGCACCGCCACCATCGGCGGAGTGCCGTACGCCTCGCTGGGAAACCCGCTGCGCCGGGTCGGAGCCCTGCTCGACGCCCAGGCAGCTCACGGATCACGCACCGCGCGTGACCACTTGCTCGCGCTCGCGGTGAGCAATGGCATAGCCGGCACCAGGGCCGACGAGGTCCTGGAGGAAACCGGGCTCGCAGCAGTCGCGAGGCGGAGGATCAAGACGTTCTCCCTCGGAATGCGGCAACGCCTCGGAATCGCGGCCGCGCTGCTCGGCGAGCCGGATGTGGTGATGCTGGACGAACCGTCGAACGGGCTGGATCCGGAAGGCATCATCTGGATCCGTGAGCTGATGCGCGGCATGGCACGCGAGGGCCGCACCGTCCTGGTCTCCAGTCACTTGATGAACGAGACCTCCTCGTTCGCCGATCACCTGATCGTCCTCGGCCGGGGACGGCTCCTCGCCGATCTGCCCATGCAGGAATTCCTCGACTCCCGCAGCCGGCCCGGCGTCCGGCTCCGCACCACCGAACCCGCGCGGCTCCGCGAGGTCTTGACCCGCAAGGGATTCATGCCGGAGCAGGAGGCCGACGGGCGCTGGACCGTCGACGGGGCGAAGGCGGAAGAGATCGGCGCCGCAGCCGCGGCCGAAGGCATTCCCCTTCTCGAACTCATCGACCAGCAGACCACATTGGAAGAGGCCTATCTCCGTCTCACCACGGACGAAGCAGAGTTCGCAGCGGCCCCATCGGCCATCGCACGCCAGGAGGCATGATTCTCGTGACCACGTCGACGACGGCGGTACTGCGCTCGGAATGGATCAAGATCAGATCGGTGCGATCCGTATCGATCTCACTGATGGCGATATTCGCCGCCACGCTTGCCGTCACGGTGCTCGCGTTCGCCACCGTGGGTCAGGCGGAGGCGGACAGCCCGGACTACGAACCCCTGTTCTCCGCCTTCTACGCGCTGAACTTCGGTCAGATCGCAGCCATCAGCTTCGGGGCGACTGCTCTGTCCTCGGAGTTCCTGAACGGCGCGCTGCGGATATCCCTCTCTGCCGTCCCCCGACGCGGACTCCTCTACGCCGCGAAGATGTCGGTCGTGGGCGGACTCGCCCTCGCCATGGGGGTGATCACCGGCTTCGCCACCTTCCTGGTGGGGCAGATGTTCATGGGGGAGTACGCGATCGGCCTGGGGGACCCCGGCGCGCTCCGTGCCTCGTTCGGCGGCGGTGTCTATCTCGCGCTCATCGCCCTGTTCGCCGCAGGCCTGACGGCGGTGCTGCGCAGCGCCGTCGCCGTGCTCAGCACGCTCATCCCCCTCTTGCTGATCGTCTCCTTCGTCGTCGGAGACATCGCTGGAGACATCGCCCGGTATCTGCCCGACCAAGCAGGCCAATTGGTGCTGCACCAGAATCCGGACGGGGGCCTCGGTCCGTGGACGGGTCTGGCGGTGACCGCCGCGTGGGCCGGTGCCGCCCTGCTCGCCGGCTGGTGGACCCTCCGGACGAGAGACGCCTGAGCACGGTGAAGGCCCGCCGGAACGGCATGTGTCAGTGCGGAGCGGTTTACTGACGGTATGACCACCGCACATCACCTCCGCCTCATCGACGGGATGCGTACCGAGGACTTCCCCTTGGAGCGCGTTCCGTCGGGCTCGGGAATCAGCGGACCTGGCTACCACACAGCGCTCCTCCTCGGCGAGGACGACCACGAGGACGGAGACGAGGCGGACCGCATCGAACGCCGTGCGCAACGCCTTGCGGAACACGACGCGTTGCTCGCGCTGCTCACCCTGCGCTGGGGCGAACCGCAGATGGTCAGCCTGTGGAGCGCACAGGAACGGATGATGGCGGGGGAGGTGATCGCCGAACCATGGGCCGACCCGGTCGCGAGCTGTGAGCATCTTCAGCTCTGGCGGGCGGATGACCGGTGGATAGCTGTCGTGCTCTATCTGGAGGAGGACGGTCCGGGCTGCGAGTTGGGCGTGGTGGTCACCGTGGTCGACCCACCCTGATCCTGTCCGGGGGCGTTCCGGTCGACTGCCGCCAGCAGGCGGCCGTACTCCTCGGCCATGGTGCTCACGGTCCAGTGCGCGTTCAGGCCACTCGGGTTGGGCAGCGCCCAGACGCGGGCGCCGCCGATGGTCCTCTCCTGGGGGCCTATCCGGGCGCGGCGGTCACCGAAGGCCGTGCGATAGGCGGTGACCCCGACTACAGCCAGCCACAGCGGGCCCAGCTCCTCCACCTTGGCCGACAGCACTCTTCCGCCCTCGCGGAACTCCTCCGCGTCCAGCTCGTCCGCCCGTGCCGTCGCTCTGGCCACCACGTTGGTGATGCCCAGGCCGTATCCCGGAAGCTGATCCTGTTCCGACGGTTTCAGCTGACGCGGAGTGAAGCCCGACCGGTGCAGCACCGGCCAGAACCGGTTGCCGGGATGGGCGAAATGGTGCCCCGTGACGGCCGTCATGAGGCTCGGGTTGATTCCGCAGAACAGCACACGCAGACCGCCCGCGACCACGTCGGGTACGACGCGATCGCGGGCGGCCAGTAGCTCGTCGGGTGTCATCCGGCAGGGGAGCCCGCCGTCAGAGGATGGAGCCGGGGGCGTACGCCGCGGCCTCCGGGTGCTGCTTGGCGATCTCCTCGATCCTGGACACCAGTACGGCGATCTGATCGCCTGCCGCACCGGTGAACGAGAGCTTGTCCGCCATCAGGGCGTCGAGCTCACCGCGGTCGAGCGGGATGCGCTCGTCGGCGGCCAGCTTGTCCAGCAGCTCGTTGCGCTCGGCGCCCTGCTCCCGCATGGCGAGTGCCGAGGCGACCGCGTTCTCCTTGATGGCCTCGTGCGCGACCTCGCGGCCGACCCCGGCCCGTACCGCGCCCATCAGCACCTTGGTCGTGGCGAGGAAGGGGAGGTAGCGGTCCAGCTCACGCGCCACGACTGCGGGGAACGCGCCGAACTCGTCGAGCACGGTGAGGAAGGTCTCCAGCAGACCGTCGAACGCGAAGAAGGCGTCCGGCAGCGCGACCCGGCGGACCACGGAGCAGGACACATCGCCCTCGTTCCACTGGTCACCCGCCAGCTCGCCCGTCATCGACGCATAGCCGCGCAGGATCACCATCAGGCCGTTCACCCGCTCGCAGGAGCGCGTGTTCATCTTGTGCGGCATGGCGGACGAGCCGACCTGGCCCGGCTTGAAGCCCTCGGTCACCAGCTCGTGTCCGGCCATCAGCCGGATCGTCTTGGCGACCGACGACGGTGCGGCGGCCAGCTGCACCAGCGCGGTGACCACGTCGTAGTCGAGCGAACGGGGATAGACCTGGCCGACGGAGGTGAAGGCGTGCGCGAAGCCGAGGTGCGTGGCGACACGCTGCTCCAGGTCCGCGAGCTTGTCCGCGTCGCCGCCGAGCAGGTCCAGCATGTCCTGCGCCGTGCCGACGGGGCCCTTGATGCCGCGCAGCGGGTAGCGGCCCAGCAGGTCCTCCAGCCGCCCGTACGCCACCAGCAGCTCGTCCGCGGCCGTGGCGAAGCGCTTGCCCAGCGTCGTCGCCTGCGCGGCGACGTTGTGCGAACGGCCCGCCATGACCAGCTCGCCGTACTCCGCGGACAGCTTGCCCAGCCGCGCCAGAACCGCCACCGTACGGTCGCGCATCAGCTCCAGCGAGAGCCGGATCTGCAGCTGTTCGACGTTCTCGGTGAGGTCCCGGGACGTCATGCCCTTGTGGACCTGCTCATGGCCGGCGAGGGCGTTGAACTCCTCGATCCGGGCCTTCACATCGTGCCGGGTGACCTTCTCACGCTCGGCGATCGAGGCGAGGTCGACCTGGTCGATCACACGCTCGTAGTCGGCCGGCGCAGCGTCGGGTACCTCGATCCCGAGGTCCTTCTGAGCGCGCAGCACCGCCAGCCACAGCTGACGTTCCAGCTTCACCTTCTGCTCGGGGGACCAGAGGACGGCCAGCTCCGTAGAGGCATAGCGGCCGGCCAGGACATTGGGGATGCGAGGCTTCGCAGACACAGCAGTCACGTGTCCCGAGTTTACCGGGCGTCCATACAGGTTCCGAACCGTCTCCCTATGTAGGAAGCTCCAGGTCAGAGGTGAATCGTCGCTTACGCCGCAACAGGTCCGTGCCGCCGCCCCGTGGGGCCCTTCCCCACGTCGTCCGCCTGCCTGAGGTCATGGGTGGCGACGCCTGCGCCCCGCGGTCCTCACCGCTTCGCGGCCACGAAGCCCCACTGGTCCACGGGGTCCCCGGTAGTGGGTTCCTCGGGGCGCCACAGGCTGATCGACCCGAACCCCGGTTCGACGAGATCGAGCCCGTCCGCGAAGGAGCGCACGATCTGCCGGGGGCGCGAGATGTAGGGCATGGCGCCGCCACTGGCGTACTCGTCGGAGGCCGCCAGGGTCTCCTCTGTCTCGATGGTGTCGCACAACATCAGGTAGCTCCCGGCGGGGACCGCGTCGAGGTAGCCGCGCAGCAGGGCGGCGGCCTCACCGTCGTCGGCGACATGCCCCAGGGTGGAGAGCACCATCAGTGCCACCGGCCGTTCGAGGTCCAGCGTGGTGGCGGCCGCCCGGAGCACGGTCCCGGTGTCCCGCAGATCCGCGTGCACGTAGTCCGTTGCGCCTTCGGGGCTGCTGGTCAGCAGGGCACGGGCATGGGCCAGCACGATCGGGTCGTGGTCCACGTAGACGACGCGGGCCGTGGGTGCGACGGCCTGCGCGACCTCATGGGTCGCGTTCGCGGTGGGCAGGCCGGTACCGAGATCGAGGAACTGCCGGATCCCGGCCTCCCCGGCCAGATGGCGGACCGCCCTGGCCTGGAAGTGCCGGGAGGCGCGGGCGATATCGATGATCTGCGGGTAGAGCTCCGCCATCGTCGCGCCCAGCCGACGGTCCGCCTCGTAGTTGTCCCTGCTGCCCAGCCAGTAGTTCCAGACCCGCGCGGAGTGCGGCGCGCTGGTGTCGATCACGTCCGCCGGTTCGTGGATGTCCGGTACGCCGCTCATGGGTTCTCCCCGCTCCGGTGCCCAGGGAGTCCCTGCGCGGTGGACACCCATGCTGTCCCACCGGCCCCGCGCCCGACAGTGGCAACTGCGCCAACTCGGCGGCGCGAGAACTGTGCCGCCCGGCCGACGCGAGTCGCCCGGCCGACGCCATCCGGTCAGCTCGCGTCGGCCGGCCGGTCAGCCGTCCAGCCGACGCCAGCCGGTCACCGGCCCGGGCGTTGCCGCGTCCTCCGGCGTGATCCAGAACGCCTTCCCCAGCCCGGCGTCGAACTGGGCGCCGGCCCGGCCGTCCCCGGACGAACGCCCGGTCAGGCGCCGTCCGATCCAGGGAATCAGATGCTGCCGGGCGAACCGGACGTCGTCGACACGCCGCTGCGCCCAGCGCGCGGGTGCGGACTCCGGCATCGGGACCCGCCAGTCGGTCTCCGCGGGCAGCCCCAGCGTCTGCCAGACCGCCTCCGCGACCCTGCGGTGCCCCTCGGCCGTCAGATGCAGCCGGTCCACGTCCCACATCCGAGGGTCTCCCAGCGACGCCGCTCCGTACAGGTCGGCCACCAGCGCGCCATGCCGCTCGGCCAGATCGCCGATCAGCTCGAACAGCTCCTCCATGCGAGGGCGGAAACGTTCCATCACAGGCCCGTTCCGGCCCGGGCTGCGCATCAGGACCAAGGTCTTGCACGACGGCGCGAGACGCTCCACGGCCTCCTCCAGCCGACCGCGGACCATGCCCATGTCGCACTTCGGCCGCAGGGTGTCGTTGAGCCCGCCGACGAGCGTGATCACATCCGGCTGGAGCGCGGCGGCGACCCCCACCTGCTCGTCCACGATCTGGCCGATGAGCTTTCCCCGTACGGCGAGATTGGCGTACCGGAATGCGGGTGTACGGGCCGCGAGGCGGGCGGCGAGCACATCGGCCCAGCCGCGGTAGGACCCGTCGGGCAGCAGGTCCGACATGCCCTCGGTGAACGAGTCGCCGACCGCGACAAAACTGGTGTAGGAGGCATTCAATTCCATGGCGATGCCGATCGTACCGCGAAGGAGGGGCGCGGCTCCCGGCCGCGCCCCTCCTTTGAACCGTCACCGGAATCGGGCGTCAGCGGACCTGGGGCCGGCCCACGAGTTCACGCAGGACGTCCTCCATCGTGATCATGCCCGCCAGCCGGCCGTCCTCGTCGAGTACGGCCGCCAGATGCGTACGGCTCCGCCGCAGCGCGGTCAGCACATCGTCCAGCGGTGTCGCCGCGCGCACCCGGGCGATCGGCCGCAGAGCCGTCACCGGGAACGGCACGTCGCGAGGCATGGCGTCCAGGGCGTCCTTCACATGGAGGTACCCGATGATGCGCTGCTCGCTGTCCATCACCGGGAAGCGCGAGAAGCCGGACTCGTGCGAGAGCCGCTCCAGCTCCTCCGGCGTCGTACCGACCCTGGTGTACAGCACCCGGTCGACCGGAAGGAGCACGTCCCGGACCGGGCGGCGGCCCAGCTCCAGCGCGTGGCGCAGACGCTCCGCCGAACGGTCGTCGACGAGCCCCGAGTCCTCGGCGTCCTTGACGAGGCGTGCCAGTTCGTCGTCGGAGAAGGTCGCGGAGACCTCGTCCTTGGTCTCCACCCGCAGCAGTCTGAGCAGCGCGTTGGCGAAGGCGTTGATCGCGAAGATCACCGGCTTCAGTGCCCTGGCGAGCGTCACCAGGGGTGGCCCCAGCAGCAGCGCGGTGCGGGCGGGCTCGGCCAGCGCGATGTTCTTCGGCACCATCTCGCCCAGCAGCATGTGCAGGTACGTCGCCACGGTCAGGGCGATGACGAAGGAGATCGGGTGCACCAGTCCGTGCGGCACCCCCACCGCGTCGAAGACGGGCTCCAGCAGATGGGCGATGGCGGGCTCGGCGACGATACCCAGCACCAGCGTGCAGAGCGTGATGCCCAGCTGCGCCGCCGCGAGGAGCGCCGAGACGTGTTCGAGGCCCCAGATGACGCTGCGGGCCCGCCGGTTCCCGGCTTCGGCCTCGGGCTCGATCTGACTGCGGCGTACGGAGATCAGCGCGAACTCCGCGCCGACGAAGAAGGCGTTGACGACCAGGGTCAGCAGGCCGATGAAGAGCTGGACGGCGATCATCGTTCGTCCTCCGCCGGCTCGTCGCTGCCGGGAAGCGGCGCGTGCAGCAGCGCACGCGCGGCCCGGTGCCCCGAGGCGTCCACCACGTCGATGCGCCACCCCGTGAGCTCGACGGTGTCGCCGACCACCGGAATGCGGCCGACCTCCGTGGCGATCAGACCGGCCAGCGTCTCGTACGGCCCGTCCGGCACCCGCAGTCCGATGGTGCGGAGCTGGTCCGTGCGGGCCGCCCCGTCGGCGGACCACAGGGTGCGCCCGTCCGCGTCCTCGCCCGCCGCTGCCAGGTCGGGGGTCTCGTGCGGGTCGTGCTCGTCCCGCACCTCGCCGACGACTTCCTCCACGATGTCCTCCAGCGTCACGACTCCCGCCGTGCCGCCGTACTCGTCGATGACGACGGCCATGGCCAGCTTCCCGGAGAGCCTGTCCAGCAGGCGGTCCACGGTCAGCGTCTCCGGCACGAGCAGCGGCTCGCGCAGCATGTCCGACACCCGCTTGCGGGGCCGCTGCTCCGCGGGAATCGCCAGCACGTCCTTGATGTGCGCGACGCCGACGACGGTGTCCAGGCTGCCCCGGTACACCGGGAACCGGGAGAGACCGGTCGCCCGCGTGGCGTTCGCGACGTCCTCGGCGGTCGCCTGCGCGTCGAGGGCGGTGACCTGGACGCGGGGGGTCATCACGTTCTCCGCGGTCAGTTCGGACAGGTTGAGGGTGCGTACGAAGAGCTCGGCGGTGTCCGCCTCGAGCGCGCCCTCCTTGGCGGAGTGGCGCGCCAGGGCGACCAGCTCCTGCGGGCTGCGCGCCGAGGCGAGTTCCTCGGCCGGCTCCAGACCGAAGCGGCGCACGATCCGGTTGGCGGTGTTGTTCAGGTGGCTGATGAAGGGCCGGAAGACCGCCGTGAAGGCGCGCTGCGGTGTGGCGACAGCGCGGGCCACGGTCAGGGGGGACGAGATCGCCCAGTTCTTCGGGACGAGCTCGCCGACCACCATCAGGACCACCGTGGACAGCGCGGTACCGATCACGAGTGCCAGTGAGGAGGACACGCCGGGCGACAGCCCGGTCGCTTCCACCGGGCCCCGGATCAGTTTGGAGATGGACGGCTCGGAGAGCATGCCCACGACCAGGTTGGTGACGGTGATCCCGAGCTGTGCGCCGGAGAGCTGGTAGGTGAGGCTGCGTACGGCCTTGAGAGCTCCCGCCGCACCCCGGTCCCCCCGCTCGACGGCCCGTTCGAGGTCGCCGCGCTCCACGGTGGTCAGAGAGAACTCGGCCGCGACGAACACACCACAGGCGAGGGCGAGCAGGAGCGCCACGAGGAGCAGGAGCACTTCGGTCATCGGTTCACCTCCGTCCCATGATCGGGCAGGGGCAGGAGGATCGCGCGATGTCGGCGGTATCGACTACTGGGGGGCTCGCCCATGGGCGGACGCTCACACCTTTCGAAAGGGTCGGACGGTCGAGGATCCATAGTAAAGGATCGGCAAAATACCCTGTGTGGTGGACGGTTCCGCGGATGCTCACGGGCTCCCGGCGGTCCCGGGGGCGGTCACAGGGTCTTGACCCAGCGCCGCCAGTGGTCCTCGCGATGGTAGCCAGCCGCGTCCCATGTGTGGTGGGCCCGCTCGTTGGACTCCAGGACCATGGCGTCGATCCGTCGGCCGCCGAGCGCGAGGAACCGCTGCTCCGCGGCGTCCAGCAGTGCGGTCGCGATGCCCTGCCGGCGGCAGTCGGGGTGTACGGCGAGCCGGTATGCCGAGCACCGCCATCCGTCGAAGCCGGCTATCACGGTGCCGGTGATCAGGCCGTCGCGTTCCGCCAGGATCAGGGCCTCGGGGTCCCGCGAGATCAGCCGGGCCACTCCGTCGTGGTCGTCGGTGATGCTGGTGCCTTCCGCGGCCCCGCGCCAGAAGCGCAGCACGGCGTCGACGTCGGAGAGGGTGGCGTTGCGGATGTCGAGATCGGTCATGGTCCGAGCCAACCAGAGCGTCCGGGTGTACGGCCAACCTCTTTCGCCCCGGTGCTCCCGCGTCGTTCCGCTCCCCTTGCGGGTGCTAGCGCACACGCGCTAGCGTGATGGCGTGCCCAAGACGCAGCTGAACGTTCGAGTGGACGAGGCCACCGCCGAGGCGGCGCGACAGCGCGCCCTGCAGCGGGGCATGAGTGTGAACCGCTACATAGAGGAGCTCGTCAAACGGGATGCGGGCGAGGTGGGACACACCTTCGTCGAGGCCGCGGCCGACTTCATGAAGCAGTACGAGTCGGTGTTCGCCGAGGAGTTCGGCCCGGAGCGCAAAGGCACCCGTTGAACCTGCAGATCGACCTTTCCTGGCTCCTCATGGTCGCCGAGCACAAGACGCCCGGTGATCCGCAGGTCGTCGACTGGGGTGCGCTCGTCGCCGCCGTCAGCCGGCACGAGGCGGAGATCTTCGGCAGCCCCGTCTACAGCGACCCGCACGCGCGGGCGGCCGCCCTGCTGCAGCTGCTCCTCCATGTGCCCGCACTGGAGCACTCCAACGCGATGTTCGCCTCCGCCGTGGCCTACGGCTATCTCGTCGCCTCCGGGCTGAAGGTCATCACCTCTCCCGAGCAGGTGCGCGATCTCGCCCGGCTGGTGAAGGAGGGCAAGGCCGACGTCCGGACCATCGCCGACGAGCTGCGCCGGTGGAGCCTGTGAGGGGCGGCCCTCAGCCGGCCTCCGCCGCGCGGTCCACCACGGCGGACCGGCGGGCCACCCCGAGCACACACGGGGAGCTCGGCAGCCGCACACCCCGGTCCGGGATGAGGAACCTGCGGTACACCCCCAGCTCGAAGCCGGCCTCCTCGATGGCCGCGAGCGTGTCCCGCGCGGTGTGACAGCCCCCGAAGAGCAGCGGCCACACGGTGCGGTCCGCGGCCCGCTGCGCCGTCGCCAGCACCCGGCCCGGAGCCAGCGTGTGCTCGAAGAAGCGCAGCTCACCGCCGGGCCGAAGCACCCGCTTGATCTCCGCCAGCGCCCGGGGCAGGTCCCGCACGGTGCACAGGACCAGTGAGGCCACCGCAGCGTCGAACGCCTCGCTCTTGACCGGCAGGGCCTCGGCCGTGCCCGGCACCACGTCGACCGGCACCTCCGCGCGCAGCCCCGCGCCGGCCGCCAGCTGCCGCAGACTGCGCTCGGGCTCGATCGCCACCACTTCGGACACGGCCCCCGGGTAGTGCGCGAAGTTGAGGCCGTTGCCCGCGCCGATCTCGATGACACGGCCGGAGAGACCGGTGAGGAGCTCGTCGCGACGGTCCGCCACACCCCCCTTGAGATCGGCCGCCACGCTCATCCGGGCGTAGAAGCGGGCGAAGACCGGGTGGTGCACCGCGTCCCGGGGGACAGGTGCGTTGCGCCGAAGCATGATCGGACCTCCTCGGAGGGCACGCGTGTATACGGCTCTCCTTGGATTCTCCCCCGTACGGCCCGGCTCAGCCGCTCATCCGGCGGGTCGATTCCCGCCGAGCTCCGGTGCCAGCCAGCCCGCCGCCCGAGCCCGGAATTCGGCCGGCTCCAGCGCACCCGCACCGGCCGGCACCGCGCCGAGCAGCGGGACGCCCGCGGCGACCGGAAGGTCGTCGACGTTGCACCGCGAGGCCAGGTCCGGATCGGCCGGCATGCTGCCCACCACCACGCCGGGACACGTCAGCCCGCGCGTACGCAGCGCCTCGGTCGTCAGCGCCGTGGCGTTGAGGGTGCCCAGGCCCGCGGGGGCCACCACCAGCACCGGCGCAGCCATCAGCCGGGCGGCGTCGGCGAGCGTGGCGCCCTGCTCGTCGTAGCGGACGAGCAGCCCTCCCGCGCCCTCGACCAGGACCAGGTCGTGCTCGGTCGCCAGCTTCTGGGCCGCCTCGGCGACCTCGTACGGGCGTACGGGTGCGAGACCGGCGCGGCGCGCCGCCGTCTCAGGTGCCAACGGTTCCGGGTAACGGGCCAGTTCGACCGCCGTCACATGGGCGCCGGCCAGCCGTGCCACCTCGGCGGCGTCTCCAGGCTCACCCGGCGCGAGACCCGTCTGGGCGGGCTTGAGGACCGCGACCCTGAGGTCACGGAAAGCGGCCGCCACCGCCGCGGTCACGATCGTCTTGCCGATCTCGGTGCCCGTACCGGTCACCACGAGGATCGTCATCTCAGCCCTCCTTCGCCGCGGCGCACACGGCCCGGCAGATCCGTGCCACATCGTCGTCCCCGGTCACGTACGGCGGCATCGTGTACACGAGATCGCGGAACGGGCGCAGCCACACGCCCTCGCGGACCGCGGCCCGGGTGGCGGCCTCCATGCCCACCTCGTGATCGAGCTGTACGACGCCGATCGCGCCCAGCACCCGGACGTCCCGTACACCCGGCAGACCGGCGGCCTCCGCCAGCCCCCGGCGCAGCCCCGCGCCGATCCGCTTCACCTCCAGCTCCCAGTCCTGGCCCAGCAGGAGATCCACGGAGGCGCAGGCCACCGCCGCGGCGAGCGGATTGCCCATGAACGTCGGCCCGTGCGCCAGCACCGGCACGTCCCCGCTCGAAATGCCCTCCGCCACCCGCGAGGTGCACAGCGTGGCCGCCAGCGTCAGATAGCCGCCGGTCAGAGCCTTGCCGACACACATGACGTCGGGTGACACCCCGGCGTGGCCGGCCGCGAACAACTGCCCGGTGCGGCCGAACCCCGTCGCGATCTCGTCGAACACCAGGAGCACGTCGTTCGCGTCGCACGCCTCGCGGAGCACCCGCAGATAGGCGGGGGAGTGGAAGCGCATCCCGCCCGCGCCCTGCACCACGGGCTCCACGATCACCGCCGCCAGCTCGTCGGCGTGGGCGGCCACCAGCTCGCGCAGATGCCGGGCGTACGCCTCGTCCGGCTCGGCGTCGAAGCCGTCCGGAGGGGCGTCCGCGAAGACCTGCCGGGGGAGCGACCCCGACCACAGCTCGTGCATTCCGCCCTCGGGGTCGCACACCGACATCGGATGCCAGGTGTCCCCGTGGTACCCGCCGCGCCAGGTCAGCAGCCTCTGCTTGGCGGGCCGTCCCGCCGAACGCCAGTACTGCAGGCACATCTTCACCGCGACCTCGACGGAGACGGACCCCGAGTCGGCGAGGAAGACATGCTGCAGCGGCTCCGGAGTGATCTCCACCAGCCGGGTCGCCAGCCGGACGGCGGGCTCGTGGGTGAGCCCACCGAACATCACATGGCTCATCCGGTCCAGCTGGCCGCGGGCGGCCTCGTTGAGCACCGGATGGTTGTAGCCGTGGACCGCCGACCACCAGGACGACATGCCGTCCACCAACTCGTCCTGGCCTTCGGCGGGTTCGGCGAGCCGGAGACGCACCCCGGACGCGGACTCCACGACCAGCGGCTGCTGCCGGCCCGGCATCGGGCCGTAGGGATGCCAGACGTGGGCCCGGTCCAGGGCGAGGAGATCGGCGGGGCGGAGCGGATCAGGCATTGGGCGCGAGGTCCGTCCCGGCACCGCGACGGCGGACCGCCACCAGATCCGTACGCGCCGACAGGGCCTCCGGCAACTCCGGAACGGCGTCCGGCGCCGCCTCGGGGGCATCGCCGCAGGGGCCGCAGGATCCCCCCTCGTGCGAACCGCAGCCGCCGCCCGCCGGGGCGCGGTGGCCGGGGAGCGTCGTGGTCTCCGCCCCCTCCACCTCGAAACCGGCGTCCTTGATCATGTCGAGGTCGGACTGGCCCGACTGGCCCTCGGTGGTCAGGTAGTCGCCCAGGAAGATCGAGTTCGCCAGGTTCAGGGCGAGTGGCTGCATCGAGCGCAGATGGACCTCGCGCCCGCCCGCGAGCCGCACCTCGACGTCCGGGCAGACGAACCGGACCATCGCCAGGATGCGCAGGCACCGCTGGGGAGTCAGGTGCCATTCCTTGGCGAGCGGTGTGCCCTCGATCGGGATCAGGAAGTTCACCGGCACCGAGTCCGGGTCCAGCTCGCGCAGCGAGAACACGACGTCGACCAGGTCGGCGTCGGTCTCCCCCATGCCCGCGATCAGCCCCGAGCACGCCGAGAGTCCGGCCGCCTGGGCCTGCTGCACGGTGTCCACCCGGTCGGCGTACGTGTGGGTGGTCGTGATCTCCCCGTACGTCCCCTCCGAGGTGTTGAGGTTGTGGTTGTACGCGTCGGCGCCCGCGGTCCTCAGCCGGTCGGCCTGGCCCTGCGAGAGCAGACCGAGGCACGCGCACACCTCGACGTCCTCGTGCTGCTCCTTGATCGCCTCGATCGTCTGCGACACCCGGTCGACGTCCCGGTCCGTCGGGCCCCGGCCGCTCGCCACCAGACAGACGCGCTTGGCGCCGCCGGCCACTCCGGCGGCGGCGGCCTTCGTCGCCTCGTCCGGTTTCAGCCAGGTGTACTTGAGGATCCCCGCCTTGGAACCGAGCCGCTGCGAACAGTACGAGCAGTCCTCGGGGCAGAGCCCGGACTTCAGGTTCACCAGATAGTTGAGCTTCACGCGCCGCCCGAACCATTGGCGGCGTACCTTTCCGGCCGCCGCCACCACGTCGAGCAGTTCGTCGTCGGAGGTCGCCAGCACGGCGAGCGCTTCGTCACGGGTCGGCAGTTCGCGCCGCAGCCCCTTGTCCACCAGCGTATTCAGCAGGTCCATGGCGTTGATCCTGACGTACGGCACCGCCTTCGGCCAAGGAGGAACCGGACAGTTAAGGCGGTCGATGCTGTGGGTATTGCCACACCCTGGCCTGTTGCGCACCCGGTTAGGGTCTGTGAGCTGCCTACAAAAAGGGACCCGCCCATGTCCTACGCCCCGTTCGACTGGATCGACGACGAGGCCCGGCGCCGCGCCGACGCCGGACTCGTCCGGACGCTGCGCCCCCGGCCCGCCGCGACGGAACTGCTGGACCTCGCGAGCAACGACTATCTGGGGCTGAGCCGCAACCCCGAGGTCACCGCCGCCGCCGCCGAGGCGGCACGGACCTGGGGCGCCGGTGCCACCGGCTCGCGGCTCGTCACCGGATCCACCGCGCTGCACGCCGAACTCGAGCGGGAGCTCGCCGACTTCTGCGGATTCGAAGCCGCCCTGGTGTTCTCGTCCGGCTACGCGGCCAACCTCGCCGCGCTCACGGCGCTCACCGGACACGACTCGCTGATCGTGTCCGACGCCGGCAACCACGCCTCGATCGTGGACGGCTGCCGGCTCTCCCGGGCCGCCACCGCCGTCGTGCCGCACGCGGACCCCGAGGCCGTGCGGAAAGCGCTCCACACCCACGACGGGCGGGCACTGGCCGTGACCGACTCCGTCTTCTCGGTCGACGGCGACGCCGCCCCGCTGACCGGGCTCGCCGAAGTCTGCCGCGAAGGGGGCGCCGCCCTCCTGGTGGACGACGCGCACGGACTGGGGGTCCTGGGCGAGGGAGGGCGCGGCGCGCTCGCGGCCGCCGGGCTGGCGGGCCGCGAGGGGATCGTCGCCACGCTCACCCTCTCCAAGTCGCTCGGCAGCCAGGGCGGTGCGGTGCTCGGTCCTGCCCGGGTCATCCGCCATCTGGTCAACACGGCCCGTACGTTCATCTTCGACACCGGGCTCGCGCCTGCGGCCGCAGGCGCGGCTCTGGGCGCCCTGCGCCTGCTGCGCCGCGAACCCGGCCGCGCGGCACGGGCCGGGGCGGTCGCCGCCGAGCTGTACGGCAGGCTCACCGCGGCCGGACTGACCGCGGTACGCCCCGACGCCGCCGTCGTGTCCGTCCGCGCGCCCTCGGCGGAGTCCGCGGTGCGCTGGGCCGCCGACTGCCGCACAGCGGGTCTCGCGGTGGGATGCTTCCGGCCGCCGTCGGTGCCGGACGGGATCTCCCGGCTGCGGCTGACCGCGCGTGCGGACCTGACCGAGGAACAGATCGCGACCGCCGTGAGCACGGTCCTCGCGACGGCGCCGCAGTCCGTCAGCCGACCGGACGGCCGGGCAGTGCGGTGACGAAGGACGTCCATGCCGCCGCGGAGAAGCGAAGCGGCGGCAGCACCGTGTCCTTGGAGTCCCGTACGGCGAGCTGACCGTCGTCGAGCAGCGCGGTCTCCACGCAGTTGTTCATTCCGGTGCTGCGGCTGCTGCGCCGCCACCTGGGTGCGGGCAGTGCGGGCAGTGCGGGCGGTGCGGGACGGTCGGACATCGTGCCCCCCTCGGGCAGTCTGAAGGTTCCGCCTGACCGCCGCGGGCCACCGCGGCGATGAGGTCCAGCGAGCGCTCCGGCGACAGCGCATGAGCCTGCATCGTGCGGAAGGCCGAGCTGTACGCCTCGAGGTCTTTTTTCCGCTCCAGATAGAGGTTACTCGTCAAATGGTCAAGAACGACCACATCCAGATCGGAAGTGTTCGGAAAGGAGAAGATAACGAAAGGCCCGGTGAGGCCGACATAGCTCCCGGCCTCGAACGGCAGTAACTGGAGCGTCACGTGCGGCAGTTGTGCCACCTGCGTCAGATGGCGCAGCTGTTCCGCCATGACCCGCGGGCCGCCGACCCCCCGCCGGAGCACCGCCTCGTCGAGTACGGCGCTGAGCCGCAGCGGCCTGGGTGCGTGGAGGACGCTCTGCCGGGCCAGCCTGACCTCCACCAGGGAATCGAGCTGTGCGGGCGGCAGTCCGTCCAGCGAGGACCGGGTCACCGCCCGCGCGTAGTCGGCGGTCTGGAGCAGGCCCGGGACCACCGAGGTCTCGAGCGTCCGGGCGGCGTCGGCCTGGGACTCCAGGCTGATGAAGTCGCGGTACTGGGGCGGAATGAGCCCGCGATAGGCGTGCCACCAGCCGCTTCCGCCTCCGCCGGCCGAGCCGGCGAGCGTCTGGAGCAGGGAGCGTAACCGGCCGTCGTCCACCCGGTAGGCGTCGAGCAGCCGGGTCACGTCACCGGGCGTCACGCCGCTCGCGCCCGTCTCGATCCTGCTGACCTTCGACTGGTGCCAGCCCAGCATCCCGGCGGCATCCCGGCTCGTGAGTCCCGAGGTCTGACGCAGGCTGCGCAGCTCCTCCCCGAGCTTGCGACGGCGTACCACTGGGCCGTTTCGCATCGCGGCCTCCTCCCGTTGTGCAGAGAGCCGCCCAGGCGGGTCCGGCTCGGAAAGGGGCCAGTGTGACGCCGGTGCACGGTTCGGTGGGCAGGGTTCACCGTAATGAGCGACAGATATATGCATATCTTGGTGGATCGCCGTCATGGGACGCGGCATCGGTGGCAGTCTGGCGCGAAGCACAATCCAGGCCGACCACCGGTCGGTCGGGCGGGAAAGGGACGGCGTCGCCATGGCAGACCATCAGGAAGCATCCGTCACCCTGCCGAGCGATCCGGCCTCGGTCTCCGCGGCCCGGAGACATGTGGCCCGGGTACTCACCGAATGGGGCCTCTCCGAGGACGGCGACACGGCCGAGGCCATCCGGTTGATCGTCTCGGAACTCGCCACCAACGCCGTCCAGCACACCTTCGGACAGTCACCCACTTTCACCGTGGACCTCCGTCTCGACCGGGACGTGGAGTTCTACCTCGGTGTGACGGACAGCCACCCCCGGTGGCCGCAGCGGCTGCCCGCCGCGGTCCGCCAGGACAACGGGCGCGGCATGGTGATCATCCGGGCCCTGACGAAGGAGCACGGCGGCCGGCTCGGTGTCATTCCCACCCCGGACGGCGGCAAGACCGTGTCGGTCGCTCTTCCCTGGCCGGTCCCCGCGCAGGCCTGACGCCGCCGGGCGTACCGGCCTCCGGCGGGGCGGGGCGCCCTCACCCGGAGGAGGCGCGCCCGAAGCCGTTGCGCAGCAGTGCTCTCAGTGTCGCCGCCGCCGGGGTGTCCCGGTCCCCCCGGTGCACCACGGAGATCGTCCGTCGGAAAGCGGCGGGTTCCAGCCGCCGGACGGCGACCGGCGCCGGGGACATCGCGGCCACCATCTCCGGCACCACCGCCACGCCGATCCCCGCACTGACCAGGGCGCACACCAGTGCGTAGCCGGGCGACTCGCACACCACGGCGGGGGTGGCCCCCGCCTCGGCCAGCGCGCGCTCCACCCCGCGCCGCGGCGGATGGCCGGGCGCGCTGCTGATCAGCGGGCGGCCCGCGAGTTCGGCCACGGGCAGCGGGCCGCTGCCCTCGGACAGCATCTGCCCGAGCGCGGTGACCAGCACCAGCTCCTCGACGAGCAGTGGCTCGGCCGACAGCCCGGCCGGCAGCGGCTGGGGGGCCGCGGGTTCGTACGCATGGGTCAGCGCCAGGTCCACGTCACCCGCCGCCACCGCGGCGACCCCGGCGGGCGGCTCGTAGTCCGTGACGGCCAGCTCCACATCGGGGTGGGCCCGTCGGAACGCGGTGAGCACGGGCGGCAGCAGATGGATCCCGGCCGTCACGAACGTGCCGACCCGCAGCCGGCCGCCGGACAGCCCCGCGAGTCCGGCCAGCTCGTGCCGTGCCTGGTCCATCTCGTCCAGTACGCGTCTGGCCCGCCCCGCCAGCAGCTCACCGGCCGCCGTCAGTCGCGCCCCGCGGTGGTGGCGGACGAGGAGGGCGGCTCCCGCCTCCCTCTCCAGCTTGGCCAGCTGCTGGGAGAGCGCGGGCGCGGTGTAACCCAGCCGCGCTGCCGCGCGCGTGATCGAGCCGGCCTCGGAGACCGCCACCAGCGCGGCCAGCCGTGTCGGGTCGTACATTAAGCGTTCCTTTTGGCAGACCCAGAAGATTGCAAGTACATGCTAAAGGGCCTGAGCGGTCAGGGTGGACCCATGGACGCACAACTGCTCGCCTTCGTCGCCGTCGCCGCGGGAATGGTGGCGCTCCCCGGCGCCGACTTCACCGTGGTCGTACGCAACGCGCTCGCATCCCGACGGTCCGGGCTCGCCACCGCGGTGGGGGTCGCGGGAGGGCTGCTGGTGCACACCGCGCTGGCCGCCGCCGGACTCGCCGCCGTCCTCGTGACGATGCCCGTCCTCTTCCGCACCGTGCAGCTGCTCGGCGGCGCGTACGTGCTCTACCTGGGGCTCAGCGGCCTGTACGCGATGCGGCGGCGGGTGGCCGCCACCGGAACCGGCACCGAGGAGGAGGACCCGGGCGGGCCGCTGCCGGGGCTCGGACGCTCGCTGCGCCAGGGCTTCCTGACCAACGCCCTCAACCCGAAGGCGCCCGTGCTCTTCCTCAGCCTGCTGCCCCAGTTCGTCCCCGAGGGGCGGTCCGCGCTGCCCAGGACCCTGCTGCTGGCCTCGGTCGTCGTCGTGCTGGCGCTGGTCTGGTTCCCGGCGGTGGCCCTGCTGGTGGACCGCCTGGGCCGGTGGCTGCGCCGGCCGCGTGCCGCCCGTGCGATCGAGGGCGGCAGCGGCACGGCGCTCACCGCGTTGGGACTCGTTCTGGTGACGGGCCCCCTGCTGCACTGAACCAGGAGCGAAAGGGCGTCAGGCGACCCTCCCGTACCAGACGTTGCCGGACCAGATCTTCTCCAGCCGGACCACGGCGCCGGTCTTCGGTGAGTGCCAGATCTTCCCGCTGCCGGCGTAGATGCCGACGTGGTACACGCTGCGGCCCGCGTGGAAGAAGACCAGGTCGCCGCGTTTCCGCTGCGACCTGGAGATATGGCGGGTCTTGTTGTACTGCTGCTGAGCCGTACGGGGAAGTTTCTTGCCGGCCTTCTTGAACGAGTAGAGCGTGAGTCCGGAGCAGTCGAACCGATGGGGGCCGGTGGCGCCCCATCTGTAGGGCGACCCCTTCTTCGAGGCGGCGATGTTGAGCGCCCTCGTCGAATGGGCGGCGGCCTCGGCGTCGTTCACGAGACCGGGGGCCATCATGGTGGTGCCTACGGCGAATGTCAGAACCGAGGCCGTGCCGACCCGGGCGAACAGAGACGGGACATGAACCTGCGCAGTCATGCGCAACCCTTCGTCAGCCGCCTGTGAAGGATGACCTGTCGGGTTCGGGCTGGCGAAGTTGCCCGGCCGCGTGGTGCGGCTTCACCCCGAGGGCCGTCCGGATACCCGGTCGGCCCGTTGTGCTCGGGTCCTCCACTCCTGCCGATCCACTCCTGTCGACCAGGCATCCGGACGGCGGCAGGACTCGGCGTCCGCCCGGACCGCCCCGCCGCGGTGGCGGGGGCTTGTCGTCCCAGGGATCTTTACGCACGCACTGCCGGATTTCCTCGTTGAAGGGGCGATATGTGAGAGTCGTCACGACTGATCCGATCGGGTGGACGCGGTCGGCCCGGTGCTGCGGGCGTCGCACCGGACCAGCCGTGTACCAGGGGCGGAACGACAGATTCCGCTCAGTGTCCGCGCGCGTTGCGCAAGTTGGCCTGTCCCTCGGGCGGGGGAGCTTCTACGCCGAACGAGCGAGCAAAACTCATCGGCCCGCCGGGCGTGTCGAAAAGAGGCACCGAACGGAGGGCCGCCGGCCCGGCCGGGTGCGAGGCGCTCAACTCGACGACACGGGAGGCACCGCGACCCGCGCGGCACGACGCTCGCCGTCCAGCAGCCGCAGCGCCCTGGTCAGGGTGTCCGCGTGGATCTGCGACTCACCCCGCTCGTGCATCAGCGCGAGCGCGTCGCGGAGGGCGGTGGCCCGGGACGCGAGAGCCTGAGCCGCCCGGAGCGCGCCGTACGTGTCGCTGCCGCGGGCGGGGTTGATGCGGCCGAGCTGGTCCAGCGCCTCCAGGTAGCAGTCGATGAACTCGGCCTCGGCGCGGGTCAGTGCGGGAAGCGGCGGGAACTGGGGTGGGAGCATCGGGCGTTCACCTCGCGGGATGCGGCGGCCGGGACGGTGTGCGGTTCTCCATGACGTGGTCCACCAGCCCGAACGCCAGGGCCGCGGGCGCGTCGAGGATGGTGTCGCGTTCGATGTCGGCGCTGATCTCCTGTGTGGAACGCCCCGTGTGACGGGCCAGCATCGCCGTGAGCATCTCGCGCTCGCGCATCAACTCACGGGCCTGGATCTCGAGATCGGAGGGCTGGCCCTGCACCGGCTCGTCCAGGGCGGGTTGCTGAATGACTACCCGGGCGCCCGGCAGGGCATGTCGGTGGCCGGGCGTGCCGGCCGCCAGCAGCACCGCGGCACTCGAACCCGCCTGGCCGAGGCAGAAGGTCTCCACCTCGCAGGCGAGGAAGTTCATGGTGTCGTAGATCGCGGTCATGGCGTTGAACGAGCCGCCCGGCGAGTTGATGTAGAGGGACAGGGGCCGGTCGGGGTCCGCGTGCTCCAGATACATGAACTGGGCGATCAGATCGGTGGCCGCGGTGTCGTCGACGGGCGTACCGAGGAAGACGATCCGCTCGGACAGCAGCTTCGAGTACGGATCCATGCTCCGGGAGCCGTAAGCGGTGCGCTCGGTGAACTCGGGCAGGACGTAGCGGGCGGCGGGACGGAACATGACGATGCCTCTCCTCGGACCACGGCGAATCGAAGTACGTTAAAAATGTACAGGACGTACAGGAGGTTAAGATGGGGGCATGGCCTACGAGATTCCGGTGACGCAAGCCCGGGCGGAGCTCGCCGAACTGATCAACCGTGTCGTCTACGGGGGTGAACGTGTGGTGGTGACGCGGCACGGAAAACCTTTGGTGGCCCTGGTGTCGGCCGCTGACCTGCAGCGACTCGAAAGCGACGAGGCTGCGGCACAGGAGGCGGCGCAGGCGCAGGCCGAGGAGCAGGTGATCAGTTCGGTGTCCTCGCTCCGCTCCGTGTCATCCGCTCAGGGCGAACGCCACCGCTTCGGTATCGCCGCCGAGCACCGCGGCCACGACGACCGGGACCGCTGACGCAGTCCGGCCGGACGGTCGCTGACGCCGTCCTCCGGCCGAGACCGGGACGCGGCTCCCTTCGCTCCTCGGAGGAGGCGGAACCGCGAAAAGCCGCGCCCCCGCCTGTCCTGGCGGGGGCGCGGCTCGTCCGGGTGGTGTCCCGTCAGCCCGTGAGGGCCGGTTCGCGGCGGTTCGCGGAAGGTTCGGCCGGGCCGACCTGCCCCGGCCGTCGGCGGCTGCCGACCAGAACGGCGGCCAGGCCCAGCACCGCCCACGCCGTCAGGGTCAGTACGGCACCGCCCGCCGCGGCGCCGTCGAAGAACGCGACCGACCGCAGCAGTGAGCCGCCCGCGCCCGGCGGGAGCCACTGACCGATCATGCCGACCGGTTCGGGCAGCAGCTGGGGGGCGCTCGTGACGCCCGAGAAGGAGTTGCCGAGCAGGACCATCAGCAGCGCGCCCACGCCGATGCCCTTCGGGCCCAGCAGGGCCGCGAGCCCTCCGACGGCCGAGGCGATGGCCAGCACGGTGAGTCCGATGACGCCGGCCTCCGTCCACCAGTCACCCGTCAGCACGCCCAGCCAGCTGTGGGCGACCGCGGTGGCCGCGATGCCCACCAGCCCCGCCGCGCCGGTGAGGGCCACGGCCGCCCTGGCGCCGCGCAGCCCCATGACGTTCACCAGCGCCCCGGCGGCGACACCGGCGAGGGCCAGCGGGAGGATGCTCGCGCCGAGTGCGGCACCGCGCGGATCGGCCTCGGGCGCCGCGACGACATCGGTGACCGGTATGTCGGTTCCCGCGGGTGCGGCTCCCTTGACCGCCTCGGTCAGCAGCTGGGAGACGACAGGGCTCGCCGCGGAGGCGGTCAGCAGGCGCGGGCCCTCCCCGGTGACGACGACGGCGCCGTATACGACCCGGTCCTCGACCGCTTCGCGGGCCGCGGCCTCGTCCTCGTAACGGTGGATCTCGAAGGCGCCCTCGCGCTGTTCGAACCGACTCTGCAGCTGGTCGGCCGCCGGTGCGGCGCCCGCGATGCCCACGGGCAGGTCGCGCGGGGCGATCCGGGCGGCGGGCCACGCGAACGCCCAGAGGCTGAGCGTCACGATCAGCGGGACGAGGAGGATGACCGCGACCGCGCGGCGATTGGGCGCAGCAGGCATGACGACTGCCTCAATTCAAAGAGAAGGATCGTTCGTTTTACGGAAGCCCACTGTCTCCCCGGGGTCGGACGCTTGTCAAGAAGGAACGTTCGTTTTAGATTGGCGCCATGGCACGCGTATCCCAGGAGCACCTCGACGCCCGCCGCCGGCAGATCCTCGCCGGCGCCGCACGCTGCTTCGCCCGCAACGGCTTCCACGGCACCTCGATGCAGGACGTGCTGAAGGAGGTCGGACTGTCCGCGGGGGCCGTCTACCGCTACTTCGCGGGCAAGGAGGACCTGATCGCGGCCATCGCCGACGAGGCGTTCCGTGGCATCCGGCGCGCCTTCGAGGAGGCCGCGGAGGTCACCCCGCCGCCCACTCCCGATGTGCTGCTCGGCAGGGTCCTGCGCGGGGTCTTCGAGGAGCAGATGTACGGGATGGAGCGCCGCGAGTGTGCCGCGCTCATCGTCCAGGTGTGGGCCGAGACCATGCGCAACGAGCGGCTGGCGAGGACGCTCCACGACGGCTACACGGGCATGCGCGCGGCGTGGGCCAAGCTGGTGGACGCCTACCGGGCGGCCGGGCTGATGCGTGCCGACGTCCCGGCCGACGACGTGGCCCGCACCCTGATCGCCACCGCCCAGGGATTCATCGCGCAGGAGGCGCTGTTCGGCGGGGTCGAGCCCGACGTCCTGGAGAACGGGCTGCGCGGCCTGATGTCCATGGATCCGTCAAGGATCAGTTAACGCGCCGGAAAAACTTCCGCCCTAACGTGCCATACCTGGTCGCGGAGCCCTCTTCGTCGTTCAACAGAGTGTTGAAGGCGGGATAAGGTCCCGCTGCGCCCGGGGCAGGTACCGGGCGGAAGACGAAGAGGGTGGAAGCGTGCAACTGACTCCGCACGAACAGGAACGCCTGCTCATCCATGTGGCGGCCGACGTCGCAGAGAAGCGCAGGGCGCGCGGACTGCGGCTGAACCACCCCGAGGCGATCGCGCTGATCACGTCGCACCTTCTGGAAGGCGCCCGCGACGGCCGGACCGTGGCCGAACTGATGGCCTCCGGCAGGACGGTCCTCACCCGCGACGACGTCATGGACGGCATCCCCGAGATGATCCACGACGTCCAGGTCGAGGCCACCTTCCCGGACGGCACCAAGCTGGTCACCGTCCACGAACCGATCGTCTGACGGGGGATCCGCCGATGATTCCCGGAGAGATCCTGTTCGCCGAGGGGCGGGTCCCGCTCAACGAGGGGCGGCCCGTCACCCGGCTCACCGTCCTCAACGCCGCGGACCGGCCCGTCCAGGTCGGCTCGCACTACCACTTCGCCGAGGCCAACCCCGGTCTCGACTTCGACCGCCGCGCGGCCCACGGGCTGCGGCTGAACATCGCCGCCGGAACCGCTGTGCGCTTCGAGCCCGGCATCCCCGTCGACGTCGAACTCGTCCCGCTCGCAGGTCTGCGCACCGTCCCCGGCCTGCGCGGCGACACCGGAGGTCCCCTCGATGCCTGAGCTCAGCCGTCCCGTGTACGCCGATCTGTTCGGGCCCACCACCGGCGACCGCATCCGGCTCGCCGACACCGACCTCGTCGTCGAGATCGAGGAGGACCGCTCCGGCGGCCCCGGACGGGCCGGTGACGAAGCCGTGTTCGGCGGCGGCAAGGTGATCCGTGAGTCGATGGGCCAGGCGCGGACCACCCGCGCCGAGGGTGCCCCCGACACTGTCGTCACCGGCGCAGTCATCATCGATCACTGGGGCATCGTCAAGGCCGACATCGGTATTCGCGACGGCCGGATCACCGGGATCGGCAAGGCCGGGAACCCGGACACCATGGACGGCGTCCACCCCGAGCTGGTCATCGGACCCGAGACCGAGATCATCGCGGGCAACGGCAAGTTCATCACCGCCGGAGCCATCGACGCGCACGTCCACTTCATCTCGCCGACCCTCGTCGACCAGGCGCTCTCCTCCGGGATCACCACACTCGTCGGCGGAGGCACGGGACCGGCCGAAGGGACCAAGGCCACGACGATCACCCCGGGCCCCTGGCACCTGGCCCGGATGTTCGAGGCACTGGAGGGCTACCCGGTCAACATCGGTCTGCTCGGCAAGGGCAACACGATGTCCCGCGAGGCCATGCACTCCCAACTGCGCGCGGGAGCACTGGGATTCAAGATCCACGAGGACTGGGGCGCCACCCCCGCCGTCATCGACGCATGCCTGAGCGTGTGCGAGGAGACCGGCGCCCAGCTCGCCATCCACACGGACACGCTCAACGAGGCCGGGTTCGTCGCCGACACCCTGGCCGCCGTCGCGGGCCGCTCCATCCACGCCTACCACACCGAGGGCGCGGGCGGCGGGCACGCTCCCGACATCATCAGCGTGGTCTCGGAGCCCTACGTCCTGCCCAGCTCCACCAACCCGACCCGGCCGCACACCGTCAACACCATCGAGGAACACCTCGACATGCTGATGGTCTGCCACCACCTCAACCCCACGGTGCCCGAGGACCTCGCCTTCGCCGAGTCCCGGATCCGGCCCTCCACCATCGCGGCCGAGGACATCCTCCACGACCTCGGAGCCATCTCGATCATCTCCTCGGACTCCCAGGCGATGGGCCGTATCGGCGAGGTGATCCTGCGCACCTGGCAGACCGCCCACGTGATGAAGCGACGGCGCGGAGCCCTGCCGGGGGACGGCCGGGCCGACAACCACCGGGCACGTCGCTATGTCGCCAAATACACGATCAACCCGGCGGTCGCGCAGGGCCTGGACCGGGAGATCGGTTCCGTCGAGCCCGGCAAGCTCGCCGATCTCGTCCTCTGGGACCCGGCGTTCTTCGGCGTCAAGCCGCAGACCGTCATCAAGGGCGGCCAGATCGCGTACGCGCAGATGGGCGACGCCAACGCCTCGATCCCCACCCCGCAGCCGGTCATGCCCCGCCCGATGTTCGGCGCCGTGGGCCGGGCCCCCGCGTCCAACTCCCTCAACTTCGTGTCCTCGGCCGCCGTCGAGGACGGGCTGCCGGAACGCCTGGGGCTAGGCAAGGAGTTCGTGCCGATCACCAGCACCCGGGGCGTCACCAAGGCGGACATGCGGGAGAACGACGCCCTGCCCCGGGTCCGGGTCGACCCCGACAGCTTCGCCGTCACCATCGACGGCGACCCGGTCGAACCCGCCCCGGCCGTAGAACTCCCCATGGCCCAGCGGTACTTCCTTTTCTGAGGCAGGACAGCACCTCATGACGACGCGCGCAGCCCTGCTCGTCCTCGCCGACGGCCGGTTCCCCGCCGGTGGCCACGCCCACTCCGGCGGCGCCGAACCGGCCGTCAAAGCGGGACGCATCCGCACCACCCAGGACCTGGAGGACTTCTGCCTGGGCCGGCTCCACACCACGGGGCTCACCTCCGCCGCGCTGGCCGCGGCGGCGGCCCACGGACTCGACCCGCTCACCCTCGACGAGGCCGCCGACGCCCGGACGCCCTCGCCCGCGCTCAGGAACACCGCCCGCAAGCTCGGCCGGCAGCTGATGAGGGCGGCACGGGCCACCTGGCCCAGCGCCGACCTGACCGCGCTCGCCGAAGCCCGGCCGCGCGGCGCCCACCAACCCGTCGTCCTCGGGCTCACGGCACGCTCCGCCGGCCTGGAACCCGCCGACGCCGCACACTGCGTCGCCTACGAAACGGTCAGCGGCCCCGCCACCGCGGTGGTCCGCCTGCTGTCCCTGGACCCCTTCGAGGCCACCGCCGTCCTTGCCCGGCTCGCGCCCGCCCTCGACCGGGTCGCCGAACAGGCCACCGAGGCCGCACGGCACGGCATCGACGCGCTGCCCGCCGCCTCCGCCCCACTGCTCGACATCTCGGCCGAGGCCCACGCGGCCTGGCCGGTCCGCCTGTTCGCGTCCTGAACCCCCGCACCCCGCCCCCCTGCCATCACCAGGAGCCGCACCATGCACCTCGACCACGCGCACACCGGCCCGGCCGCCGTCAGCGCCGACTCCACACGCCCCGACGGCACCCGCCGCGCGCTGCGGATCGGCCTGGGAGGGCCCGTCGGATCGGGCAAGACGGCCACCGTCGCCGCCCTCTGCCGCGCCCTGCGCGACCGGATCTCCATCGCCGTCGTCACCAATGACATCTACACCCGCGAGGACGCCGCCTTCCTGCTCCGCAACGCGGTGCTGCCGCCCGAGCGCATCCAGGCCGTCGAGACCGGCGCCTGCCCGCACACCGCGATCCGCGACGACATCTCCGCCAACCTCGAAGCGGTCGAGGACCTGGAGGCCTCCGTGGGGCCCCTCGACCTCATCCTCGTCGAATCGGGCGGCGACAACCTCACCGCGACCTTCTCCAAGGGCCTCGTCGACGCACAGGTCTTCGTGATCGACGTCGCGGGCGGCGACGACATCCCCCGCAAGGGCGGCCCCGGTGTCACCACTGCCGACCTGCTCGTCATCAACAAGACCGACCTCGCCCCGTACGTCGGCTCCGACCTGGACCGGATGGCCCGCGACGCCGCCGAACAGCGTGGCGACCTGCCCGTGGTGTTCACCTCCCTGACCGGTGCCGTCGGTGTCGCCCCCGTCGCCGACTGGGTGCGGGAGCGGCTCGCGGACTGGACCGCATGAGCGTCACGGCCACCGCCCGGATCACGGCGGCCGCCGACGGACGGGGCTCCACCGCACTCCCGGTCCTCGAGAGCGAGGGCCCGCTCGCGCTGCGCCGGACCAGATCACCGGATCCCGCGTACGCGCGTGTCACCGTGGTCGGCGCGATGAGCGCCCCGCTGGGCGGCGACCGGCTCGCCATCGAGGTCCGGGCGGGGGACGGCGCACGGCTGACGGTGGACTCCGCAGCCGCCACCGTGGCGTTGCCGGGGGCCGGCCCGGACGCCGTGCCCGCCTCGTACGACGTGCGCCTGCGCGTGGGGGAGGGGGCCGAACTCCGCTGGCTGCCCGAACAGATCGTCTCCGCGCACGGCAGCGAACTCGACCTGACCACCCGGGCCGAACTCGCCGGCACCGCACGCCTGGTGCTGCGTGAGGAACAGGTTCTGGGCCGGCACGGCGAGACGACCGGTCGGCTCTCCACCCGTCTGACCGTACGCAGGGCCGGAAGGCCGCTGCTCGACCAGCAGTTGGCGTACGGGCCGGGAGCGCCCGGGGGCTGGGACGGCGGGGCCGTCCTGGGAGGCCACCGTGCCGTCGGGCAACTGCTCCTCGTCGACCCCGCCTTCGGCGACCGTCCTCCCGGGCCCCGGCTGCTCGGCCCCACCGCCGTGCTCACCCCCCTGGCCGGTCCCGGTGTCCTGGTGACCGCGCTCGCCGCCGACGCACGGCTGCTCCGTGCGGTGCTGGACGAGGCGCTGGAGGGCCTGCTGAAGGAGGCAAAGGTCCTTGAGAGGACCTGAGTTCGCTGAGCGGGACAGGGTGCACCGGTTATTGGTTCGGTAAAGAATCATGCGTACGCCCTGTTCTCAGCAACCTCACAGACGAAAGGATCCTCCTGGACTCATGAACCAGCGCGCCGCCACAGGCGGCGCATCACACAGGGGGAGGTTCCACTTGAGACGCACAGCGGTGCTCGGTTCGGCCGGCACTCTGATCGCGGGCACGCTCATAGCGGGGGCGATAGCCGCACCGGCCGCCGGTGCCGACAGCAGGCACCACGGCGACCAGGAGGCGCGCGGCGTCCAGATCGCCGCGGCCCGGGCCGCGAAGACCGGTATCGACTGGGCGGACTGCCCGGCCGACTGGGCGATCGCCGCACCCATCCAGTGCGGGTGGGTGAGCGTTCCGCTCGACTACGCCAAGCCGAACGGCAAGCAGGTCAAGCTCGCGGTCGACCGGCACGTCAGCACGGGCACGAAGAGCGAGCGCCAGGGCGCACTCGTCTACAACCCCGGCGGCCCCGGCGGCTCGGGGATGGCGTTCCCGAAGCGCATCGTCACCAAGAACCCGCTCTGGACGAAGGCCGCGAAGGCGTACGACTTCGTGGGCTTCGACCCGCGCGGCGTCGGCCACTCGGCGCCGATCTCCTGCATCGACCCCCAGGAGTTCGTGAAGGCTCCGAAGGCCGATCCGGTGCCGGACAGCGAGGCCGACAAGCGGGCCCAGCGCAAGCTGGCGGCGGAGTACGCCGACGGCTGTGCCGAGCGCAGCGGCGACATGCTGCCGCACATGACCACGCCCAACACCGCACGCGACCTGGATGTCATCCGCGCCGCGCTCGGTGAGAAGAAGCTCAACTTCCTGGGCGTCTCCTACGGTACGTACCTGGGTGCGGTCTACGGCACGCTCTTCCCGACGCACGTACGCCGCATGGTCGTCGACAGCGTGGTCAACCCGGCGAAGAGCAACATCTGGTACGAGGCCAACCTCAACCAGGACATCGCCTTCCAGACCCGCTGGAACGACTGGAAGGCGTGGGTCGCGAAGAACGACGCCGCCTACCACATCGGTGACACGCCCGAGAAGGTCGAGCAGGCCTGGCTGACGCTGCGCGCCGCGGCCAAGAAGAAGCCGATCGGCGGGGTCCTCGGCCCGGCCGAGCTCATCGGATTCTTCCAGAGCGCGCCGTACTACGACTCCGCCTGGGCGCCCACCGCCCAGATCTGGAGCGACTACCTGGGCGGCGACACCCAGGCGCTGATCGACGCCGCGGCACCCGACCTGTCGGACACCAAGGGCAACATCAGCGCGGAGAACGGCAACGCCGTGTACACGGCGGTCGAGTGCACGGACGCCCAGTGGCCCACCAGCTGGAAGAAGTGGGACCGCGACAACACCCGGCTGCACCGGGACAACCCGTTCATGACGTGGGCCAACGCCTGGATGAACCTGCCGTGTGCGACATGGCCGGCCAAGCAGCAGACCCCGCTGGACGTCCGTACCGGCAAGGGCCTGCCGCCGGTGCTGATCGTGCAGTCCACGCGTGACGCCGCCACCCCGTACGAGGGCGCCGTCGAGCTGCACAAGCGGTTCAAGGGCTCCCGTCTCATCACCGAGAAGGGCGCCGGTTCGCACGGTGTCACCGGCCTGGTCAACCCCTGCATCAACGAGCGGGTGGACACCTACCTGCTCACCGGGAAGACCGACCGGCGCGATGTGACGTGCACCCCGCACGCCACACCGACGCCGTGATCACCACCTGACGTGAGCGGGCGGCCGATGAAGTCCGGCGGCCGCCCGTTCACCCCCGGCAGATGCGAAGGCGCGCTCATGCCTGCCTGTCGTACCGATCCAGCCAGGCGTCCTCCGCCGCGTAGTCGAAGAGGGCCTCGCCGTAGCTGCGCACCATCTTGGGGAAGGCCTCCCTCCAGTCCCGCCCGTCGAGCTGCGCGGCGAGCCACTCGACGGTCTGCGGCAGCGACTCGGCATACCCCGTCACCGGGCGGTAGCCCAGCTCCCGTTCGGCGGCCGACATGTCGTGGACGACGGGGTGCGCGCCGCTCCACGGCGTCTCCCCGATGCCTCCCTCGGGCGGCGCACCCGCCACCAGCACCGTCTCGGTCTCCAGCCCCAGCACGCCGTCGACGGCCGCGCCTATCTCGGCGACGGTCGGCACCTGAGGATCCCCGGCGTTGAGCACCCGGGAAGCCGGCCGCAGAGCGGCGAGGCGGATCAGCTCGGCGACGTTGGACACATGGACCGGATGGAAGCGGCTCTCCCCGCCGTACGCGAGGACCCTCCGGCGGCGGCCGTCCAGCAGGCGCTTGACGAAGTACAGCTCGCGCGGCGTCCGGCAGTACGGTCCGTGCACCGCGCCCGCCCTGAGCAGCGTCACCGGCAACGCGTCGCCGGCCGCGAGCAGTTCCTGCTCCAGCGCGGCCTTCCGTGTCCCGTACGTCGCTTCCCCGGGGGCGACCGTGCGCTGTGTCTCCGTGACCGGCACCGGATACTCCGGGAAGCCGTCCGGCTCGTCCTGGGTGTCGAAGCTCCGGCCCCGCCCGTCCTCGTACACCGCGCCGCTGGAGATGACCACCGCGGAACCGGCCCGGCCCGCGAGCCCGGCGAGCTGTGCGGCGTGATCCCGGTCGAAGGCGACCATGTCGACGAGGACGTCGCAGCCGTCGCCCAGCGCCGCCTCCAGCGCCCCCTTCTCCTCGCGGTCCACCGCGACCGTGCGGACCCCCGCGTCCCAGCTGCCGTCCCGGCCGCCCCCGCGCGACGCCGCGGTCACCTCCCAGCCGTCCTCGGCCAGGGCCCGCACCGCGGGCCGGCCCATCTGTCCCGTGGCTCCCAGTACGAACGCTCGTCCTCTGCTCATACGGGAGACGCTACGGCGGCCTCACGGCCCGGACCGCCGGAATCGGCCCACAGCAGATTCCTCGCTCAGCGTGACCGGCGTGGGAACTTCTTGGACTCCTCGGCCTGCGCCGCCTTCGCCTTGACCGCGTACTCGTCGACGTACTCCTGTCCGGAGAGGCCGAGGATGGCGTACATGATCTCGTCCGTGACCGCCCGGATCGCCGCCTTCTGGTTCGCCAGGCCGGCGTAGCGGGAGAAGTCCAGCGGCTCCCCGAACCTGATCGTGACCCGCTTGATGTTCGGCACCTTCTGTCCGGGCGGCTGGATCTCGAACGTGCCGACCATCGCGCAGGGGATGACCGGGACCCCCGCCCTGATCGCCATCACGGCGACCCCCACCTTGCCCTTGTACAGCCGGCCGTCGTGCGAACGGGTGCCCTCCGGGTAGATGCCCAGCAGTTCCCCCTTGTCCAGCACTCCCAGGCCCTCGCGGATGGCCGCCTGCCCGGCCTCCTTGCCCGAGCGGTCCACGGGGATCTGCCCGATGCTGTGGAAGAACGCCGCGGTCAGCTTCCCCTTGATCCCGGGGCCGGTGAAGTACTCGGCCTTCGCGAGGAACGTGATGCGGCGCTTGAGGATCGCCGGCATCAGGAAGTGGTCGGAGAAGGAGAGGTGGTTGCCGGCGACGATGGCGGCACCGTCGTCGGGGATGTGCTCCAGCCCTTCGATGCGGGGGCGGAACAGCAGCCGGAGCAGAGGGCCCAGCACGGCGTACTTCAGGACGTAATAGAACACAGCTTCTCTCCTAGCCTTCCGGACCGGGCTGTTGGCCGCGTTCTGCCAGGTCGCACACAGCGTGATGAACTCGTCGGCTCTCTCAGGTGATCGATCGTAGCCGTGTTCCGGGTGTCTCCGGGAGGCCGTGCGCGTGGGGGCCGGGTGGTTCGTGCGGAGAGAGGTCGTGCGCATGTCTTCACCGGGCTCGGGGGGCGCTGTTACATTCCTGAAAACAAGAATTCATTTCAGTCTGTGACTGGAGGCTCCCATGACGGCTGTCCACGAAGCTCCCCCCGTGCAGGTGCCGGCCCGGCGGGAGCTGCCACCGTCGATGGTCGAGCGGATGACGCTCATCATGGACGTCTTCGAGGGCCGGACGGCCCGGCTCTCCCTGGAGGAGGTGGCCGGGTCCACGCGCCTGCCGAGGTCGACGGCGCACCGGATACTCGACCAGCTGGTGCGGCTGAACTGGCTGGAGCACACCGACTTCGGCTACGGGCTCGGGCGCCGCGCCCTCGGCCTCGGGGGAGGGGACGGCGGGCACGGCAGGATCCGTGAGGCCGCGGCCGCCCGGCTGCACCACCTGCAGATCCGGACCGGCCTGGTCGTCCATCTGGCCGTCCTGGACGGAGCGGAGGTGTACTACCTCGACAAGGTCGGCGGCCGCTTCGCCGCGACGGTCCCCTCCCGCGTCGGAGGCCGGGCGCCCGCCCATTCGACGGCACTCGGCAAGGCCATGCTGGCCTGGCTCGAACCGGAGGACGTCGAGGCCCGGGCGACCGGCTTCATCGGCCGCCTGACCCAGCGCACCATCTCCGACGTCGGCACCCTTCACCAGGAACTCAACCGCATCCGGCGCCGTCACGGTCTCGCCTTCGAGCGCGGGGAGTGCTTCCCCAAGATCGCCTGCGTCGCCGCCGCGGTCCGTGGCCCCGAGGGGCCCGTCGCGGCGATCTCCCTGGCGGGGGACGCCTCGTCCCCCCTGGAGAAGGTCGCACCACTGGTCGGTGACGCGGTCCGGCAGGTGTCACGCGAGCTCTTCCCCGACCAGGTGAAGCCGGCCGGCAGGGCGCGCCGCGCGGTGGCGGAACCGGAGGCGACGTGGTCCCCGCAGACCATGGACCGGCTGCTCGCCGCGGGACAGTACGGCGACTGGCAGTAGGCACGGGGCGGGCGGCCACCGCCGGCCGCCCCTCACCCCCAGTGGTCGCCCCAGCCCCATGGGCCGGGGGACGCCGTCGCCACCGGGGTGCCGATACCGAAACCGCCGCGGAAGAAGAGCATCGGCCGCCGGTCGGTCACCGTCTCCAGGGCGAGGACCCGGCCCACCACCACATCGTGGTCGCCCGCACCGTGCACGTCGTACACATCGGCGTGCACCCGGGTCAGGACGCCGGGCAGCGAGGGCGTCCCCCAGCGGGAGACCTCCCAGTCCAGCCCCTCGTACTTGCGGCCCTTGCCCGAGCCGAACCGCCCGCAGAGATCGGTCTGTTCCTCGGCCAGGATGTTCACGGTGAACCGGCCCGACTCCCGGATCCTCGGCCAGGCGCGCCCCCGGTGGTCGGCGCAGAACAGCACCAGCGCCGGATCGAGCGACACCGAGGCGAACGACTGGCAGGCGAAGCCGACCGGAATCCCGTCCCGGCCGATCCCCGTCACCACCGTGACCCCGGAGGCGAAGGTCCCCATGGTGCCCCGCATCCGCAAAGGCGTCGGCTCGGTCTCCTCACGTGCCTCGGGCGCGGACAGGGACTCTGCGGTCATGGGATCCACCTCGGGGGAACGGTGCGCTCGTGTGCCCGGGGCCGGGCAGGGGGCCGAAGCTAGGACACCGGCCCGCCCGCCGGGCCCACGTTCCCGATCAGTGGAACGCCCTCCGGGCGCGGAGCGCCGGACCCCGCCCGCACCCCCGCGTCCGTACGCATCCCGCTGACCGAGACGCCCGCCGCGCCGTCCCGCGGGCCGTAGTTACCGTCCAGGGACCGTGCACACGGCACCCCTGGGCGCCCAGGGCAGGCCGGCGGCCGGACCCATCGGGCCGTCAGGGCCACCGCACACCGAGGTCAACCGAGGCAGGGATGATGACGGAGCTCAGTCACGACTCCACACTGCGTGAACTCGCCACCGAAAAGGGCGTGTTGCGCTACCACGAGGCCGGCGACGGGCCGCCCCTGCTCCTGCTGCACGGTTCCGGCCCGGGCGTCACGGGCTGGCGCAACTACCGTCACAACCTGGGTGTGTTCGCCGAGCACTTCCGCTGTCTCGTCCTGGAGTTCCCCGGGTTCGGGGTCAGCGACCCTGCCGACGGCCATCCCATGGCGACGGCGGCCTCGGCCGTGACCCGGTTCCTGGACGGGCTCGGGATCCAGCGGGCCGATGTCATCGGCAACTCGATGGGCGGCATCGTCGGCACGCAGTTCGCCCTCGCCCACCCGGACCGGGTACGCCGCCTCGTGACGATCGGCGGCATCGGCCGGAACCTGTTCGGCCCGGGGCCGGGCGAAGGTGTCAGGCTGCTCTCCGAGTTCACCGACGCGCCGTCCCGCGAGGGCCTGGTCCGCTGGCTCAACTCCATGGTGTACGACCGGTCCCTGGTGACCGAGGAGCTCATCGAGGAGCGGTGGGCACAGGCCACCGACCCGGAGACGCTCGCCGCGGCCCGCCGGATGTACGGCAGCGAGGCGTTCGCCGCACGGACCGCCGCCGCTGCCGCCTCCGACGAGGCACCGTACTGGGCCGTGCTGCACCGGCTCCAAGCCAGGACCCTGCTCACCTGGGGCCGCGACGACCGGGTCAGCCCCGTCGACATGTCGATCCTGCCGATGCGCACCATCCCCGACGCGGAACTGCACGTCTTCCCCGACTGCGGGCACTGGGTGATGATCGAGCAGAAGGCCGCCTGGGAGAGCGCGGTCCTCGCCTTCCTCACCCGTGAGGACGCGGCATGAGCGCCGGTGCGGCCACCGGTGCGGCACACGAGACCGCCTGGGACGAGGAGTTCGACTTCGTCGTGGTCGGCAGCGGCGGAGGCGGCATGGCCGCCGCGCTGACCGCGGCCGACAGCGGACTGAGCACGGTCGTGGTCGAGAAGGGCGCGAAGTACGGCGGCACGACCGGCATCTCCGGCGGCGGCATCTGGATCCCCAACAACCCCACCCTGCGGGCCAAGGGCCACGACGACAGCCGCGCCTCCGTACGCCGCTACCTCGACCTGCTCACCGAGGACCGTGTCCCCGCCGCCCGCCTCGACGCCTACGTCGACCAGGGGCCGGCCGCGATGGAACTCCTCGGGAAGAGCCGCTGGATGAGGTTCTTCTGGGTCAAGGGCTACGCCGACTACCACCCCGAGTACGACGGCGGCCGCCCGCTCGGCCGGTCCGTCGAGGCGCTGCCCTTCGACACCCGCAAGCTCGGCGAGGACGAGAAGTACCAGCGCCCCAACAGCCTCAAGGGCCCCCTCGGCCTCTGGATCACCGCCAAGGACTACCGGGACCTCGCCATGGTCAAGCGGACCTGGCGCGGACGCCGGGCCTCCCTGGTCGCCGCCTGGCGGGTCTCGTCCAACATGGTCCGCCGCCGCCACATGGCGACCGGCGGACGGGCCCTGGTCGCGCGGATGCGCATGGCGCTGAAGGAGGCCGGCGTGCCCGTGTGGCTGCGCAGCCCGATGACCGGACTCGTCACCGACGGGAGCGGCAAGGTCACCGGCGTCGTCGTCGAACGGGACGGCGGGCCCGTGCGGGTCGGCGCCCGGCACGGTGTGCTCCTGGCCACCGGAGGGTTCGACCACAACCGGGAGATGCGCGAGAAGTACCTGCCCGAGGGCGCCCGGGACAACCACAGCGCCGGAGCCGTCGAGAACGTGGGTGACGGCATCGTCGCGGGCGAAGCCCTCGGCGCGGCCCTCGACTTCATGGACGACGCCTGGTGGATGCCGTCCGTGCGCCACCCCTCCGGCGCCACGGTCCCCTTGGTCTCCGAGCGGTGCATCCCGCCGTCGGTGATCGTCGCCGGCGACGGCAGGCGCTTCACCAACGAGTCCTCGCCGTACGTCAACTTCGTCCACGACCAGCTCGAAGGCGGGCACACCCCCGCCTGGTTCGTGATGGACGCCAAGGCCCGCGCCCGCTACCCCTTCGCGCAGATCCTCCCCGGCATGCCCTTCCCGAAGGCGTTCTACGAGAACGGCACCGTCCACCGCGCCGACACCCTCGCCGGGCTCGCCCGGAGCATCGGCGTCCCGGCCGAGACCCTCACCGGTACCGTCGAACGGTTCAACGGCTTCGCCCGCACCGGGAAGGACACCGAATTCGGCCGGGGCGACAGCGCCTACGACCGGTACTACGGCGACCCGACCCTGAAGAACCCCAACCTCGACGAGCTCGACAAGGCCCCCTACTACGCGATCCGCATCGAGGTCGGCGACCTCGGAACCAAGGGCGGCCTGGTCTGTGACGAGCACAGCCGGGTCCTCCGCGAGGACGGCTCCGCCGTCGCCGGGCTGTACGCCACCGGCAACACCTCCGCGTCCGTGATGGGCAACGAGTACGCCGGGCCGGGCGCCACCATCGGCCCCGCCATCGTGTTCGGCTACATCGCCGCCCGGCACGCCGCCACGACCACCGGAGGCGCGCCATGAGCCCGGCGCCGCTGATCGTGCGCGTCGTCAAGGTGATCCGGGAGACGGCCGACGCGCACTCGCTGGTCCTGGAACCCGCCGAGGAACACCGGGACAGGTTCGCCTACGCACCGGGCCAGTTCCTCACCGTCAGGGTGCCGTCCGAGCGCCCCGGCGGCGCGGCCCGCTGCTACTCGCTGAGCAGCGCTCCGGGCCGCGACGAGCACCTCAAGGTGACCGTCAAGCGCACCGCGGGCGGCTACGCCTCGAACTGGATCTGCGACCACGTCACCGAGGGGGACAACCTCGAAGTCCTGAGGCCCGCCGGCACGTTCACCCCCGGCTCGCTCGACGGTGACTTCCTGCTGCTCGCCGCGGGCAGCGGCATCACCCCGGTGATGTCCATCCTCACGTCCGCCCTGCACGCCGGGACCGGCAAGGTCACCCTCCTCTACGCCAACCGCGACGAGCGGTCCGTCATCTTCCGCGACGAACTGGCCTCACTGGCACGGGAGTACGGCGACCGGCTCACCGTCCTGCACTGGCTGGAGTCCGTCCAGGGCCGGCCCACCGCGTCCGGCCTGCGCTCCCTCGCCGGTCCCTGCACCGGGCGCCCCGCCTTCGTCTGCGGCCCCGGTCCCTTCATGGACCTGGCGACCGCGGCGCTCACCGAGCTGGGCGTGCCACCCGACCGGATCACCGTCGAGCGCTTCACCTCACTGGCCGGCGACCCGTTCGCGGAGCGCGAGCCGGTTCCGGAACCTGACGCCGCCGGGCCCGTCAGCACGGCGGAGGTGGAGCTGGACGGGCAGCACCACACCGTCGACTGGCCCCGGGGCACGCCCCTGCTGGACGTGCTGCTCGCCGCAGGCCTGGACGCCCCGTACTCCTGCCGGGAAGGCAGCTGCAGCGCCTGCGCCTGTGTCCTCGTCGCGGGCGAGGCGGCCATGGCACGCAACGAGGTCCTCGACGCGCGGGACCTCGCCGACGGACTGATCCTCGCCTGCCAGGCGCGCCCGGTCAGCGACCGGCTGCGGATCACCTACGACGGCTGACCGCCCCACCCGCCCCTATCCGCTCTCCGCACCACTCGACCCGGATGAGGTTCGAACAGTGACCAAGGCGACCGCCGCGATCGTCGGCTCCGGAAACATCGGCACCGACCTGATGTACAAACTCCTGCGCTCGGAGGCCATCGAGCCGCGCTGGATGATCGGCATCGACGAGCAGAGCCCCGGCCTCAAGCGCGCCGCCGACCACGGCCTGCACACCAGCGCCGACGGTGTCGAGGCCCTGCTGACCGGCGAGGACCGACCGGACCTCGTCTTCGAGGCCACATCCGCGTACGTCCACCGGGCCAACGCGCCCAGGTACGCGGAACTCGGCATCCAGGCCATCGACCTGACCCCCGCAGCGATCGGCCCCGCCGTCGTGCCCGCCGTCAACCTCGGCGACCACCTCGACGCACCGAACGTCTCCCTCATCACCTGCGGCGGCCAGGCCACCATCCCGATCGTGCACGCCGTCTCCCGGGTCACCGACGTCCCCTACGCGGAGATCGTCGCGAGCGTCGCCTCGCCGTCCGCCGGTCCCGGAACCCGCGCCAACATCGACGAGTTCACGCTCACCACGGGCCGGGGCATCGAGACGATCGGCGGCGCCGCCAGGGGCAAGGCCATCATCATCCTCAACCCGGCCGAACCCCCGATGCTGATGCAGGACACCGTCTTCTGCGCCGTCCCCGCCGACGTCGACCAGGACGCCGTGACCGCCTCGATCCGGGAGACCGTCGCCCGGGTCGCCGAGTACGTCCCCGGCTACCGGCTGCGCACCGAGCCGCAGTTCGACGAGCCGACCGCGGTCAGCGGCGGGCTCGCCCGGGTCGCGGTGTTCATCGAGGTGGAGGGCGCGGGCGACTTCCTGCCGCCGTACTCCGGGAACCTCGACATCATGACCGCCGCCGCCACCAGGGTCGGCGAGGGCTTCGCCCAGCGGATCACCGCCCGCCGCGCCGGTGCCTGAACCCGCTCACCGAGGAGTGCACGAGCCATGCCCTACAGTCCCGACCTGGACATCCGCGTCACCGACTCGTCCCTCAGGGACGGTTCGCACGCCAAACAGCACCAGTTCACCGTCGACCACGTCACCTCGATCGTCGCGGCCCTCGACGACGCGGGCGTGCCTGTCATCGAGGTCACGCACGGCGACGGCCTCGGCGGGTCCTCCTTCAACTACGGCTTCAGCCACACCCCCGAGCAGGAACTCATCAAGGCCGCGGTACGGACCGCGCGCCGGGCGAGGATCGCCTTCCTGATGCTGCCGGGCCTCGGCCTCCAGGACGACATCCGCGAGGCAGCCGACAACGGCGCCGCGATCTGTCGGATCGCCACCCACTGCACCGAGGCCGACATCTCCGTCCAGCACTTCGGACTGGCCCGCGAACTCGGCCTGGAGACAGTCGGTTTCCTCATGATGTCGCACAGCAGCCCCCCGGAGGCCCTGGCCCGCCAGGCCCGCATCATGGCCGACGCCGGCTGCCAGTGCGTCTACGTCGTCGACTCCGCGGGGGCCCTCGTCATGGAGCAGACCGGTGACCGGGTCGCCGCGCTCGTCGCCGAACTCGGCGACGACGCGCAGGTCGGCTTCCACGGCCACGAGAACCTGGGCCTCGGCGTCGCCAACTCGGTGCTCGCGGTACGCGCCGGGGCCACCCAGATCGACGGATCGACCCGCCGGTTCGGCGCGGGGGCGGGCAACACACCCGTCGAGGGGTTCGCCGCCGTCGCCGAGAAGCTCGGCATCCGCACCGGCATCGACGTACTGAAGATCATCGACGCGGCCGAGGACGTCGTGCGGCCCGTCATGGACGGCGAGTGCCTGCTCGACCGGATGTCCCTGACGATGGGATACGCCGGTGTCTACTCCAGCTTCCTGAAACACGCCGCCCGGCAGGCCGACACGTACCAGGTGTCCGGCGCCGAGATCCTCCTGGAGGCGGGGCGGCGCAAGCTCGTCGGCGGCCAGGAGGACCAGCTCATCGAGATCGCGGTCGCCCTCGCGGCGAGGAACCGGTCCGGGACCGCCCAGCACTCCTCGGGGAAGTGAGCACAGCCATGTCCAATCCCGTACTCGAAGCCGTCGAGGCTCGCGCCGACGAGATCCGCGCACTCGGCCCCGCCAACGAGGCGCTCGGCCGGCTCGACGACCAGACGGCGAAGATCCTGCGGGACGTCGGTGCCATCCGGATGCTCCAGCCCAAGGCGTACGGCGGCCTCGAACTGCACCCGCGCGAGTTCGCCGAGACCGTCATGAGGATCGCCTCCCTGGACGGGGCCACCGGATGGGTCGCCGGAGTCGTCGGCGTACACCCGTGGGAGATGGCGATGGCCGACCCCCGCGTCCAGGAGGAGATCTGGGGCGAGGACCCCGACACCTGGATCGCCTCCCCGTACGCCCCGATGGGCCTGCTCAGGCCCGTCGACGGCGGCTATGTCTTCGACGGGCACTGGCAGTTCTCCTCCGGGACCGACCACTGCCGGTGGATCTTCCTCGGCGGGTTCCTCGCCGACGTGGACGGGAACCGGCTGAGCCCCCCGCGGTCCGTGCACGTCATCCTGCCGCGCGCCGACTACGAGATCGTCGAGGACTCGTGGGACGTCGTCGGGCTGCGCGGCACCGGCAGCAAGGACGTCGTCGTCAAGGGCGCCTTCGTGCCCGCCCACCGTGTCATCGAGTACGCCGAGGTGGTGGACGGCTCCCTGGCCGCGAAGTCCGGGCTGACCAACCCCGCCTACCGGCTGCCGTTCTCCGCCGCCTTCCCGCTCGGCATCACCGCCGCCGTCATCGGCATGTGCGAGGGCGCCCTCGCCCACCACCTCGACCACCAGCGCACGCGGGTGCAGATCACCGGCCAGGCGGTGAGGGACGACCCGTACGTCCTCTACGCCATCGGCGAGGCGGCGGCCGAGATCGCGGCCTCCCGCGCGGCGCTCCTGGACAACGTCTGCCGGATGTACGACATGGTCGCCGCAGGCCAGGAGGTCAGCTTCGAGCGGCGTGCCGTCGGACGGCGCACCCAGACCGCGGCCGCCTGGCGCGCGGTCCGCGCGGTCGACGAGATCGTGGCCCGCTCCGGCGGCAACGCGATGCGCATGGACAACCCGATCCAGCGGTTCTGGCGCGATGTGCACACGGGCCTCACCCACGCCATCCACGTGCCGGGCGCGGTCTTCCACGCCTCGGCGCTGACGGAGATCGGCGTGGAGCCGCCGCAGGGCCCGATGCGCTCCATGATCTAGCCCCCTTTTCATCGCGAGAGGAACACGCATGACACAGATCCGCGGGCTCGGGTATCTCCGCGTCCAGACCCGGGACATCGACCGCTGGCGCGAACTCACCGTGGACGCGCTCGGTTTCGCCGAGGGCTCGGGGCCGGAACCCGACGGCCTGTACCTGCGCATGGACGAGCGCCGCTCTCGGCTCGTCGTCCTGCCCGGCGACAGCGACCGGGTGCTGTCGGTCGGCTGGGAGGTGCGGGACCAGTTCGCGCTCGCCGCCGTCGGGCGTGCCGTCGAGGCGTCCGGGACGGCGGTGAAACAGCTCGGCCGGGAGGAGGCCGACGACCGGGGCGTCGAGGAGGGCATCAGCTTCGACGATCCGGCCGGCGTGCCCGTCGAGGTGTTCTTCGCCCCGGTCCTCGACCACAGCCCCGTACTGACCGGACTCGGTCAGCGCTTCGTCACCGGCGGCCAGGGGATGGGGCACGTCGTGCTGCCCACCACCTGCCCGGACGAGACGGTCGCCTTCTACACCGAGGTGCTCGGCTTCCTGCCGCGCGGCGGGATCCGGCTCAGTGGTCAAGCGCCCGACGCCCCGCCCCGGCGGGTGCGCTTCATGGGGGTGAACGAACGCCACCACAGCCTCGCCGTCTGCCCCGCACCGCACGGCGAGGAGCCCGGCCTGGTCCACCTCATGGTCGAGGTGGACACCCTGGACGCCGTCGGCATAGCCCTCGACAACGTGGGCAAGCAGGGCTTCTCCCTCTCGTCCACCCTGGGCCGGCACACCAACGACAAGATGGTGTCCTTCTACGTGCGCGCCCCCGGCGGCTGGGACATCGAGTACGGCTTCGACGGGATGCGCGTCGACGAGACGGACTACACGGCCGAGGAGATCACCGCTGACAGCTACTGGGGCCACGACTGGTCGGGGTCCGAGCCGCTCGCCGCCTTCACCCCGCCCGGAACCTCGAAGTGAGCGGTTCCCGCCCGGTCACCCCGGTCCGCGCCGGGAGCATCGAGCGGTACGACGCCGAGACCGACGTCCTGGTCGTCGGCTTCGGCTGCGCCGGAGCAGCCGCCGCGTACGAGGCCGCGGCGGCCGGCGCCGGGGTCCTCGTCCTGGAGCGGGCCGGCGGCCCCGGCGGATCGTCGGCCCTCTCCGGGGGAGAGCTGTACCTGGGCGGCGGGACCCCGGTGCAGCACGCCTGTGGGTTCGAGGACAGCCCGGGCGAGATGTTCGGCTACCTCGCCGCCGCCCTCGGGCCGCACGCGGACGAGGAGAAACTGCGCCTGTACTGCGACGGCAGCGCCGAGCACTTCCAGTGGTTCGTGGACCGTGGGCTGGAGTTCGAGCCGTCCCTGTGGGACGCGCCGACCTGGATGCCGGTCACCCGGGACGGGCTGATGTGGCTGGGCGAGAACGCCTGGCCGTACAACGAGATCGCGGTGCCCGCCCCGCGCGGGCACCGCTGCGCGACCGAGGGGTTCGGCGGCCGGCTGGTGATGGAGAGGCTGGTCGCCGCCGCCCGGAGAGCCGGGGCCGCCGAACACGCCGACACCCTGGCCACCGCGCTGATCGTGGACGACACCGGCCGCGTCGTCGGTGTCACCGCCCGCCGGCACGGCCAGGACCTGGCGTACCGGGCCCGCAGAGGCGTCGTGCTGACCACCGGCGGGTTCGCCGACAACGAGGAGATGCTCGCCGACCACGCCCCGCACCTCCTCGGCCACGGCAAGGTCAGCGACGGACTCGACGACGGCAGCGGCATCCGGATGGCGTCCGCGATCGGCGCCGCCACCCGGCGGATGGGCACGGTCGAACTGGCCCTCACCGCGCTGCCCGCCATGGTCACGCGGGGCATGCTGGTCAACGCCCACGGGCAGCGCTTCGTCAACGAGGACGTGTACCCGGGCCTGTTCAGCGTGGCCGCCGTCCTGACCCAGCCCGCCCCCTACTGGGTGATCATCGACGAGGAGGGCTACGAGTCGGTGCCCGAGAGCGAGCGCTGGGGTGTCGTACCCCGGTTCGTGACGGAGACCCTGGCGGAGCTGGAGACCGAACTCTCCATGCCGCAGGGGGCGCTGGAGTCCACGGTCGGCACGTACAACACGTACGCGGCGCGAGGGGAGGACCCGTACTTCCACAAGGACCCCCGCTGGCTCAGGCCGCTGACGGGTCCCTTCGCTGCGGTCGACCCGAGGGCCGGATTCCACCAGGGCGGCCGGACGAGTGCCGGGGCCGGGACGGGGGCCGCGGGGTTCACCCTGGGCGGGCTGCGCACCACCGTGGACGGCGCGGTCCTCGACGTGTCGGGCGGAACCGTACCCGGGCTCTACGCCGCCGGCCGGGCCTCCTCCGGCATCCACGGCGAGGGGTACGTCAGCGGGACCTCGCTCGGTGACGGAACGTTCTTCGGGCGGCGCGCGGGCGTCGCCGCGGCGGGTTGCTACTGAGCCCCAGCCGTGACAGCAGGAGGCCGGATACGCACCGCACGGCGCGTATCCGGCCGGCCTCCTCCTGTCACCGCCGCTGTGTCACGGCGCGGCCCCGCCCCCGTCCACCAGCTCGATCGCACCCCGCAGGGCCGCCTCGCGGATCGTCTCGCGCAGGGACCCGCAGCCCTCGAAGGCCTCACCCGCCGCATCGCGTTCCGCGCAGACCGCCATGGCCCGGCCGTCCCACTGCACACTCGTCTGCTGCCAGCTGCTCTTGCGCACCAGGACCTGCGCGGCGCACCGCTCGCAGGACAGCGGGCGCATCGGGCCGCCGTCGGCCAGCCGGTTGTCGACGCGCATCAGGCGGGGCCGCCCTCGGCACCGGCGGCCTTCCGGGCGAGATTCCCCTCGACCTCCTTCTGCCACGCCTCGACCGGCCGCGTGGTGTCCAGCTCGAACTCGAAGCGGTCGGTCATCTCCGGCGTCACCTCGGCCACGTCCGAGTAGAACTGCTCGTACCAGCGCCGTAGTTGGTAGACCGGACCGTCCTCCTCGCAGAGCAGCGGATTATCGATGCGCGCCTTGCTCTTCCAGATCTCGATGTCCTGCTCGAAACCGAGCTTGATGAACTGCGCCATTCCCGACGCAAGTTCATCGGCAGCGTCGCCCTTCATGGCCGGCGAACGCTTCACGACGATCCCGTACTGCAGCACGAACCGCTCTGCGTCGACCGGATAGTGACAGTTGATCAGGACCGCCTGCACATCACCGGTGTCGTAGTGGTAGGTGAGGTCGTCGATCATGAAGGACGGGCCGTGGTACGAGGCCAGCGAGTTGCTTCCGGTGGTCTTCGGCTTGCCGTCCGCCTCCTGGGGGCGGGCGTCCGGGCGGCCGGTGGCCCGCATGTGCTGGGTGGCGGTGTGCCCCTCGAAGACGTTCCTGAAGTACGTCGGGAAGGAGTAGTGGACGTAGAAGAAGTGGGCCATGTCCACCACGTTGTCCACGACTTCACGGCAGTTGGCGTCGACGACGGTCTCGTACCAGAGCCAGTCGGTCCACTCGTCGCTCGTCGCGCCCTCGATCCGGGGGATGGTCACCCCGGCGGGAGGGGGGTTGCCCTCCGGGTCGTTCCAGACGAAGAGCATGCCGTCCTGGTCGAGGGTCTGCCAGGCGGCCGTCCGGGCCCGCAGCGGTACGCGCCTGGAGTACGGGATCTGCTTGCAGCGGCCGTCGCCGCCCCAGCGCCAGTCGTGGAACGGACAGGCGACGTGATCGCCCTTGACGGTGCCCTGCGAGAGGTCGCCTCCCATATGACGGCAGTAAGCGTCCAGGACGCTGAGCGTGCCGTCGCCCGCCTGGAACACCACGAGCTTCTGTCCGAAGGCTTGGACCGCGTGCGGCTTGCCGTCCTTGAACTTCTCCGCGAGGCCCAGGCAGTGCCAGCCGCGCGCGAAACGCGTGGGGGCCGCGGCGGCCTCGATGGCCCGGACGTCGTCGTGTGCTGACTCCACTGCGCTCACGTCGCTCTCATCTCCTTCAGCACGTTCGGTCACCAGGGTCCGGACGGTAGGCCGGGACCCCGGTGCCCGGCCGGGGGAGTCCCACTGACCGGTACCCCTGCACCTGGGCCTGCCCGGGGGCCCGTCCCGGTCGGTGGGACCGCGGCCGCGCGCCCCCGCCGGCCGCGTATACATTCCGCCGCTCGTCCGCCCGTACGTACAGCGAAGGAGCCCGTGGTGAACCGGTTCGACGGCGTGAAGGTCCTGCTCACCGGAGCTGGTTCGGGGATCGGGCGGGCCACCGCCCTGCGCCTGGTCTCCGAAGGGGCGGCCGTGTACGCCGTCGACCGGTCGTGCGAGGGCCTGACGGGGACGGCCTCGGCGGCGGCCGGGCCCGGGCGGATCGTGACCCGGGTCGCCGACGTGTCCGACGAGGACGCGGTGGTGGCGGCCGTACGGGCCGCCGCCGACGCGCTCGGCGGTATCGACGTGCTGGTCAACGTGGCGGGGATCCACCGCACGACACCGATCGCCCGGCTGACCGTGGCCGACATGGAGCGGCTCTTCGCCGTCAACGCGGTGGGCACGGCCCTGTTCTGCCGGGAGGCCCTGCCCCATCTGCCGGACGGCTCGGGCGTCATCGTCAACGTGGCGTCGTCGGCTGCCTCGCACGGGAACCCGTACATGACCGCGTACGCCGCCTCCAAGGGCGCGGTCCTCGCCTTCTCGCTCTCCCTGGCCGCCGAGGTCGCGCACCGCGGGATCCGCGTCGTGCCGCTGTCGCCGGGCTCCGTCGCCACCCCGCTCGCCGGGCCGCACGTGCTGCCGCCGGATCTCGACACCTCGTACTACGGGCGGATCCGCGCACCCTTCGGCACCGGTGAACCGGAGCAGATCGCCGGGGTGATCGCCTTCGCCGCGTCGCGGGACGCGGCCTACCTCACCGGGGCGGAGATCCGGGCCGACGGCGGATCCCACATCTGACGCCCGTCCCCGCTGACGCGGCCACTGAGCGGGACTGGCGCTTGCCCAGTTCGAGAACGAATTCTAGTTTTCATCCGTCAGCGCCCAGGCCCCCACGGGCCACCTCACACCTTTACGGAGAGCCATGACCGAGGCCGTCATCGTCGAAGCCGTACGGACCCCGGTCGGCCGGCGCCGCGGGGCCCTGTCCGGGCTCCACCCGGCCGAGCTCCTCGGGCTCGCCCAGAAGGGCCTCGTGGAGCGCGCCGGCATCGCGCCCGACACCGTGGAGCAGGTCATCGGGGGCTGCGTCACCCAGGCCGGTGAACAGTCCAACAACGTCACCCGCACCGCCTGGCTGCACACCGGACTCCCACGGACCACCGCGTGCACCACCATCGACTGCGCCTGCGGATCGTCCCAGCAGGCCGTGCACCTCGTCGCGGGCCTCATCGCCTCCGGCGCGATCGAGACCGGCATCGGCTGCGGCGTCGAGTCCATGAGCCGGGTCTTCCTTGGCGCGGCGCTCACCCCGGACAACGGCTCCCCGGTACCGGAGAGCTGGACCCTGGACATGCCCGACCAGTTCACCGCCGCCGAACGCATCGCCCGCAACCGGGGCATCACCCGGGCCGACGCCGACGCGTTCGGCCTGAGTTCCCAGCAGAAGGCCGCCCGCGCCTGGGCCGAGGGACGCTTCGGACGGCAGATCGTCGAGATCCAGGCCCCCGTCACCGGCCCGGACGGCCCCACCGGCGAGACCACGTCCGTCACCCGCGACGAGGGGCTGCGCGACACCACCGCCGAGGCGCTGGCCGGTCTCAGGACCGTCGTCCCCGACGGCATCCACACCGCGGGGAACTCCTCCCAGATCAGTGACGGCGCCGCCGCCGTCCTGCTCATGAGCCGGGAGCGCGCAGACCGTGAAGGGCTGCGCCCACGGGCCCGGATCGTGGCCTCCGCCATGGTCGGCTCCGACCCGTACTACCACCTCGACGGGCCCATCGCCGCGACCGAACGGGTCCTTCGCACGGCCGGGATGACGCTCGCCGACATCGACCTCGTCGAGATCAACGAGGCGTTCGCCTCCGTCGTCCTGTCCTGGGCGCAGGTCCACAAGGCGGACCTGGACAAGGTCAACGTCAACGGCGGGGCCATCGCGCTCGGCCACGCCGTCGGCTCCACCGGTGCCCGGCTCATCACCCAGGCCCTGCACGAACTGGAGCGCACCGGCGGGTCCACCGCCCTGATCACCATGTGCGCCGGCGGGGCCCACGCGACCGCCACCGTCATCGAACGCATCTGAGGGCACCGTCATGACCATCGGACTCACCCAGGAGCACCGCGACCTGCGCGACGCCGTACGCGCCTTCGCGAACCGGCACATCACCGAGGACACCCTCCGCGCGGCGGCCGACGCCGGCAAGGAGACCCTGCCCGCCTACTGGGGCGGCCTCGCCGAACAGGGACTGCTCGCACTCCACCTGCCCGAAAAGGACGGCGGCGCCGGGTACGGGCTCCTCGAACTCGCCGTCGTCACCGAGGAGCTGGGGCGGGCCATGGCCCCAGGGCCGTTCCTGCCGACGACACTCGCCTCGGCCGTCCTGCACGCGGCCGGGCACCGGACGCACCTCGGCCCGCTCGCCGCCGGCACCGCCCTCGGCGCGGTGGGACTCGCCCCCGGCACGCTCACCCTGACCCGCGCCGCCGACGGCACGGTCACCGTCACCGGAACCTCCGAACTCGTCATCGGCGGACACCTCGCCGACGTGTTCGTGCTCCCCGCCTCCGACGGCGGCCGTACGACCTGGCTGGTGCTGCCCCGTACCGCCGTGGACACCGCTGACGTCCGCAGCCACGACCTCACCCGCCGCTCGTCCCGGGTGACCGTACGCTCGGTGCCGGTCGACGCCGCCGATCTGCTGGACCTGGACCCACGGACGCCCCGGGACCTCGCCGCGACGCTCTTCGCCGCCGAAGCCGCCGGGCTCGCCGACCGCTGCGTGACCACCGCGGCGGAGTACGCCCGGGTAAGGGAGCAGTTCGGCCGCCGCATCGGCCAGTTCCAGGGGGTCAAGCACCGCTGCGCCCGCATGCTCGCCCAGGCCGAACAGGCCCGCGCCTGCGCCTGGGACGCCGCCCGCGCGGCCGGCCCCGGTGGCGCGGCCGACGCACAGGAGGCCTCGCTCGCCGCGGCCGTCGCCGGGGTGGTCGGCGTCGACGCCGCGTTCTCCGTCGCGAAGGACTGCATCCAGGTGCTCGGCGGCATCGGCTTCACCTGGGAGCACGACGCGCACCTCACGCTGCGCCGCGCGCAGACCCTCCGGATCGCCCTCGGCCCGTCCACCGCCTGGCGCCGCCGTGTCGCCAGCCTCACCCTGGACGGCGCCCGCCGGGACCTCGGCGTGGAGCTGCCGCCGGAGGCGGAGGCCGAACGCGCGGGCGTACGCGCCGAACTGCGGGCGGCCGCGGCCCTGGACGGCCGGGAGCGCCTCACCCACCTCGCCGACCACGGCTACACCGCCCCGCACCTGCCGGCCCCCTGGGGCAAGGGCGCGGGTCCGGTCACCCAGCTCGTCATCGCCGAGGAGCTCCAGGCCGCGGACCTCACCCCCGTCGACATGATCATCGGCGGCTGGGTGGTGCCCACGCTCGTCGCGCACGGGAACCCGGCGCAGCAGGAGCGCTTCCTCGCCCCGAGCCTGCGCGGCGACATCGTGTGGTGCCAGCTCTTCAGCGAACCGGGCGCGGGGTCCGACCTCGCGGGGCTCACCACCCGCGCCGAGAAGGTGGAGGGCGGCTGGCGGATCACCGGGCAGAAGGTGTGGACGTCCATGGCCCTGGACGCGCACTGGGGCGTCCTGCTGGCCCGCACCGACGCCGGTGTGCCCAAGCACAAGGGCATCTCCTACTTCCTGCTCGACATGAAGAGCCCCGGACTCGACATCCGGCCGCTGCGGCAGATCACCGGCGACGCAGAGTTCAACGAGGTGTTCCTCGACGAGGTGTTCATCCCCGACGAGCTGCTGGTCGGGGCCCCGGGCGACGGCTGGAAGCTGGCCCGGACCACCCTCGCCAACGAACGCGTGGCCCTGTCCCACGACTCGGTCGGCTCCGGGGCCGAGGCCCTGCTGACGATCGCCGCGGGGTCGGACGGCCTCGACGACGAGCAGCTCACCACGCTCGGCGGCCACCTCTGCGACGCCCAGTGCGGCGCCGTCCTCGCACTGCGCACCACCCTGCGTACGGTCTCCGGGCAGCAGCCCGGCGCCGAGGCGTCCGTGGCCAAACTGCTCGGCGTCGAACACCAGCAGCGGGTCTGGGAGACCTGCATGGACTGGCAGGGCACCGCAGCGCTCACCGGCGAGGGCGAACGCCTCGACGCCACCTGGCAGTTCCTCAACGCCCGCTGCCTGTCCATCGCGGGCGGCACGACGGAGGTCCAGCTGAACATCATCGGCGAACGCATGCTCGGCCTGCCGCGCGACCCCGAGCCCCTCCGGAAAGGCTGACCATGCCCATCGACCGCGACAAGGCGCTGACCGCGTCCCCGTCCGTACGCGAGATCCACTGGACCACCCGCGACGTGCTCCTCTACCACCTGAGCCTGGGCGCCGGTGCCGACGCGGCCACCGGCCCCGAGCTGCACCTGACCTACGAGAATGGCCTCGGCGTGCTGCCCACGTTCGCCATGGTGGCCGGCTCCGGGATCTCCGCGGGCGAGGCGCCCCCGCCCGGTCTCCACCTGCCGGGAATCGACGTCGACCTGCGGACCGTGCTCCACGCCGGCCAGGGCCTGCGGGTCCACCGGCCGCTGCCGGCCTCCGGCACCGCCACGCTCAGCTCGCGGGTCGCCGAGGTGTGGGACAAGGGCAAGGCCGCACTCGTCGTCCTGGAGTCCGCGGCCACGGGCCCCGACGGCGAACCGCTGTGGACCTCCACCACCCGCATCTGGGCGCGCGGCGAGGGCGGCTTCGGCGGGGAGCCGGGACCCGAGGAGAACCGGGCGGGACCCGACCGCCCCGCGGACACCGTCCTCTCCGTCACCACCACGCCCCAACAGGCCCTCTGGTACCGCCTCAACGGTGACCTCAACCCGCTCCACGCCGACCCGGAATTCGCCAGGGCGGCCGGCTTCGACCGGCCGATCCTGCACGGGCTCGCCTCGTACGGGCTTGTCTGCAAGGCCCTCGTCGACGGTGTTCTCGACGGCGACGTCACCCGGCTCACCGGCCTCGCCGTGCGCTTCTCCGGCCCCCTCGTCCCCGGTGAGTCCCTCGCCGTCTCCGTATGGCGTGAGGGCCCCGCCGACGACGGTACGGAGCGGCTCACGCTGCACGTGGCCTGCCCCGGCCGCGACGGCGCGCCCGTGCTCACCCACGCGACGGCGACGGTGACCGCGTCATGAACTCCTCCTCCGACGGGAACACCGCACCGGCCGCCGGCCTCCGTCTGGTCGCCGACCCGCACAAGGACGGTGTCGACGCGGCGGTCGCCGCGGCCCGCCGGGTGATGGACGCCCTGCTGCGCACCGGCGACGGGACGGGCGCCGACATGGATGCGATCGCCGAAGAACTCCACGCCGTCGCCGACCGGCTCACGGAGGACGCGCCCTCCGTCGAGGACCGCCTCGCCGAGATGTGGCGCGGCCAGGGCGTCACCCGGCACGACCCCGTCACCGGCCCGGAGAACGCCCTCGCACCGCCGCTGCACCTGCACGGCAAGGACGACGGCTCCATCGAAGGCGTCGTCACGCTCGGACTGCCCTACCAGGGACCGCCCGGCCATGTGCACGGCGGGATCTCGGCGCTGCTCCTTGATCACACGCTGGGCGTCGCCAACCACTGGGGCGGCACCTCCGGCATGACGGCGGAGCTGACCCTGCGCTATCTGCGGCCCACCCCGCTGTTCGAGCCCCTGACCGTCACCGGGCGCCAGGTCTCCGTGGACGGCTCGCGCATCCGCACGGTCGGCGAGATCCGGGCCGGCGGCCGCGTCTGCGTAACAGCGGAGGGGCTCTTCATCAACAAGCAACTGCCCAGGCCAAGTTGACGGAGGCGGAGTGATGGGGAACCTCGACGGAAAGGTCGCGGTCATCAGCGGCGCGGGACAGGGCGTCGGCCAGGGCATCGCGCTCGCCCTCGCCTCCGACGGAGCCTCGGTCGCCGCCGTCGGACGGACCGCGGCGAAGCTGGAGGCGACGTGCGAGCTCCTGCGCGAACGGGGGGTGAAGGCCGAGCCGTTCGTCCTCGACGTACTGGACACGGACCGGATCCCCGCCGTGGTGGAGGAGGTCGCCGAGCGCTTCGGCGCCATCGACATCCTGGTCAACAACGCCTACACCGGCTGTTACGGACCGCTCCTGTCGCTCGGCGACGAACAGTTCCGACGGGGCTTCGACAGCGGCCCGTTCGCGGCGTTCGCCTTCATGAAGGCCGCGCATCCGTACCTGAAGCGTGACGGCGGCGGCTCCGTCGTCAACCTCGTCACCTCCGCCATGGTCCGCTGGGACCTGAGCACCTACGGGGCATACGCGGCGGCCAAGTCCGCCCTGCGCTCCCTGACCAGGGCCGCCGCCAACGAATGGGGCCGCGACGGCATCAGGGTCAACGCCGTCGCCCCGCACGCCGTCTCACCCGCGTACGCGGGCTGGCAGGCCGCCCACCCGGAGGAGGCCGCCGACTTCTGCGCCTCCATCCCGCTCGGATACGTCGGCGACTGCGAGCAGGACATCGGGCGGGCGGTGGCGATGCTGTGCGGCCCCGACGCCCGCTATCTGACGGGCGCCACGGTGCCCCTCGACGGCGGCCAGGCCAACTTCGGCGGCTGACCGCACCGGGCCGGGGCGACCCCGGCCCGCGCACCGCCCCGCCGGGCGCGCCGCGCACCCGCGTGGCCCGCCCCGTACCGACACCGGCAGACCCGGCCACCGGGTGAGAGGGACCGACGTTGCCACACCAGACGATTGCCGACCTGCTGCTCGCCCGGGTGGGGGACGACCACCCCGGCCTCCTGACCCGTGACCGGTCCTGGACCTGGGGGGAGGTCGTCGAGGAGAGCGCCGCCCGGGCCGCCTGGGCCCTGGAGCTGCGCGCCGACGGCCCGTTCCACATCGGCGTACTCCTGGACAACGAACCCGAGTACGTCTTCTGGCTGGGCGCGGCGGCCCTCGCCGGCGCGGCCGTCGTCGGCATCAACCCGACCCGCCGCGGCGCCGAACTGGAGCGGGAGGTACGGCACACCGACTGCCGGGTGATCGTCACCGACCGGGCCGGCGCCGCCCTGCTCGACGGACTCGACACCGGGGTCGACCCGGACCGCTTCCTCGTCGTCGGCACACCGGAGTACGGGGAACGCCTCGCCGCGCACCCCCGGCTGCCCGCCCCCGCCCCGGACGTCACCGCCGCCACCCGGATGCTGCTGCTCCTGACCTCCGGCACCACCGGCACGTCGAAGGCGGCGATCTGCTCGCAGGGCCGGCTCGCCGCGCTCGGTGCGGCCAACAGCGCCAAGTACGACATCACCCGCGAGGACATCTGCTACTGCCCGATGCCGCTGTTCCACGGCAACGCGCTGATGGCCCTCTGGGCCCCCGCCCTCACCGCGGGCTCCACCATCGCCCTCACCCGCAAGTTCTCCGCCTCCGGCTTCCTGCCCGACGTACGCCACTTCGGTGCCACCTACTTCACGTACGTCGGCAAGGCCATCGGCTACATCCTGGCCCGCCCCGGGACTCCCGAGGACGCCGACAACCGGCTCACCCACGCCTTCGGCACCGAGGCCTCCCCGGAGGACGCGGCCCGCTTCCTGGACCGCTTCGGCTGCCGCCTCGTCGAGGGCTACGGATCCAGCGAAGGCGCGGGCATGCTCAAACGGGTCCCCGGCGCACCCACGGGCGCGCTCGGCATGCCCGCCCGGGACGGCGTCCGCATCGTGCACCCCACGACCCGGGCCACCTGCCCGCCCGCACGCCTCGACACCTACGGCCGGGTGCGCAACCCGGAGGAGGCCATCGGCGAGATCGTCGACACCGAGGGCGCCGCCCGCTTCGAGGGCTACTACAACAACGAGGCGGCGAACGCCGAACGCGTCCGCCACGGCTGGTACTGGACCGGCGACCTCGGTTACGTCGACGAGGCCGGCTGGTTCTACTTCGCGGGCCGCTCCGGGGACTGGATCCGCGTCGACGGCGAGAACATCTCCGCCCTCCTCACCGAACGCATCCTGCGCAGGCACCCCGGTGTCGTCGCCGCGGGAGTGTTCGGCGTGCCCGATCCCCGCTCCGGCGACCAGGTCATGGCCGCCGTGGAGGTGGCTTTCGGCGCCCGCTTCGACGACCTGGACCTGCCCGGCTTCCTGGACCGGCAGGAGGACCTGGGCACCAAGGGAGCACCCCGCTTCGTCCGTGTCTCCCACGCGCTGCCCACCACCGGCTCCAACAAGCTGCGCAAGAAGGAGATGCAGCTGGACGGCTGGCGCACCGACGACCCGGTGTACCGCTGGGCCGGCCGGGGGCGGCCCTCGTACACACCGATGACCGACGAGGACAAGACCGCGCTGCGCGGCGAGTTCCTGGCCAACGGGCGTGCCCGCTTCCTGCCCTGACGGGGCGCCGGCTTGCGGCCGATCACGGACCACCGCGGCACCGACCAAGGAGAACCACACATGCAACTGCGCGAGAGCGCCGCGCACCTGGAGCTGCGGCGGGAACTGCGGGCGTACTTCTCGGGCCTGATGCCCGAGGACGAACGCCGCCGCGTCGGCGAGGAGGGCGTGGGCGGCGACCGCTTCCGCGAGGTCGTCAAGAGGCTCGGATCCGACGGGTGGCTGGGCATCGGCTGGCCCACCGAGTACGGCGGCCAGGGCCGGCCGGTCGAGGACCAGTACGTCTTCTTCGACGAGGTCCAACGGGCGGGCCTGCCCTTCCCGTTCGTCACCGTCAACACCGTCGGCCCGACCCTCATGGCCCACGGGTCCGAGGAGCACAGGAAGCGGTTCCTGCCCGGGATCCTCTCCGGCGACATCGTGTTCGCGATCGGCTACACCGAGCCCGGGGCCGGCACCGACCTCGCCTCGCTGACCACCCGCGCCGTCCGCGACGGCGACACCTATGTCGTGGACGGCAGCAAGATCTTCACCAGCGGCGCCAACACCGCCGACTACGTGTGGCTCGCCGCCCGCACCGACCCGGAGGCCCCCAAGCACAAGGGCATCTCCATCCTGATCGTGCCCACCACCGACGACGGCTTCTCCTGGAGCCCCATCCGCACCGTCGGCGGCATGGTCGTCACCGCGACGTACTACAGCGGGGTACGCGTCCCGGCCGGTGACGTCGTCGGCGACGTGGACGGGGGCTGGCGGCTGATCACCGCCCAGCTGAACCACGAACGCATCGGACTCGCCGCCCTCGGCGGCCGCATGATCCAGCTGTGGGAGCGGGTCCTGGAACGGTCCCAGGAGGACGGCACGGCCGAGATCCCCTGGGTGCGGCAGGAGTTCGCCCGTACGTACGCCCGGCTGGAGGCGATGCGGCTGATGAACTGGAAGATGACAGCCGCCGTCGCCCGTGACGCCCTGACCGGAGCCGACGCGGCAGCCGCCAAGGCGTACGGCACCGAGACCCACATCGACGTACAGCGCGGGCTGACCCAGATCCTCGGCGCCGCCGGGCGCATCCGGCCCGAGTCGCCGGGCGCCGCCCTCGCCGGCCAGATCGAACAGCTCTCCCGGCAGGGCATCGTGAACACCTTCGGCGGCGGCGTCAACGAGATCCTGCGCGACATGGTCGCCACCCAGGGCCTCGGCCTGCCGCGCAAGGGACGTGGCGCGTGACGACCGAACAGCGGCTGCCGGAGTACGAGGACCGGCTGCAGGCCTTCACCGGACGCGAACTCCGCGCCCCCGCACCGTGCCAGGACCCGGTCAACCAGCCGATGATCAGGCACTGGGCGGAGGCGATGGGCGACACCAACCCGGTGTACACCGACCCCGCGGCGGCCCGTGCCACCGGCCGGGAGGGGGTGGTGGCGCCCGCATCGATGGTCCAGGCGTGGACGATGCGCGGTTACGCGGCCACCGTCGACCCACCGCCGGACGGCGGGGCCGGCGGCTCCGACGAACTCCTCGCCCTGCTCGACGAGGGCGGCTACACCTCCGTCGTGGCGACCGACTCGGAGTTCACCTTCCTCCGGGAGCTGACACCGGGGGACCACGTCGCCGTACGGGAGACCGTCGAGTCGGTGTCGGGGGAGAAGAGGACCAAGCTCGGCACCGGACGGTTCGTCACCACCCTCAGGACGTACACCGACCAGCACGGCGCGACCGTCGCCACACAGCGCTGGAGGACACTGAGGTTCCGCCCCGAACCGGCCGCGCCCGCCCCCGCGCTGCGCCCCCGGCCCGCGGTCAACCGCGACAACGCATTCTTCTTCGACGGCGCGCAGCAGCACCGGCTGCTCATCCAGCGCTGTGCCCGGTGCGCCGTCCTGCGCCATCCCCCGGGGCCTTGCTGTCCCGCATGCCGGTCGCTGGAGTGGGACTCCGTCGAGGCCTCCGGCCGCGGCGAGGTCTACAGCTTCGTCGTGAACCACCACCCGAGGCACCCCGCCTTCGACTCGCCGTACCTCGTCGCCGTCGTCGAACTTGCCGAGGGCACCCGGCTCGTCACCGGCCTGACCGGCGTCGCCCCCGAGGACGTGACGATCGGCATGCCCGTGGTCCTCGACTGGCTCGACGCCGACCCCGACCTGACCCTGCCGGTGTTCCGGCCCGCCCCGACGGAGGTGCCCTGATGGATTTCTCCCTGGGAGAAGAGCTCGAAGCGGTACGTGACCTGGCGCGGGAGATCTTCTCCGACCGGGCCACACCCGAGCGGCTGCGTGAGGTGGAGACCTCGCCCGGCCGCGTCGACGAACGGCTGTGGGCCGACCTCGCCACCGCAGGGCTGCTCACCGCCGTCCTGCCCGAACGCGACGGCGGGGCGGGGCTCGGCACGGCGGGGCTCTGCGTCCTCCTGGAGGAACAGGGACGGCACGTGGCCCCGCTGCCCCTGTGGCCCGCGCTGACCGGGGCGCTCGCCGTGGCCGCCCACGGCACGGGAGCGCAGCGCGCGGCGGTGCTGCCCGCCCTCATGGACGGGACGGGCCGGCTGACCGTCGCCCTGGAGGAGTTCGCCACCGCCGACCCCCTCGCGCCCCGTACGACCGCTGTCGCCGACGGAGCGGGATGGCGGCTCAGCGGGCTCAAGGCGGTGGTGCCCGCCCCCGCAGGAGCGCGGCACGTCCTGGTGACCGCGGCCACCGGCACCGGGACCGGACTCTTCCTGGTCGCCCCGGACGCCAGGGGCGTGAGCTGGGAGTACGCCGAGACCACCAGCCTCGACATGAGCGCGCACCTCACCCTTGACGGCACCCCGGCCGAGGCCGTCGGCACACCGGGCGGCGGGGCCGCCGCCCACCTCGTACGGAACGCCTCGGTGGCGCTGGCGGCCGTCCAGGCCGGCGTGGCCGACGGGGCACTGCGGCACGCGGCCGGCCATCTGCGCGAGCGCGAGCAGTTCGGCCGTCCGCTGGCCACCTTCCAGGCCGTGCAGCACCAGCTCGCCGACTGCTACATCGACATCGAGGCGATGCGGGTCACGCTCTGGCACGCGGTGGACGCGCTGGCGGAGCCCTTCGACGAGGGGAGCGCCGACCGTGCCGTACTGGTCGCCAAGTGGTGGGCCACCGAAGGGGGCCTGAACACCGTCCACCGGGTGCAGCACGTGCACGGCGGCATCGGCGTCGACACCGACTACCCGGTGCACCGCCACTTCCTGTGGGGCAAGCAGATCTCCACCACCCTGGGCGGCGCGGGCGCCGACCTCGAACGTCTCGGGACCCTGCTGGCCGGAGCGGCGGTGCGCTCATGACCCGGAGCCCCGGCACCCTCCCGCCCTCCCGCACCTATGACGAGGTGGCCGTCGGCGACGTGATCCCCGAGCTGGTGGTCCCGGTCACCCGCACCCTGATCGTCGCCACCGCCCTCGCGAGCCGCGACTACCAGGACGTGCACCACGACCCCGAACTGGCGCGGCGACGCGGCTCCGAGGACATCTTCATGAACATCCTGACCAGCAACGGCCTCGTCGACCGGTACGTCACCGGCTGGGCCGGCCCCGCCTCCGTCGTCAAGGCGATCCGGATCAGGCTCGGTGCCCCCAATTACCCCGGCGACACGATGGTGCTCACCGGCACGGTGACCGCGAAGGACGATGTGGACCGCCGCGTCGAGATAGCGGTCACCGGCACCAACAGCCGGGGGGCGCATGTCACCGGGAGCGTGTCGGTGCGGCTGCCGGGGGAGGACCGATGAGCGCCCTCCCGCTGTCCGGGGCCGCCGCCGTCGTCGGGATCGGCGCCACGGAGTTCTCCAAGCACTCGGGGCGCAGCGAACTCCAGCTCGCCTGCGAGGCCGTGCTCGCCGCCCTCGCCGACGCGGGCCTCGAACCCGCCGACGTCGACGGCCTCGCCACCTTCACCGCGGAGACCAACTCCGAGATCCACGTGGCCCGTAACACCGGGATGGGCGACCTCACGTTCTTCTCCCGCATCGGGTACGGCGGCGGGGCCGGCTGCGCGACCGTGCAGCAGGCGGCCATGGCCGTGGCCACCGGGGTGGCCGACGTGGTCGTCTGCTACCGGGCGTTCAACGAGCGCTCCGGCGAGCGGTACGGGCTCGGGCAGGCCGACCGTCCCATGGACACCAGTGCCGACCGTGCGGCCTACGCCTGGATGACCCCGTTCGGGCTGAGCACGCCCGCCCAGTGGGTGGCGATGTTCGCCCGCCGTTATCTGCACGAGTACGGCGCCACCACCGACGACTTCGGCCGTGTGGCGGTGGTGGACCGCAAGCACGCCGCGAACAATCCGGCCGCCTGGTTCCACGGCCGCCCCATCACCCTCCAGGACCACCGGGACTCCCGCTGGATCGCCGAGCCGCTGCGGCTGCTGGACTGCTGCCAGGAGACCGACGGCGGTCAGGCCCTGGTGATCGTCTCCGCGGAACGCGCACGTGACCTGGCGCACCCGCCCGCGGTGATCCGCTCGGCGGCCCAGGGGCTCGGAGCCGACCAGCACATGATGACCAGCTACTACCGGCCCACCATCACCGGCATCCCCGAAATGGGCCTGGTCGGGCGCCAGTTGTACGGCCTGAGCGGACTCGGCCCCGATGACATCGACGCGGCCGTCCTCTACGACCACTTCACCCCGCTGGTCCTTCCGCAACTGGAGGAGCTGGGCTTCTGCAAGCCGGGAGAGGCGAAGGACTTCATCGCCGACGGCCATCTGGAGCTCGGCGGCCGGCTGCCCTTCAACACCCACGGCGGGCAGCTCGGCGAGGCGTATCTGCACGGCATGAACGGCATCGCCGAGGGCGTCAGGCTGGTCCGCGGCACCTCGGTCAACCAGCCGGCCAGGGCCGACCACGTCATGGTCACCGCCGGCACCGGAGTGCCCACCAGCGGACTGATCCTGGGGGCGGACCGATGAGGGTGTCCCCCTGGCAGGGGCGCGCCCTCGGCACCCGTACGGTCTCCTGGACCGCACGTGACGCGATCCTGTACGCGCTCGCGGTCGGCGCCCCGGCGGACCGGCTCGACCTGGTGTACGAGGAGCGGCTGCGGGTGCTGCCCACCTTCGCGCTCACCCTGGCGCAGTGGGCGCCCGACGCGCTCGGCGCGCTGGGAGCCTTCGACGTCACCACGGCGGTGCACGGCAGCCAACGTCTGCTGGTGAAACGGCCGTTGGAGGCGTCCGGCGAGCTGACGACCTCGGCGCGGGTGGCCCGGGTCCGGGACAAGGGCTCGGCCGCGGTCTTCGATGTCGAGGTGTCCTGCGCGTACTTCACGGCGACCTGGTCCCTCTTCGCCCCCGGCGCCGGAGGCTTCGGCGGTGAACGCGGTCCGTCCGCGCCGCGCAGCCCCGACCGGCCGGCCGAGCACACCTGGACCGTGGCGACGCACTCCCGGCAGGCGGCGCTCTACCGGCTGCTCGGCGACCGGCACGCCATGCACATCGATCCCGCCGCCGCGAAGGCGGCGGGGATGCCCCGGCCCTTCCTGCACGGGCTGTGCACCCTCGCCGCGAGTCTGCTGCCGCTGGCCGACGGCCTCGGCGTACACCCGGCCGCCCTGGTGGAGCTGGACGCCCGGTTCGCCGCGCCGGTGTTCCCGGGCGACCGGCTCACCCTGCGCGGCTGGGACGGCACACCCCGGGGCGCCGCCGTCCGCTTCGAGGCCTCCACCGCCGGAGACCGTCCGGTGCTCTCCGGCGGCCACGCCCGGTTCGCCCCCGACACGCCCTCCGAGAAGGAGACCCCCGATGCTTGAACCCGCACTGCGTACGGAGGCCGCCGAGGTGCTGTGGGCCGCCCAGCGCGACCGGACCCCGGTCGAGCCGCTGACCACCGCCTATCCGTCCATCGACGCGACCGACGCCTATGAGATCCAGCTGATCAACATCCGCCGGCAGCTTGCCGAGGGGCGCACCGTGAGCGGACACAAGGTCGGCCTGTCCTCGAAGGTCATGCAGCAGATGATGGGCGTGGACGAACCCGACTACGGCCATCTGCTCTCGGACATGGTGCTGGCCGAGGGGACCCCTGTCGGGACGGACCGCTACTGCTACCCCCGTATCGAGGTCGAGATCGGGTACGTGCTCGGCCGGAGCCTGCCCGGGGAGGGATGCACCACGGCGGACGTCCTCGCGGCCACCGAGTACCTCGTCCCCTCCATCGAACTCATCGACAGCCGGATCAAGGACTGGCGGATCGCACTCGCCGACACCATCGCCGACAACGCGTCGTCCGCCGGGGTGATCCTCGGCTCCGCCCGGGTCCGCCCGGCCGACCTGGACCCGGCCGACATCGCCGCCACGCTGTACCGGAACGGCGAGGAGATCGCCGCCGGCCACACCAGCGCGGTGCTCGGCGACCCCACCGAGGCCGTCGCCTGGCTGGCCCGCACGGTGGCGTCGTACGGCGTGGAGCTGGAGGCCGGACACGTCATCCTGCCGGGGTCGTGCACCAGGGCCGTGGACGTGCGGCCGGGGGAGACGTTCCGTGCCGAGTTCGAGGGGCTCGGCTCCGTCATGGTCGGCTTCGCCCACTCAACGGGACAGCACCCACGCGAAAACTGAAATCAATACTAGTTTCGGTGCCGGGCGCACCCCAGCGGGCACATCCCTGGGGTGCGCCCGCACATCCATACGCCCGACGGAACACGGGAGAGGCACACCATGAGCTCGACGAACACCCTGGAGGGGCGCACCGCCGTCGTCACCGGTGCCGGAGCGGGCCTCGGCCGCGCCGAGGCGCTGGCGCTCGCGGGGCTCGGCGCCAATGTGGTGGTGAACGACGTCGGTCCGTCGGCCGGCGAGGTGGCCGCCGAGATCAAGGCCCTCGGCGCCGGGGCGGTGGCGGTGACCGGGGACGTCGGCGACTGGTCCATGGGCGACCGCCTGGTCCAGGCCGCCGTGGAGAGCTTCGGCGGCCTGGACATCGTCGTCAACAACGCGGGCGTGCTCCGCGACAGGATGCTGTTCAACCTCACCGAGTCCGACTGGGACGACGTCATCCGCGTCCACCTCAAGGGCCACGCCGGTGTCTCCCGCGCCGCGGCCGTGCACTGGCGCGCGGCGAGCAAGGCCTCCGGCACCCCGGTCTACGGGCGCGTGGTCAACACCTCCTCCGAAGCCTTCCTGTTCGGCTCCCCGGGCCAGCCCAACTACTCCGCCGCCAAGGCCGGCATCACCGCACTGACGCTGGCCACCGCGCAGGGCCTGGCCCGCTACGGGGTGCGCGCCAACGCGATCTGCCCCCGGGCCCGCACCGCCATGACGGCGGACGCCTTCGGCGAGGGCGTGGACGCACCGGGCGGCCTCGACATCATGGCCCCCGAGCGGGTCGCCGCCCTCGTCGCGCACCTGGCCTCACCGGCCGCCGACGGGATCAACGGCCAGGTCTTCGTCGTCTACGGAGACATGGTCGCCCTGCTGGCCCCGCCCACCGTGGAGCAGAAGTTCACCGCCGCCGACGGCGCCTTCACCCCGGAGGAGCTGGACGCTCAGCTGACTCCGTACTTCAGCGAACGAGACCCGCACCGGAGTTACGCCGCCTACAGCGTCGCCGGACTCGACACCACGGGTACGCAGCAGACGCCGTGAACCGGCCGGTGGATCCGGCCGGGGCGCCTGCCGCCGGCCGGGTCAGCCGCCGTCCGGCCCCGGCGCGAGCAGCAGATGGCACGCCGTCCGCAGGTCGGCGTCGGCCTTCTCCGGGGAGAGCCGCTCGTTGAGCCGGGACTGCAGCACCCCGTACCAGAGCAGGATGAGCAGCCGCAGACGGGCGATGTGGTGCTCCGTGGGCCGCTCCACCCCCCAGGCCCGCCCCAGCAGGTCGATGAACCCCGAGTCGATCCGCGCCAGGTCCGGAACGGTCGAGGCACGGGCGGCGTTCGCCGACTGGATCATCGCGGTGGCGAGGGCCGGCCTGCGCAGCAGATTGCGGGTGGCGCTTCTCAGCGTCTCGAAGACGGCGTCCTCCGGGGAGGTGCCCTCCGCGCGTTCGGGCACGCGCGCCGCGAACCCCTCGATCCGGTCCGCCATCAGCGCGGTGAACAGATGGGTCTTCGACGGGAAATAGCGGTACAGGGTGCCGATCGCGACCCCCGCCGACTTGGCCACCTCGTGCATCTGCACCCGATCGAGGCCTGCCTCCGCGGCACGGTCCGCCGCCACCTTCAGGATGCTCTGACGACGTGCGCGCTGCCTCGGCGAACTGGGCTCGGCCCCCGCCCTGGCCTCGGCGATCCTGGGCACGCTCTCACCCCCTGGCGCTCGGTTCGTGTCAACGGTCGCTCAGACAATACGCCGGGCCGGGCCCCGCGTCAGGCGCCGTCCCACCGCCGTACCGGTCAGCGGGACCGGGCCGCCCGAGCCGCCCCGGAAACGGTCTGCTGAGGCCACACACCACCGAGCGGCAGGAGGCACACCCATGCGGGACGGCCGGCAGGAATGGGACGCCACCCACGACGTGATCGTCGTCGGGTCCGGTGCCGGAGCGATGACCGGGGCCCTGACGGCCGCCCGGGACGGCCTCGACACCGTCGTACTGGAACGGACGGCACTGCTCGGCGGCACCTCCGCCTACTCCGGGGCCGCCTGCTGGCTGCCCGGCACCCAGGTGCAGGACCGGGCCGGCCTCGACGACTCCACCGAGGCGGCCGGACGCTATCTGCGGGCCCTGACCGGTGACGCCGAGGCGGAACTCCAGGACGCCTTCCTGCGGCACGCGCCCGAACTGGTCGCCCGGCTGGAGGAGGACCCGGCCGTCGAGTTCGAGTGGCGCGCCTTCCCCGACTACGTGGCCGCCCCCGGACGGATGGACGCCGGACGCTCCGTCGTCCCGCTCGACCTCGACCCGGGCCTTCTCGGCGACCTGCTCCCCCTCGTACGCCCGGCGATCGACCGGGACCGCGCCGGGCAGGGACACCCCGACGCACCGCTGACCGCGGGCCGCGCCCTGATCGGCCGTCTCCTGCTCGCCGCGACCCGCACCGGCCGGGCGCACATCCGCACCCGGCACCATGTCACCGGGCTGGTCACCGAGGACGGCTGGATCACCGGCGTCGAGGCCCGGACGCCGCACGGCACCGTCCGGGTGCGGGCCCGGCGCGGCGTACTGCTGGCCGCGGGCGGCTTCGAGGGGGACGACACGCTGCGCGGCGAGCACAAGGTGCCGGGCGGCGCGGCGTGGAGCATGGCGCCCCGGGGAACCAACACCGGGGAGGTGCTGCGCGCCGCCGTCGCGGCCGGCGCCGCCACCGGGCTCATGGACGAGGCCTGGTGGTGCCCGGGTACCGAACTCCCCGACGGATCCGCCGCGTTCACCCTCGGGCTGCGCGGGGGCCTGGTCGTGGACGGTTCGGGACACCGGTTCGCCAACGAGTCACTGCCGTACGACCGCATGGGCCGCGCCATCGCCGCCGCCGGGGGAGCGGAGTCGCCCGTCCACCTGGTCTTCGACTCCCGGGAGGGCGGTGCGCTGCCCGCCATCACCGTGCCCCCCACCGACCCCGCGGACCACCTGGCGGCCGGCACCTGGGTACGGGCGGACTCGCTTCCCGAGCTCGCCGCGCTCATCGGCGTACCGGCCGGTGCTCTGACGGACACCGTCGCCCGGTTCAACGGCTTCGCCGCCACGGGCACCGACGAGGACCACCACCGTGGAGAGGACCCGTACGACCTGTTCTTCGCCGCCACCGGGAACGCCCCGGGGCCCAACCCCTGCCTGGTCCCGCTCGACCGGCCGCCGTACTACGCGGCCCGGCTGGTCCTCTCGGACCTCGGCACGAAGGGAGGGCTCCGCACGGACGCCCATGCCCGTGTCCTCGCCGCGGACGGCCGCCCGCTCCCCGGCCTGTACGCCGCCGGGAACACCAGCGCGTCCTTCACGGGCCGTGTGTACCCGGGACCCGGTGTGCCCCTCGGCTCCGCCATGGTCTTCGCCTCCCTGGCCGTCCGGCACATGACGGGGCGGTCCGGCCGCCCGGCCTGACCCGCGGCGGCCGACGAGGCATCCCGGCCAGTGGGATCCCCGGAGGCGCCGCTCAGGACGGGCGTTCTACGGTCACGGCACCGCCGGCCAGGAAAGAGGTACTTGATGCTCGACAGAAGCGTGTACGGACCGTGGGCGGTCGTCGCCGGAGGGTCCGAGGGGGTCGGTGCCTCGTTCGCCCACCAGCTCGCGGACGCCGGGATCAACCTGGTCCTGATCGCCCGCAGGCCCGGCCCGCTGGAGGAGACCGCCGACCGGGTACGCGCCAGGGGTGTCGAGGTCCGCACGCTCGCGCTCGACCTGCTCGACCCCGGGGCCCTCGCCTCGGTCCGCGCGGTCACGGACGGTCTGGAGATCGGTCTGCTGATCTTCAACGCGGGCGCCAACAGCTACGGCCATGAGTTCGTGTCCGGCGACCTGGCCCGCGTCCAGGGCGTCCTGGACCTGAACATCACCGCACAGCTGGCCCTCACCCACCACTTCGGCGCCCTGATGAAGGAGCGGGGGAGGGGCGGCATCATGCTCGTCGGCTCGCTCGCCGGCTACCTGGGCCAGGCGCGGATCGGCGTCTACGCGGCGGCCAAGGCCTTCAGCCGGGTCTTCGCCGAGAGCCTGTGGCTGGAACTCGCCCCGCACGGCGTGCACGTGCTGGAACTCGTCCTGGGCGTGACCCGGACCCCCGCCATGGAGCGTGCGGGGCTCCGCATGGACCTGCCCGGGCTGCGCGTGGCGGAGCCGGACGACGTCGCCCGGGAAGGGCTGGAACACCTGGCCGACGGCCCGGTGCGGGTCGCCGGCGGAAACGCGGAGACCGCCAGGAAGCGCAGCGGCTTCCCCCGCGCCGAGCTGGTGCTCGGCGCCCACGAGGCATCCGCGCGCCTGCTGCCCCGGCCGTCCTGATGGGCCGTCAGAACATCTGCTCCGGAAGCCCGTTCCCGGTGGGCGGACCGACCGAGGCCGAACACCCCCTCACCATCCCCGCCACCCTCGAACGCGCCGCGGCCCGGCACCCCGGCCGTGAGGCCGTCGTGGACGGTGACGTACGGCTGACCTGGGCGCGGCTGCACGACCGGGTACGGGCGGCCGTGCGGTCGCTGATCGCCCTCGGCATCCAGGCAGGCGACCGCGTCGCCGTCTGGGCACCCAACAGCCATCACTGGGTGGTGGCCGCGCTCGCGACCACCTCGGCCGGGGCGGTGCTCGTCCCCGTCAACACCCGCTACAAGGGCGCCGAGGCACGCCACCTCCTGGAACGCAGCGGAGCACGGCTGCTGTTCGTCGAGAACGGCTTCCTCGGCAACGACTACCTGTCGATGCTGACCACCGGCGACGGGGGAGCGGCGGAGCCCCGGCCGGCCGCACTGGAGCGGGTGGTGGCACTCGACGCCACCCCGCCGTCCGGCACCCTGCCCTGGGAGGAGTTCCTCCGGCACGGTGCGCGCCTGCCTGAGGCCGAAGCCACCGCACGCATCGCCGCCGTACGCCCCGACGACCCCTCGGACCTGCTCTTCACCTCGGGAACCACCGGCCGGCCCAAGGGCGCCCTGACCACCCACCGGCAGAACCTCACCACCTACCGGGCCTGGTCCGGCCGCACCGGGCTCACCGGCGACGACCGCTACCTCGTCATCAACCCGATGTTCCACTGCTTCGGCTACAAGGCAGGGGTGCTGGCCTGCCTCGTACGGGGCGCCACGATGGTGCTGCAGCCGGTTTTCGACGTACAGCGGGCGCTCCGGGCCGTCGAGACCGAGCGGATCACCGTCCTGCCCGGCCCGCCCACGATTCACACCGGACTGCTGGACGCGCCGGGACGGGACCGCTTCGACCTGTCGTCGCTGCGGCTCGCCGTCACCGGAGCGGCCGTCGTGCCGGTCGCCCTCGTCCGGCGGATGCGTGCGGAACTCTTCCCCGAGGTGCTCACCGCCTACGGCCTGACCGAGAGCTGCGGCACGGTGTCCGTGTGCTCCGCCGCCGACGACGACGAGACCGTGGCCCTCACCGCCGGGCGCCCCGTCGACGGTGTCGAGGTACGCGTGGCCGGGCCCGGCCGGGAACCGCTGCCGGCCGGACAGGACGGCGAGATCCTGGTACGCGGCTACAACGTGATGCTCGGCTACCTCGACGACCCGGAGGCGACCGCCGCGGCCGTCGACCCGGACGGATGGCTGGCCACCGGGGACGTCGGCCACCTCGACGCCCGAGGCAACCTGGTCGTCACCGGCCGGCTCAAGGACATGTTCGTGGTCGGCGGATTCAACGTCTACCCGGCCGAGATCGAGCAGGTGCTCGCAGGTCACGAAGCCATCGCCGAGTCCGCCGTGCTGGGCGTCCCCGACGCACGGCTCGGCGAGGTCGGACGCGCCTACGTCACGCCTCGCCCGGGCACCAGGCCCGACCCCGAGACGCTCGTCGGCTACTGCCGGGAGCGGCTCGCCAACTTCAAGGTCCCGCGCGAGGTCGTCGTCCTCGACGACTTCCCGCGCAATGCCACCGGCAAGGTGGACAAGAACGCCCTGCGCACGATCTGAGCCCGGCGAGGGCATGGAGGTACGGACGGATGGACAACAAGGTTCTGGAGTCGGTACGCGCCCTGCTTCCGGCCATCGGCAAGCGGGCGGCCGCCACGGACGAGGCGCGGCGCATCCCGGACGCCACCGTCCGCGAGCTGGCCGGTGCCGGTGTGTTCCGGATGCTCCAGCCGGCCCGGTACGGCGGCCTGGAGAGCGACCCGGTCGACTTCTACAAGGTGGTGCGGGAGATCTCCGCGGCGTGCTGCTCCACGGGCTGGGTGGCGTCCGTCCTGGGCGTCCACCCCTGGCAGCTGGGCCTGTTCCCCGAGCAGGCGCAGGAGGACGTGTGGGGCGAGGACCAGGACACGCGTGTCTCCTCGTCGTACGCCCCGGTGGGCCGGCTCACCCCGGTCGACGGCGGCTACGAACTCAGCGGCCGGTGGAGTTTCTCCTCGGGCTGCGAGCACGCCTCGTGGGCGCTGCTCGGCGCCCTCGTCGTCGGGGCGCAGGGACGGCCGGTGGACTTCCTCACCGTCCTGGTGCCCCGGTCCGACTACCGCATCGAGGACATGTGGGACGTGGTCGGGCTCCGCGGCACCGCCAGCAACGACATCCTCGTCGAGTCGGCGTTCGTGCCCGCCCACCGGGTGCTCCGCAACTACGAGCAGGCGCAGCTGAAGGTGCCGGGACAGCAGGTCAACCCGGGGCCGCTGTACCGGCTGCCGTTCGGCGCGATCTTCACCAGCGCCATCACCGCCCCCGTGATCGGGGCCGTCTCGGGCGGCTACGCGTCGTACGTGTCGCGGATGAAGGAGAGGGTACGGCTCAGCCTCGGCGGCGGCAGCTTCACCGAGGACCCGTTCGCCCAGGTCGCCATCGCGCGCGCCGCCTCCGACATCGACGCGACGGTCCTCCAGATGGACCGGAACCTGCGCGAGCTGTCCGAACTCGCCGCCGCCGGGCAGGAGATCCCCATGGAGCTGCGGCTGCGCACCCGGCGCGACCAGGTGCGGGGCACCGAACGGGCCGTCGCCGCGATCGACCTGCTCTTCAAGACCGCGGGCGGCAACGCGCTGCGTCGCGGCAACCCCGTCGAGCGTGCCTGGCGCGACGCCCACGCGGGCAGCGTCCACGTCGCCAACGACGTGGAGAGGGCCCTCGCCATGTACGGGCGCGGGGCGTTCGGCCTGACCGTCGAGGACAACCTCGTCTGAGGCGGCCCGGCCGGCCGGAGAACTGGTTCGGTCCCGGACCCCCGCGGGGGTCCGGGACCGAACCAGTTCTCACCGCACCCCGGAGGCGCCCTTCGCGGCGAGCCAGCGGGCGGGGAACTCACCGCCGCCGTGCACCGCCAAATCCGCGCCGTTGACGTACGCGGACAGGTCGCTCGCCAGGAACAGACAGGCGCGGGCCACGTCCTCGGGCACCGCCATCCGCTCCATCGGGATGACGCGGGCCACCGACGCCCCGCCGTCGGCGCCGTAGACCGACGCCGCGCTCTCGGTGCGGATCAGCCCCGTGGTGATGTGGTTGACCCGGACCGCGGGTGCCCACTCCAGGGCCAGCGCCCTGGTGAGGGCCAGCAGCCCGGCCTTGGCGGCCGTGTACGCGGCCGTCCCGGGCTGCGGGGTGTGGGCGGAGACACTGCCGATGTTGACGACCGAACCCCCGCCGTCCTGGGCCGCCATGACACGGTGGGCCGCCTGTGCCACATAGAACGGCGCGAGCAGATTGAGCGCGACGATCTTCTCGGCGAAACGCGGCGAGACCGTGGCCGCGTCGGCGTCCGGGGAACCGCCCGCGTTGTTGACGAGTACGTCGAGGCGGCCGAAGCGCCCCACCATGGTGTCGACCAGCGAGGCCACGGCCGTGGGGTCGCGTACGTCGGCCGGGACGAAGACCGCCTCCCGGCCCCCGGCCGAGGGCGGTGCCCCCGGCGCGTTCCGGCCGCAGACCACCACCTCCGCACCCGCGCCGAGGAACGCCCCGGCGATGGCGGCACCGATGCCCTTGGTGCCGCCGGTGACGAGCACGACGCGTCCGGTGAAGTCCAACGGGTCGCCGATGTCCATGTGTTCAGGCCTCTCTGTCGGCTGGGCGGACGGTGCTCAGTGCGTGGTCAGGCCGAGCCCGGCGGCGAGCCGCTCCCGATGGTGCGCGGGCGGGCCGAACAGCTCGCCCGATCCGTGCGCCCGCTTGAAGTACCGGTGCGCGTCGTGCTCCCAGGTGACGCCGATCCCGCCGTGCAGCTGGATCATCTCGCCGGCCACCGCCGAGAACGCCTCTGAGCAGACCGACTTGGCGACGGCTGCCGCCCGCGGCAGCGCACCCGGGTCCTCGTCGGCGGCGAACGCCGCACCGAGCGCCGCCGAACGCGCGGACTCCACCAGGACGTAGGCGTCAGCCAGCCGGTGCTTGACGGCCTGGAACGAACCGATGGAGCGGCCGAACTGCACACGCTCCCTGGCGTACTCCACGGTGAGTTCCAGGCAGCGCCCCGCGGCGCCGGCCTGCTCCGCGGCGAGTGCCGCACACGCCAGGTCCCGTACGTGCTCCAGGGCACGGCCGCCGTCGCCGTCCGCACCCAGCAGGCGCCCCTCGGCGCCCTCCAGGGCCCACCGGGCCTGGCTCCTGGTCCCGTCCATGGTCACGACGGGGGCGCGCGACACTCCGGGAGCGTCCACCGCCACCTCGAAGAGCGACACCCCCGCCGGTGTCCGTGCCGCGACGAGCAGCACGTCCACCCGCGGCCGGTCCAGCACGTGTTCCTTGGCCCCGGTGAGCAGCCAGCCCCCGCCGGGGCCGCCCGGGACCGCCTGGGCACGCACCGCCGCCGGGTCCCAGGAACCCCGCTCGGCCCAGGCCAGCGCACCCACCGAGGTGCCCTCGGCGAGCCCCGGCAGCAGCCGCCCGCACGCCTCCTCGTCACCGGAGGCGAGCAGCGCCCCGGCGGTGAGCACCGCCGATCCCAGGTACGGCACCGGGCTCAGACTCCGCCCCAGCTCCTCCATCAGCACATGGACGTCCCGCGCGCCGCCGCCCGCGCCGCCGTACTCCTCGGGTACGGCGAGTGCCGCCACGCCCATCTGCGTGGTCAACGGCAGCCACGCAGAGGCTCCTTGATGGCGCGTCAGCAGCGAGCGTACGGCCGACCGCAGCTCGTCCTGCTCCTCAGTCAGCCTCATCAGGGCTGCTCCCCTCGGTGTCGGGTCAGCCGGCCAGGACGCGGGCCCGGCACGCGGCCGGAGTGCCCCAGGCGTCGCGCAGCGGGCGTGCCTTGCGGATCCACAGGGACAGGTCGAGTTCGTCGGTGTAGCCCACGGCCCCGTGCAACTGGAGGGCCGTGCGCGCCGCCCCGTACGCGGCCTCGCCCGCCGTGACCTTGGCCGCGGCGGCATCACCCCCCGCGTGGTCCTCGCCCGCGGCGAGCGCGAGCGCCGCCCCGTGCACCAGCGGCTCGGCGAACTCCAGGGCCACCAGGGTGTCGGCCAGCCGGTGCTTGACCGCCTGGAAGGAGCCCACGGCCACGCCGAACTGGGTGCGCCGGGAGACGTATTCGACGGTACGGGCCAGCAACTCACGGCCGAGTCCGAGCGCCTGGGCGGCGGTGACCAGGGCGGCCACATCGGCGGCGTACGCGGCCGCCGCGGCCACCGCGGGCCCCTGGGCGAGGACCGCCCCGCCGCGCGGCCGCGACAGCCGCCGCGCGGGATCGGCCGAGGGCTGTACGGGCCCGGGGCCGTCGGCCAGGCGCAGCGTGTCGCCGTCCACCACGAACACCGAGTCGGCCGCGTCGGCGTCCAGGGCGTACGGGCCGAGGGAGGTGAGGCAGAGGGAGGCCACGGTCACGCCCGAGGCGATCCCCGGCAGCCGGGCGGCGGCCACGTCGTCGTCGAGCCGGCCGAGGAGAGCGGCCGCCGCCACCGTCTCGACCAGTGGGCCGGGCACCGCATGGCGCCCCAACTCGGTGAAGGTCACCGCGAGTTCGACGGGCAGCACACCGAAGCCCTCGTACCGCTCCGGCACGGCGAGGGCGAACACCCCGGCCCCGGCCAGCCGGCCCCAGACGGTCCGTCCCGGGCCCTGGTCGCCGTTCGACCACGCCCGTATCGCGGCCGGGGTGTCGCAGGAGTGGAGCAGACCGTCGAGGGAACGGGCGAAATCCCGCTGCTCGGCGTCCAGGGAGAAGCGCATCACCGGCGTCCCTTCGGCAGGCCGAGCAGCCGCTCGGCGATGATGTCGCGCTGGATCTCGTTGGTGCCCGCGTAGACGGGGCCTGCCAGGGAGAAGGTGTAGCCCTCGGCCCAGCTTCCGTGGGCGGGCGAATCGGGCGCGTGGTCGGCGAGTTCGCCGTACGGGCCGAGGAGGTCGAGCGCCGTCTCGTGCAGGGCGATGTCCAGCTCGGACCAGTAGATCTTGTTGAGGCTGGAGGCCGCCCCGGCGGGCCCGCCCTCGTCGTGCAGCAGGCGCGAGGCGCCCGCGTACGAGAACAGCCGGTAGGCGCGGGCTCCGATCACCGCGTCGGCGACCCGGTCCCGCAGCGCCGTGTCGGCCGGGTCGCCGTGCTCGCGCCACAGGGCGGTCAGCCGGTCGGCGGCAGCCGTGAAACGCCCGGGACTGCGCAGGGTGAGGCCGCGTTCGTTTCCGGTGGTGCTCATCGCGACCCGCCATCCCTGCCCCGGCTCGCCGATGACGTCCTCGTCGGGGACGAACACCTCGTCCAGGAAGAGTTCGGCGAAGGCCGGCTTCCCGTCGAGCCGCCCGATCGGCCGCACCGTGACACCCTCGGCGTCCAGCGGGAACATCAGGTACGTGAGCCCCCGGTGCGGCCGGTCCGCGTCCGGGTCGCTGCGGAACAGCCCGAAGGCCCGGTCGGCGAAGGCGGCCCGGGACGACCAGGTCTTCTGGCCGCTGAGCAGCCAGCCTCCCTCGGTCCGCACGGCCGTCGACCTCAGCGAGGCCAGGTCGGAACCGGCCTCCGGCTCGGACCAGGCCTGCGCCCAGATGACCTCACCGCGTGCCATCGCGGGAAGGACCCGGGCCCGCTGTTCCGCGGTGCCGTGCTCGAAGAGCGTCGGGGCCAGCAGACTGACGCCGTTCTGGCTGACCCGGCCGGGAGCACCGGCGGCGTAGTACTCCTCCTCGAAGAGCAGCCAGCGCAGGATCGAGCTGTCCCGCCCGCCGTACTCCTCGGGCCAGGAGACCGCCGACCAGCGGCCGGCGGCCAGCGTGGCCTCCCAGTCCCGGTGGGCGGCGAAGCCCTCGGCGGTCTCCAGGGACGGCAGGGGGACGGCCGGGACATGGGTGGCCAGCCACTCGCGTGCCTCGGTGCGGAACGCCTCGTCGGCCGCGTCGACTTCGAGGTCCATCAGCCGCCCGCCTTCTTCATCGCCCGGATGTCCATGCCGCCGAGCGCGTCCGGTGCGGTCGCGGCGTTGTGGGCGTGCGCCAGGTGGTGCAGGCCGAACACCGAGTCCAGGCCGGTGTGCAGGCCCTGCAGGTCCTCGGCCTGGTTGACGGCACGCTTGGTCAGGGCCAGACCCAGGCGCGGCATCTCGCCGATGCGCAGCGCCAGTTCCCTCGTGCGCTCGGCCAGTTCCTCGCGGGGCACGACCCGGTTGACCATGCCGACCTCGTACGCCCGCCGGGCGCTCATGCGGTCGCCGGTGTAGAGGAACTCCTTGGCGATCCGTGGCGGCATCACCCAGGGGTGGGCGAAGTACTCGACACCGGGGATCCCCATCCGGACCACGGGATCGGCGAAGAAGGCGTCCTCCGACGCCACGATCAGGTCGCACACCCAGGCGAGCATCAGACCGCCCGCCACACACGCGCCCTGCACGGACGCGATCACGGGCTTGGGCAGCTCCCGCCAGCGGCGGCACATCCCCAGATACACCTCGGACTCACGGGCGAAGCGGCTCTCCGCGCCCTCCTTGTCCGAGTGGTCCCACCAGAGCCCCGCCCTGCGTTCGAACGGGAGATGGGCATCCCGTCCGGGGGTGCCGATGTCATGGCCGGCGGAGAAGTGCTTGCCCGCCCCGGCCAGGACGACGGTCCTCACCTCGCTGTCGTCGGCCGCGCGGTAGAACGCCCGGTCCAGGGCGTAGGTCATCGCGGAGTTCTGCGCGTTGCGGTAGTCGGGCCGGTTCATGGTCACCGTCGCGACCGGGCCCTGCTTCTCGTAGCGCACCGGTTCGTCGTGGGCAGCGGGCATCGGCCCCTCCTTCCCTAACAAGTGTTTGGTAGATTAACGTACCCCCATGAGCAGCGTCGAGGAGTTCCGCACCGAGATCCGCGGCTGGCTGGCCACCCACCTCACCGGCCCCTTCGCCGATCTGCGCGGCCGCGGCGGGCCGGGACGCGAGCACGAGGCCTTCGCCGAACGGCTCGCCTGGGAACGGCACATGGCGGCCGAGGGTTGGACCTGCGTGGGCTGGCCCGAGGAGTACGGGGGCCGGGGCGCGACCATCGAGCAGCAGGTCGCCTTCCACGAGGAGTACGCCCTCGCCGACGCGCCCGCACGCGTCAACCACATCGGCGAGCAGCTGCTCGGCCCGACCCTGGTGGCGTTCGGCACCCCCGAGCAGCGGGCCAGGTTCCTGCCGCCGATCGTCGCCGTCGAGGAACTCTGGTGCCAGGGCTACAGCGAGCCCGACGCCGGCTCCGACCTGGCGAACGTACGGACCAGGGCCGAGCGGGACGACCGGGGCGACTGGGTGGTCACCGGGCAGAAGACCTGGACCTCACTCGCCCAGGACGCCCAGTGGTGCTTCGTCGTCGCCCGCACCGAAACGGGCTCCACCCGCCACGCCGGCCTGTCCTATCTCCTGGTGCCGCTCGACCAGCCCGGCGTGGAGATACGGCCGATCCGGCAGCTGACCGGCACCTGCGAATTCAACGAGGTCTTCTTCGACGGCGCCCGCACCCACGCCGGCCACATCGTCGGCGAACCCGGCGACGGCTGGCGGATCGCCATGGCCACCCTGGGCTTCGAACGCGGGGTGTCCACCCTCGGACAGCAGGTCGGCTTCCGGCGCGAACTGGAAACCCTCATCGGCCTGGCCCGGCGCAACGGCGCGGCCGACGACCCGCTGATCCGCGACCGCCTGGCCCGCGCCTGGACAGGGCTGGAGACCATCCGGTGCAACGCCCTGCGCATGCTCGACGGCGTGGCGGCCGGCGCCCCCGGCCCCGAGGCGTCCATCGGCAAGATCTTCTGGGCCACCTGGCACCGCGAACTCGGTGAACTGGCCATGAGCGTCCTGGGCGCCGGCGGCACGGTCGCCGCCGGGGAACCGTACGACCTCGACGACTGGCAGCGGCTGTTCCTCTTCTCCCGCGCCGACACCATCTACGCCGGATCCAACGAGATCCAGCGCAACATCATCGCCGAGCGCGTCCTCGGCCTGCCCAAGGAGAACCGCCCGTGACCCAAGCGCCGCCCTATGCACCGGGGCACTCCCTCCTGGACGGCCGCACCGCGGTGATCACCGCCGCCGCGGGCGCCGGGATCGGCGGAGCGACCGCCCGCAAATTCCTCGAGGAGGGCGCCCGGATCGTCATCGGCGACGCCCACGAACGCCGCCTCGGGGAGAGCGCCGCCGCCCTCGCCGAGGAGTTCGGGGCGGACAACGTCGCCGCACTGCCCTGCGACGTCACCGACCAGCGGCAGGTCGACGCCCTGTTCGCGCTCGCCGCCGAACACCACGGCGGCCTCGACATCGTCGTCAACAACGCGGGACTCGGGGGCACCGCCGACCTCGTCGACATGACCGACGAGGCATGGTCGAAGGTCCTCGACGTCACCCTGAACGGAACCTTCCGCTGCACCCGCGCCGCCCTGCGCCACCTCGGGGAACAGAACACCGGAGGTATCGTCGTCAACAACGCCTCCGTCATCGGCTGGCGAGCCCAGCGCGGTCAGGCCCACTACGCCGCCGCGAAGGCCGGCGTCATGGCCCTCACCCGGTGCGCCGCCCTGGAGGCCGCCGACTTCGGCGTACGCGTCAACGCCGTGGCCCCGAGCCTCGCCATGCACCCGCACCTGGTCAAGGTCACCACACCGGGGCTGCTGACCGAACTCACCGGACGCGAGGCGTTCGGCCGGTACGCCGAACCGTGGGAGATCGCCAACGTCATCGTCTTCCTGGCCAGCGGATACTCCTCCTACATGACCGGGGAGACCGTCTCCGTCAGCAGCCAGAGAGCATGAAGACATGAGCACCAACTCCAACGCCGAACGGCGCGCCGAACTCCTCGCCACCGCCGCCCAGGTCTTCGCCGACCAGGGCTACAACGCCACCACCGTCCGCCGCATCGCGGACGCCGCCGGGCTGCTCGCGGGCAGCCTCTACTACCACTTCGACTCCAAGGAATCGATGCTGGACGAGATCCTCTCGGCCTTCCTCGACGAGCTGTGGACCGGGTACGACACCGTCCTCGCCGCCGGGCTCGGCCCCCGCGAGACCATCGAGGCCCTCGTCACCGAGTCCTTCCGGCAGATCGACCGGCACGGCCCCGCGGTCGCCATCTACCAGAAGGAGTCCAGGCACCTCTCCGCCCAGCCGCGCTTCGCCTACCTCGCCGACTCCCAGGTGAAGTTCGAGAAGGCCTGGCTGCGCACCCTGGAACGCGGCGTCGCCGAGCAGGTCTTCCGTGGCGACCTCGACGTCCGCCTGGTCTACCGCTTCGTCCGCGACACCGTCTGGGTGGCCGCCTCCTGGTACCGCCCCGGCGGTACGCACAGCCCGGAGGAGATCGCCCGCCAGTACCTCTCCATGGTCCTCGAAGGCATCACCCCGAGGACCTGACCCGCACCGCCCCCTCTCACCAAGGAGCAGTCATGGCCGAGGCCTACATAGTCGAAGCGGTCCGCACCCCGGTCGGCCGGCGGAAGGGCGGGCTGTCCGCGGTCCACCCCGCCGACCTCGGGGCCCATGTCATCAAGGCGCTGATCGAGCGCACCGGGGTAGATCCGGCGGCCGTCGACGACGTCGTCCTCGGCTGCCTGGACACGGTCGGCCCGCAGGCGGGGGACATCGCCCGCACCGCGTGGCTCGCCGCGGGCCTCCCCGAGGAGGTGCCCGGCACCACCGTCGACCGCCAGTGCGGCTCCTCCCAGCAGGCCGTCCACTTCGCAGCCCAGGGGGTCCTCTCCGGCACCCAGGACCTGGTCGTCGCGGGCGGCACCCAGAACATGTCGATGATCCCGATCGCCTTCGCGAGCCGCCGGGCCGCGGAACCCCTCGGACTCACCGACGGCCCCTACGCGGGCTCCGAGGGCTGGCGCGCCCGGTACGGCGACGCGCCCGTCAACCAGTTCCACGGCGCCGAACTCATCGCACAGAAGTGGGACATCACCCGCGAGGACATGGAGCACTTCGCCCTGCGCTCGCACCGGCGGGCCCTGCGCGCCATCGACGAGGGCCGCTTCGCCCGGGAGACCGTCGCGTACGGCGACGTCACCGTGGACGAGGGCCCGCGCCGCGACACCTCACTGGAGAAGATGGCGGGCCTCGAGCCCGTCGTCGAGGGCGGCCGGCTGACCGCCGGAGTCTCCTCCCAGGTCTCCGACGGCGCCTCGGCGATGCTCATCGCTTCCGAGCGGGCCGTCGCCGAACACGGCCTCACGCCCCGCGCCCGCATCCACCACCTGTCGGTGCGCGGCGAGGACCCGATCCGGATGCTGTCGGCACCCATCCCGGCGACGGCGTACGCACTGAAGAAGGCCGGGATGTCCATCGGTGACATCGACCTGGTGGAGATCAACGAGGCCTTCGCGCCGGTCGTCCTGTCCTGGCTGAAGGAGACCGGGGCCGATCCTGACAAGGTCAACGTCAACGGCGGCGCCATCGCGCTGGGCCACCCGCTGGGCGCCACCGGCACCAAGCTGATGACGACCCTCCTGCACGAACTGGAGCGCACCGGCGGCCGCTACGGCCTCCAGACGATGTGCGAGGGCGGCGGGCAGGCCAACGTCACCATCATCGAGCGCCTCTGATCACCGGCTCGCCGATCCCAGAACATCTGACGTCTGATCTTAGGTAGGGTCGCCCTGTCGGCACGGCTGGACGAGGTTGCGGCAGCGCCGACGCACCTGGTCCGCGCGATTCATCAGCCTGGGAGACCCGACACCATGAACACAGAACGGCCCGTCGCCCTGGTGGGCGCGTATGCGGCGCTGCCCTCCCTGCGCGCCGACCAGGAAGACTTCTACGACGGGCTCGCCGGCCGGGGGATCGCCGACGGGCTGGAGATCCCCTTCCGCGACGGCCTCGGTGAGGACGTGCGCTGGCTGGCCGCACAGCTGCGCGGCCGTTTCACCCGCTCGGTGATCACCCTGATTCCCGGCACGATGACGCGTGTCGGGGCCTCGGGCACCTTCGGGCTCGCCTCCGGGGACCACGACGGCCGACGGGCAGCGCTCGCGTTCCTCCGCGAGGCCCGCATCGCCGCCGAGGAGATGAACCAGCTCACCGGCGAGCAGTCGGTCTCGGTCATTCACATCCACACCGCGCCCTCGAAGACCGCGGTGGGAGAGATGTTCGCTCGTTCCCTGGACGAGATCGCGGCGAGCGTACCCGCCGCGGGCGCCTGGTCCACCCGCCTCGTCCTGGAGCACTGCGACGCGTACGCGCCGGCCGTCCCGGGCGAGAAGCGGTTCCTGCCGCTGGAGGACGAGATCCCCCTCGCACGCGAGGGCGGGATCGGCATCACCGTCAACTGGGGCCGTTCGGCGATCGAGGCGCAGGACCCGGGCCGGCCGCTCGCCCAGATCGGCCGGCTGGCCTCGGAGGGCCTGCTGGAGGGCATCGTGTTCTCCGGCGCCGGGCCGACCGCGAACGACTTCGGGGGACCGTGGGCGGACGCGCATCTGCCCCTCACCGAGGACGAGCCCGCCTCCCTCATGGACTCCGACGAGGTACGCCGCTGTCTCCGCGCGGCCGAGGGCGCGTTCTCCTACGCGGGCGCGAAGATCCAGGTTCCCGGCGACGCCACGGTCGACGAGAGGCTCGCGATGGTCGGCCGCGTCATGCGGCTCCTGTCCGAACGTGGGACCGCCCCGGCGCCCGTACGGGGTTCATAGCCCCATATGTCGTGCGACCCGTCCCGCTCTTCCGCCACACTGGGCCCAGGATCCGACGCCCCGACGCCGCCGCCGGCCGGATGATCACGGTCCAGGACTGGAGCTTCAGGAAACCGATGGCCGCAATGACCGCTCTCACCACGCTCTGCCCGCCTCCGGGCCAGGCCATGGACATCCACTGGGCGACCGTCGAGGCGAACCTCGGCACACCGCTGCCGCAGGACTACAAACAGCTGGCCGACCGCTACGGGCCCGGGGTGTTCAACGACTACGTGCACGTCTACCACCCGCACGGCGTGACCGAGTACGTCGACCTCACGGGCCCCATGCCCGGCCGGATCCGGGCTCAGCTGCGCAAGGACCACAAGCAGGGGACGCATCCCGTTCCGTACGACCCCGAGACGCTCTTCGCGTGCGCCGGAACCGGCAACGGTGAGTACCTCTTCTGGATCACGGACCCCGCGGGCGACCCCGACCGCTGGCGCATCGCGGTCAACGAGGCCCGTGGACCGGGCTGGTTCACCTACGACGGGACCCTGACCGCCTTCCTCGCCGCCGTGCTCGGCGGCCGGATCCGGGTCCCCCTGTTCGCGCCGGACCTCGCCGAGGCATCCGCCCGCTTCGCACCCGCACGCCCCGCCCTCCGCAAGCCCGTCCCCTTCTCCGACGCCAGGCCCGTCGACTCCGGGACGATCCGCTCGTGGGCACGGGCCCGCGGCTACGACGTGCCGCCCAGGGGGCGGATCCCCCTGGAGGTCAGGGAAGCATGGGAACGCAGGGCGCCGAAGGGCTGAGGACGAGTGCGGTTGTGGCGCGCGGCGTCGGCGCCGGGATCAGTCCCGGTCGGACCTGGGGTGCCGACCACGCCACACCAGGAGCCCGCCCGTGACACCGTACGCGAGGACCAGGGCGCCGTTCCGGGCGTCGTGGCGCCGCTCCAGGGACTGGACCCGCCGCTGCTGCTCGTAGGTACGCGTCCCGACGGAGGTGTTCCCGTCGAGCACCGCGCACCCGGTGTCCCCCGGCCGCATGGGGCCCGGATGCTCCTCACCGTCCTCGTGGACGTTCTCCCCGGGGCATACGATCTCCGTCGACGCCGTCAGCGCGCTCCCCAGGGTGGCTGCTCCCCAGAGGCCCGGCACGACGAAAAGGGCCACGAGGACCATGCTGTGCTTCACGGAACTCCTTCGCGCCGGACCCGGAACCGGACGTCCACGCCCCGATCCGCCGGGACTTGACGACCCGCCTCACCGTACACATGTCCGACTCCGGTCTCATCCCTTGTCGAGCACGGCGTCAACCGGCAGCGTCCGCGGTCCTGTCCGGCGTCAGGGAGTGGATGCGGGGTATCGGCGAGGGCAGGAGCCAGAGCAGCGACAGGGCTCCGCCCACGGCGGCGATGAGGAGCGTGGCCCTCAGCCCGACCGCGGTGGCCAGGAGACCTCCGACGACGGCACCGACGGGGCGTATCCCGTAATTGATCGTGCTGTACGCGCCGGCCACGCGACTGCGCAGGCTGTCGGGGATCACGGTGGTCTGAAGGGCGTTGAGGTTGACGTCGAACAGCATGACACCGAAGCCGGACAGGAACTGGTACGCGGCCAGAGCCCCGGCGCCGAGCCAGAACGGACCGGCCGCGACGGCGGCGACGGCGATCGGTGCGGGGAAGAGCACCGCGCCCACGGCGATGCTGCGCCCCACGCCGAAGCGCCGTGAGATCCCCGGAGCGACCAGGGCGCCGAGGAGGGAGCCCGTGGCACCGACGCCGAACGCGATACCGATGACTCCTGCGGACAGTCCGAGGTTCCGGCTGGCGAACAGCACGATCAGCCCGCTGCCCGCGACGAAGGTGAAGAAGTTGACGGTCGCCGCGCATCCGAGACTCGCCCGCAGCACCGGGTGACGTACGACGAGGGCCAGCCCGTCCTTTGCGCGCCGCACCACGGACGGTGCCGTGCTGTCGGCGGCCACGGGCGGTTCGTCGACCGGGACACGGCCGATCAGGACCGCCGATGCCAGGAAGGTCAGGGCATCGACGACGAGGGTCACGGGGGCGGTGAGGACCTGGATCAGCGCACCACCGATGGCCGGGCCGACGACGTAGGAGGCGGAGCGGCCGGCGCTGAGTCTGCTGTTCGCGTCCACGTAGGACTCGCGGGGCACGAGGCCCACGAAGAACGGCGGGTAGGCGGTGTTGAACAGGACGCCGGCCGCGCCCGTGAGCAGCGCGACGACATACAACTGACCGAGCGTCACCGCCCCGAGGAGGAAGGCCGCCGGGACGCTCAGCAGCACTGCGGCGCGCACCAGGTCGGCGAGGATCATCAGACGGCGCTTGCGGGCCCGGTGGTCGACCCAGGCACCCAGGAGGATCGCGAGCAGGTTCGGGGTCCAGATGAGTGCGGTCAGCCATGCCACCTGGTTCGCCGAGGCGTCCAGGGCGCTCACGGCGATCAGCGGCAGGGCCAGTTCGGTGATCCGGTCGCCGAACTGCGAGACCGTGTTGCCGGCCCAGAAGCGGCGGAAGCGCCGGTCCCGCCACAGCGACGCCGAGGCGGTCGGGCCCGGGGAGTTCACGGCGTCTGCCCGGGCTGCTCCTCGGCACCTTCCGGCAGCACGTAGCGCATCAGCTGGACACCTCGGCCGTCGGCCGGCCGCTCGGCAGGGTCGCGCGTGACGTACGGCGCGAGGACGCGCTCGATCCCGTCCTCGATGGCGGCGAGTTCCTCGGCCGAGACGACGAGACGGGTGCTGGCCAGCCCCGCCAGCCTCCGCCACTCCGGTTCGAGACCGGGCTCGACCTCTTCCGCCCACCGGCCCGGCAGGTCCGCATGGCGCAGGAACATCTGCTCCGACAGGACGCGCGCGGCCGACCGGCCCTCCTCGTCGGCCGGATCCTGCGGCGTCGCGAACCGGAAGCCGCGTGCCACCGCCTCCCACCTCCTCCGGCGGCGGTCCGGGCCGGGCTCGCTGTCGCGCACCAGTCCGAAGCCGGCCAGGTGGCGCAGATGCCAGCTGGTGACCGACGGAGTCGCTCCCACGTCCGGCGCGAGCTCGGTCGCGGTCGCGGGCCCGTGCTGCCGCAGACGGTCGAGGATCGCCAGCCGCACCGGGTGCGCCAACGCCCGCATCGCTTGCGGATCACTGATCTCGATATCGCCCAGGCGATTACTGGAGTCCATGACGTGAGAGTCTCCTCTCGCGATATGTGAGAGTCAACTCTCAGATTGCGTCTCCGCGCCGCGGCTTCCCCGGCGGAGGGGCTGTCAGTCCGCGTCCGGGTGGACTGTGCGGCCGGGGAGCTCCAGACCTGTGCAGTCCCGGTGCTCGGCCTGGTCCGCCGCGAACCTGTCGAGGAGCTGCCGAACCTCACTCATCGGCAGCGCCGATCGGGAGCGGTCCCGGGCGTAGCTGGTGGCGAGGAAGTTGGCGGATTCCCCGGCGCACCGGGCCTTGGCGCGGCCGAGGTTCTCGCCGAGCAGTGCGTCGTGGGCGCTGTGCGTCTTCGGGATCTGCACGTTGGACAGGAGCAGTCGCTCGAAAGGCTTGTCCGTCCAATCGCCGTACCAGCCCGTGAGGTTCACGGCGGGCTCGCCCGTCCCGGAGTCGATCAGCGAGCAGCTGGTGATCGTGGCCCGCTCGTCCGTGGGCGCGACGACCTGCCACTGCTTGCCGGACGGGCTCCCGGGCAGCGTGCCCTGGCCCAGCCAGCCGCACATCGTGCCCTCCGCCTGCCTCACGGACAACTTCCGGGTGGGTTCGACGCGGTCCGGAAGCGGCAAAGGGTCTGCCCCGCAGCCGATCTCGGCACCGGCGCCGTTGGCGATACGCACGGCCGTACGCAGGGACTGGCGTGAGGGGGCGCTCTCCACCCCGTGGGCGAACACCTTGGTGACGAGGCGCCGTGTGCGGCCCTCGGAGTCGCGGCCGAGCTTCGGGCACTCCTGAATGATCACGGGGCCGAACTCGCCGTAGAATCCTGGGACCGAGCCCGGAAAGACGTAGTCGAGGTCCCTGGGGACGGTAATCTCCATGGCCAGCGGACCCAGCGGCTCGCCCGTGTCGATCTCCGCCTCGACATCGAGCACGTAGTGCTTGCCGTCGCTCTCGTCCACCCCGCATCTGAGCAAGCCGTGCCCGGAGCCGAAGGTGTCCTTGGCGGCCTGCAGCCGTTCGTTCGGCAGCAGTTCGGCGAGTTCGCCGCCCGACAGGTTGCCCCCGCACAGCGTCGCGGCGTACCACCACGGCTGCCACACCGGTTTGGCCAGCCAGCCGGCGCCTGCGACGACGGCGAGCACCACCGCCACGATCCCGAGCGCACGCCCGCTGGGCAGCCACCGCCGCCCCTGTATCCCCGTAGCCATGACCTGCGGTCTCCCCCTGCTGTGCTTTCTCGACCGGGGCAGCCTACGTGGCGTGCGCACGCGTCGGCCCACGGCTTGACCCTGTCACCGTGGCAAGGTCTTCAGTGGGTCCGAGGAGGTGGTAGCGATGACCCTGCCGATGCAGGACACGGATGTGACGCGCGCCCTTCAGGGGCTGGAGGCCGACCGCTCGGCGGTGCGGCTGCGGACGGCGATGGGGGTCGGTACGACGCCGGACCCCCGCTTCGTCGCCAAGCTCCTCGAACGCTGCGCGGTCGAACCCGACTTCCAGGTGCGTGAGATGCTCACCTGGGCGCTGACCCGTCACTCGCCCGCGGCGACGGTCCCCGAGCTTGTCGGTGAGGTCCGCTCGGAACGTGCCCAGGCACGGAGCCAGGCCCTCCACACGCTGTCCAAGATCGGGGACCGGCAGGCGTGGCCGGTGATCACACGGGCTCTGCTGTCCGATGCCGAGGACGAGGTGGCGCGGAGCGCCTGGAGGGCGGCGGTCGTGCTGGTGCCACCCGGCGAGGAGGGTGAGCTCGCGGACGCCCTGGCGATGCAACTCGGGCGTGGCGGGCGGGAGATGCAGCTCAGTCTCAGCCGGGCGCTCGTCGCGCTCGGTGAGGTGATCCTGCCGGTCCTGCACGCGGCGGCAGCGGGCCCCGCCCCCGGCGTACGCGCACACGCGCTCGCCACGGAACGGCTGCTGCAGGACCCGGACGCCGGGTTCGGATTCGCGATCGAGGAGGCGAAGCGCGTGGTGGCCCTCGGTACGGGTGGAGAGGAGGGGCAGTAGCCCGTGTTGATCGGTGAGGTGGCACGGCGGTCCGGGGTCAGCGCCCGCATGCTCCGGCATTACGAGTCGCTCGGGCTGGTGCGGCCGACGGGGCGGACCGGCGGCGGCTACCGGGAGTACGCGGACGAGGACATCCGGCGGATCTTCCACATCGAGAGCCTGCGGTCGCTCGGGCTGTCCCTGCGGGACGTCGGCCGCGCACTGGACGATCCCGGCTTCACGCCCGCCACGCTCGTCGAGGACCTGATCCGCGAGACCCGGGAGCGCATCGCACGTGAGACGGAGCTGCTCACGCGCCTCGGCCGGATCGGTGCCGCGCAGCCCGCCGGCTGGGAGGACGTCCTCCGGACCGTGGCACTGCTCCAGGGGCTGACGTCGGAGAGTGCCGGGCGGCGCCAGCGCGCCGCCCTGTCCTCGGTCGACGAGGCGGTGCCGGTGGAAGCGCTGGTCGAAGCGGCGTTGCGCGAGGCGGACCCGCATGCGGCCGGTGCGTTCCGGTGGGCCCTGGCCCGATCGGGCGACGACGGAACGCGGTTGCTGGCGGAAGGGCTCGCCTCACCGGTCGCCGACGTACGCGAGCGCGCCGTGCAGGCCCTCGCCGAGATTCCGGGGGACGAGGTGACCGCACTGCTGCGGAGTGCTCTCGCGAGCGACGACCTCGCCGTCCGCGGTCACGCGGCCCTGGAGCTCGGGGCACGCGGGGTGGCCGAAGCGGTGCCGACGCTCCTCGACATGGTCGTCGAGGAGACGGGGGACGTGGATGCGGCCGATGCGCTGAGCGCACTGGCCGGCAGTCCGGCCCTGGCGGACCGGATCGCGGACGGTCTCATCGGCCGCCTCGCCCACCCGGCCGCCGGTCCGGCCGTACGCCGACGGCTCACCCAGGCCCTCGCGGACATCCCGGGCGCCACGACCGCACGCGCCCTGGAGGAGCTGTCGCACGACGAGGACCGAGGGGTCGCGGTCACCGCGGAATACCTGCTCGGAAGGCGCGCCGCCGGATCAGCAGGACCCGGGTAGCGACGTGAGCGCCGCCCGCGCCTCGGCCATGATCCGGTCGACCAGTTCCGCGCAGGACGGCAGATCGTCGATCAGCCCCGCCACCTGGCCCGAGGCCATCACTCCGAGGTCCGTACGCCCCTCGACCAGCGCGGCCTTGAGCAGCATCGGGGTGTTGGCGGCCAGCAGCACCTGACTCCAGGTCAGCTCCTTGCCGTGCTTCATCGCCAGTCCGTCGCGGACCAGCCGGGGCCAGCTCGCACCCGTCTCCTTCCGGAAGGCCGAGGCGTGCCGCAGCGCCCGCAGCGTCGAGGTCACACGGCCGGAGCGCTCCAGCGAGTCGACCATGGCGGTACGGAGCATGCGGTGCGGCAGGCCGTCCACCTGGTGGGTGACCGTGACGTCCTTGACGGTGGCGGCCAGGTACTTCGCCTTCACCGCGTCGGGGACGGTGCTGTCGGAGGTGAGCAGGAAGCGCGTCCCCATCCCGATGCCGGCCGCCCCGTAGGCGAGCGCGGCGAGCAGACCCCGGCCGTCGTGGAAGCCGCCGGCCGCGATCACCGGGATGTCCACGGCGTCCACGACCTGGGGGAGCAGCACGGTGGTGGCCACCTCGCCCGTATGGCCGCCGCCCTCACCGCCCTGGACCATCACCGCGTCCGCCCCCCACGCGGCGACCTTCTCCGCGTGCCGGCGGGCGCCGACGGAGGGGATGACGACGACGCCGGCGTCCTTGAGCCGGGCGATCAGGTCCTTGGAGGGGGCGAGCGCGAACGACGCCACCCGTACGCCCTCGTCGACGATGATCCGCACGCGCTCACCCGCGTCCGCCGCGTCGGCGCGCAGATTGACGCCGAACGGGGCGTCCGTACGGGACTTGACCTCGCGGACCGCGGTGCGCAGCTGCCCGACGGTCATCGTCGCGGAGGCCAGGATGCCGAGCGCGCCCGCGCTCGCGGAGGCGGACACCAGCCGGGGGCCGGCCACCCACCCCATCCCGGTCTGCACGATCGGGTGGCGGACCCCGGTCAGCTCGGTGAGCCGGGTGGGGAACGGCGTGGGCCCGGTCATGCCGGGACCTCCCGCTCGCGCAGCCCCTTCGGGTCGATGACCTCACGGATCAGCCGGAGTTCGGCCTGGGTGGGCTCACGGGTGAACGGCACATCGTCCGGGACCGCGAGAGTGAACCCGGTGGCCCCGGTGACCTGCTCGACGCTCACGCCGGGGTGCACGGAACGCAGCCGCATCGTGCGGCCGGGGGTCTCGAAGTCGAAGACGCCCAGATCGCTGACGACTTCGGGGATGCGGTGGTAGCGGGTCGCGGAGGGGCCCGCCGCGGCCGCCCGCTCGTACCCGACCCCGCTGACCATGTCGACGTGCTCCACGAAAACACGCGCCGAATGCTTGGGGATCCAGTAACTCGTCGAGTTGTTGAGGGTGTTGACGGGTGCTCCGCGCACCCCGAGCAACTGCCGCGCGGGCCGGGCCCAGTCACCGATGCAGGAGATGTTCTGGTTGCCGTGCCGGTCGATCTGGCTCGCCCCCATCATCACGTGCCGGCGGCCGGTGGCGGTCAGCGTCAGGTGCTGGCGGAAGGGCAGCCACCCCTCGATGCTCCCGGGCCCCGACCCCACCGCGGGGGTGTCGCCCATCAGCAGTGCCTCCCCGTCCGTCAGCAGCAGGTCCGGCGAGAAGGTGAGCTTCGCCAGGCGCGCCCCGATCGCCGGGACGGTCCCCATGGGGCTGGCGAGGATCTCCCCCGCGTCCCGCCACGCCTCGGCGCAGGCCACCACGCAGTACTCGGCGCGGCTCGCCGCCGCGAGGCCGGTGCTCCCGGTGACGCTCATGCTTCCTCCTCGTGGAACGCGGTGACGGCTGCCTGGTAGGCCGCTTCGTCCCCGGACAGGAACCGTGCGACGAAGGCGGGCCACGCCTCCGGGTCGCGGGCGGCCCGGACGTAGGCGCGCTGGAAGGCCTCGTCCCGGTCGTGGTCGGGCGCGCAGGACGTGAAGTGCGCGCCGTTGGGCGTCTCGACGACCCCGTCCACGAACAGCCGCTTCACCAGCAGGGTCTGCGGCCCGTGCTCCTTCAGCAGGTCCGCGGTCTCCACGAGCCGCTCGCAGGAGACGTACGCCTGGTCGGCGGCCTCGCAGAACAGGTCGTCGAAGTACGGGTCGGGGCCGAGGTACTGGCCGTTGCCCTGCGCGTCCGCGCGGTTCAGATGGACCAGGGCGGCATCCAGGCGCAGGGCCGGGACCGCGACCAGCTCCTCCCCGTCCTCGTACGGCGAAGTGACCGTACGCAGAGCGGGGTTGACCTCCATCAGGTCCGAACCCAGGCCCGCGCGCACCGGCATGAACGGCAGCCGTTGCGCGCCCGCCGTCAGGCCCCACATCATCATCGCCTCGTCGAGCTCGGCGAACTCGAACGCGCCACGCTGCCGGGCGGCGGTGAAGTGCGGTTCCAGCGGGATCGAGTCGAGCGTCCCGAACGCGGCGACCAGCTTGCGGATCTTCCCCGCCGCCGCCAGCAGCCCGACGTCCGGGCCGCCGTACGACACCACGGTCAGATCGGTGACGTCCGAGCGCAGCAGCGCCCGGACCAGGGCCATCGGCTTGCGGCGCGAGCCCCAGCCGCCGATGCCGAGCGTCATGCCGCTCCCCAGCCGGCCGACGACCTCGTCGGCCGTCATCGTCTTGTCCTGAGTCACGCCTGCTGCTCCTTGTCCGTGCCGAAGCCCGCGCGCACCCGGTCGGCGACGCCGCTGAGGTTGGCCTCGAAGGTGAAGCCCTGCTCGAAGCGGTAACTGCGGCGTACGTCGACGGGGTCGATGCCGTTGATGGCGGCCTTGGCCAGCCGGATCAGATATCCGTCCTTGGCGGCGATCTCCCCGGCCAGTTCGAGTGAGGCGCCGATGAGCTGTTCACCCGGGACGACCCTGAAGACCGAACCGTGCCCGTGCAGTTCGGCGGCCGTCACGGTGCGGGAGGTGTAGTAGAGGGTCCGCATCAGGTGCTGGGGGACGAGCCGGGCCAGATGGGTGGCCGCGCCGAGGGCGCCCCGGTCCAGCTCCGGCAGGCCGAAGACCGCGTCATCGGCCGCCACGATCACATCCGCGTTGCCCACCAGGCCGATACCGCCGCCCAGGCAGAAGCCCCGCACGGCGGCGATCACCGGGACCTCGCACTCGTAGACCCCGGCGAACGCCTCGAAGCAGCCCCGGTTGGCGCCGATCAGCGCCTCGGGCCCGTCCGCGCGCTGCATTTCCTTGATGTCCACGCCCGCGTTGAAGCCGCGGCCCTCGGCGGTGAGGACCACACAGCGGATGTCCGGATCGGCCCCGGCGGCGCGCACCGCCGACGCGAGGTCGTACCAGCCCCGAACCGGCAGGGCGTTGACCGGAGGGAAGTCCACGGTGACGACGGCGACACCGTCGCGTGGGACGGAGGTGGAGACACCCATGAGCAGATCAGCTACCTTTCCACCAAACGTTTGTTAGGGCCCGAAGGTAGCAGCGATAAGGACGCCGTGGGAGGGCGCCGTGCCACTCAGCGGTACCGGCTCCGCTCCCCGGCCGTGGCCCGTCGCCCGTCGAAAGGACACCCGTCATGACCTCACCGACCGCCCTGTGCGCCGGACGCGTCGCCGCAGTCACCGGAGCGGGCCGTGGACTCGGCCGCGCCCATGCGCTGGCCCTCGCCGCCGAGGGCGCGAAAGTCGTCGTCAACGATCTGGGCGTGGGGCCGGACGGCTCCGGCGCGGGCGACGGCCCTGCCCAGCAGGTCGTGGCGGAGATCCGCGCGGCCGGGGGCGAAGCGGTCGCCCACGGCGGTGACATCGCCAGCTCCGAGGGAGCGGCCTCGCTCGTCGCCACAGCGCTCGACTCCTTCGGGCGGCTCGACACCCTCGTCAACAACGCCGGATTCCTCCGCGACCGGATGCTGGTCAACCTGGACGAGGACGACTGGGACGCGGTGATGCGGGTCCACCTCAAGGGCCACTTCCTGCCGCTCAAGCACGCCGCGGCCCACTGGCGGGCGGAGGCCAAGGCGGGCAGGACACCCGAGGCGCGGGTCGTCAACACCAGCTCCGGAGCAGGGCTGCTGGGCAGTGTCGGACAGGGCAACTACGCCGCCGCCAAGGCGGGCATCGTCGGTCTGACCCTGGTGGCCGCCGCCGAGATGGGCCGCTACGGGGTCCAGGTCAACGCGATAGCCCCGGCCGCCCGGACCCGTATGACCGAGGAGACCTTCGCCGCGACCATGGCGGCGCCCGGGGAGGGGGCGTTCGACGCGATGGCCCCGGAGAACGTCTCGCCGCTCGTCGTATGGCTGGGCTCCGCCGCGTCCGCCGGGGTGACCGGCCGGGTCTTCGAGGCCGAGGCCGGCCGGATCACCGTGATGGAGGGCTGGCGGCCGGGACCCACCGCCGACAAGGGCGCCCGCTGGAGTCCGGCCGAGGCCGGCGCGGCGGTGTCCGGACTGCTCGCCGGGGCCGAGACGCCGCAGCCGGTCTACGGGGCGCACTGACCCACCTGCGTACGGCGGGGTGACGTCACGTCACCTCGCCGTTCAAAGCGCCGCGTTCAGGGACCGGCGGGCTCGCCCCGTACCCCTCGGACCAGCAGCGCGGGGGACTCCGGGCGGCCGTCCAGGATCCGGTTGGTCCGGGTCACCACCTTCCAGCCCGCCTCCGTGCGCCGCAACCGCCAGTGGTTGGCGGTGGCCCGGCGCACGACGTACCGGCCCTCATCGCGCACCACCATCAGCGAGTGGCACACCGCAACGGCGGCGTCGCCCTCGACCGTGATGTGCGGCGGACCCACGACATGCGCGCAGCCCTGCCTGATCCAGCCCTGGTGCGCGGGGGAGCGCACCATCTCGCGGATCCGCTCCGCACCCGCGAGGAAGATCTCGTCGATGTCGTACACACCGTCAGGTGCCCAGAGGGCCGCGACCCCGTCCGCGTCGCCGCCGTCCACCAGGGGCCCGTACGAGGCCATCGCACGGGCGACGTCGCGCTCGTCCTCCAGGAGCGCCAGCCGAGCCTCGACCGCCGCCAGCCGGTCCTCGCTCATGCCCGCACCTCCGGAGCCGCCGTGACGCCCGCGATCGCGGCGAGCGCCTCCAGCTGTTCGAGGTAATGGCTCACCGACATGGCGCTCAGCGACACGCCGGCCAGCGTGGCACCGGCCTCGGACACCTTCCGCAGCGCCGTCGACGTACCCTCCGCGTCGCCGGACGGATCGAGGGGGCGGCCTGCGCTCAGCACCACCTCGAAGCCCTCCGGGAGCGAGGCGGCACCGACCATCTCGCGCAGCCGCTCCAGCGGCAGCCCGAACGGCACCCAGCCGTCGCCGTGCGTCACCGCCCGGCGCAGGGAGCGCGCGGTGCGGCCACCGATCCACAGCGGCACCCGGGCCTGCACCGCGTGCGGCTCCACGACGAGCCCCTCGTAGGCGAAGTGCTCCCCGTGGTACGCGGGTTCACGCATGGACAGCGAGGCCCGCAGCGCCGCGACCGCGTCGTCGGCGACCGCACCCCGGCCCTCGAACTCCGCACCCAGCAGCCGGAACTCCTCCTCCAGACTGCCGACACCGAGCCCCAGCACGAGCCGCCCGCCAGAGACGCGGTCCAGGGTGCCGTAGCGCTTCGCGAGCGCCAGCGGATGGTGGTAGCCGAGCACCAGGACCTGGGTGGCGAGCCGGATCCGGTGGGTCCGGGCAGCCAGATATCCGAAGGTGGCGAGCGGATCCCAGTAGGTGCCGCCGCGCTGTCCGGCGACCTCGACGGGCACCGCCACATGTTCCGAACAGGTCAGATGGTCGAAGCCGAGCCGGTCCGCGGCCTCGGCGACCGCCCCCAGCTCCTCGATTCCGGCGGTGCGCTCCCATGGGGAGTGCACGCCGGGAACGGCCGTGACGACGGGACTGTTGATGCCGAGCCGCATGGGCAACCTCTCGGTCAGGACGGGACACAGGGACGAGCCGCCATCCAAGTCCACGCGCCCCGCACGCAGGGGGTCCGTCCCGGTGGGCGGGAAGCCGCACGCCCGTGCGGGGCCGGGCTCCCTACGGTGCGCAGGGGGCCGCCCCGGGGACAGTGTGTCCGCCCCGGCGGGCCGGGCCCCGCGTCGCGCCTTCGGTCGATCTGAGGAGTACCCATGCCCCGTAACGTCGTCGTCACCGGATCCGGTTCCGGGATCGGTGCCGCACTCACCGCTCTGCTCCGTGCCCAGGGAGACCGGGTGATCGGGGTGGATCTCCACGGGGGCGAGATCGACGCGGACCTGTCCAGCCCGGAGGGCCGCAGCGCCGGCGCCGGGGCGGCCGTCGAGGCGGCCGGCGGCGTCGTGGACGCGGTCGTCACCTGCGCCGGCACCTCCGTACCGGGAACCGCCATGGTGAGCGTCAACTACTTCGGCACCACCGAGTTCCTGACGGCGCTGCGGCCCGCGCTCGCCGCCGCCGAGCGTCCCCGGGCTGTCGTCATCGGCTCCATCTCCGGGACCCGGCCCAGCGACCCCGACGTCGTCGCCGCCTGCCTCGCCGGCGACGAGGCCGCGGCCCTGGCACATGCGGAGCGGGCCGTGGCCGACGGCCGCGCACGGCAGCTGTACCCCTCGTCCAAGGCGGCGCTCGCCCGGTGGGCGCGGCGTACCGCCGTCGCCGAGGGCTGGGCCGACGCCGGAATCCCCGTGAACGTGGTCGCCCCCGGCACCGTCCTCACCCCCATGAGCGCCCCGGTCTTCGCCGACCCGGAGATGAAGAAGCTCATGGACGCGGCGGTCCCCATGCCGCTCAACGGCTATCTGCGGCCCGAGGACGTCGCACGGGCCGTGATGTTCCTGGCCTCCGGGGAGAACAGCCACATCACCGGGCAGGTGGTGTACGTCGACGGGGGCGCCGAGGCGACCCTGCGGGGATCCGCGGACTCCTGAGAGGACGACCCACCGGTGCCCCGGCCGCTTCGGGCGAGCGGCCGGGGCAACGGTGGGTCCGGTCCGGGAACGCGCCTCAGACCCGCACCCCGCGCCGGATCACCTTGCCGGTCGCGTTGCGCGGCAGCTCCTCGGTGGTCAGCCGCCACCGCTCGGGCACCTTGAAGTAGGCGAGTTCGTTCGCCGCGTACTCCCGCAGTGCCTCCTCGGTGACCGTCGAGCCGGCCCTGAGCACCACGACCGTGCCCACCTCCTGGCCGAGGTCGGGGTGCGGTACACCGAGGACCAGGCACTCCCGGACGTCCGGGTGCTCCGTGAGGACGGTCTCGATCTCGGCGGGGTAGATGTTCTCGCCGCCCCGGATGATCAGGTCCGAGCGGCGGGTGCTGAGATACAGCCGGCCCTCACGCAACTGCCCCATGTCCCCGGTGCGCAACCAGCGTTCGGCGTCCACGGCCCCGGCGGTGGCCTCCGGGTCGCGCCAGTAACCCAGCATGTTGTACACGCTGCGGACCCAGATGTCGCCCTCCTCGCCCTCGCCGAGCACCTGGCCGGCGGGGTCGCGGATCTCCAGGGTCACGCCGACGACGGGCCGGCCGAGGGTCCCCGGGGCGGCCGCTAGCTCGACCGGGTTCGCCGCGGCGATACCGGTACACGTCTCGGTCAGCCCGTAGCTGTCCACCAGCGAGTCCTTCGCGAACGGCAGGTTCCTGCGCAGCCGCTCCTTGAACTCGGTGGACGACGGGGCGGAGGCCAGCGCGAAAGCCGTCAGCGACGACGTGTCGTACCGGTCGGCCCCGCCGTGTTCGAGCAGCCGGTGGGCCATCGTGGGCACCGCGCCCCAGTTGGTGACGCGTTCCCGCTCGACCATGCCGAGTACTGCGTCCACGTCGAACGCCCCCTGGTGCAGGGCGATACGGCTGCCCGTGGCGAGCCGTGGCACGGCCAGATTGTGCAGGCTCGCGATGTGGAACAGCGGCAGCGTCAGCAGGTAGACCCGCTCCTCGGGCGCCAGCGGGTCGCCGAACTCCTGGAGCAGCGCGTCGTTGAGACGGTGGTACTCCACCACGGCCAGCAGATTGCGATGAGTGTGTACGGCGCCCTTGGGGCGCCCCGAGGTGCCCGAGGTGTAGAGGATGACGGCCGGGTCGTCCTCGGCGACGTCCGCGGACGGCAACGGCGCCCCGGGGTGGGCCGCGGCGAAGCGGCCGATGTCGTCCTCCAGGGACAGCACCGGGACCGTGCAGCCGGCCAGCTTCCCCGCCTGCCTGGCGTCGGCCACCACGAGCGCGGGGTCCGCGTTGCCGATGCCGTGCGCCATCTCGCGCCCCGACCACCAGGCGTTGAATCCGACCGCCACCGCGCCGATCGACACGGTGGCCCAGAACGTCTGGATCCACTCCGGCGAGTTGGCGGCGGCGATGGCCACCCGGTCGCCCCTGCCGATGCCGTACTCCTCCCTCAGCACCTGTGCCAGCGAGGCGACCTGGGCGGCGTGCTGGGCGAAGGTGATCCGCCGGTCCGCGGTGACGATGTAGTCACGGCCGGCATGGGCGACGGAGGCGTGCAGCACCTCGTGCAGAGCCCGCTGCCGATGGGTGAACACCGGCAGCCGGGTGCCCAGCACATCGTCGTCCAAGAGCTCGAACGGGCCTCCCGGGCCGGTGAGCCGGGCCACGGGGGCGGGGGTGCGGTGGTCCGTTTCGCTGGACATCGGGAACTCCTGGGCGTCGTGAACTCCACTGGGATCGCGGTCGGGGCCAGTGTCGGCCGGACGGGGGTGCCACCCCCCGGCCGGTTCCGGTCACTGGGACACCGCGGCACGGCGCGGACGGAGACACGACGGCCGCCCCACCGGCCGTGCTCGCGCCCCGCCCGGCTCCCGGTGAGTGGGATGCGTCACGTCAGCCGGATTTGGGCGGCCGTAGCGTCCCCCCACCTGATCCCGCCCCGCGCCTCACCGCTTCCCGCACCGGACACCTGGAGCAAGAAATGAAGCGAGCACCACGGGTGAGAGCCCGCCTCCTGGCCGCCCTGGCCGCCGCCGCGATGCTCACCTCCGCATGCGCCTCACCCGATGACGGGGACGACGGCAAGAAGCAGAAGGCCGAACGCGGCCGCTACGTGTTCGGGAACATCGGCGAGCAGCCCGACGGCGGCACGCCGGTCCGTGGCGGCACCCTGCGCTTCGCGGACTACGGCGAGGCCCGCAGCCTCAGCCCCGCCGCCACCTACGCCACGGGCGCGTCGGGCGGCTCCGCCCTCGCCGCCGTCTACGACGTGCTGATGCGCTACGACACCGCCGCCAAGCAGTACGAGCCCTGGCTGGCCCGGTCACTGAGCAGCAGCGACGACCTGAAGACCTGGACCCTGAAGCTCCGCGACGGTGTGACGTTCTCCGACGGCACCCCCCTCGACGCCGGAGCCGTGATCGGCAGCATCGAGTGGTACCAGAAGAACAAGGGGGCCGACACCGCGCTGCTCGCCCCGAACCTCACGCGGACGCAGGCCACCGACGACTCCACCGTCGTCTTCACCCTCCGCAGCCCCTGGGCGACCTTCCCGGCGATGCTCGCCCAGGCACCCGGCATGATCGTGGCCCCCGCCGCGTACGCCAGGAAGACCTTCGAGCCGATCGGGGCGGGGCCCTTCACCCTGGACACGTACGCCCCCCAGGAGGAGATGGTCCTCAAGGCCAACAAGAAGTACTGGAAGGGCGAGCCCCACCTCGACGCGCTGCGCTTCACCTGGCCGCAGTCGGACCGCGCCAAGCTGGAGGCGCTGAACGACGGCACCGCCGACGTGACGTACATGCGCAGCCCCGACGTCGTCGACGACGCGGTGAAGGAGAACCACCCCGGGGAACTGACCCTCACCGGCCTCGGCAACATGATCACCATCAACACCCGCGAGAACCGGCCCGGCGCGGACCTGCGCGTCCGCAAGGCGATGGCCCTGGCACTCGACCCCGACCTCGACACCGAACGCGCCTACGACGGCAAGGGCCTGCCCGGCCAGGAGATCTTCCCGCCCGAGTCACGTCTGCACTCCGGGGTGAAGCCCGTCGGCATCGACCTCGACCGGGCGAGGGAACTCCTCGCCGAGGCGAAGAAGGACGGCTACGACGGCACCCTCACCTACATGGACGGCACCGACCCCGTCTCCCGGGCCAAGGCCGTCGTCACCAAGGCCATGCTGGAGCGGGTCGGATTCACCGTCCGGCTCGACCTCGTCCCCTCGATCGCCGACCGGGTGGCGAAGACCTACGTGGAGCACGACTTCGACATCAGCCGCGGTGCGGCCAGCATCTCCGAGAGCGACCCGTACCACCGTCTGCAGAGCGTCCTGAACTCCCGGAGTTACGGCAATCCCGGCGGGTACGCCAACCCGAAGATGGACGCGCTGCTCGAACAGCTGCAGGGCGCCGACGGCGACGCCGAGACGCAGCGGGTCCTCGACGCCGTACAGACGCTCTTCAACGAGGACGTCCCCGTGGTGAACCTCGGGGCCAGCGCCGCCTTCACCGCCTGGGGCGAGAACGTCCACGGCATCGTCCCCACCGACGAGTACATGGCGCTCTTCGGCGAGGCGTGGATCAGCAGGTGACCCGCCCGGCCCCTCCCCAACCGTCCCGCCCGGGCCGCGCAGCCGGCACCGGGCAGATCCTGGAGGAACCATGAGTCCCGCTGCGCTGCGCCGGCCGGCCCTCCGGGTCCTGGAACTGGCGGGCGTGCTCCTCATCGCGAGCATCGGGGTGTTTTCCCTGGTGACCCTGCTCCCCGGCGACCCCGCGACCGACATACTCGGGGCGGGCCGGGCGCCCTCCGAATACGCCGAGCTCCGCCACGACCTCGGACTCGACCAGCCTCTCGTCTCCCGCTACTTCGACTGGCTGGGCGGAGCCCTCACCGGCGATCTCGGCCGCTCCGTCGTACCACCGCAGAGCGACGTCACCGACCGGGTGCTGTCCGCACTGCCCGTCAGTTTCGAGATCGCCGCACTCGGCCTGCTCATCGCCCTGGTGATCGCCGTGCCGCTGGCCATGTGGTCGGCGTACCGGGAGGGTTCGGCGGCCGACCGCGCCATCAGCGCCGGCACCTTCGGTGTGCTGTCCGTACCCAGCTTCCTGGCCGGGCTGCTGCTGATCCTCGTCCTGGTCGACTCGGCCGGCTGGTTCCCGCGTTCCGAATGGATCCGGATCGGCGAGGGCGACCCGCTGGGCAATCTGCACCACGCCTTCCTGCCCGCACTGACCGTCGCACTGGCCGAACTCGCCATGTTCGCCCGGGTGCTGCGCGGCGATCTCATCGTGACCCTGCGCGAGGACTTCATCCTCGCCGCCCGCGCCAAAGGCATGAACCCGCTGCGCATCCTGTTCTCCGACGCGCTGCGCCCCTCCTCCTTCTCCCTGGTCACCCTGCTCGGTCTGAGCCTCGGCCGGCTGATCGGCAGCACGGTCGTCGTGGAGTACCTGTTCGCGCTGCCCGGCATGGGGACGCTCATCGTCAACGCGGCGGGCCAGGGCGACTACCCCATGGTCCAGGGCGCGGTGCTCACCATCGCCGTGATCTACGTGGTGATCAACGCCGGCATCGACCTCTCCTACGGCTACCTGGACCCGAGGACGCGACGTGTTCATGTCTGACATCGTTCCGCGCACGCGGACCGCACTCGCGCCCGGCCTGCTCACCGCCGTGGCGCTCACCCTCGTCGGCCTCGGCCTGCTCGTGTTCGGCGCGACCACGGCCCAACTCGTCCCGCTCGCCAGGGCGGCCGTCGCGCTGCTCGGTCTGGGCATGACGTTCGGCGGGGCCTTCCGGCTCGGCCGGCGATGGGCGGGACCCGGCTTCGACGTGGTCCTCTGGTTCGGCGCCGGCTGGCTCCTGCTGCTCGGCCTCGCGATCCTGTTCAGCCCGTGGCTGCCGCTCGCCGAGGACCGTGACGTCGCCACCACCGTCCTCGAACCCGCCTTCGCCACCCCGACGTTCACCGGCGGCCACCCGCTGGGCACCAACGCCTTCGGCCTCGACCTGCTCTCCCGGTCCCTGTACGGCGCCCGGTCCTCGCTGCTCATCTCCCTGTCCGCGGTCGCCATCGGCACCGTCGTCGGCGGAGCCGTCGGCATGGTCGCCGGCTACTTCGGCAGAGCGACCGACCGGGCGGTGGGCATCGCCACCAACTCGCTGCTCGCCGTGCCCCCGCTCATCCTGCTCATCGCCCTGGCCACCGTGCTCCAGCCACACCTGCGCAACGTCGCGCTCTCGCTGTCGCTGCTCACCGTCCCCGGCATGGTCCGGCTGGCCCGCGCCACCACCATGGCCTACGCCAACCGGGAGTTCGTCGTCGCCGCCCGCGCCATGGGCGCCACCCGCTCCCGCATCCTGCTGCGCGAGCTGCTGCCCAACGTCCTGCTGCCCCTGCTGTCCCTGGCCGTCGTGATGATCTCGGTCCTCATCGTCGCCGAGGCCTCCCTCAGCTTCCTCGGACTCGGCATCCAGCCGCCCGAACCCACCTGGGGAAACATGATTGCCGAAGGGGAGGGCCGGGTCTTCGAGGAGCACCCGCACATCGTGCTCGTGCCCGGCACCTTCCTCTTCCTCACCGTGTTCGCCTTCAACATCGTCGGCGAGAAGGCTCGCGGGCGCTGGGACTCCCGGAGCGTGAAACTGTGACCACCGCACCGCTGTCCGAGGGCCCCGCGCACCGCACCGAACCGCCCCTGCTGAGCGCCACCGACGTACGCACCGCCTTCCACACACCCCACGGCCCCGTGCAGGCCGTCGACGGCGTCAGTCTGTCGCTGTCCGCGGGGGAGACGCTCGGCATCGTCGGCGAGTCCGGATCGGGCAAGTCCGTTCTCGGCCGCACCCTCATGGGCCTGATCACCGACGGCCCGGGCACCAGCGTCTCCGGAACCGTCACGCTCGGCGGCCGGGACGTCCACGCCCTGAGCCCCGCGGGGCGGCGGTCCCTGTGGGGCACCGAGGTCGCCATGGTCTTCCAGGACCCGATGACCTCACTGAACCCGGTGAAGAAGGTCGGTGCGCATCTCTCCGAGAGCCTCCGCGCGCACCTCGGCCTCAGCCGCTCCGCGGCCCGGGAACGGGCCGTCGACCTGCTCCGGCAGGTCGGCATCCCCGAACCTGCCCGGCGGGCACGCCAGTACCCGCACGAACTCTCCGGCGGAATGCGGCAGCGCGTCGTCATCGCCATGGCGCTGGCCTGCGGCCCACGCCTGCTCATCGCCGACGAACCCACCACCGCGCTCGACGTCACCGTCCAGAAGCAGATCCTCGACCTGCTCCAGTCGCTCGCCCGGGACCTGCGGATGGCGACCGTCCTGATCAGCCACGACCTCGCCACCGTCGCCGGCCGCACGGACCGGGCCGCGGTGATGTACGCGGGCCGCTTCGTCGAGTACGGGCCCACGCAAGCCCTGTTCGAACGCCCCCGGCACCCGTACAGCAGCGCCCTGATCGCGTCCGTACCCCGCCTCGACCTGCCCCCGCACACCCTGCTCCCCACCATCGAGGGCCGCCCGCCCAACCTGCTGCACCCGCCACCCGGCTGCCGGTTCGCCCCGCGCTGCGGCGCGGCCACCGAGCGCTGCACCACCGGGACGCCTCAGCTCTCCGCCCCCGACGCGGACCGTGACGCCGGGGGTTCCGTCGCCTGTCACCACCCCTTGGGCGCCGCCGAGGAGGCCACCGTATGACCACCACCCGCACCGCCGTCACCGCACAGGGCCCGGAGCCGGCCGCACTCACCGCCGAGGACCTCGTCGTGGAGTTCCCCGCCGGGCGCGGCCGCAGGGTGCACGCCGTCTCGGGGGTCAGCCTCCAGGTCGAGGCGGGCGAAACCCTCGGCATCCTGGGGGAGTCCGGCTGCGGCAAGTCCACCGTCGGCCGCTCCCTGATCCAGCTGCCGCCCCCGGACTCGGGCACCGTACGTCTCGGCGGGACGGCCCTCACCGGCCTCGCCCCCGAGGAACTGCGCAGGGCCCGCGCACGGATGCAGATCATCATGCAGGACCCGGTCTCCGCCCTGAACCCCCGGCGCAAGGTCAAGGACCTGGTGTGGGAGGGCCTTTCGATCTGGGGGAGCGGCGACGACGCCCGCGACAAGGACACCCGGATCGACACGGCCCTGCGAGACGTCGGCCTCGACCCCGCCACCGTACGGAACCGCAGACCGCACGAACTCTCCGGCGGCCAGTGCCAGCGGGTCTGCATCGCCCGCGCCCTGCTCCTCGACCCCGAGGTGCTGATCTGCGACGAACCCGTCTCCAGCCTCGACGTGTCCGTACAGGCGCAGATCCTCAACCTGCTGGAGACGGCCAAGCGGCGGCGCGGGCTGAGCATGGTCTTCATCGCCCACGACGTCTCCGTGGTGAAGAACATCAGCGACCGCGTCATGGTGATGTACCTCGGCAAGGTCTGCGAGGTGCTGCCCTCCGACCGGATGCAGCACGAGGCCGCCCACCCCTACACACGGCTGCTGCTCGCCTCCCTCCCCGAGGCCCGGCGCGACCCCGGCACCGGCCAGGACCCGGCCGGGGATCCGGTCGCCGAACTCCCCTCGCCCCTGAACCCGCCGTCGGGCTGCCGCTTCCGCACCCGCTGCCCGATGGCCACCGACCGGTGCTCCGAGGAGGAGCCCCCGCTCAGGGACATCCGTCCCGGACACCGCATCGCCTGCCACCACGCCGAACCCAGGAGGAACCACCCGTGACCGCCACCGAGACACCCGATGTCCTGGCCCCCGCCCAGCTGGGCCCCGTCAAGCTCCGCAACCGCATCATCAAGGCCGCGACCTACGAGGGGCTCAGCCACAGGTCCCTGGTGACCAAGGACCTCGTCGACTTCCACGTCGGCTACGCCCGCGGCGGCGTCGGCATGACGACCGTCGCCTACTGCGCCGTCGCCAAGGAGGGCCGGACCGACCGGCACCAGATCCACTGGACGGACGAGGCGATGCCCGGGCTCCGCACACTCACCGAGGCCGTGCACGCGGAGGGCGCCGCGGTCGCCGCCCAGATCGGCCACGGCGGGCCCGTCGCCAACCCCAAGGGCAACGGCGCCCCGGCCCTCTCCCCGTCCAGGCACTTCCACGCCACCACCCTCAGCTGGGCCCAGGAAGCCACCCACGCCGACATCCGGCGCATCACCGAAGCCCATGCCGAGGCCGCACGCCGCGCCGTCGACGCGGGCTTCGACGCCGTCGAGGTCCACCTGGGCCACAACTACCTCGCCAGTTCCTTCCTCAGCCCCAGGATCAACCACCGCACCGATGCCTACGGCGGCAGCCTGGAGAACCGGGCCAGGTTCGCCCGGGACATCATGCGGGCCGTCCACGACGCCGTCGGCGGCCGGATCGCCGTCATCGCCAAGATGAACATGGACGACGGCGTGCCCGGCGGCTTCTGGCTCGACGAGGCCATCCCGGTGACGCAGTGGCTGGAGAAGGACGGCACCGTGGACGCCCTGGAGATGACCGCGGGCAGCTCCCTGCTCAACCCGATGTACCTCTTCAAGGGCGACGCCCCGCTCGACGACTTCTCCGCGATCATGCCCCAGCCGATCAAGCTCGGCGTGAAGCTGGTCGGCAAGCGGTTCCTGCGGACCTACCCCTACCGGGACGCCTACCTCCTGGAGGACGCCCGGCAGATCCGGGCCGCCGTGAAGCTCCCGATGATCCTGCTCGGCGGCATCACCGGAAGGCCGGTCATGGACCTCGCGATGCGCGAGGGCTTCGAGTACGTGGCCATGGCGCGGGCCCTGCTGCGTGAGCCCGACCTGATCAACCGGCTGCGGGACGACGCCGCCACCCCGTCCCTCTGCATCCACTGCAACAAGTGCATGCCGACGAACTTCACCGGCACCCGCTGCGTCCTGGTCGACCGTGCCACCACCCGCCGTGAGACCTGGGGCACGCCCGCCGGATACGTGGCGTGAGGCGCCCCGACGCCGTCGCCACCGCCGAGGCGGTCAGGAGCGGCGCGAGCGACGCCCGTACGGTGACCGAGGAGGCGATCGCCCGCATCCAGGCGCTCGATCCCGCCCTCGGTGCGGTGGTCCACACCCGGTTCGAGGCCGCCCGTGCCGACGTCGCGGCGGGCCTGCCCGACGGCCCGCTGCGGGGCGTCCCCATGCTCGTCAAGGATCTCGGGACCGATGTCGCGGGCCTGCCCGCGACCGGCGGAAGCCGCCTCTTCGCCGACGTGACCGCCCGGCACGACAGCGAACTGGTGGCCCGCTACCGGCGCGCCGGGGCCGTGGTCCTCGGCACCACCAACACCCCCGAACTGGGCCTCAACGCCTCCACCGAGCCGGCGCTCTTCGGCCCCACCCGCAACCCGTGGAGCACCTCCCACTCACCCGGCGGCTCCAGCGGGGGCTCGGCGGCCGCGGTGGCGGCCGGGATGGTCCCGGTCGCGCACGCCAGCGACGGCGGCGGCTCGATCCGCATCCCGGCGTCCGCCTGCGGACTGTTCGGTCTCAAGCCCAGCCGCGGGCGCGTCCCGCCCGCGCCGCGCCCCACCACCCTCTCCGGCCTCGTCTCCGGACACCACGCCCTCACCATGACCGTCCGGGACAGCGCCCTGCTCCTCGACGTCGCCGCCGGCCCGCGGCTCGGCGACGCGTACACGGCGCCGCCCCCGGCCGAACCCTTCGCGGAAACCGCCCGCCGCGCACCGGGACGGCTGCGGATCGGGCTGCTCACCGCACTCCCGGACGGCCCCGACGTGCACCCCGCGTGTGCCGGGGCCGCCCGCGCCGCCGGCCTGCTGTGCGAACGCCTCGGCCATGAGGTCGTCGAGACCACGGCCCGCTACCGGCCCGCCGACGTCGCCCGCACCTCCGGCGTCCTGATGGGAGCCGACATCGTCGCCCAGATCGAGGCCAGGCTCGCCGTCCTCGGCAGGTCCCTGGCCAACAACGACATCGAGCCCTTCACCCGTGTCGTGTACGAGACCTACCGGGCCCTGCCGGCCGCCGACGTCAGCCGTGCGCTGCGGCGCGCGCAGGAGATCGGCTGGGAGGTCGGCGCGGCGTTCCACCGGTTCGACGTCCTGCTCAGCCCCACCCTCGCGCGGCCCACCCCGCTGCTCGGCACCCTCGACACCACGGACCCGGAGTCGATCTACCGGCACGCGTCCGACTGCTCCGCCTTCACCAGCGTCCACAACGTCACCGGGATGCCGGCCATGTCCGTACCCCTCGGCCGCGACGACGACGGCCTGCCGGTGGGGGTCCAGTTCGCCGCACCCCTCGGCGGAGAAGGAGTGCTGCTCGCCCTGGCGGCACAGCTGGAACAGGAGGCGCCCTGGGAGGGTCCCCCCGCTCCGTGACACCCGCTCCGTGACACCGGCTGCGTGACACCCGCTCCGTGACGCTCAGGTGTCTCGGGTGGCGAGCATCCCCAGAGTGGCGAGCCCGAGGATCACCCAGCCGAACCAGAGCCAGCCGTTGCTCCCCAGCGCCACCGTGTACGCCGTCACCGCGACCAGTGCGCCGACGGTGAGCACTCCCATGGTTTTCGTGGATCCAGGCATGAGCACACGCTCCTCACCCGGCCGCACGGCCGGTGAAGCCATGGTCACCCCTCGGGCGTGCCCGGCGCTACTGCCCGCGCGTCTGCAATGAGGCGAGATAGGCGTTGTACGCCTTCAGCTCCTGGTCGCCGTCCCGGTCGGCGGCACGGTCGGAGCGCTTGGCCGTCCGCTGGTCGGAGCGGTACCACTGGAAGACCAGCGCGATCAGCACCAGCACGGACGGGATCTCGCTGAACGCCCAGGCGATGCCGCCGGCCGCGGACTGGTCGCCCAGGGCATCGATACCGAGGGACGCCGGGGGGTTCTCGTACGCCTTCACCATCGGCTGGCTCGCCATCATCAGGGCGATCCCGAAGAACGCGTGGAACGGCATGCCCGCGAAGAGCTCCAGCATCCGCATCACGTAACCGGGCCGGTGCGGGCCGGGGTCGACGCCCATGATCGGCCAGAAGAACACCAGGCCGACCGCCAGGAAGTGCACCATCATCGCGATGTGGCCGGTCTTCGACTCCATGAGGAAGTCGAACAGCGGGGTGAAGTAGAGCCCGTACAGGCTCGCGATGAACAGCGGGATCGTGAACACCGGATGCGTGATGATCTTCATGTAGCGGCTGTGGAGCAGCTTGAGCAGCAGCTCGCGCGGACCCGTACGGCCCCGGCCCGCCACGGGCAGCGCCCGCAGGGCCAGCGTCACCGGGGCGCCCAGCAGCAGCAGGATCGGCGACACCATGCTGATCACCATGTGCTGCACCATGTGCACGCTGAACATGACCATGCCGTAGTCGTTGAGTCCCGTGCACATCACCAGGGCGATGGACAGCACCCCGATGACGAAGAGCACGATCCGGTTCACCGGCCAGCCGTCGCCCCGCCGGCGCAGCCGCACGACCCCGTACCCGTACAGGGCGAGCGCGACGGCGCAGCCGATCAGGAAGAACGGGTCCGCGGAGAACTCCAGCCCGCGCCCCAGCGTGAACGGCGGCAGATCCATGTTCATGCCGTGCCCGCCGTGATCCATCTGTTCACTCCCGCTGGGGTCGTCCCCGTTTCGTGCCGGTTGTCCGGTCCAGACTAGAACCGCCCCCGGCCGCGGGTGCGGCCGGGGGCGGTCCGGGGAATGTCGCGACGGGTCAGAGCACGACCTGCGCCTCGGCGTAGCGCTCGGCCGGGACCGTCTTCAGGGTCTCCACGGCCGCCGCCAGCGGGACCATCGTGATGTCGGTGCCGCGCAGCGCCGTCATCATGCCGAACTCACCGCGGTGGGCGGCCTCCACCGCGTGCCAGCCGAAGCGGGTGGCCAGGACACGGTCGTACGCGGTCGGGGTGCCGCCGCGCTGCACATGGCCGAGGATCACCGGGCGGGCCTCCTTGCCGAGGCGCCGCTCCAGCTCACCGGAGAGCTGCGTCGCCACACCGGCGAAGCGCTCATGGCCGTAGATGTCCTTCGTGCCCTGGGCGAACTCCATGGAGCCCTCCCGGGGCTTGGCGCCCTCCGCCACGACGACGATCGCGAACTTCTTGCCGTCCGAGAAGCGCTTGCCGACCACGGCGGTCAGCTCGTCGATGTCGAAGGGCCGCTCGGGTACGACGATGGCGTGCGCGCCGGCCGCCATGCCCGAGTGCAGTGCGATCCACCCGGTGTGCCGCCCCATGACCTCGACGATCAGCACCCGCTGGTGCGACTCCGCCGTCGTCTTCAGCCGGTCCAGCGCCTCGGTCGCGACCCCGACGGCCGTGTCGAAACCGAAGGTCACGTCGGTGGAGGCGATGTCGTTGTCGATGGTCTTCGGCACACCGACGATGGGCAGCCCCGACTCGGAGAGCAGGTTGGCGGCCTTCAGCGTGCCCTCGCCGCCGATCGGGATGATCGCGTCCAGGCCGAGATCGGCGACATGGCCCTTCGCGCGCTCCACACCGTCACGCAGATGCGCGGGCTGGACACGGGAGGAGCCGAGGATCGTGCCGCCACGGGCGAGGATGCCGCCGACCGCGTCGAGGTCGAGCTTGCGGTAGTCGCACTCGAGGAGGCCCTTCCACCCGTCGTGGAAGCCGATGACCTCGTCGCCGTGGTCGACCACCGCACGGTGCACGACGGAACGGATGACGGCGTTGAGGCCGGGGCAGTCGCCGCCGGAGGTGAGCACACCAATTCGCATTGCCCGGGAAACCTTTGCAACGTGGGCCGACGCCGGACCACGTCGTCCGGTTGGATCCCCGCCACCCTACCGGCGCGGGGTGGCCGGACCGAACCCACTGTCCGACTGCTGGACGTCCACCGGATGTACACCGGCCACGCACGTACGGACCGGCCCCCGTGGAGGCCGGTCCGCACGGGACGCGCAAGGACGGACGTGTCAGGCGGGCTGGGTCGCCGCGGCGATCCGCTCGGCGCGCAGCGCCTCGTACCACCGGTCGTCGCTCGGCGGCAGCGCGTTGACGTCCAGGGCCAGCTTCAGCAGCAGGTCCGCGATCAGCGGGTTGCGTGCCAGGACGGGCCCGTGCATGTACGTGCCGAAGACCGTGTCGTTGTACGCGCCCTCCGTGCCGTCGCCCGTGCCGTTGCCCCGGCCCAGACGCACCCGGGCGAACGGGCGGGCCGAAGGACCGAGGTGGGTGACGCCCTGGTGGTTCTCGAAACCGGTCAGCGGCGGCAGCCCCAGGTTCGGGTCGATGTCGCCGAGCACGTCGCCGACGCACCGGGCGCCCTCGCCCCGGGTCGAGACGACGTCGAGCAGCCCGAGGCCGGGCTCGCGCTCGCCGAGGTCGTTGATGAACTCGTGGCCGAGGATCTGGTAGCCGGCGCAGACCGAGAAGATGATCGCGCCGTTGGCCGCGGCCCGGCTCAGCCCGCCGTCACGGCGCAGCCGCTCCGCCGCGAGCCGCTGCGGCCGGTCCTCGCCGCCGCCGATCAGATAGATGTCGCCCGACGTCGGGATGGGCTGGTCGCTGCGCACGTCCACGCGTGACACGTCGAGACCGCGCTGGCGTGCCCGGCGCTCCACCACCAGGGCGTTGCCCTGGTCGCCGTAGGTGCTGAGGAGGTCGGGGTAGACCCACACCAGCCGCAGGCTGTTGTTGCTCATGCTTCGTCCTCTCCGGGGGGTGCCCGCGCGGGGGTCAGTTGCCGACACGACGGCGCAGATCCTGGAAGGCGGTGTAGTTGGCGATGACCTCGATGCGGCCGGGCGGGGCCATCTGGACGGCCTCGTCCAGGGTCTCGCAGACCCGGAAGTCCAGTCCGGCCACCTCGAGCCGGACCGCGAGGTCCAGCTTGCGGTCACCGAGCACGAAGATCGGGTGACCGTAGAGCTGGGTGTAGTCGACGTCCCACAGCCAGGACGTGTCCGTGCCGTCGGCGCCGCGGGCATTCACCGAGAGGATCACCGGGGTGGGCGGCGGATCGATCAGGGAGAACGTCTCCAGCCAGCCCGCCGGGTTCTTCGCCAGCAGGAGCCGGAGCTCACGGCCGAGGAAGGTCACGACGTCGTAGCGGCCGGCCACCGCCTGCACCTGGTACATGCGCTCCAGGGCGACCTGCGGCGGCACGCCGAAGACCGCGGCCACGGCGGCCGAGCTCGTGGCGTTCGCCTTGTTGGCCCGGCCCGGCAGCTGGAGGTGGATCGGCCACGCGGACCCGTGCGGGTCCAGGACGTAGTCGCCGTTCAGCGCCCAGCTGGGCGCGGGCCGGCGGAAACCGCAATCGCCGCAGAACCAGTCGTCACCGGGGCGCTGCATCACACCGCCGCAGGACGGGCAGGACCACGCGTCGTCCTTCCACGCCTGTCCCGCCGCGACCCACACCACGTTGGGGGAGGACGAAGCGGCCCACACGATCAGCGGGTCGTCGGCGTTGGCCACGATCACGGCCTTGGAGCCCGACAGGCCCTCACGCCACTTCTCGGCCAGCATCCGGGTCTCCGCCGCGCGGTCCAGCTGGTCGCGGGAGAGGTTGAGCAGCGCGATCACCTTCGGGGTGGTGTCGCGTGCCACACCCGCCAGGTACTTCTCGTCGACCTCGATCACGCCGTACCGCGCGTCCGAGCCGCCCGCCAGCGCGGAGGTGATCCCCGCGGGCATGTTGGCTCCGAGCGCGTTCGACACGACGGGCCCCGCGGCCCTGAGTGCCTCCGCGATCAGCCGGGTCGTGGTCGTCTTGCCGTTCGTCGCGGACACGAGGATCACGTCCAGGTGCTGCGCCAGCCGCCCGAGCAGGTCGGGGTCGAGCTTGAGCGCCACCCGGCCGCCGATCACCGATCCGCTGCCGCGCCCCGCAGCGCGCGACACCGCCGCCGCGGCCTTGCCCGCCGTCACGGCGAGCTTGGCCCGCGGCGACAACGGCTCCGTGTTGCCTGCCATCGTCCTAGATCCTCCTTGCGTAAGTCCGCGCCCAGCCTATCGATGTCCGGCGGGGCGACCGCACCTCGGCACCACGGGGAACGTGGAGGTCACGTGGAACGTACGCTTCTCCCCATGCGAAACCGCCCGATCCCCGGCAGTTCCGGACGCGTTCGTGCCATGAGTCTGCTCGGAGCCCCGGTCCTCCACAGGCCGTGCGACGACGTCACCGAGTTCGGCCCGCCGCTCGCCCGTCTGGTGGAGGACATGTTCGCCACGATGTACGCCGCGAACGGAGTAGGGCTCGCCGCGAACCAGATCGGCTTCTCCCTCCGGGTGTTCGTCTTCGACTGTCCTGACGACGACGAGGTCCGGCACCTGGGCCACGTCGTCAACCCGGTACTCGTCGAGGCGGACGGCATCACCGTACGCGGAGCGGAGGGCTGCCTCTCGCTCCCGGGGCTCGAGGCGGGCACCCCGCGCTTCGACCACGCGGTGGTCGAGGGCCTGACCATGACGGGGGAACCGGTGCGGATCGCCGGCACCGGCTGGTTCGCCCGCTGCCTGCAGCACGAGTGCGACCACCTCGACGGCCTGGTCTACACGGACAGGCTGACGGGACTGCGCCGCGCCAGGGCGCTGCGCGCGGCCCGGCGGGCGCCGTGGGGGCGTACGGCCGCCGACGACTGATCCGGGCGCGCGCCACCGGAGGCCCCGGAGAGCGCTGTGGGGGCTCAGAAACCCTGGCCGCCGGGCAGGTCACCCGCCTCGGCCAGCCTGCCCCACAGCAGGTCGGCGAGACTGCGTACGAGCTGCTCGCGCGAACACGGCCGGTCGCCCAGCCACCAGTCGCCGGCCGCGTGCATCATGCCGACGATGCCGTGACCCCAGATACGGGCCATCTGCTCGCTGTCCGGACCGAGGTCGACCCGCTCCACGATCACCTTTCCCAGCTCCTCACCGAGGCGGCGCAGCAGCGGCGCGGAGTGCCGGCCGACGTCGAAGCCCTGCTCGGGGGAGGGGGCCGCGTCGTCGGACGGGTGCATCAGGAAGCGGTAGACCTGCGGGCGCGCCTCGATCGCCGCCAGGTAGGTGTCCAGCGTCGCCTCGACCCGTTCGCGCCGCTCCGAGGGCGCGTCGAGCGCGGCCCGCAGGGCGCTCAGCAGCGCGTCGGTGTGGCGTTTGGCGAGCGCCCGGTAGAGGCCGCCCTTGTCGCCGAAGTGCCGGTAGAGGATGGGCTTGGTGATCCCGGCCTCAGCGGCGATCGCGTTCATCGACGCCTTCGGCCCGTCCCTGAGCACCACCCGGTCCGCGGCCTCCAGCAGCTCCCGGCGGCGCTGTTCGGCCGCTGTCCGCTGCCGTTCGGCCCCTCGTGTGGTCTCCATGTCGTCTTCTCCCGCCCCGCCCAGCTGTCCTGCGATCTCGTCACGCCCGGGCAACGTAACACCCTGGTCCGCGGCGCGCGGATAGGCGGCGGACAGGCGGCTGACCGGTTGACAGAGGCTACTTGCTGGTAACAGACTGTTGTTACCGCTAGTAACGGGTTTTCCGGAAGTGCATGGAGGGAACATGGCCGAGTTCACGCTCGAGCTCAACGACGACCAGAAGCAGGTCCGTGACTGGCTGCACGGATTCGCCGCCGAGGTGATCCGGCCGGCCGCTTCGGAGTGGGACGAGCGTGAGGAAACGCCCTGGCCCGTCATCCAGGAGGCGGCCAAGGTCGGGATCTACTCCCTCGACTTCTACGCCCAGCAGTTCTTCGACCCCACCGGCCTCGGCATCCCGATGGCCATGGAGGAGCTCTTCTGGGGCGACGCGGGCATCGCCCTGTCGATCGTCGGTACGGGACTGGCGGCCGTCGGCGTCCTCGCCAACGGCACCGAGGAGCAGATCGGTACCTGGATCCCCCAGATGTACGGGGACGCGGCAGACGTGAAGGTCGCCGCCTTCTGTTCCTCCGAGCCTGACGCCGGCTCGGACGTGGCCTCGATGCGTACCCGCGCGGTGTACGACGAGGCCAAGGACGAGTGGGTGCTCAACGGCACCAAGACCTGGGCGACCAACGGCGGCATCGCCAACGTCCACGTCGTCGTCGCCGTCGTCGACCCGGAGCTGGGCTCGAAGGGCCACGCCTCCTTCATCGTCCCGCCGGCCACCCCCGGTCTCTCGCAGGGGCAGAAGTTCAAGAAGCACGGCATCCGCGCCTCGCACACGGCCGAGGTCGTCCTGGAGGACGTCCGTATCCCCGGCCACTGCCTGCTCGGCGGCAAGGAGAAGCTCGACGAGCGCCTCGCCCGGGCCCGCGAGCGCGCCAGGTCCGGCGGCGAGCGCGTCAAGAACGCGGCGATGGCGACCTTCGAGGCCTCCCGCCCTGCCGTCGGCGCCATGGCGGTCGGCACCGCGCGCGCCGCCTACGAGGTCGCCCTCGACTACGCGAAGACGCGTACCCAGTTCGGCCGCCCGATCATCGACAACCAGGGCATCGCCTTCCAGCTGGCCGACATGCGTACGCAGATCGACGCGGCACGGCTGCTCGTCTGGCGTGCGTCCTGGATGGCGAGCGCGGGCAAGCCGTTCACCGCGGCCGAGGGGTCGATGTCGAAGCTCTACGCGAGCGAGACGGCCAAGACGGTCACCGCCCAGGCCGTGCAGATCCTGGGCGGCAACGGCTTCACCCGTGAGTACCCGGTCGAGCGCATGCACCGGGACGCCGCGATCTACACCATCTTCGAGGGCACGAGTGAGATCCAGCGCCTGGTGATCGCCCGCACCCTCTCGGGGATGCCGATCCGCTAGTCACACACCGCGGGGCCGGACCGTGCGCCGGTCCGGCCCCGCGTGCTGTGCCGAGCGCGGACCGCTACCGCGGCAGCTGCGCCTCGATGGCCGCGAGGACCTCGGGCGCGTCCGGCTCGGTGCGGGGGCGGATCCGGGCGACCGGCTCACCGGCGGGGGAGACGAGGAACTTCTCGAAGTTCCACTGGACGTCCCCGGCCGTGCCCTCGGCGTCTTCCAGCTTCGTCAGCTCCGCGTAGAGCGGGTGCCGGTTCTCGCCGTTGACGTCGGTCTTCTCCAGCAGCGGGAAGCTCACCCCGTACGTCGTCGAGCAGAACGTCCGGATCTCCTCCGCGGTGCCCGGCTCCTGGCCCGCGAACTGGTTGCAGGGCACCCCGAGCACGGTGAACCCGCGGTCCGCGTACTCCTTCTGGAGCCTTTCCAGGCCTGCGTACTGCGGAGTGAGCCCGCACTTGGAAGCGACGTTCACCAGCAGGACCGCCGAGCCCGCGTAGGTGCCCAGGGTGGTCGGTTCGCCGGTGAGCGTACGGAGCGGGATGTCGTGCAGCGTCATGGGATGTCTCCTCGGTGGCGTGGCGTCCCCCTCATTGTGACGGCCCCTGCGGGGAGACCTCCCGCGGGTCCAGTGCCCGGTAGTAGAACGTGGTCGCCCTGAGCGTGCCGTACGGGTCCGCGGCGTAGTCCGGGACGGAGCCGCAGAGTGTCCAGCCCGCCGAGCGGTAGAGCCTCTCGGCATCGCTCCCCGTCTCGGTGTCCAGGACGAGCAGCGTCAGCCCCTGGTCGGCGGCGGAGCGTTCGGCCGCCGTGAGCAGGGCCCGGCCGACCCCCCGGCCGCGGGCGGAGGGCCTGACCACGAGCTTGGCGACCTCCGCGCGGTGGCGGGCGTTGGGCATGGCCGCCCTGGCCAGCCCGATCGTGCCCGCCACCCGCTCGTCGTCGCGGGCGATCCAGACCTGCTGGCTCCCCGACTCGACCGCGGCCGCCCGGTCCCGCCACCAGGTGGCCGCCGTCTCCCGGTCCAGCGGGGCGAGGAATCCGACCGAGGCCCCGCCCTCCACGGACTCGATCAGCAGGGCGGCGAGCTCATCGGCGTACGTGACCAGTTCGGGGCCGGACACGGGGACGATCTCGGTCATGGAGCGGGGTCCTTTCACGTTCACGGCAGGACGATCATCAGTGCGTACCGGACCCGTCGCGGGCCCGGACAGTGGAAGCGCGAGGGGCCGTGCAGCCGGAAGCGCAGGCAGTCGCCCTCGTTCACGGTGTGCACCGTTCCCTCGGCGGTGATCTCGACCGTGCCCTCGAGCACCCAGATGTGCTGCTCCACACCGGGCACCGGCGCGTTCTCGTACGCGAGGGTGGCGCCGGCGTCGAGCGCGACCTCGACGACCTCGGCGCGCAGGCCCGGGTGCGGCGGCGAGACGGAGCGGCGGACGAACCCGGCGGCCCCGTCCCGCCACACCGGCTGCCGCTCGGCCGGAACCAGCTGCGGCGGCTCGGCCTCCACCTCCATCAGCAGCCGCGACATCGTGCGTCCGTACACCGTGCACAGCCGGCCGAGTACGGCGGTGGTGGGGCTCAGCTCGCCGCGCTCCAGCCGCGACAGGGTCGAGCGGCTCACGCCGGCCAGCCCGGACAGCTCGTCCAGCGACCAGCCGCGTTCGGTGCGGAGCATGCCCAGCCGTGCCGCGAGGCGGTCGTCGACGCTGTCCGGCCCTTCCGGGTCTCTCATATGCGGGATCATATCTCTGTTCGGAGAAGAGTGCCGATCAGGTGATGCCGTGTCAGGCTGATAAACGGAACATAAGCCGTGAAGTGGCTCGATCGAGTCGCTCATCGGCTGGGAACCGAGGAGGCCGACATGGCTGGAAGTGCGAGCGAGACGAAGGTGGGGCGCGACACCGCCGGAGGGGGCGGAGCCCAGTCGGGCTGGACCGTCTTCGCGGCGGTGATGATGATCTTCGGTGGGACCATGGCCATCCTCGAAGGCATCGCCGCCATCGCCAAGGACGACCTCTTCGTCTCCACACGCAACTACGTGTTCCAGTTCAGCCTGACCGGCTGGGGCTGGGTGCACCTCATCCTGGGCATCGTCGTCGTCCTCGCCGGCTGCGCCCTCTTCACCGGAGCCCTCTGGGCCCGCGCCGTCGGCGTCCTGCTCGCCGGGCTCCTGGTGGTCGCCCACTTCCTGTGGCTTCCCTACTATCCGTTCTGGTCGCTGGTGCTCATCGCCATCAACATCTTCGTCATCTGGGCGCTGTGCGTGGGTCCCCAGAAGAGCGTTCGAACCTGAGCGTGAGGACGTAGGAGACCACCACGGTGACGATCACGAGCGGCATGACGGTGATGCCCTCGGATCCCAGCAGCAGCGTGGCGAGCAGTACCGATGTCATCGGCAGGCGGAGCATCGCCACACACATGGCTCCGATGCCCATCGCGAAACCCGAGGTGGCGTTCAGGCCGGGCAGGTGCGACAGCGCCAGCCCGCCCGCCGCTCCCAGGAACATCGAGGGGAAGATGGGCCCGCCCCGGAAGGCGCTCAGGGACGCGGAGTAGGCGAGCGCCTTGCAGACGATCAGCACGATGAGCGTTCCGACCGTGTACGTGGCGTCCTCGGCGAGCAGACCGCCGAGGGCGTCCTGGCCGGAGTACAGCACCTCGGACGCGTCCCTTCCCGTGTTCTCGGCGTAGAGGAGCGCGAGTACGCCGACGGTCAGGCCCATCACCACCGTCGCGATCACCCGCCGCGGCTCGACCCGCTCCTGCAGGGACTGGGCGAGTCTCTTGACGCCGGTGCCCGCGAGGGCCGCGGCGGCCCCGAGGACGATGGCCCAGCCGAACTCGGCGAGCGTGGGCTGGGGAGCGTGCGGTACGTGGGGGAGGGTCAGGGAGTACGTCCCCAGGCCCGTCCACGATCCCAGGCCGATGAAGATGAGCGATCCGATGCCGGAGGCCAGCAGTCCCGGCACGAGCACCAGGCCGAGCATCATCCCGGCGAGGCCGGACGCCTCCATCAGCAGGAACGCGCCGAGGAGCGGCGAGCCGAGCAGGGCGCTGACGGCGGCGAAGCTCCCCGCCGCCGCCACCATGGCGCTCGCGTTCGGCGCGATACCGGGCTTGAGCAGGCGTACCGCGTACACGGCCAGCCCGCCGCCGAGGGCGATCAGGGGGGCCTCGGGGCCGAGGACCACGCCGAGCCCGAGGGACGCCAGGGCGGCGAGCGCGACCCCGGGCAGCTGCGCGGCCGTCGGCGCCCCCGTGTTCACGAACCCCTCGGCCGGCCTGTGTCCGCCCGTGCCCGGGAGGTGGCGGATGACCAGCCCGGTCAGCAGACCCGCCACGGCGAGCAGCGGCACCGGCCACCACGACGGCGTGCTCTCGAAGCCCAGCGCGTGGGGGAGGTCCTCGAAGGTCAGGGACTGCAGCTCGTGGACGAGTGCCAGAAAGCCGAACGCCGCGGCGGAGATGGGGACGCCGAGGGCCGCCACGATGATCAGAAGTACCGCGTACCCCCGGGTGCGGACCACCGCGAGCGGATCCGGGGCCTCCGTGCCGGGTGCTCCGACCGATTCGGCCGACATGGTCATGGTCTCCTCGGTGTCGGTTCCCGGCCAGGTCCACCGACCCGCCGGGGTCCACACGGTGATACCACGATGTCCGGTTATGTCCGCGAAGTACCCGCTGTCGGCGAGTGGTGAATCCGGCCCGCTATTTCTCGTCCTCCCCGGCCGCGGGCAGGCGGCCCGCGGCCACCGCATCGACGAGAGCCCGGTGGTCCCGCTCGTTCTGGTCCGCGTACCGCTCGGCGAACGTCTCCAGCGCCCGGTCGAACGGGTCGCCGTGGCCGAGGTAGGACGCGATGGCGATGCGGTCGCCGGACCGCGCGTGCGCACGGGCCAGGGTCGTCCCGCACAGCTCCCCGAAGGCTTCCATGCCGCGCGGCTCCATCAGTTCCGGTTCGGCGACGCCCTTCCAGTCGCGCAGTTGGCGCACGTAGAAGTCCCGGCGCCTTCCGTCGAACCCGTCGACCCGCTCCCAGCCCAGGAAGATGTCCCCCGCGGCCTGCATCAGGCGCTGACCCGCCACCACCCGTTGGCCCTGGTTCCGGTACCTGCTTGCCCCCGCGTAGGGCGCCAGTACCGAGGAGTCGGCCTCCTTGGCCTGGAGGAAGAGCGGATCCCCGCCGTCCCTGCCCAGCAGGAGGAAGATCCAGCAACGGGTCCCGACGCTTCCCACGCCCACGACCTTGCGGGCCATGTCCACCGGCTCGAAGTCGGCGAGCAGGGCCCGCCGGTCCGAGGGCAGGCTGCGGCCGTAGCGCCGGAGGAGTCTCCTGAACTGCCCTTCGGTCGCGCGGCGTTCCGCATCGGGCAGCAGGTCCGCGATCGGCACCACCAGAGGCGGATCCGGGGCGATGCGCAGGCGCCCGCCACTCACCTCGGTGAGCTTGGCGAACGCCTGCAGACTGTCCCGGGTGCGGGCCTTCGCCGTCGCACCGGCGATGCGCTTGCGGCCACGGGCGGCCAGTCTGCCGGCGGCCATGGCCCTCAGGTGGTCCTCGTCGGTCTTCGTGTACCAGACGTCGAGATTGCGCATGTCCGCGAACCGGATCATCGACTCCCGGTACGAGCGCACGGTGGCCCGTACGATGCGGGCCCGTTCCTTGTCCGTGAAGCCGTTGGCGCGCCCCGCGATGACGAGGCTGGCCGCCAGCCGTTTGACGTCCCACTCCCAGGGCCCCGGCAGCGTCTCGTCGAAGTCGTTGATGTCGAAGAGCAGATGGCGTTCGGGTGAGGCGAGCAGCCTGAAATTCAGAAGATGGGCATCGCCGCACAGCTGGGCCCTGATCCCGGAGTCCGGCGTCCCCGCCAGGTCGGAGGCCATGATCGCCGCGGCGCCCCGGTAGAAGCGGAAGGGCGACTCCGTCATCCGCCCGTACCGGATCGGCACGAGCTCCTGCACCCTGGCCGCCGACTGGGCCTCCAGGAGGGCCAGTGGATCCGGCCGGTCACCCGGTGCCTCGTACGCCTGATGGCTGGACCTGGGGACCCGTTTGCGGGCCGCCTTGCCGAGCGCGGCCCGTTCCTCGGGGGTCGCGCCCGGTACGGCGCGGAGCGGTGAGGTGCGTCTCTGGGGCATGGTGGCCCTCCTGACTGCGTGCGGGGCCGTGCGGGCGGCCCCTGCCTCCCATCATCCCGGGCCTGCCCGGATCCGGCCGCTCGGCCGGGTCCGGCGACGGGCGGGGCCGTGCGGCCTCAGGCCCGTCCGTCTTTCCCGGCCCCGGCCACATGCCGCCAGATCGCCCGCTGGCACCTGAGCGCGACGGCGCCCACCACGATGAGCACCGAGATGTTGACCAGGAGCTGGACGAGGGACCCCCATGCCTCGGACCAGCTCGCGAAGGCCGTCGAGACGCTGATGGCCGCGGCCGCCGGGATGGTCGTCACCGAGATGAACACCCCGAGCAGAGCGCTCGTACGGGCTTCGGTGAGCGACACGATGCCGACGACGCCGGCCAGGCCCGCCACGGCGAACGAGAAGAAGTTCGGGGTGTTGATCAGGTCGGAGACAGGCCGCAGGCCCCGTTCGAACGCCGCCGACTGCAGACCGAAGCCACGGATGAGCAGACTGAAGAGGAGGGTGACCGCGATCGTGAGCAGGAGGCCGGCGCCCAGCGCGGACAGGCCCGCGCGGACCATGCTCCGGTCCCCCCTGTCGATGCCCAGGGCCACAGCGACGATCGCCCCGTACTCGGGGCCGACCACCATCGCGCCGACGATCAGGATCTGGGAGTTGGTCACGATGCCGACCGAGCCGATCAGGCCCGCGACGACCAGATAGAGGTAGAAACTCGGTGCGTATCTCCCCTCGGACCGGATCCTCGCCTCCACCTGCTCCCACACCGGTGTGCCGGCGAGCGCCCCGAGTCTGCGGGTCGCGCCGTCCGCGGCCCGCCCCGGGAAGGCCATGTCGACCGGCTCGATGACGACGGACCCGCGAAGCTCGACCTGGAGGTCCCGCAGGCCGCGCAGGACCTCGTTCGCGGCCCCCGTCAGCACGTCGCACGCGATGGAGTCCCCGTCGGGGTTGCGCGCGGCGCCCCGCTGCACGATCAGGTTGAGGACGTACGGACTGCCGCCCAGGAACGCCTCGGCCCGGTCGGTCAGGTCCGGCGGGCTGACGGCACGGACATGGATCATGTCCACGCGCCACCTCCGCGAGGCCGGGGGATGCCTGAAAGGGTGCGGCTTTCGTGGGGGTACGGCGAGGTTCGGGCGGTCATGGACCGATACCCTCCCACAGCGGCATACGGTCCGGTGGGCGCCCTGCGGACGGCGACGCCGGTGCCGCGGCACGGAGCGGCCGACCGGTTCCCGGTCCTGCCTGGGAGAATCCTCGCGTGGAGATCCCCGAGCCCTTCCCCGGCTTTCCCGAACCGCCGGCCGCACCGGACCGGCAGGCGGGCCGCCGCCCCGTGCGCTGCGCCCTGTGCGGACGCCCCCTCACCGGCGCGGAGTCACGCCGCACCGGACTCGGCCCCGCCTGCGACGCCAAACTGCATCCGGCGGGCCCTGACATCCGGACCCGCCGTCATGAGGTCGATCAGGACCCGCTGCCCGGCACCTGAAACGGCCCCGGGCGCGCGGGCTACGCGCCGTCGAGCCGGCGGAACAGCCCCTCCTGCACCACGGACACCAGCAACTGCCCCTGACGGTCGTAGATCCGCCCCCGGGCCAGCCCGCGGCCACCCGTGGCGATCGGCGACTCCTGGTCGTACAGGAACCACTCGTCCGCCCGGAACGGCCGGTGGAACCACATGGCGTGGTCCAGCGACGCCATGTCGAAGCCGCGCGGACCCCACAGCGGCTCGACCGGGATGCGTACCGCGTCCAGCAGCGTCATGTCGCTCGCGTACGTCAGCGCGCAGGTGTGCACGAGCGGGTCGTCACCCAGCGGTCCGACCGCGCGCATCCACACGGCGCTCCGCGGGTCCGCGTCCTTGACCTCCTCGGACGTCCAGCGCAGCCGGTCGGCGTAACGGATGTCGAAGGGCTGGCGCCGGGCCATCCGCTCCAGCGCCTCCGGCAGTCCGCCCAGATGCTCGCGCACCTCGTCGGCGACCGTCGGCAGCTCCTCCGGATCGGGCACGATGCGGGCCGGCGGCAGCTGGTGCTCGAAGCCGGCCTCCTCCGGGCGGTGGAACGACGCGGTCAGATTGAAGATCGTCCGGCCCTGCTGCACGGCCGTGACCCGGCGCGTGGTGAAGGACCGGCCGTCCCGCACCCGCTCCACGTCGTAGACGATCGGCACGCCCGGGCGGCCCGGACGCAGGAAGTAGGCGTGCAACGAGTGGACGGGACGGTCCCCGTCGGTCGTGCGGCCGGCCGCGACCAGCGCCTGGCCCGCGACCTGCCCGCCGAAGACCCGCTGCAGGGACTCGTCGGGGCTGCGGCCGCGGAAGATGTTGACCTCGATCCGCTCCAGGTCGAGCAGCTCGACCAGGCTGTCGGCGGGGTTCGTCATGCGGTTCTTCTCCACTCTTCGGGCCGGTGCGGGCGATGCGCCGTCACAGCTGGCCCACGGCCGTGACCCGGACGACCGCCCGGCCCTCCTCGTCGGAGGCCGCGAGATCGACCTCCGCACGGATTCCCCAGTCGTGGTCGCCCGCGGGGTCGGCGAAGGCCTGCCACACCCGCCACAGACCGTGCTCCTGGTCCTCGTCGATCTTCAGCAGCTTCGGGCCGCGCGCGTCCGGGCCCGTACCCAGGTCCTCGTGCGCGTCCCAGTAGCCGTCCATCGCCTCGCCCCAGGCGTCCTCGTCCCAGCCCGAGTCGGCGTCGAGCTCGCCCAGGTCGCGGACGCGGTCCAGGGCGGCCAGCTCCACCCGGCGGAACATGGCGTTGCGCACCAGGACCCGGAAGGCGCGGGCGTTGGCCGTCACCGGCTTGACCTCGTCGGCCTTCTCCTGCGCCTGCTCGGCCGTCTCCACCTCCGGGTTGGCCAGCTGCTCCCACTCGTCCAGCAGACTGGAGTCCACCTGGCGCACCATCTCGCCCAGCCAGGCGATCAGGTCCTCCAGGTCCTCGGACTTCAGGTCGTCCGGGATGGTGTGCTCCAGCGCCTTGTACGCGCTCGCCAGATAGCGCAGCACGATGCCCTCGGTGCGGGCCAGCTCGTAGTTCGACGTGAACTCCGTGAAGGTCATGGCCCGTTCGTACATGTCCCGGATCACCGACTTCGGCGACACGGGGTGGTCACCGACCCACGGGTGGCTCGTGCGGTACACGTCGTACGCGTGCCAGAGCAGCTCGCTCAGCGGCTTGGGATACGTGACCTCCTGGAGCCGCTCCATCCGCTCCTCGTACTCGACCCCGTCCGCCTTCATCTGCCCGACGGCCTCGCCCCGCGCCTTGTTCTGCTGGGCGGCCAGGATCTGCCGCGGGTCGTCGAGCGTCGACTCGACGACGGAGACCATGTCCAGCGCGTACGAGGGGGATTCGGCGTCCAGCAGGTCGAACGCGGCCAGCGCGAACGTGGACAGCGGCTGGTTGAGCGCGAAGTCCTGCTGGAGGTCGACGGTGAGCCGTACGATCCTGCCCTCGGCGTCGGGCGTGTCGAGCTGCTCCACGACACCGCCGTCGAGCAGCGAGCGGTAGATCGCGATGGCCCGGCGGATGTGCCTCAGCTGCGCCCTGCGCGGCTCATGGTTGTCCTCCAGCAGATGGCGCATCGCCTCGAAGGCGTTGCCCGGGCGGGCGATCACCGACAGCAGCATCGTGTGCGTCACCCGGAAACGGGAGGTCAGCGGCTCGGGATCGGACTGGATCAGCTTGTCGAAGGTGGTCTCCGACCAGGCGACGAAGCCCTCGGGGGCCTTCTTGCGGACCACCTTGCGCTTCTTCTTGGGGTCGTCGCCCGCCTTCTTGACGGCCTTCTCGTTCTCGATGACGTGCTCGGGGGCCTGTGCCACGACGAAGCCCGCCGTGTCGAACCCGGCCCGGCCCGCGCGGCCCGCGATCTGGTGGAACTCACGGGCGCGCAGGGTGCGCACCCGGGTGCCGTCGTACTTGGTGAGGGCGGTGAACAGCACCGTACGGATGGGGACGTTGACCCCGACGCCCAGCGTGTCCGTGCCGCAGATGACCTTCAGCAGACCCGCCTGGGCGAGCTTCTCGACGAGACGGCGGTACTTGGGGAGCATGCCCGCGTGGTGCACCCCGATGCCGTGGCGCACGTAACGGGAGAGGTTCTGGCCGAACTTGGTGGTGAAGCGGAAGTTGCCGATCAGGTCGGCGATCTTCTCCTTCTCCTCCTTGGTGCACATGTTGATGCTCATCAGCGACTGCGCCCGCTCCACGGCCGCCGCCTGCGTGAAGTGCACGATGTAGACGGGCGACTGCCGGGTGTCCAGGAGCTCGGTGAGTGTCTCCGTGATCGGCGTCAGCCGGTACTCGTAGCTCAGCGGCACCGGCCGGGTCGCGGAGCGCACCACGGACGTCGGGCGGCCCGTACGGCGGGTCAGGTCCTCCTCGAACATCTTGACGTCACCGAGGGTGGCCGACATCAGGACGAACTGGGCCTGCGGAAGCTCCAGGATCGGGATCTGCCAGGCCCAGCCGCGGTCCTGCTCCGCGTAGAAGTGGAACTCGTCCATCACGACCTGGCCGATGTCGGCGTACTTGCCGTCACGCAGCGCGATCGAGGCGAGGACCTCGGCGGTGCAGCAGATGACCGGGGCGTCGGCGTTGACCGAGGCGTCGCCGGTCAGCATGCCGACGTTCTCCGTGCCGAAGAGCTTGCACAGGTCGAAGAACTTCTCCGAGACCAGCGCCTTGATCGGCGCGGTGTAGAACGTGACCTTGTCCTGGGCCAGCGCCGTGAAGTGCGCACCCGCCGCGACCAGGCTCTTTCCGGAGCCGGTGGGGGTGGAAAGGATCACGTTCGCCCCGGAGACCACCTCGATCAGCGCCTCCTCCTGAGCCGGATAGAGGGTGATGCCCTGCGATTCGGTCCATGACGAGAAGGCCTCGAAGAGGGCGTCCGGGTCGGCGGTCGGGGGCAGCTGATCGATAAGGGTCACGCCCCCATCTTGCCTGCCTCCGGACCGGATGAGGGAACCGGAGGATCCGGCGAAGATCACGGACGATACGCTTCCCACTCAACTCGGCTGCCTCACACAGGCAATGGCGGCCCGGCCAGGACACACGGCCGAATCACGATGGGGGCGGGAACAGCCATGATGGGACCGGCACACTCTCTGTCAGGGGCAGCGGCCTGGCTGGGGGTGGGCGCCGCGGCCGCGGCCGCGGGCCACACGATGCCCTGGCCCGTCCTGGTCGTGGGAGCCCTGATCACCGCGGGCGCCGCGCTCGCCCCGGACCTCGACCACAAGTCGGCCACCATCTCGCGGGCCTTCGGACCGATCTCCAAGGGCGTCTGCGAGATAGTCGACAAGCTCTCGTACGCCGTCTACAAGGCGACCCGGGGCGCGGGTGACCCGCGCAGGACCGGTGGCCACCGCACCCTCACCCACACCTGGCTCTGGGCGGTGCTCATCGGCGCCGGAGCCTCGGCCGCGGCCATCTTCGGCGGCCGGTGGGCGGTCCTGGGCATCCTCTTCGTCCACCTCGTCCTCGCCGTCGAGGGCCTGCTGTGGCGGGCGGCCAGGGTCTCCAGCGACGTCCTCGTATGGCTGCTGGGCGCGACCAGCGCATGGATCCTCGCGGGCGTCCTCGACCAGCCGGGCAACGGTTCCACCTGGCTGTTCGACGCTCCCGGCCAGGAGTACCTCTGGCTCGGGCTCCCGATCGTGCTCGGCGCCCTCGTCCACGACATCGGCGACGCCCTGACGGTCTCGGGCTGCCCGATCCTGTGGCCGATCCCGCTGGGCCGCAAGCGCTGGTACCCCATCGGGCCGCCGAAGGCCATGCGGTTCCGGGCCGGCAGCTGGGTGGAGCTGAAGGTGCTGATGCCCGCCTTCATGATCCTCGGGGGACTGGGCGGCGCGGCGGCGCTCAACGTCATCTGACCACGGCGGTCCCTTCCGGGGGCGGTGCGCCCGGCTCCGTAGCACCATGGCGGCATGCAGCTCGCCCGGCTCGCCCATGTGTCCCTGGAGGTCGCCGCGACCTCGGCACGCACCCGGAAGACCGCCCTGCTGGCCGGGCTCTTCCGGGAGGCGGGGCCGGACGACGTCCCGGTCGTCATCCCGTATCTCGCCGGCCGTCTCCCGCAGGGGCGGCTCGGGATCGGATGGAGCGCCCTGCGCCACGAGGTGACGCCCGCCGACGCGCCCACGCTGACCGTGACGGAGACCGACGCGGAGCTGACGGCGATCGGAGCCCTCACCGGCCCCGGCTCGCAGGCCGCACGCAAGGAGCGCCTGACACGGCTGCTCGGCGCCGCCACCGCCGACGAACAGCGTTTCCTTCGCGCGCTGCTCACCGGGGAGGTGCGGCAGGGCGCGCTGGACGCCGTCGCCGTCGACGCCCTGGCCGACGCCGCCGGAGCACCGCCCGCCGAGGTGCGGCGCGCCGTCATGCTCGCCGGATCGCTCGGACCCGTCGCCCGTACGCTCCTCGCGGAGGGCCCCGGTGGCCTCGCGTCCTTCCGGCTCACCGTCGGCCGGCCGGTCCAGCCCATGCTGGCGCACACCGCCCGCTCGGTGACCGAGGCGATCGACCGGCTGGGACCCTGCGCCGTCGAGGAGAAGCTGGACGGCATTCGCGTCCAGGTGCACCGTGACGGGGCCGAGGTGCGCGTCTACACCCGCACGCTCGACGACATCACCGACCGGCTCCCCGAACTCGCCGCGGCCGTGACCGGCTTCCCCGCCGGGCGGTTCATCCTCGACGGCGAGGTGATCGCGCTCGGTGCCGACGGGCGGCCCAGACCGTTCCAGGAGACCGCCGGCCGGGTGGGGTCCCGGCGCGACGTCGCCACCGCGGCGGGGGCCGTCCCCGTGGTCCCCGTCTTCTTCGACGTGCTGTCCGTCGACGGACGTGAGCTCCTCGACCTCCCCTTCGCCGGCCGCCACCAGGAGCTGGCCGCGCTCGTCCCCGGACCGATGCGCGTACGGCGCGTCACCGTGGACGACCCCACGGACGGGCCGCAGCGCGCGGCCGCGGAGGCATTCTTCGGGGAGACACTGGCCCGCGGGCACGAGGGCGTCGTCGTCAAGGGCGGCACGGCCGCGTACAGCGCGGGCCGGCGGGGCGCCTCCTGGCTGAAGGTGAAACCCGTGCACACCCTGGACCTCGTGGTGCTTGCCGCCGAGTGGGGCCACGGCAGACGCACCGGGAAGCTCTCCAACCTGCATCTGGGGGCGCGTCGGGAGGACGGCACCTTCGCGATGCTGGGCAAGACCTTCAAGGGGCTCACGGACGCCGTGCTCACCTGGCAGACCGAACGCCTCCGGCAGCTGGCCACCGGCGACGACGGACATGTGGTGACGGTACGCCCGGAACTCGTCGTGGAGATCGCCTACGACGGGCTCCAGAGGTCCACCCGCTACCCGGCGGGCGTCACCCTTCGGTTCGCCCGGGTCCTGCGCTACCGCGAGGACAAGCGGGCCGACCAGGCGGACACGGTCGACACGGTCCTCTCCCGCCGGACATGACTCCGGCCCCCGCCCGCGCGGCCGGGGCCGGGGGAGGGGGCCGCACCGTACGGCTCAGCGGTGGACGTCCGCGGCGGCGGTGTGCGCGCGGATCTCCTCCGGCGTGAGATACGCGTCGGTGTACTCGAAGTCGCGCAGGGTGGCCTGTTTACGGGCCTGGAACCCCGTCCGTACGAAGTCGTCGCCGGCGATCGCGTTGAGCAGCCAGTTGGTCATGACCCGGGTCTTCGCAACGTTCGTCCGCAGCGCAGCCCAGTGGTAACCGCGCGCCGCGGCCTGGGCCGGCAGGCCCTTCAGCTCGATGCCCAGCGGCTTGGACACCGCGTCCCGGCCACCGAGGTCCACGACCAGGCCGAGGTCCTTGTGGACGTACGGCTGGAGCGGGCGGCCGCGCAGCGACGCGATGATGTTGTCCGCGAGCCTGCGGCCCTGGCGCATGGCGTGCTGGGCGGTCGGCGGGCAGATCGCCCCGTCGCCCTTGGCCAGGTCCGGCACCGCCGCCGCGTCGCCGAGCGCGAACACTCCGTCGCCGCCGGGCAGCGTCATCTCCGGTGTCACGGCGAGCCGGCCGCGCACCGTCTCCGCGCCGAGGGTGGCGATGAGCGGACTCGCCGCGACGCCCGCGGTCCAGATCAGCGTGCGGCACGGCAGCACCCGGCCGTCCGTGAAGGTCACCTTGTCCGGCCCCGCCTCCGCGACGGAGACACCGAGCGAGACCTCGATGCCGCGCTTGCGCAGGATCTCCAGGGCACTGAGACCGAGCTTGTCGCCGAGCTCGGGCATGAGCTTCGGCGCGATGTCGATCAGATGCCACTTGATCAGCTTGGGGTCCAGCCGGGGGTAGTGCTTGACGGCGTTGCTGGTGAGCAGCTGCAGGCACGCGGCCGTCTCCGTACCGGCGTACCCGCCGCCCACCACCACGAACTGCAGCCGGGACGCCCGCTCCTCCTCGTCGTGGCTGGCGTCGGCCAGATCGAGCTGGGAGATGACGTGGTCCCGGATGTAGGCGGCCTCGGCCAGGGTCTTCATGCCCCGGGCGTTCTCGACCAGTCCGGGGATGTCGAAGGTCCGGGTGACGCTGCCCGCGGCCAGCACGATGTAGTCGTACGGCTCGTTCACGATCTCGTCCGTGATCTTGCGGACCACGCAGACTTTCGCCTTCGTGTCCACCCCGATGGCCCCGCCCGGCACGATCCGGGTGCGGTGGCGCCGGCTGCGGCGCAGGGAGACGGCGACCGACTGGGGGGTGAGCACCCCGGAGGCGACCTGGGGGAGCAACGGCAGGTAGAGCTGGTACGAGAACGGGGTGACGAGCGCGATGTCCGCCTCGCCGGGCGCGAGGGTGCGCTCCAGCCGGCGCACGCACTCGACCCCGGCAAAGCCGGCGCCGACAACGAGAATCCTGGGTCGTGCCACGGTGTGCGTCCCTTCTCGGGTTTACGCGGTCATCGCTCGCCTGCCCCGTATCCGGGGCCAGTCACTCCTCATCCTCACCTCGGAGGCATCAGTTCGCCTCCTGTACGGCGGACCGTGGCGCGGGTGGGGGAACGCTGGAGCAGGGGAGGAGCCGGGACGACGTCGTGCATACTGTCGCTCGGTCCTGCGGGGAGGCATGGAGCGTATGGGGTCAGCGGAGGACGTGCCGGTGCGCATCGGCGCCTACACGGTCGAACGGGAACTGGGCGCCGGCGGAATGGGGACGGTCTACCTGGCGCGGTCCCGTGGGGGCCGCGCCGTGGCCGTGAAGGTGGCACGCCCCGAACTGGCCGGCGATCCGCACTTCCGTGAGAGGTTCCGCGCCGAGGTCGACGCCGCCCGCAAGGTCGGCGGTTTCCACACGGCCCCCGTCGTGGACGCCGACCCCGACGCGGAAGCACCCTGGCTGGCCACGGCGTACATCCCGGGGCCCACCCTCTCCGGTCTGCTCATGGACCGCGGAGCGATGGACGAGCAGCGGCTGCGGCTGCTGGGCGCCGCCCTGGCGGAGGCGCTCCAGGCCGTCCACGCCTGTGGCCTGGTCCACCGGGACCTGAAGCCCGGAAACATCATCATGGCCGAGGACGGTCCCCGGGTCCTCGACTTCGGGATCGCACGAGCTCTGGAGTCGACCCGGCTCACCGCCACGGGGGCGGCCTTCGGAACCCCCGGCTTCCTCGCACCGGAGCAGGCCCAGGGCCTCGAAGTGAGCGGCGGCACCGACGTGTTCGCCCTCGGCGCGGTACTGGTCGCGGCGGCCGGCGGCAGCGCGTTCGGGGCGGGCACACCGATGGGGCTGATGTATCGCACCGTGCACGAGCCGGCGGATCTGTCCGCGGTACCGGACGGCATCCGCCCGGTGGTCGCGGCCTGCCTGGACAAGGACCCGCGGCGCCGGCCCACGCCCGGCGCACTCCTGGACCTGTTCGTGCCGGAATCCGCCTCGTACACGCCGACCGTGGTCGTCCCGGTGGCCCCCGTGCCGGCCCCGCCCGGCTCCGGCGGACCCGGCGCCGCCTCGCCGTGGCGCAGGGGAGGCGGGAGCCGACGGTGACGAGGCCGCCTTCGTCGCCGCGGACAGCAGGAGCAGTGTCGTCATCGACGCGGAAGGCATCGCCATCGACGACACCCGGCAGAGCGTCGAACTCACCTGGGACGAGGTCGACGCCGTCCACTGCACGCCGGAGCCCGACAAGCGGCTCAGGCTGACGGTCCGTCTCCGTGACGGCACGTCGGTCCGGTGCCGGCTGGACGCTCGCCGCACCGCCCGCCTCAACGAGTGGATCGAGGAGCTGGACTTCGTACTCGCCCGCCACCTCCCGGCGTCGTAGGAGCGGGCCGCCGTCCGGCCTGTCCGCCCCGTCCGCCGTGCCCCCTCCCGAGACGGGTGCCTCAGCCGTGCCAGGAGCGCCACAGCGCCGCGTAGGCGCCGTCCGCGGCGACCAGCTCGTCGTGGCTGCCCAGTTCGGTGATGCGGCCGCTCTCCACGACCGCGATCACGTCCGCGTCGTGCGCCGTGTGCAGCCGGTGGGCGATGGCGATCACCGTACGGCCGTCCAGCACCCGGGCCAGCGAACGCTCCAGGTGCCGGGCCGCCCGCGGGTCGAGCAGCGACGTCGCCTCGTCCAGCACCAGCGTGTGCGGGTCCGCCAGCACCAGCCGGGCCAGGGCGATCTGCTGCGCCTGCGCCGGGGTCAGCGAGAGACTGCCCGAGCCGACCTCGGTGTCCAGGCCCTCGTCCAGAGCCCTGGACCAGCCGTCCGCGTCGACCGCCGCGAGCGAGGCCCACAGCTGCGCGTCGTCGGCGTCCGTACGGGCGAGCAGGAGGTTGTCGCGGAGCGAGCCCACGAACACGTGGTGCTCCTGGTTGACCAGGGCCACATGGCTCCGCACCCGCTCGGCCGTCATCCGGGACAGCTCGGCCCCGCCCAGCGAGACCGAACCCGCCCGGGGGGCGTAGATCCCGGCCAGCAGCCGGCCCAGCGTGGACTTGCCCGCCCCCGACGGACCGACCAGCGCGAGCCGCGTACCGGGGGCGATGTCGAGCGACACCTCGTGCAGGACGTCGACGCCCGCCCGGTAACCGAAGCGCACCTCATCGGCCCGCACCTCCCGCCCGTCGGGACCCACCAGGTCGTCACCGGCGTCCGGCTCGATCTCCCGTACGCCGACGAGCCGGGCCAGCGACACCTGGGCGACCTGCAGCTCGTCGTACCAGCGCAGGATCAGGCCGATCGGGTCCACCATCATCTGCGCCAGCAGCGCCCCCGTCGTCAGCTGCCCCACCGTGAGCCAGCCCTCGATCACGAACCAGCCGCCCAGCAGCAGCACCGCGCCCAGGATCGTGACGTACGTGGCGTTGATGACGGGGAAGAGCACCGAGCGCAGGAAGAGCGTGTACCGCTCCCACGCGGTCCACTCCCGCACGCGCCGGTCCGACTGCGCGACCCGGCGGGCCCCCAGCCGGTGCGACTCCACGGTCCGCCCGGCGTCGACCGTCTCGGCCAGCACCGCGGCGACCGCCGCGTACCCGGCCGCCTCCGAGCGGTACGCCGACGGGGCCCGCCGGAAGTACCAGCGGCAGCCGACGAGCAGCACCGGCAGCGCGACCAGCACCGCGAGGGCCAGCGGCGGGGCGGTGACGGTGAGCGCGCCGATCAGCAGACCCACCCACACCACACCGATCGCCAGCTGCGGCACGGCCTCCCGCATCGCGTTGGCCAGCCGGTCGATGTCCGTCGTGATCCTGGACAGCAGATCCCCGGTACCGGCCCGCTCCAGGACGCCGGGCGGCAGCCCGACCGACCGTACGAGGAAGTCCTCGCGCAGATCGGCGAGCATCTCCTCACCGAGCATCGCCCCGCGCAGCCGCATCGTCCGCGTGAACACGGTCTGCACGACCAGCGCCAGGGCGAACACCGCGGCGGTGCGCTCCAGATGCAGGTCGGCGACCCCGTTCGAGAGGTCCTCGACGAGCCCGCCGAGCAGGTAGGGCCCGGTGATCGACGCGATCACCGCGACCGCGTTGGCCCCGATCAGCAGCGCGAACGGCCTGCGGTGACGCCGCAGCAGGGAACGTACATACGTCCGAACGGTCGTCGGCGTACCGACCGGCAGAGTCGTCGCCGACGTCGGTGCGGCCGGGTCGTACTCCGGTGGTGCCAGGCCGATCATGCTCTCTCCTCGATTTCCTCGACCGTACGGGCCTGCCCGAGGCCTTCGATGGCGGTGATCCCGGCCTGCGCGGCGGCCTCGTCCTCGGTCTCACGGGTGACGACCGCGCGGTACCGCGGTTCGTCCCGCAGCAGTTCCCGGTGCGTGCCCGCCGCCATGACCGTGCCCGCGTGCAGGAGCACGACGCGGTCGGCGAGATCCAGCAGCAGCGGGGACGACGAGAACGCCACCGTCGTCCGGCCCTCCCGCAGCCGCTTCACCCCGGTGGCGACGCGGGCCTCCGTGTGCGAGTCGACGGCGGACGTCGGCTCGTCCAGCACCAGTGCCTCGGGGTCGGTGACCAGCGAGCGGGCCAGCGCGAGCCGCTGCCGCTGGCCACCGGAGAGGGAACGGCCGCGCTCGGTGATCCGGGTGTCCATGGGATCGCCGTCCGCGTCGACGGACGCCTGGGCCAGCGCGTCCAGCACATCGGCGCACTGTGCGGCCGCCAGGGCGTCCTCGGCGGCCACCGCGCCCGACGCGGGCACGTCCAGCAGTTCGCGCAGTGTCCCCGAGAGCAGCACCGGATCCTTGTCCTGCACGAGCACCGCGGTCCGGGCCGAGCCGAGCGGCAGCTCGTCCAGGGCCACACCGCCGAGCAGCACCGAGGGCGCCGGCACGGAGGCGTCATCGACCGGCTCGGCATGGCCGCCGAGCCGGTCCGCGAGCCGGCCCGCCTCGTCGGGGTCACCGCAGACCACGGCGGTGAACAGGCCCCGAGGAGCGAGCAGTCCGGTCACCGGGTCGTACAGGTCACCCTCCGGGACCCGGGCCTCCAGCGTCGACGCCTGATCGCTGCGCTTCAGCGACAGCACCCGGACGGCGCGCTGCGCGGACGGCCGGGAGAAGGAGTACGCCATGGCGATCTCCTCGAAGTGCCGCAGCGGGAAGAGCATCAGCGTCGCCGCGCTGTAGACGGTGACGAGCTGACCGACCTCGATCCGGCCGTCCTGGACCAGCGTGGCCCCGTACCAGACGAGTGCGATCAGCAGCACGCCCGGCAGGAGCACCTGAATCGCGGAGATGAGGGCCCACATCCGCGCGCTGCGCACGGCGGCCTTGCGGACCTCCTGGGAGGCGCGGCGGTAGCGGCCGAGGAACAGTTCCTCGCCGCCGATCCCGCGCAGCACCCGCAGACCCGCCACCGTGTCGGAGGCCAGCTCGGTGGCGTGGCCCGCCTTCTCACGCTGGATGTCTGCCCGCCGGGTGGCCCGGGGGAGGAGCGGCAGGACGGTGAGGGCGAGGGCGGGCACGGCGACCGCGACCAGCACGCCCAGGGACGGCAGGTAGAGGACCAGGCCGACGCAGATCAGGACGAGGGCGAGTGCGGCGGCCGCGAAACGCGACAGCGCCTCGACGAACCAGCCGATCTTCTCGACGTCCCCGGTGGAGACCGCGACGACCTCACCCGCCGCGACCCGCCGCGTCAGCGCCGACCCCAGCTCGGCGGTCTTACGGGCCAGCAGCTGCTGCACCCGGGCCGCCGCGGTGATCCAGTTGGTGACCGCCGTCCGGTGGAGCATGGTGTCGCCCACCGCGATCAGGACCCCGAGCACGACGATGAGCACCCCCGCGAACGCCAGGCCGCGGCCGGAGCGTTCGACGACGGCCTGCACCGCGAGCCCCACGCCGAGCGGGAGCCCCGCGATCGCGCACTGGTGCATCAGGCCCCAGGACAGGGACTTGAGCTGGCCGGTGAGCTGACCGAGGCCCAGCCAGAGGAGGAAACGTGGGCCCGACCTGACATCGGGGTCGCCGGGATCCGAGTACGGAAGATCGCGAATCTGCATGACGTCCCAAGGATCGGAAGGAGCGGAGATCCGCAGGGATCTCGTGGAACAGGAGGGAGCAAACCGTGCAAGGTTCGCTTCCCGCCCCTCTCCGAGGCAAGCGATTTAATCGGCGCGACGGCCGGTTCCGTTCCCGGGACCGCCCCGCCGCCGACGGGGCGGCGGGGCGTCGGCCGTGCCTACTCCGCGGGCTCGGTGGAGTCCATGCCGGAACGGGCCTTCTTCCACTCGCCCCTGGTGAAGTCGGGAATCGGCTGCGGTGCGCCCTTGGCCTTGATGGACAGGTGGCTCAGCGGTACGGGCGCCGTCCAGGTGGCGGCGTCGTACACGTCGAAGTCGGGGGCGAGCCCGAGACGCATGCACTGCATCAGCCGGAAGACCAGCATGTAGTCCATCCCCCCGTGGCCGCCGGGCGGATCGGCGTACTTCTTCCACAGCCAGTGGTCCCACTCGGCGTACGCGCCGAAGTCCGCCCACTCGTCGTTCGAGTGGTCCGGTTCGAGGTAGATCCGCTCGGGGTAGTCCTCGAACACCCCTTTGGTGCCGCCGAGGCTGTTGATCCGTGAGTAGGGGTGAGGCGTCGACACGTCGTGCTCCAGGCGGATCACCCGGCCCTTGGCGGTCTGGACGAGACTGATCGTCCGGTCGCTCTCGATGTAGGTCTCCTTCCAGCTCGGGTCACCCGCGGGCATGTGCTCCTTGCGGTAGGCGGCGAGACCGAGGGAGGGGGAGCCGACACTCGTGATGCTGACCGCGCGGTCGCCGCGGTTGACGTCCATGTAGTTGGCTACCGGACCGAAGCCGTGGTTGGGGTACAGATCCCCTCGCAGCCGGGTGTGCCACAGCCGCCGCCAGGGGCCCTCGTAGTAGTCCGGGTCGAACATCAGGCCGCGCAGGTCGTGGTTGTAGGCGCCCGCCCCGTGCAGCAGATCGCCGAAGAGACCGGCGTGTGCCATCCGCAGGACCCGCATCTCGTTGCGGCCGTAACAGCAGTTCTCCAGCTGCATGCAGTGGCGCCGGGTCCGCTCGGAGAGGTCGACCAGCTCCCAGAGCTGGTCCAGCCGCAGGGCGATCGGACACTCGACACCGACGTGCTTGCCGTTGAGCATGGCCGTCTTCGCCATCTGGAAGTGGAAGTCCCACGGGGTCGCCACATAGACGAAGTCGATGTCTCCGCGTGCGCAGAGATTCTCGTAGTCGTCTTCCCCCTTCGTGTAGACGGCGGGTGCCGGCTGACCCGCGGCCGTCACCTTCGCGGCGGCCCGTTCGGCCTTGTCCTTCACCGGGTCGCAGACGGCGACGACCCGCACCCCGTCGACGGCGAGGAACAGGTCGATCATGCTGCCGCCGCGGTTGCCGAGGCCCACGATGCCCACGCGTACGGTCGAACGCCGGTCGAAGCGGACCCCGGCCATGGTGGCGCCCTTGCGAGCCGGCACCGCCTGGGGGTCGGTGGCCGCGGCGTGTTCAGCGGCCGACGCCGGGCCTGCGCCGAGCGCTCCGAGTCCGAGTCCGGCGCTCGCGGCTCCCACCGCGCCGGCTGTGGTGCGAAGAACGGAACGACGGCTCAGCGAGCCGTCGTCCATGGTCTGCGGGTCCTGCCCCTGGGGGTTCTGGTCCTTTGGTGCGTCGTCATTCATCGGGCCTCCAGAGAGGGGGATTTGACGGTGCGCGTACCGATCCGGGGCCCGTGTGGACAGGGCGGGTCCCCGAACCTCGTCTAGGACCTTGGACGGTGGGGCTGTTCCTACGCAAGGGACGCGATTGGACTCCTGTGTTTAAACCATGGACTTCCATGGGCTTCCGCCCTGCGGGACGTCGGCGACAACAGCCCATGGCACGCCCGCATCGCCGTGCGCGGTCACACGGCCATGCGGGCGTGCCAGGACGGCGGGGCGGAGGAAGCGCGGGCGTGCCAGGACGGCGGGGCAGAGAATGTGCGGGCCTGCCGGGACGGCGGGGCGGAGGAAGCGCGGGAAGGCGGAGCCGGCCCCCGCGTCAGAGCACCGGGCGGGTGGCCCACTCCAGCTCGATCAGCGCCGAGCGGTAGCGGTGGCCGGTGGCCCGGTCCATCCCAATCTCGCACGTCCGGTTCGCCGACAGATAGGCGTCGTACGCACGGGTGTTGACCTCCGCCGCCTCCTTGGCGGTCGCCGAATCGGTGAGTTCCTTGTGGAGCAGGCCTCGGTCGCCCGCGAACCCGCAGCAGCCCGCGTCGTCCGGCACGACGACCTCCTCCGCGCAGGACTCGGCCAGCGTGCGCAGGTGCGCCACATCGCCCAGATGTTCCATCGAGCAGGTGGGGTGCAGCACGGCGGAACCCGTCCTGCGGAACACGGTCAGCGAGGGGAGCAGTTCGTCGGCCGCCCAGACGAGCGAGTCGACGATGGTCAACTCCCGGTGCAGCGCCCGGTTGTCCTCGGTGAGATACGGCACCACCTCGTGTGTCAGACCCAGCGTGCACGACGAGGCGTCGACGACCAGCGGGAGCGCGCCCCCGGCGGTCCAGCCCCAGGCCGCCTCCACGACGCGGTTCGCCATGACCGCGTTGGCGGTGTCGTACCCCTTGGAGTGCCAGATCGTCGCGCAGCAGGTCCCGGCGACGTCCTCGGGGATCCAGACGGGCTTGCCGGCCCGCGCGGAAAGGGAGACGACGGAGTCGGCGAGCGGCAGCGCGCCCTCGTTTTCCGGTCCGGCGAAGATGCGGTTCACACAAGCGGGGTAGTAGACGGCGCTCGCACCCGCCCGAGAGGTGGGCGGAAGCCTGCGAGGGGCGGCGCCGGGGATCTCGGGCAGCCACTCCGGCAGCAGATCCGGACGTACGGCCTTGCGGGCGAGCCGGGTCACGGCTTCCAGCACCCGGTCCCCGGCATGTCGGGTGACGGCGTCGGCCAGGCCCAGGGCGATCCGCGCCGAGGCCTCGACGACCTTGAAGTGCTGTGCGGTCAGAGCCGCGACCCGCTCCTCACGCGGGGAGTGCCGGTGATGACGGAAGTCCTTCATCATGGCTCCGGTGTCGATGCCGACCGGACACGCGAGCTTGCACGTGGAGTCGCCGACGCAGGTGTCCACGGCGTCGTAACCGTAGGCGTCGAGCAGCCCTGCCTCCACCGGGGACCCGCTCGGCTGGCGCATCATCTCGCGGCGCAGCACGATCCTCTGACGCGGCGTCGTGGTGAGGTCCTCGCTGGGGCAGGTCGGCTCGCAGAACCCGCACTCGATGCACGGGTCCGCGACCGGCTCGACCTTGGGGATGGTCTTGAGCCCGCGCAGATGGGCCTTCGGATCCCGGTCGAGGACGATCCGGGGGGCCAGGACCCCGTCCGGGTCGATGGCCTGCTTCGTACGCCACATGAGCTCCGTCGCGGCCGGTCCCCACTCCCGCTCCAGGAAGGGCGCGATGTTGCGGCCGGTGGCGTGCTCCGCCTTCAGTGAACCGTCGAAGCGGTCGACGACGAGCGTGCAGAACTCGTCCATGAACGCGGCGTACCGGTCGACGTCGGCCGGTTCCGCGGCGTCGAAGGCGAGCAGGAAGTGCAGATTCCCGTGCGCCGCATGACCCGCGACAGCGGCGTCGAAGCCATGGACGGCCTGGAGCGTGAGCAGCGCCTCGCAGGCCTCCGAGAGCCGGGACGGCGGAACGGCGAAGTCCTCGGTGATCAGCGTCGTGCCAGAGGGCCGGGAGCCGCCGACGGCGGTGACGAACGCCTTGCGCGCCTTCCAGTACCCCGAGACGGTGGCGGCGTCCCGGGTGAACGCATTGGTGACGGAGACGGCCGGGGTCACCAGATCGAGGTCCGCGACGACCGCGGCCGCCGCCCGCTCGCAGTCGGCGAGCGCGCTCTCGTCCGGGGCACGGAACTCCACCAGGAGCGCCGTCGTCCCCTGCGGCAGCCCTGCCCAGTCGGACGGGACGCCCTCGACGCGCACCGAGGCGCGCAGGGTGTTGCCGTCCATGAGCTCCACCGCGATCGCACCCGCTTCGTTGAACCTGGGCACCGCCGCCGCGGCCGCCGTGAGCGAGGGGAAGAACAGCAGCGCGGAGGAGACATGGCGGTCCAGCGGCAGGGTGTCGAAGACGACCTCGGAGATGAACCCGAAGGTGCCCTCGGAGCCGACCATCAGGCCCCGCAGGATCTCCACCGGTGTCGATCCGTCGAGGAACGCGTCCAGGCGGTAGCCGTTGGTGTTCTTGATTTCGTACTTGGCGCGGATCCGGGCGGTGAGCCGCTCGTCGGCCTCGATCTCTGCCTTGAGTGCCAGCAGCTCGTCGCACAGACGCGGCTCCGCGTGACGCAGCAACGCGTCGGCGTCCTCCTCGGCCGTGTCGACCACCGTGCCGCTCGGCAGGACGAAGGTCAGCGACGAGACCGTACGGTACGAGTTCCTGGTGGTCCCCGCGGTCATCCCCGAGGCGTTGTTCGCCACGACCCCGCCGACGGTGCAGGCGATGGCGCTGGCAGGGTCGGGGCCGAGGATCCGGCCGTGCCGGGCGAGCGTGGCGTTGGCCCGCATGACGGTGGTCCCGGGCCGGATCCGGGCACGGGCCCCGTCGTCCAGGACCTCGATCCCCGTCCAGTGCCGGCGCACGTCGACGAGGATGTCCTCACCCTGCGCCTGGCCGTTGAGACTGGTGCCGGCGGCGCGGAAGACGACCCCGCGGCCGTTGCCGTGCGCGTAGGAGAGGATCGCCGAGATGTCGTCGAGGTCCTCCGGGACCAGCACGACCTGGGGGAGGAAGCGGTAGGGGCTGGCATCGGAGGCGTACCGCACCAGGTCGGAGACCTTCCACAGCACCTTCTCCGGACCGAGCAGAGCGGTCAGGCCGGCCCTCAGCTCCGCCGGGGTTCCCGACGCCTTCCAGCCGGGCACCCGATCGGGGGACGGCGCGCGTCCCGCACGAGGGCGCAGGGCTTCCGGCTTCGGCTCCAGCAGCGGCATGTCAGGGTCCCCTCGACGGTGCGGTGCGGAGGCCGCACCGCGTGCCTCAGCAGCGGCGGCGCTCCGGCATCCCGTCGACCAGAGCGGTGAGCAGCCCGCCGAGCACCTCACGCTGCTCGGCGGTCAATGGAGCCAGGATCTCCTCCGCGGCGGCCTTGCGCGCGTCGCGCATCGAACGGAGCACAGCCCGGCCCTCCTCGGTGATCTCGATACGGACCACCCGGCGGTTGGCCGGATCCGGGGCGCGCCGCACCCGGCCGCTCGCCTCCAGGCCGTCGACCAGGGTGGTCACCGCTCGGGGGACGACGTCCAGGCGCTCGGCCAGATCGGCCATCCGGGGCGGGCCGTCGTAGTGCGCGGTCGTGCGGAGCAGGCGGAACTGGGCCGGAGTGATGCCTATCGGCTCCAGCTGCCGGCTCTGGATGCGCTGGAGGCGGCGGGTGAGCCGCAGCAGCTGCTCGGCGAGCATGCCGTCGGAGTCGGGGGAGTCCATGAGGGAACAATATCAGGACCTTGTTCATTGTGAATAGAGGTAACAATGAGCTAAGCTCTCGAAGTCCGCTCTCCTTCAGCTTCCCGGGCCTCCGTGTCGGCTGTGGCCGGCCGTAGCCGGCAGTCGGACGCACGAACCCATCCGTCGCACGCTCTCGAAGGAGCCCATGAAACCCGACGAACCCACCTGGACACCTCCAGCCGCAGACGCCGGGCAGCCGCCCGCCGAGCTGCGCCGCATCTTCCGGCTCTTCCGGCCCTACCGGGGCAGACTCACCGTGGTCGGACTGCTGGTCGGCGCCTCCTCACTGGTGTCGGTCGCCTCCCCCTTCCTGCTCCGCGAGATCCTGGACACCGCGATCCCGCAGGGGCGCACGGGGCTGCTCACCCTCCTCGCGCTGGGCATGATCCTCACCGCCGTGATGAACAGCGTCTTCGGCGTCCTGCAGACCCTGATCTCCACGACGGTCGGCCAGCGCGTCATGCACGACCTGCGCACCGCCGTCTACACCCAGCTGCAGCGGATGCCGCTCGCCTTCTTCACGCGGACCCGTACGGGTGAGGTCCAGTCCCGCATCGCCAACGACATCGGCGGGATGCAGGCGACGGTCACCTCCACCGCGACCTCCCTGGTCTCCAACCTCACCGCCGTCATCGCCACCGTGGTCGCCATGCTCGCGCTGGACTGGCGGCTCACCGTCGTCTCGCTGCTCCTGCTGCCCGTCTTCGTCTGGATCAGCCGTCGCGTCGGCCGGGAGCGCAAGAGGATCACCACCCAGCGCCAGAAGCAGATGGCCGCGATGGCGGCCACGGTCACCGAATCGCTCTCGGTCAGCGGCATTCTGCTCGGCCGCACCATGGGCCGCTCGGACTCGCTCACCCAGGCCTTCTCCGAGGAATCGGAGCGCCTCGTCGACCTCGAGGTGCGCTCCAGCATGGCGGGACGCTGGAGGATGTCGACCATCGGCATCGTGATGGCCGCCATGCCCGCCGTCATCTACTGGGCGGCGGGCCTCACCCTCCAGTCGGGTGTCACGGCCGTCTCCATCGGCACCCTGGTCGCCTTCGTCTCGCTCCAGCAGGGTCTGTTCCGGCCGGCTGTGAGCCTGCTCTCCACCGGCGTGCAGATGCAGACGTCCCTCGCGCTGTTCGCGCGCATCTTCGAGTACCTCGACCTCGAGGTGGACATCACGGAGCCCGAGAAGCCCGTCCGGCTGGAGAAGATCCGCGGCGAGATCGCCTTCGAGGACGTCACCTTCAGCTACGACGAGAAGAGCGGTCCGACGCTGTGCGGCATCGATGTGACCGTGCCCGCCGGGAACAGCCTGGCCGTCGTCGGCCCCACCGGATCGGGCAAGTCCACGCTCAGCTACCTCGTGCCCCGGCTCTACGACGTCACGGGGGGCCGGGTCACGATCGACGGCGTCGACGTGCGCGACCTGGACTTCGACACCCTCGCCCGGGCCGTCGGCGTGGTCTCCCAGGAGACGTACCTCTTCCACGCCTCGGTCGCCGAGAACCTCCGCTTCGCCAAACCGGACGCCACCGACGAGGAGATCGAGGCCGCGGCCCGCACCGCGCAGATCCACGACCACATCGCCGGGCTGCCCGACGGCTACGACACCCTCGTCGGCGAACGCGGGTACCGGTTCTCGGGCGGCGAGAAGCAACGGCTGGCGATCGCCCGCACGATTCTCCGGGATCCGCCCGTACTGATCCTCGACGAGGCGACCAGCGCCCTCGACACCCGTACGGAACACGCCGTGCAGCAAGCCATCGACGCGTTGTCGAAGGGCCGCACCACGCTCACCATCGCGCACCGGCTCTCCACCGTGCGGGATGCGGACCTGATCGTCGTCCTGGACGACGGCCGTGCGGCCGAGCGCGGCACGCACGAGGAACTGCTCGCACAGGACGGACGCTATGCCGCCCTGATCCGCCGCGACAGCCGTCCGGCCCCCGCACCCGTCTGATGCGCCAGGGTCGGAGGAGCGGGCGGACACACGGCAGCGCCGCCGCTCCCGTGGGACGGGAAGCGGCGGCGCCGTTGTGCAGGGACGGTCAGATGAGCCAACCCACGAAGTGGACGACGCCGGCAAGCAGGTTGGTCAGGAAGTTCATTCGGTGATTCTCCTTGTGCGTGGTGCATCTGTGGGACATGCGCAGTCGCGGTCTGCAGCCCGTTGTGTGCGCTCAGTAATCATCAGCCGCGATGTGGTGCTTGGGCAACCAATCCCGGAACGACCACGCGTTCGAGCGAACATCCGCTCCCGTGTTCGTGTGTTCTCGTGCCGCCCGCAGTCGCTGACGTCAGGTCAGGCCGGCACGCCGTCCAGCAGCCGGGTGACCGAACGGACGGCCGCCCGCCCGGCCCGGTTGGCGCCGATCGTGCTGGCGGACGGCCCGTAACCGACGAGATGGACCCGCGGGTCCCGCACCGCCCGGGTGTTCTCGACGCGTATGCCGCCACCCGGCTCCCGGAGTTTCAGCGGCGCCAGGTGATCCACGGCGGCACGGAAGCCGGTCGCCCAGAGGATCACGTCGGCGTCCACGCTGCGGCCGTCGGCCCAGGCCACCCCGTCCGGCGTGATCCGCTCGAACATCGGGAGCCGGTCGAGGACACCCTGCTCGCGTGCGCGCCGGACGGCGTCGTTGAGCGGCAGCCCGGTCACACTCACCACGCTCTGCGGCGGGAGCCCGAGGCGTACGCGCTCCTCCACCATGGCCACCGCGGCCCGCCCCTGCTCCTCGCCGAACGGGCCCTCCCGGAACATCGGGGGGCGCCGCGTCACCCAGTACGTCTCCGCCGCGACCTCGGCGATCTCCATCAGGTGCTGGGTGCCCGAAGCGCCACCGCCGACCACGACCACCCGAAGGCCGGCGAACTCCGCGGGCCCGGGATAGTTCGCGGTGTGCAACTGCCGCCCCCGGAAGGTCTCCTGACCCGGATAGCGCGGCCAGAACGGCCGGTCCCAGGTGCCGGTGGCATTGATCAGCGCACGCGTGGCATACGTACCCTCGGAGGTCTCGACGAGCAGCCGGCCGCCCTCACCCTCCCGCACGGCGCTCACCTCGACCGGCCGGTGCACCCGCAGACCGAAGCGCCGCTCGTACGCGTCGAAGTACGCGCCGATCACCTCGGACGAAGGGCGGCTGCCGTCCGCACCCGTCAGCTCCATGCCGGGCAGCGCGTGCATGCCGTGCACCTTGCCGTAGGTGAGCGAGGGCCAGCGGAACTGCCAGGCGCCGCCGGGCCCGGGCGCATGATCCAGCACGACGAAGTCCCGGCCGGGCCCGAGGCCGGCGCGCACCAGGTGATAGGCGGCCGACAGCCCGGCCTGCCCGGCGCCGATGACGACCACGTCCGGCTCATTCACTCCGAAGTTGTTCACGCTTCTACCAACCCTGGGGGCGTCCTGGATCTTCCCGGATCTTCCCGGAGCGCGCTACGTCCCGGCGGCGGGAGAATGGGGCCATGTCCGACACCTTTGCCACGCACGTGCTGAGCCTCACCACGGGACGGACCGAAACGGTCATGGACCTGACGGAGGACTGCGCGCAGTTCCTCACGCGCACCGCCCACGGGAGGGACGGCCTGCTCAACGTCTTCGTCCCCCATGCCACCGCGGGGATCGCGATCCTGGAGACCGGAGCCGGCAGCGACGAGGACCTCCTCACCGCCCTGCAGACCCTGCTCCCCGCCGACGACCGCTGGCGCCACCGCCACGGCAGCCCCGGCCACGGCCGCGACCACGTACTCCCGGCACTGGTGCCACCGCACGCGACGTTGCCGGTGATCGGGGGGAGGCTGGAACTGGGGACGTGGCAGTCCGTGTGCCTGGTGGACACGAACATTGCTAAAGACAACCGTCAGGTTCGTCTGAGCTTCCTGGGCTGACCAAGACCGCCCCAGGGGTCGTGCCGCCGATTCTCCGTACCATGCGTGCGCGAACGGAGAGAATCTTGCACGGTACGACCCCACATGCGATCGAACGTCCCTACGACGGATGCGGTAAATGCCTGCTCGGCGTGCGGCGACTGTCGCGCGTGAAGCTGGCGACGTCGTCCCCTGAGCGTCAGCGGGAGAACGTCCTCACGGCCGCAGCGTCCGTTGGCGCGCACATCATCGGCTGGGCCGACGACTGGGAGGTCTCGGGCGCCACCGACCCCGTGTCCCGTCCGAAGTTGGGCCCCTGGCTGCGTGACGAGAGGGGCCCTTACGACGGTCTCGTCGCGGCCGCCGTGGACCGGCTGGGCCGCAACGTCGTCGACTGCCTGAACACCGGATACAAGGAGTCTTTTCCATCTTGATCAGGTGGCGAGTTCGAGGGCGACGACGGCTCGGACGACGAGGGTGATCCGGGTGGTGCTGCAGCGGAGTTTCCGCAGGAGCCGCCAGGACTTGAGGATGGTCATGGCGCGCTCGCCGAGGCTGCGGATCTTGGTGTGATCGCGGTTGTGACGTCGGCGCCAGCCGCGCAGGTGCTTGCCCCGGATCGGGACACGGATCGCAGGGCCGGCACCCTGATACGCCTTGTCGGCCCA
>NZ_JBIWKD010000010.1:0-240439 GCF_044765485.1 Streptomyces sp. NPDC102451 | reverse complement strand
CGCCCGGTTACATTCCGAACCCGGAAGCTAAGCCTTTCAGCGCCGATGGTACTGCAGGGGGGACCCTGTGGGAGAGTAGGACGCCGCCGAACAATCTTTCAGGGCCCCTGGTCCCAGCGTTCATGCTGGGGCCAGGGGCCTTTTTGTTTTGCCGAAGCGCGTCGGATGGTCGGCTGCGCGAGAATGTCTGTGGTACCCGATGACAGGAGTCACCCCCATGTCCACCAACTCTTCCGACGACCGTCCGGAGCGCGAGCCGCGTCGCCGGGACGGCGGTGACAGGGGCGGCTTCCGAGGCGGCCGCGACGACAGGGCCGGCGCGCCCCGACGTGACAACGACCGCGGCGGTTTCCGCCGCGACGACCGCGACCGTGGCCCCCGCCGCGATGACAACCGCGGTGCCGGCAGCGGTGCTGGCCCCCGTCGCGACGACCGTGACCGTGACCGGGGTCCGCGTCGTGAGGACGACCGTGGTGGATACCGCGGCGGTCAGCGCGATGACCGTGGTGGGCGGCCTTCCGGTGGTGGGTTCGAGCGTCGTGATGATCGGCCGCGTGGCCCGCGTCGCGACGACGACCGCCCCAGCGGCGGCTTCCGCCGCGATGACAGCCGAGGTGGCAGCACCGGCGGTGGCGGTTTCCGTCGCGATGACAGCCGGGGTGGCGGCGCCGGTGGCGGTTTCCGCCGTGACGACCGTGACCGTGGTCCGCGTCGTGATGACGACCGGTCCAGCAACTTCCGTCGTGATGACCGGGCTCCGCGTCGTGAGGACGACCGTGGTGGATACCGCGGTGGCCAGCGCGATGACCGCGGTGGGCGGCCTTCCGGTGGTGGGTTCGAGCGCCGCGACGACCGTGGCGGGCGGCCTTCCGGTGGCGGTTTCGAGCGTCGTGATGACCGGCCGCGTGGCCCGCGTCGCGACGACGACCGCCCCAGCGGCGGCTTCCGCCGCGATGACAGCCGAGGTGGCAGCACCGGCGGTGGCGGTTTCCGCCGCGACGACAGCCGCGGCGGCGGCAGCGGTGGTGGCTTCCGTCGCGACGACCGTGACCGTGACCGGGGTCCGCGTCGTGAGGACGACCGTGGTGGATACCGCGGCGGTCAGCACGATGACCGTGGCGGACGGCCTTCCGGTGGTGGGTTCGAGCGCCGCGACGACCGTGGTGGGCGGCCTTCCGGTGGTGGGTTCGAGCGTCGTGATGATCGGCCGCGTGGCCCGCGTCGCGACGACGACCGCCCCAGCGGCGGCTTCCGCCGTGACGACAGCCGGGGTGGCGGCGCCGGTGGCGGCTTCCGTCGCGACGACCGTGACCGTGGTCCGCGTCGTGAGGACGACCGGCCCAGCACCTTCCGTCGTGATGACCGGGCTCCGCGTCGTGAGGACGACCGTGGTGGATACCGCGGTGGCCAGCGCGATGACCGCGGTGGGCGGCCTTCCGGTGGCGGTTTCGAGCGTCGTGATGACCGGCCGCGTGGCCCGCGTCGCGACGACGACCGCCCCAGCGGTGGCTTCCGCCGCGATGACAGCCGCGGCGGCAGTGGTGGCGGTTTCCGTCGCGACGACCGTGGTCCGCGTCGCGATGACCGGGGCAGCGACCGCGGTGGCTACCGCGGTGGTCAGCGGGATGACCGCGGCGGTTACCAGGGACGTGACGACCGGGACCGTGAGCCCATCAAGCGGCTCCCCATTCCGGACGACGTCACCGGTGACGAAATCGACAAGGATGTCCGGCAGGAGCTGATGAGCCTGCCGAAGACCCTCGCCGAGGACGTCGCACGGAACCTCGTGATGGTGGCCCGTCTGATCGACGAGGACCCCGAGCAGGCGTACGCGTACTCGCGTATCGCCCTTCGGCTGGCGTCAAGGGTCGCCGCAGTGCGTGAGGCCGCAGGCTTCGCCGCGTACGCCACCCAGAAGTACGCGGAGGCGCTTGCGGAGTTCCGTGCGTCGCGGCGGATGACCGGTTCCGTGGACCTGTGGCCCGTCATGGCCGACTGTGAGCGCGGACTGGGCCGCCCCGAGCGGGCCATGGCCATGGCCGGTGAGCCCGAGGTGCAGAAGCTGGACAAGGCCGGGCAGGTCGAGATGCGCCTGGTCGCCGCGGGAGCCCGCAGGGACATGGGGCAGATCGACGCCGCGATCGTCACGCTGCAGAGCCCCGAGCTCGCCTCCAGCGCCGTGCACTCGTGGACGCCGCGCCTGCGGTACGCCTACGCCGACGCCCTCCTGGAAGCCGGCCGCGAGGACGAGGCCCGTGAGTGGTTCGGTAAGGCCCTGGAGGCCGACAAGGACGGTGCGACCGACGCGTCCGACCGGCTCGCCGAACTCGACGGTGTCGAATTCGTCGACGCCCTCGGCGACGACGAGCACCCCGGTGAGCCGGCCCACGTCGAGGAGCGGGCCACGGAGGCCCCCGCCCCGGCTGCGGACGACGAGGACCAGGACGACGACGAGGATGAGGACGACGAGGACGGGCCCGCGAAGGTCTGAGCGTCGCCGCTGATGCGGTAGGGACAAAGGACAAAGGACAGAGGAAGAGGGCGGCACCCGGTGGGTGCCGCCCTCTTCTGCGTCCGGCCGTGTCCTCGCCCCCGGGCTCAGTCGACGCCGAGGCTCCGCAGGACAAGACCCGTGGCCGGCTTGGGGCCGAACGAGGTCGACTTGCGGGGCATGGTGAGGCCTTGTCGGGCCAGGTCCCGGACCACGTCCTCGCGTACGGGGTGCATCAGTACCGCCGTGGCGTCGTGCCGTTCGGCCTGCTCCACGGCCGCCGCCGTGTCATGGATGTAGGCGATCTCCTCGGGGGCGTCGGGGATCCCCCACACGTGGTCGAGCAGCGTGGAGTGCAGCACGGTCGCGTCGAGCGCCCGCCAGGCCGCCGGCCGGTCGGAGCGGACCGTACGGGCCAGCAGCTCCTCGTCCGGCCGGTCGGCCAGATGGAAACGGCCGTCACCCGCGAGCAGGAAGGCGTTGCCCTCGGCGGCGGCCTCCGCGAGGGCGTCGAGCGCCCGGTGCAGCGGCCCCTCGACGGGCCGGACACGGAAGCGGCCGTCGAGGGCGCGGAGTGCCCGGGCGACCGGAAGGCGGTGCAGCAGCCGGTGGATGGCCCGGACCCGCAGCGGATAGCGGGTGGTGTCGACGAGCAGGACGAGACCGAAGTCCCAGGGCCCGGGCCCGGACTGCTCCTGCTGGAGCCGCAGATAGGTGGCCCAGCGGTGGTGGCCGTCGGCGATCAGCGCCTGGCGGTGGGAGAGGTCGGACTCGATCTCCGACCGCTCCGCAGGATCGGTGACGGCCCAGAGGCGGTGGCTGAAGCCGTCCTCGGTCGTCGTGGTGAGGAGCGGGACGCGATCCACCACCCGCTCGATGACCGCCGCCGTGCCGCTCCGCCCGCCGTCCCCCGCGTAACTGAGGAGCAGGGGTTCGAGATGCGCGGCGGCGGTGCGCATCAGGTCCGCGCGGTCCTCCACGACATCGGCCATGACGTCCTCGTGCGGCAGCACCACGCCCTCCGACGCGGGGGAGAGCGCCAGGGCCCCGATCACCCCGCGCTGGAGGATGTCGTCGGCGCGCTGTTCGTAGACGTAGAGCACGGGCGCCGGGTCCGGGGCGAGCACGCCCTCCGCGAGCCAGCGCTTCAGGGTGTCGGCGGCCTGCTGGTGGCGTGCGGCGGCCGTGCCGGCCTGCGGGAGGATCAGCCGCACGATGTTGTGCGGATCCGCGGATTCCAGGTGGTGCAGGCCGTCCGGCCGGACGACGACGTCGTACGGGGGTGAGGTCACCGCTGCCAGGCTGCCGACCCGCTCGGGGACGTAGCGCAGTCCACGGAAGGGGATCAGCCGCAGTCCCTGGCCGACGGCGGGCCCGGATGTGTTCATCCGGGCATCGTATGTGCGCTCCGGCGATGCGCGATGATCGGGGGAGAGGTATGGAAAGAGGAGCACAGGTATATGAGCCAGCAGTACAGGTTCCGGCCGCTCGGAAGCGGCGTGGCGCTGAGCGAGGCGTACGACACGGCACTGCTCGATCTCGACGGTGTGGTGTACGCGGGTGGGCACGCGATCGTGCACGCCGTCGAGTCGCTGGGCACCGCGCGTGCGGGCGGCATGCATCTGGCGTACGTGACGAACAACGCGCTGCGGACGCCGGACGCGGTGGCGGAGCACCTGACGGAGCTCGGTGTGCCCGCCGATCCTGCTGATGTGATCACCTCGGCGCAGGCGGTGGCCCGGCTGATGGCCGATCAGCTGCCGTCCGGGGCCAAGGTGCTCGTGGTCGGTGGGGAGGGGCTGCGGGTCGCGCTGCGTGAGCGCGGGCTGGTGCCGGTGGAATCGGCGGACGACGATCCGGTCGCCGTGGCGCAGGGTTTCGGCGGGCCCGATCTGCCCTGGGGCCGGTTCGCGGAGGCGGCGTACGCGATCTCGCGCGGGGCCGTGTGGTTCGCGTCCAACACGGACCTGACGATCCCGGGCGCCCGGGGCATCGCCCCGGGCAACGGCGCGGCGGTGGAGGTCGTGCGGATCGCGACCGGCGCCGAGCCGCAGGTCGCGGGCAAGCCGCTGCCGCCGATGCACCGCGAGACCGTGCTGCGGACCGGGGCGAAGCGGCCGCTGGTCGTCGGTGACCGGCTGGACACGGACATCGAGGGCGCGTTCAACGGGGGCGTGGACTCCCTGCTCGTGCTGACCGGGGTGACCGACGCGGCGCAGCTGATCGCGGCCGAGCCCAAGTACCGCCCGACCTATGTGGACCGGGACCTGCGGGGGCTGCTCACGGGGCAGCCCGAGGTGACGGAGGAGGACGGCGGGTTCCGCTGCGGTGGCTGGACGGCCGTGGTGCGCGGCGAGGCGCTGGTGCTGGAGGGTGAGGGCGACGCGATCGACGGGCTGCGGGCCCTGTGCGGAGCCGCGTGGACGCACGCCGGGGACGGCTCGTGCGGGCTGGACGCGGGCAAGGCCGTGGCCGCGCTGGACCTGTAGGAGGACCGGGCGCAGGGAGTTGAGATGGTAGGAGGATAGGCTAACCTAACCAGGTGTTGGTCGAGAGTCCCCCTGAATCGAGTTCCGGCCCCCCGGCCACGCCGGGCACGGGCACCGGCGCGCGCCCCGGGCGTCACGCGGTCAGAGCCGCGGGCCTGCTGGTCGCCGTCGGCGTGCTGGTGCTGGTGTGCCTCGCGAGTGTCGCGATCGGAGCCAAGGCCCTTCCTCTCTCCGACGTGTGGCACGGCCTGTTCCACTACTCGGGCACCAACGGCGATGTCCTCGTACGGGATGTGCGGGTCCCGCGCACCGTGCTCGGGCTGATCGTCGGCGCCGCCCTCGGGCTGGCCGGTGCGGTGATGCAGGCGCTGACCCGTAACCCGCTCGCCGAGCCCGGTCTGCTGGGTGTCAACGCGGGTGCGGCGGCGGCCGTCGTCTCCGCCATCACCTTCCTCGGCGTCACCTCGCTGACCGGATACGTCTGGTTCGCGTTCGCCGGCGCCGCGGTCGTGTCCGTGGCGGTGTACCTGCTCGGCGGCAGCCGGTCCGCGAACCCCGTGCGGCTGGCGCTCGCCGGTACGGCGGTCACCGCGGCGCTGTTCGGCTACGTCAACGCCGTACAGCTGCTGGACGCGGCGGCCCTGGACCGGCTGCGCTTCTGGACCGTGGGGTCGCTGGCCTCCGCGAACCCGGAGACCGTGGGCAAGGTGTGGCCGTTCATCGCCGCCGGTGTGCTGCTGGCCCTGCTCATCGCCCGGCCGCTCAACGCGCTGGAGATGGGCGACGACACGGCCAAGGCGCTCGGCGCGCACCTGACCCGTACCCGCGTCCTCGCGATGGTGGCCGTCACCCTGCTCTGCGGGGCGGCGACCGCCGCCTGCGGGCCGATCGTCTTCATCGGGCTGATGATCCCGCACCTGGTCCGCACCATCACCGGCCCGGACCTGCGGTGGATCCTGCCCTACGCGGCCGTGCTCGCGCCCGTGCTGCTGCTCGGCGCCGACGTGGTCGGCCGGGTCGTCGCCCGCCCCGCCGAGCTCCAGGTCGGCATCGTGACGGCGCTCCTGGGCGGGCCCGTCTTCATCCATCTCGTACGGCGCAAGAGGATGGCCCAGCTGTGAAGTCCGCACAGGACACCCGCGCGAAGCCCGCGCAGGACACCACCAGGACGGTCCACGCCGTACGGACGGCCGGCGGGCTCTCCTTCCGGGTGGACGCACGGGCGTTCGCCGTGATCGTGCTGCTCCTCGCTGCGGCGGCCTTCGCCGCCGTGGTGCTGATCGGCAGCGGCGACTACTCCATGTCGCCCGGGCAGGTCGTCACCACGCTGTTCGGCGACGGGACCTTCCAGCAGGAGTTCATCGTCACCGAACTCCGGCTGCCCAGGGTCCTGGTCGGGCTGCTCGTCGGCGCCGCGCTCGGTGTCGGCGGTGCCGTCTTCCAGAGCGTCTCGCGCAACCCGCTCGGCAGCCCGGACGTCCTCGGCTTCGGCCAGGGCTCCGCGGTCGGCGCCCTCATCGTGATCGTGCTCTTCCACGGGGGGCCGACCGAGGTCGCGGCGGGCGCCGTCGTCGGCGGCCTGCTGACCGGCGTCGCCGTCTACCTGCTGGCCTGGAAGCGCGGGGTGCACGGCTACCGCCTCGTCCTCGTCGGCATCGGCGCCGCCGCGATGCTCACCGCCGCGATCCACTTCCTGATCACCAAGGCCAACCTCGTCGACGCCACCCGCGCCGTCGTCTGGATGACCGGCTCGCTGGACGGCCGGGACTGGGCGCAGGTCTGGCCGCTGCTGGCGGTCTGCTGCGTCCTGATCCCGCTGGCCCTCGGCCACGGACGGGCCCTGCGCATGATCGAGATGGGCGACGACGCCGCCCACTCCCTGGGCGTACGGGTGGAACGCACCCGGCTCACCCTGCTGAGCTGCGCCGTGCTGCTCGTCGCCGTCGCCACCGCCGCCGCGGGGCCCATCGTCTTCGTCTCGCTCAGCGCACCGCAAGTCGCCCGCCGCCTCACCCGCGCACCGGGCCCCAACCTGGCGGCCGCCGCCGGGACGGGAGCGGCCCTGCTGCTCGTCGCCGACTGGACCGCCATGAACGCCTTCGGGGACCGCCAGCTCCCGGTGGGCGTCGTCACCGGCGTACTCGGCGGCTGCTACCTGCTGTGGCTCCTCGTGTCCGAGCGCAGGGCGGGACGCATATGAGCACGGGCACGCCGGGCACCTCGCAGACCAACCCCACAGACTCCGGGAGTACGACCATGCAGCGCCTCACCGCGGACTCGGTGACCCTCGGCTACGACCAGCGGATCATCGCCGAGAACCTCTCGGTCGAGATCCCGGACAACTCCTTCACGGTCATCGTCGGCCCCAACGCCTGCGGCAAGTCGACCCTGCTGCGCGCCCTCTCCCGGATGCTGAAGCCGAGCGGCGGTGACGTCCTGCTGGACGGGCAGTCCATCCACCGGCTGCCCGCGAAGAAGGTCGCCAGGACGCTGGGCCTGCTGCCCCAGTCCTCCATAGCCCCGGACGGCATCACCGTCGCCGACCTCGTCTCGCGTGGCCGCTACCCCCACCAGGGGCTGCTGCGCCAGTGGTCACCCGAGGACGAGCGGGTCGTGAAGGAGTCCATGGAGTCGACCGGCGTCGGTGAACTCGCCGACCGCTACGTCGACGAACTCTCCGGCGGCCAGCGCCAGCGCGTCTGGATCGCCATGGCCCTCGCCCAGCAGACCCCGCTCCTGCTGCTCGACGAGCCGACGACGTACCTCGACATCCAGCACCAGATCGACGTGCTCGACCTCTGCGCGGAGCTGCACGAGACGCAGGGCCGCACCCTCGTCGCCGTACTGCACGACCTCAATCACGCCGCCCGGTACGCCACCCACCTCATCGCCATGCGCGGGGGAGCGGTCATCGCCGAGGGCGCGCCGGGCGACATCGTCACCGCGCAGCTCGTCGAGGAGGTCTTCGGGATGCGGTGCCAGGTCATCGACGACCCCGAGACGGGAACACCGCTCGTGGTCCCCGCCGCCCGCAAGAGGCGCGCGGCGGCCTCCGTCTGAGCCTCCGGCGCGCTACAGGAGGGACTTGAGCTTCAGCAGATCGCGGAAGCCGGCCTCCAGCCGCACCCGGCCCGAGGCCCAGGCCTTCGCGAAGTTCAGCTCGCCCCCGACCATGGCCACCAGATCGTCCCCGGTCATCGCGAGCCGGATCTCGGCCTTCTCCCGGGGAGGGCCGTCGTGCGTGTCCAGCACCCGGATCCGGCCGTTCTCCAGCCGCCCGGTGAACGTCACGTCGAGATCCCTGATGTGGCAGCTCAGCGAGCGGTCGAGGCCTGCGGCGCCGCGTACGTCGCCGTCGGCCCCGGCCAGATTGTCGGAAAGTGTGTCGAGTGCGCTGCGGCACTCCGCCATGGTCGCCATCGTCACCGACGGTACACCGGCCCTTCGGGGTAGCGTTCCCGCATGAGCGACTGGATGCCGGGGCCGGACACGGCGCAGCACAGTGAGGCGGACGAAGCGGACGCGGGACCTCCCGCGCCCTCCTTCGACCCCGCCCCGCCCGCACCCCTCGGTGTGGCCCGCACCCCCACGGGGCACGCCGGTGTCGACGCGCGGCTGGAGCGGCTGGCCGACGCCGACCACCTCGCGGCGGACGGCCATACCGAGGTGTACGAGGATGTACACCGTGGGCTGCGTGACGAACTGACCGCGCTGGACGCACGGCCCGCACCCGCACCGACGCCCGCGCACGACAACAGGAGCTGAACCGAACGTGGCAGGAGTGGCACGTCGCCGCCTCGACGCCGAGCTGGTACGCCGTAAGCTCGCCCGCTCTCGTGAGCACGCGAGCCAGCTGATCGCGGCGGGGCGGGTGACCGTCGGCGGGAACACCGCGACCAAGCCGGCCACCCAGGTCGAGACCAGCGCCGCCGTCGTCGTCGTCAAGGACGACGACGACCCCGAGTACGTCTCGCGCGGCGGGCACAAACTCGCGGGCGCCCTCGCCGCCTTCGCGCCCCGGGGCCTGAAGGTCGAGGGGCGGCGGGCACTGGACGCGGGGGCCTCGACCGGTGGCTTCACCGATGTGCTGCTGCGGGCCGGCGCGCGCCAGGTCGTGGCGGTCGACGTCGGCTACGGGCAGCTCGCCTGGTCCCTGCAGTCCGATGAACGCGTCACCGTCAAGGACCGTACCAACGTACGTGAACTGACGGTGGAGCAGATCGACGGAGAGCCGGTGGACCTGGTGGTGGGAGACCTGTCGTTCATCCCGCTCGGCCTGGTGCTGCCCGCACTCGCGCGCTGCGCCGCACCCGACGCCGACCTGGTGCTGATGGTCAAGCCGCAGTTCGAGGTGGGCAAGGAGCGCCTCGGCAGCGGCGGAGTGGTCCGCAGCCCCGAGCTGCGGGCCGAGGCCGTACGGGAAGTGGCGCGCAGGGCCGGGCTGCTCGGCCTCGGCGTCCAGGGCGTCACGGCGAGCCCGCTGCCCGGCCCGTCGGGAAATGTCGAGTACTTTCTGTGGCTGCGGGCCGGCGCACCTGAGCTGGATCCCGCGGATGTCGACCGCGCAGTGGCGGAGGGGCCCCGTTGACAACGCATGCGGCACAACCCGGGAACGCGGAACGCACCGTCTTCCTGCTGGCGCACACCGGCCGGCCGGCCGCGATCCGCAGCGCCGAGCTCGTCGTCCAGGGCCTGCTGCGCAACGGCCTCGGCGTCCGGGCACTCGCCACGGAGGCGCAGGACCTGCCGCTGCCCTCGTCCGTGGTCACGGTCTCCGACGCGACGACCACGGCCGTGGACGGCTGCGAACTGCTGATCGTGCTCGGCGGGGACGGGACGCTGCTGCGCGGGGCCGAGATCTCCCGTGCCTCCGGCGTACCGATGCTCGGGGTCAACCTCGGCCGGGTGGGCTTCCTCGCCGAGGCCGAGCGCGACGACCTGGACAAGGTCGTCGACCGGGTCGTCACCCGGGCGTACCAGGTCGAGGAGCGGATGACGCTCGACGTCATCGTCCACAGCAACGGTGACATCGTGCACACCGACTGGGCGCTCAACGAGGCCGCCGTCCAGAAGGTCTCGCCCGAGCGGATGCTGGAGGTCGTCCTGGAGATCGACGGCCGGCCGGTGACCGGCTTCGGATGCGACGGGATCGTCTGCGCCACCCCGACCGGCTCGACCGCGTACGCCTTCTCGGCGGGCGGGCCCGTCGTCTGGCCGGAGGTCGAGGCCCTGCTGATGGTCCCGATCAGCGCCCACGCCCTGTTCGCGAAGCCGCTGGTGACCTCGCCCGACTCGGTGCTGGCCGTGGAGGTCCAGCCGCACACCCCGCACGGGGTGCTCTGGTGCGACGGCCGCAGGACCGTCGAGCTGCCCGCCGGGGCCCGGGTGGAGGTGCGGCGCGGCGCCGTGCCCGTACGGCTCGCGCGGCTGCACCAGGCGTCGTTCACCGACCGCCTGGTGGCCAAGTTCGCCCTGCCCGTCCAGGGCTGGCGGGGCGCTCCGCACTGATTTCCCGGGCCACTGCTCACACCCTCCTGAGTGAATCCGTCACCGGGGCCCGTCGCACACCGGGCCCCGGACCTCGTAAGGTCATGTCCGTGTTGGAGGAGATGCGGATACGGTCGCTCGGAGTCATCGACGACGCGGTGGTGGAGCTGTCACCCGGTTTCACCGCGGTGACGGGCGAGACCGGCGCGGGCAAGACCATGGTCGTCACCAGCCTCGGGCTGCTGCTCGGCGGGCGCGCCGACCCCGCCCTGGTGCGGGTCGGGGCCAAGGCCGCGGTCGTCGAGGGGCGGATCACGGTGTCCCCCGGTGACGCGGCGGCGCTGCGTGCCGAGGAGGCCGGGGGAGAGATCGAGGACGGTGCGCTGATCGTCAGCCGTACGGTCTCGGCGGAAGGACGCTCCCGGGCCCACCTCGGGGGCAGATCCGTGCCCGTGGGCCTGCTCGCGGAGCTCGCCGACGAACTCGTCGCCGTGCACGGCCAGACCGACCAGCAGGGGCTGCTCAAGCCCGCACGCCAGCGCCAGGCGCTCGACCGGTACGCGGGCTCCGGTGTCGAGGGCCCGCACACCACGTACGCGGCGGCCTACCGGCGGCTGCGCGCGGTCGTCACCGAGCTCGACGAGCTGACCACCCGGGCCAGGGAGCGCGCCCAGGAGGCGGATCTGCTGCGTTTCGGCCTCGACGAGGTCGCCGCCGTGGAGCCGCTGCCCGGGGAGGACACCGAACTCGCCGCGGAGGCCGAGCGGCTCGGCCACGCCGAAGCGCTGGCCTCGGCGGCCGCCCTCGCCCACACGGCGCTCGCGGGGAATCCGGAGGACCCGGAAGGCGTGGACGCCACCACGGTCGTCGCCGCCGCCGGACGGTCCCTGGACGCCGTACGGGCCCACGACCTCGCACTGGCGGCGCTCGCCGACCGGATCGGGGAGATCTCGATCCTGCTCGCCGACGTGGCCGGGGAACTCGCCGGATACGCCGACCAGCTGGACGCCGACCCACTGCGGCTCGCCGCCGTGGAGGAGCGGCGGGCCGCGCTCACCGCGCTCACCCGCAAGTACGGCGAGGACATCGCCGCTGTGCTCGCCTGGGCCGAGGACGGCGCCTCACGGCTGACCGAGCTGGAGGGCGACGACGACCGCATCGGTGAGCTGACGGCCGAGCGCGACGCGCTCCGCGGTGAGCTCTCCGCGCTCGGGCAGCAGCTGACCGACGCGCGCACGGAGGCGGCGGACCGCTTCGCGGCGGCCGTCACGGAGGAGCTGGCCTCGCTCGCGATGCCGCACGCCCGGGTCTCCTTCGCCATCCGGCAGACCGAGGCACCGGACGAGGAGTCCGGCATCGACATCGGCGGCCGGAGCGTGCTCTACGGCCCCTCCGGCGCCGACGAGGTGGAGCTCCTGCTGGCACCGCACCCCGGTGCCCAGCCCCGGCCGATCGCCAAGGGCGCCTCCGGCGGTGAGCTGTCCCGTGTGATGCTCGCCGTCGAGGTGGTCTTCGCGGGCTCCGACCCCGTGCCGACGTACCTCTTCGACGAGGTCGACGCGGGCGTCGGCGGCAAGGCGGCCGTCGAGGTCGGCCGGCGGCTGGCGAAGCTCGCCCGGTCCGCGCAGGTCGTCGTGGTCACCCACCTCCCGCAGGTGGCGGCCTTCGCCGACCGGCAGCTGCTGGTCGAGAAGACCGTGGACGGATCGGTGACCAGGAGCGGTGTCACCGTCCTCGAAGGCGAGGACCGGGTGCGGGAGCTCTCCCGGATGCTCGCCGGGCAGGAGGACTCCGAGACCGCCCGGGCACACGCCGAGGAGCTGCTGGAGACCGCGCGAGCGGACGGATAGCGGCCCCACCGGCGTCAGTCTCGCGCCGCCCGCCTCACTCGAACGGGTGGGGCGGGCCGTCCCGCCGTCGACGCGACGACGGGAACAACGTTTCGTCAGTCCCGGAACGCACGTACGGACTGGCATCCTTGGCGCAGTACACACCATCTACTCGGGATCCAGGGATCCCCGGGAGCCGATCAACGTGTCACAGCTGCGTACGGTCCAAGTCCTGGGCGGCGGTGCCGGAAGCAGCGCTCATGTCAGCTCGCTCGCCGCGGGCCTGGTCGCCAGGGGCGTCCAGGTCACCGTCTGCGCCCCGGCCGGTTCCTGCCGCGCCCACGGCCTGCCCGCGACCGGCGCCCGCTTCGTCGCGGTGCCCCGGCGCAGCGACCCCGCGGCCGTCGCCGCGCTCCGTACCGCCTGCACCGGGGCGGACATCGTCCACGCCCACGGGCTGCACGCCGCCGTACGCGCCGGGATCGCGCTCAGCGGCCGGGGCATCCCGCTGGTCGTGACCTGGCACACCCGCGCCCATGCCGACGGTGCCCGGGGCCGGCTGCTGCGGCTGCTGGAGCGCAGGGCCGCCCGCGCGGCCGCCGTCGTGCTCGGCACCTCGTGGGAGCTGGTCGACCGGGCCCGCCGCCGCGGCGCCAGGGACGCCCGGCTCGCACCGGCCGCGATCCCCGCGAGCCGCTTCCCCGGCGCCCCCGACGACGGTAAGGCGCGCGCCGAACTGGGCGCGGTCGGAAGGCCGTTGCTGGTGTCGGTGGCGCAGCACGGTCACGAGATGCTGCTGGACGCGGCACGCGAGTGGCGTGCGCTGGACCCCGTGCCGCTGCTGGCCGTCGCGGGGGAGGGCCCCCGGGCCGATGCCCTGCGGCGCCGGATCGCGGCCGAGGGGCTGCCCGTCGTCCTCGCCGGAGGACCGGACGACATCGGCGAACTCCTCGCCGCCGCCGACATCGCCGTACTGTCCGGCCGGGGTGAGGGCGGACCGCTGCTCGCCCGGGAGGCCCTGCGGCTCGGCATCCCGCTGGTCGCGGCACATGGCGACGGGCTGTCCGAACTCGTCGGTGACGCCGCGGAGTTGGTTCCGTACGGGGATGCCGGGGCGCTGGCCGGAGCCGTCGTGCGGCTCCTCGGCGACCCCGGGCAGCGGGAGCGGCTCGCCGACTCGGGGCGCGCGCAGGCCGCGGGCTGGCCGACCGAGGACGACACGATCGCCCATGTGCTCTCCGTCTACGACGAGTTGGCGCAGCCCCTGACGGCCGCCCGCGGCTGATCCCTCAGCGGGTGTGACGGCGGGCCCGCAGGGCCAGGCTCAGGGCGAGCACCGACTGCGGGTCATCCAGGTCGGTGCCGAGCAGCTCGCCGATGCGGGCCAGCCGGTTGTAGAGCGTCTGCCGGTTCAGATGCAGTTCCCGCGCGGCCTCCGCCTTGCGGCCCGCGTGGGCGAGGTACGCCTCCAGGGTGGGCAGCAGCGCGGGACGCGACGTCCGGTCGTGCTCGCGCAGCGGCCCGATCGCCCGGTCCACGAAGGACGCCAGATCGGGATGGTCCCGCAGCCGCCACAGCAGCAGATCGATGTCCAGCCCGCGCGCGTCGTACCAGGGGCGCTCCCCGAGCCCCTGCGCGGCCGTCGCCGCGTCCGCTGCGTGCCGCAGCCCCGCGCCCGCCGCCGCCCAGTCGCCCGCGGCCCCGACCACCACGACGAGCGGCGCACGGTCGCCGGCCCGCTCCAGACCGGCCCGCCCGGCGCCGGTCCGCAGCGCGGCCGCCACCCGGTCCGCGAGCGCCGTGCGGGTGGTCCCCGGGCGCAGCGCCAGCAGCAGCGGGACCCTGCCCTCCACCGGGCGCACCCCCACCAGCACCGGGGCGCCCACCGCCGCGAGCTCCTCCGCCACGGCCCGGGCCAGCAGCGCCCAGCTGCCCGACGGGGCCGACTCGGGCGCGAGCCGCATCACCACCGGCAGTAGCGGATCCCCGCCCGGCCTGAAGCCCAGGACGCCGGCCTGCGCCGGGGCGTCCTCGGGGGCGACCCGGCCCTCCGCGAGATCCGTGAGGAAGTCACCGCGCCCCCGCGCCGCCACCTCGTCCTCCTGGCGGGCCTGCATCAGCACGACCGCCAGGATGCCCGCCGCCCGCTCGGCGGCCATCCGGTGCACCGGCACCAGCGGGCCGGACACCGCGAGCAGCACCAGCCGGGCCCGTACGGAACCCGCCCCGTGGCCGCCGCCCGGCACCTCCACCAGGACCGCGTCGGCCGGTGGCGCCTCGCGGGCCGCACGCGCCCCGCGCAGCCCCTCCCAGACCTGCAGCGGATCGGCGCCCACCGGCCCGGTGCCGCTCCCCGCGGCGAACAGCAGCCGGCCGTCCGGAGTCTCCAGGAACACCGGGTTCGCGGCGAAGTCCGCCAGGATCCCCAGGACCTGCGGCACCCCGCCGCCGCCGAGCACCGCCTCCGTGCAGCGCCGGTGGACCTCCTCCGCCCGCTGGAGCAGGGCGTAGTGGCCGTTGACGATCTCGGTGTGGATCTCCTCGGTCACCGCCACGAACGGCACCTCACGGTGCAGCTGCACCAGCGGCAGCCCCGCCGTCCTGGCCGCCTCCACGATCGCCGCCGGCAGCCGGTCGAAGCGCGGGCCGAGCTCCACGACCAGGGCGGCGATGCCCCGGTCGGCCAGCTTGCGGACGAAGGCGCGCTGCTCGGCGGGGCGGGAGCCCAGGCCGAGCCCCGTCGTGAGCAGCAGCTCCCCGCCCTTGAGGAGGGCCGGGATGTTCGGCGCCTCACCGGCGTGCACCCAGCGCACCACCCGGTCCAGCCGGTCCGCGCAGGTCAGTACCTCCGGGAGCCCGCCGCGCAGCCCCGGCAGCTCCAGCGCCCGCCGCACGGTGATCCCGCCCTCTGTCTCCACCGGCTCCGGCCTCGTGCTTCCGTGTCCGCGCGTCCGCGCTCGTGTCCCGTGTACGGGGGACGCGTGACGGCCCCCGTCAGGAAGTTACCGGCACCCGCCCGGGCACGTCACACCACGGCCACGGCCGGCTTGACGTTGTGGTTCAGGTGGAACACGTTCTCCGGGTCGTAGTCCGCCTTGACGCGGGACAGCCGTTCGTAGGCGTGCTCCCCGAAGCCCGAGACCACCCGCTCCTGGCCCTCCCGCCCGATGAAGTTGAGATAGACCGCACCGCTCGCCCACGGCATGACCGCGCCGCGCACCCGGCGCACCCACTCCCTGGTCCGCTCGTCGTCCTCCTCGCTCTCCCAGACGCCGAACGGATGCACGGCCCAGGGGGAGGAACGCCAGGGCAGCGGATAGTCGGCGCCGCCCCGGGCCACCTCACCGCCCATCGGGAACAGCACGTGCTGCGTACCCGAGGGGACGGGCATCGTGGCGGCGCCGGAGCAGTAAGCGGCCACGGCCTCGTCGGGAAGGCCGTCCAGGTACTCCGCCGACCAGTAGTTCCGCATGCCGGGCGGGTCGTCGAGCATGCACTGCAGGTCCGCGTACGGGATCTCGGTGATCACGTCCGCCTCGCGCTCCAGCGCCAGCAGCGGAGCCGCCACGTCGCGCAGCTCCGCCTCCGTGCCGGCGTAGGTGACCAGGACCCCGCAGACGAGCCGGCCCACCAGGGACTCCGGCACCCACTCCTCGGGCGGCCCGGTGATGTAGATGCAGGCACCGCCCGCCGCGTCCGGGGCGGACTCCATCACGTCCCGGTACGTACGGACCGCTTCCGGGCCGTTCTCGGGGCGGAGGAGGAGCAGCGCGATGCTCATCGCCGGCAGCTCGTGCAGCCTCAGCGTCAGGGAGGTGACCACGCCGAAGTTGCCGCCACCGCCGTGCAGGGCCCAGAAGAGCTCCGGGTTCTCGTCCGCGCTCGTGTGTACGGTGCTGCCGTCGGCCGTCACCACGTCGGCGGCCAGCAGGTTGTCACAGGCCAGTCCGAAGGCCCGCTCCAGCCACCCGGATCCGCCGCCCAGCGTGAAGCCTCCGACGCCGGTGGTGGAGACCCGGCCGCCCGTCGTCGCCAGGGCGTAAGGCTGGGTCGCGCGGTCCAGGTCGCTCATGACGGCTCCACCGCCGACCCGGGCCGACCGGGCGTCCGGGTCGACCTCCACGGTGCTCATGCGGCGCAGGTCGATCACCAGGCCGCCCTCGCTCAGCGCCATGCCCGCCACGCTGTGCCCGCCGCCGCGCACGGCGACCTCCAGGTCCTGCTCGCGTGCGAGCCGCAGCGCCCGCGCGACGTCCGTCCCGGAGGCACACTGCGCCACCACCGCGGGTCTGCGGTCGATCATGCCGTTGAAGACGGTGCGGGCCTCGTCGTAACCCGGGTCGCCGGGGACATGGATGTCACCGGTGAACTCGGAGCGGAAGCCGGTCGGAACGGCCTCCGTCGCAGGGGTGCGGGTCGTCATGACGACCCCCTTCGCAGGGCGTGACAGGTCCCTTCCATCGTAGGTCCGGCCGCCGGCGTCGGCCGTTCCGCGGAGGTCCTGTCACGCCCGGCGCGTCAGCCGACGTACGCCCCGCTGGCCGTCAGCCGCAGCGCCGTGTCGATCAGCGGCACATGGCTGAACGCCTGCGGGAAGTTGCCCACCTGGCGCTGGAGCCCGGAGTCCCACTCCTCGGCCAGCAGGCCCAGGTCGTTGCGGAGGGACAGCAGCTTCTCGAAGAGCCTGCGGGCCTCGTCGACCCGGCCGATCATCGCCAGGTCGTCCGCCAGCCAGAACGAGCAGGCCAGGAATGCGCCCTCGTCGCCCTCCAGACCGTCGACGCCCGCGTCGTCGCCCTCGGTGGGGTAGCGCAGGACGAAGCCGTCCTCCGTGGACAGCTCCCGCTGGATCGCCTCGATCGTCCCGATGACGCGCTTGTCGTCGGGCGGGAGGAAACCCATCTGCGGGATCAGCAGCAGGGACGCGTCCAGCTCCTGGGACCCGTAGGACTGGGTGAAGGTGTTGCGCTCCTTGTCGTAGCCGCGCTCGCAGACATCGCGGTGGATGTCGTCACGCAGCTGGAGCCACCGCTCCAGCGGTCCCTCCGCGTCCCCGGACTCGATCAGCTTGATCGTGCGGTCGACGGCGACCCAGGCCATCACCTTGGAGTGGACGAAGTGCCGGCGCGGCCCGCGCACCTCCCAGATGCCCTCGTCCGGCTCGTCCCAGTGCTTCTCCAGATAGCTGATCAGCTTCAGCTGGAGGCCCATGGCGTAGTCGTTGCGGGTCAGACCCGTCATGTGCGCCAGGTGCAGCGCCTCGGTGACCTCGCCGTACACATCGAGCTGGAGCTGGTTCGCCGCGCCGTTGCCGACCCGGACCGGGCCGGAGTTCTCGTACCCCGGAAGCCAGTCCAGCTCCGCCTCGCCGAGCTCACGCTCGCCCGCGATGCCGTACATGATCTGGAGGTTCTCCGGGTCGCCCGCGACGGCCCGCAGCAGCCACTCGCGCCAGGCCCGGGCCTCCTCGCGGTACCCCGTGCGCAGCAGGGACGAGAGCGTGATCGCCGCGTCCCGCAGCCAGGTGTAGCGGTAGTCCCAGTTCCGCGAGCCGCCGATGTCCTCCGGCAGGGAGGTGGTCGGCGCCGCCACGATGCCGCCCGTCGGCGCGTAGGTGAGCGCCTTCAGCGTGATCAGGGAACGGACGACGGCCTCCCGGTAGGGGCCGTGGTACGTGCACTGCTCGACCCACTCGCGCCAGAAGTTCTCCGTGGCCTCCAGGGAGGCCTCGGGCTCCGGCATGGCGGGCGGCTCGTGGTGGGAGGGCTGCCAGCTGATGGTGAAGGCGATCCGGTCGCCGGGGGCCACCGTGAAGTCGGAGTACGTCGTCAGGTTCTGGCCGTACGTCTCCGCGTCCGTGTCCAGCCACACCGAGTCCGGGCCCGCGACGGCGACCGTGCGGCCGTCGACCTTGTGGACCCAGGGGGTGACCCGCCCGTAACTGAAACGCATCCGCAGCTCGGAGCGCATCGGCACCCGGCCGCTCACGCCCTCCACGATGCGGATCAGCTGGGGGGCGCCGTCACGCGGCGGCATGAAATCGGTCACGCGGACGGTGCCGCGGGGGGTGTCCCACTCCGATTCGAGGACGAGGGAGTCGCCGCGGTAGCGCCGCCGGTCCGCCGCCAGAGGCTCGGCCCCCTCGGGACGGGCGGGTCCCAGCCGCCAGAAACCGTGCTCCTCGGTGCCGAGGAGCCCGGCGAAAATCGCGTGCGAGTCGAAGCGGGGGAGGCACAGCCAGTCCGCTGTGCCGTCCCGGCAGACCAGGGCTGCGGTCTGCATGTCTCCGATGAGTGCGTAATCCTCGATGCGCCCGGCCACGTGCGTCTCCAGTCGAACGGCCATGTCGCCCCGCAGGGCGCTTACTGCTGGTCAAGGGGTCGTTGTAATAGAACCGACGAGCTCTTGCACGGGTGAGCGGGCTGGGGTGGAGCCGCTGGGCCGGCCAACTCGGCAGCGAGTGTCCGAGCAGGATACGACGCACCTGGGGGTTCCGCGCGACTGTCCGCCAGTTGTCCGCCGCCTGTCACGGGCGAATGGGTGGGACCTGAAACGGACGTGGTGATCTTGTGTCCGTACCGGAGGAGGCATGGCCGGAAGCGGCCTCCCTTCGTCGCTGTTACCCTGGTAGCCCGTGGACCGGTGGTCGTCCCGACAGTGGACGAGGCCCCCGAACCGCAGCGACGGCACCTGAAGAAAATCTTCGTAGGCACGCCGGTACGCACCTCACGATCGCGACCACGGGAGCCCCCTTTGGCTATGCAGCCCACATCCACGACGACCAAGCACATCTTCGTCACCGGGGGTGTCGCCTCCTCCCTCGGCAAGGGTCTGACTGCCTCCAGCCTGGGTGCCCTGCTGAAGGCACGTGGCCTGCGGGTCACCATGCAGAAGCTCGACCCCTATCTCAACGTCGACCCCGGCACGATGAACCCCTTCCAGCACGGTGAGGTGTTCGTCACCAACGACGGCGCCGAGACCGACCTGGACATCGGCCACTACGAGCGTTTCCTCGACGTGGACCTCGACGGCTCGGCCAACGTCACGACCGGCCAGGTCTACAACACCGTGATCGCCAAGGAGCGGCGCGGCGAGTACCTCGGCGACACCGTCCAGGTCATCCCGCACATCACCAACGAGATCAAGCACCGCATCCGCCGCATGGCGACCGACGACGTGGACGTCGTCATCACCGAGGTCGGCGGCACGGTCGGCGACATCGAGTCGCTGCCCTTCCTGGAGACGGTCCGCCAGGTCCGCCACGAGGTCGGCCGCGACAACGTCTTCGTCGTGCACATCTCGCTGCTGCCCTACATCGGCCCGTCCGGCGAGCTGAAGACCAAGCCCACCCAGCACTCCGTCGCCGCCCTGCGCAACATCGGTATCCAGCCGGACGCCATCGTGCTGCGCGCCGACCGCGACGTCCCGACCGCCATCAAGCGCAAGATCTCGCTGATGTGCGACGTCGACGAGGCCGCCGTGGTGGCGTGCGTCGACGCCAAGTCGATCTACGACATCCCCAAGGTGCTGCACACCGAGGGTCTGGACGCCTATGTCGTCCGCAAGCTCGACCTGCCGTTCCGCGACGTCGACTGGACCACCTGGGACGACCTGCTGGACCGCGTCCACAACCCCGACCACGAGGTCACCGTCGCCCTGGTCGGCAAGTACATCGACCTGCCCGACGCCTACCTCTCGGTCACCGAGGCCATCCGGGCCGGCGGCTTCGCGAACAAGGCCCGCGTCAAGGTCAAGTGGGTCGCCTCCGACGACTGCAAGACCCCTGCCGGCGCGCAGAAGCAGCTCGGTGACGTCGACGCCGTCTGCATCCCCGGCGGCTTCGGCGAGCGCGGTGTGGTCGGCAAGGTCGGCGCCATCCAGTACGCCCGCGAGAACAAGGTGCCGCTGCTCGGCCTCTGCCTCGGCCTCCAGTGCATCGTGATCGAGGCCGCGCGGAACCTCGCCGGGATCCCCGACGCCAACTCCACCGAGTTCGACGCCGCCACCTCCCACCCCGTCATCTCGACGATGGAGGAGCAGCTCGCGTACGTCGAGGGCGCCGGCGACCTGGGCGGCACCATGCGGCTCGGCCTGTACCCGGCCAAGCTCGCCGAGGGCTCCCTGGTCCGCGAGGCCTACGCCGACGAGCCGTACGTCGAGGAGCGCCACCGCCACCGCTACGAGGTCAACAACGGCTACCGCGCGGAGCTGGAGAAGAAGGCCGGACTGGTCTTCTCCGGCACCTCCCCGGACAACAAGCTCGTCGAGTACGTCGAGTACCCGCGTGAGGCCCACCCCTACCTGGTGGCCACCCAGGCGCACCCGGAGCTGCGCTCCCGCCCCACCCGCCCCCACCCGCTCTTCGCCGGGCTGGTGAAGGCCGCCGTGGAGCGCAAGGTCGCGGCGCAGGGGACCGGCGCCGAAGCATAAGGCGATACGGTTGACCGGGGTACGGATCCTTGACGGGATGCGTGCCCCGGTTTCTGTTTGTTCGTGGGAGGACGTACATGGGTTTCCAGGACACGCCCGAGGAGTGGCAGGTCACCGCGACGGTGACCCCCTTCACCGGTAACAAGACCAGCGTCCGCACCGACGACGTCGTGATGCCCGACGGGAGCGTCCACAGCCGCGACTACCAGGTCCACCCCGGTTCGGTGGCCGTGCTGGCGCTCGATGCGGACGGCCGGGTCCTCGTCCTGCGGCAGTACCGTCACCCGGTGCGCCACAAGCTGTGGGAGATCCCGGCGGGGCTGCTCGACATCCCCGGCGAGAACCCGCTGCACGCCGCGCAGCGCGAGCTCTACGAGGAGGCGCACGTCAAGGCCGAGGACTGGCGGGTGCTGACCGACGTCTACACCACGCCCGGCGGCTGCGACGAAGCCGTGCGCATCTTCCTCGCCCGGGACCTCTCCGAGGCCGAGGGTGAGCGCTTCGAGGTCTCCGAGGAGGAGGCCGACATGGAGCAGGCGCGGGTGCCCCTCGAAGAGCTCGTACGGCGAGTGCTGGCCGGCGATCTGCACAACAACTGCCTGGTCGTGGGCGTCCTGTCGCTCACCGCGGCGCTCGCGGGCGGCGGTGTGGACTCGCTGCGCCCGGCCGACGCGCCCTGGCCGGCCCGCCCGTTCGAGGCCTGATCCGGTCCGTCCGGCTGTCTGTCCGACGGTCCCCCCGATGGTCCGTCCGATTGGTCCGTCCGGCGGTCCCTCCGACGGGGATGGGCCGCCGGGCCGATCATGGGCCAGTCGTACGAAACGCTGATCCGATCGAGGGACGTCTCCGCCGTGCTCGGCCGTGATCGTCCGCACCACTGAACTACGCTCGAAAGGCCCCGACCGGACTTCCGGCGGGCAACCGCGTGCAGCGAAGTGGAGCGTGGCCCGTGACCGATCAGGCGGTGGACACCAGCGGCCCGGCCGGAGTGGCGGGGACGGCGGGAGCCAAGGAGCCGCCGGATCTCACTCCACGTCAGTTCTTCGGCCGCGAACGCGAGTTGAGAGCACTTCAGGAAGACATCGAGCGCGCCGGGCTGGACACCTTGGCGGGCCGCAAAGCGGCTCGCGCCCGGGTGCTCCTGATCGCCGGCCGGCCCGGATCCGGACGCACCGCACTCGCCGCCGAACTGGCCCGCCGGCTCGTGGAACCCGGCGACTACCCCGACGGGGTGTTCCGGGTCTCCCTCACCGAACCCGGCGGCGGGCGCGTCCCCGCCGAACGCACCGCACGCGCGCTCCTGGACCTGCTCTCCGTCACCACCCCGCCCGGGGCCGACGAGGACGAGCTCTCCGAGATGGTCCGCGAGGCGTTCGCCGTACGCCGCGCCCTGATCCTCCTCGACGACGCGGTGGACGCCGAGCAGGTCGATCCGCTGCTGCCGGACAACCCCGACTGCCTGGTCGTCGCCACCTCGAGCGGCCCGCTCACCGGCATCCCCGGCGTCCGCCCGTGCACCATCGGCGGGCTGGACGCGGGCTCCGCGGTCCAGCTGCTCGCCCGCACGATCGGCCAGGTCCGCATCACGGTCGACCCGCGGACCGCCGAGTCGCTCACGGAGGCGTGCGGGGGACAGCCCGCCGCCCTGACCCTGGTCGCCGGATGGCTCGCCGCCCGCCCCGGCGCGTCCGTCGCCGATGTCGCCAAACAGCTGCGCGACCAGGAGGACGGCCCCGAACAGCCCGCCGCCGCACGGCCGTTGACCCGCGCCTTCCGGCTGGTCCACGACTCGCTGCCCCCCGCCGCCGCCCGGATGCTGCGCCTGCTCGCACTCGCCCCCGCCGGGCTGGCCGACGCCCACACCGCCTCCGCGCTGGCCGGGTGCTCCGTGTCGGACGCCCAGTCGGCCCTGGAGGACTTCGTCCGGTACGGGCTGCTCGGGACCAACGGCGCCGAACAGCCCCAGTACGAGGTGCCCGGCTGCCTCGCCCCGCTGATCCGCGCGGTGCTGGAGGAGCGGGAGCGCCCCGCCGAGATCCAGCTGGCCCGGGCCAGGATGCTGGAGCGGACCGTGCGCCGGCTCCAGGCCTGCCGTGCGGTCACCGACCCGGAGGACTCCCCGGCCCGCCGCCGCCTCGCCGGCCTGCCGCGCTCGCTGCGGTTCCCCGGCCCGGAGGCCGCCGCCGAGTGGCTGCGGATGCGCGAGCCCGCGCTGCTGGCCTCCGCCCGTGCGGCCGTGGGCGACGGCGACCTGGACACCCTCGCCCGGCGGCTGGTGGCCGCGCTCGTCCGCGCCCTCGCCGTGCACCGGGGCACCGAGACCGCGGCTCCCGTGCTGTACGGGCTGCACGGCCTGGTCCTCGATGTGGCCGAGCGCCGGGACCTGCCCCGGGAGAAGGCCGCCGCGCTGCTCAATCTCGCCGATCTGGACGCCAGGACCGGCCGTACGCGTGAGGCGCTGGCCCGCTACCGGGCGGCGCTCGACGCCGGCCGCGCCGCGAACGACCTCTACGCGACCGGCCGGGCGATGGAATCCGCAGGCGGCGCCTACGCGGAGCTCGGGGACTTCAACCGCGCCTCCGACTGGTACGGCCGGGCGCTGGCCCAGCGGCTCACCCAGGGGGAGCGGGCCGACGCGGCCCGGCTGTACGGCCGGCTCGGCGCGGTCCACACGTACGCCGGGCGCTACGGCGAGGCGCTGCGCGACTGGCGTGCCGCGGCGGCCGGTCACCGCAGGCTCGGGGACCTCCCGGCCCAGGCCCGTGCGCTCAGCGAGGCCGCACGGGTGCAGGAGTACGCGGGCAGGCCGCAGGAGTCGCTGCACACCTGCCGGGAGGCGGTCGACCTGGCGCGCCGGGCGGGCGACGCACGCCTCCAGGCCGCGCTGGAGCTCAGGCTCGCGGACACCCTGGACCGGCTCGGGGACCCGGCGGCGGCCCGCCTGCACCGGGCGGCGGCCGACAGACTGCTGGGAGACGAGGGGTCGACCTACGAAATCCGTAGTAGTTCGATCAAAACTTAATGCTTTGTAAGGCTGGACAGCGAGAAGCCCTTCATTAATGATGGTGCTGCCGCGCAACCCTGCGGTGTCTCCCTCTATGCTTGATTCATACGGGTACATCCCGCTATGTCCGAGCGTTTCTCCGAGCCAAGGACCGTGATCGACGTGAAGGTCGGCATCCCCCGCGAAGTCAAGAACAACGAGTTCCGGGTGGCGATCACCCCTGCCGGAGTGCATGAGCTCGTCCGCCACGGCCACCAGGTCCTCGTCGAGCAGCACGCCGGCGAGGGGTCCTCCATCCCGGACGAGGAGTACGTCGCCGCCGGCGCGCGGATCCTGCCCACCGCCGACGAGGTCTGGGCCGCCGCCGACCTGCTGCTCAAGGTGAAGGAGCCGGTCGCCGAGGAGTACCACCGCCTCCGCAAGGGCCAGACGCTCTTCACGTACCTGCACCTCGCCGCCTCCCGCGCGTGCACGGACGCCCTGCTCGAGTCGGGCACGACCGCCATCGCGTACGAGACCGTCGAGACCGCGACCCGCGCGCTGCCGCTGCTGGCCCCGATGTCCGAGGTCGCCGGCCGCCTCGCCCCCCAGGTCGGCGCGTACCACCTGATGCGTTCGGTCGGCGGGCGCGGTGTGCTCCCCGGTGGCGTCCCCGGTACCGGGTCGGCCAGGGCCGTCGTCATCGGCGGCGGGGTCTCCGGCTGGAACGCCACCCAGATCGCCGTCGGGCTCGGCTTCCACGTCACGCTGCTCGACAAGGACATCAACAAGCTCCGCGAGGCCGACAAGGTCTTCGGCACGAAGGTGCGGACGGTCGTCTCCAACGCCCTCGAGCTGGAGAAGGCCGTCGTCGAGGCCGACCTCGTCGTGGGCGCCGTGCTGATCCCGGGTGCGAAGGCGCCGAAGCTGGTCACCAACGCGCTCGTCGCCAAGATGAAGCCCGGAAGTGTTCTTGTCGACATTGCGATCGACCAGGGAGGCTGCTTCGAGGACTCGCATCCGACGACGCACGCCGAGCCGACCTTCACGGTCCACAACTCGGTCTTCTACTGCGTCGCGAACATGCCGGGCGCCGTGCCGAACACCTCCACCTACGCGCTCACGAACGCCACGCTGCCCTACATCCTGGAGCTCGCGAACCGGGGCTGGGTCGAGGCCCTGCGCCGTGACGCCGCGCTCGCCAAGGGTCTCAACACCCATGACGGCCAGGTGGTTTACCGCGAGGTGGCCGAGGCGCACGGCCTCGACCACGTCGAACTGAGCACGCTTCTCGGCTGAGCGGTCAACCCGCTCCGTCAACCTCATACGTCCGGCCGGACCTTGCCCAGCAAGGTCCGGCCGGACGCATGAGCGGGCCCGGATCAACTCGCCGGACACGTAACCCTCTACCCTTTTTGCACCCCCGCGAAAGGTGCGCCCCGGACGCTCCGTGCTCTTGACAGAGGGGTGTTCGATTGCCGACACATCGGGCCGGGTCCGGCGGATTGTGTTGCTGCGAACCGGTGACACGCCATAGAGTCGCCAATCGTCGGCATGGTGCCACGCTGACCTATCGATAAGTTTCCTGGTCACATCCAAGGAGGTAAGACGACTTGTGAATGAGTCGACAATTACTCCCGGGGGTGGTCAACCAGGGATGCCTGCACGGGGTCTGAGCCCGATCGGGCTCGAAGCTGTCGGCTCCGTCGCTGTCCGCACCTTCGCCACCCACCAGCACATGACGACAGCCCCCCAGATGATGGACGGCCTACACGTGAACGCCATGGCCGGCAACGAAAGTGGCCGAGAGACCTCCCACTTCGCCGACTTCGCCGAGGTGCCCGAGGGGCACTTCTACGACCCCGATGCCGAATACGAGCCCGATCCGGAGTACGCGGCCACCCTCGCGCCCGACGCCGCCCGTCAGCGCCGCGAGCGGATCGGCCCGACCGGCCGGCCGCTGCCGTACTTCCCGATTCCCGGCCCCCTGACCGATCACGGCCCCGCGAAGATCATCGCGATGTGCAACCAGAAGGGCGGCGTCGGCAAGACCACGTCGACCATCAACCTGGGTGCCGCGCTCGCGGAGTACGGCCGACGGGTCCTGCTCGTCGACTTCGACCCGCAGGGAGCCCTGTCCGTCGGCCTCGGGGTCAACCCGATGGAGCTCGACCTCACCGTCTACAACCTGCTCATGGAGCGGGGCATGGCGGCCGACGAGGTCCTGCTGAAGACGGCCGTGCCCAACATGGACCTGCTCCCCAGCAACATCGACCTCTCGGCCGCCGAGGTGCAGCTGGTGAGCGAGGTGGCCCGGGAGTCGACGCTGCAGCGCGCCCTCAAGCCGCTGATGGCCGACTACGACTACATCGTGATCGACTGTCAGCCCTCGCTCGGCCTGCTCACCGTCAACGCCCTGACGGCGGCTCACAAGGTGATAGTCCCGCTCGAGTGCGAGTTCTTCGCGCTGCGCGGTGTGGCGCTGCTCACCGAGACCATCGAGAAGGTCCAGGAGAGGCTCAACCCCGAGCTCGAACTGGACGGCATCCTCGCCACGATGTACGACTCCCGCACGGTGCACAGCCGTGAGGTGCTCGCGCGCGTCGTCGAGGCCTTCGACGACCACGTCTACCACACCGTCATCGGACGCACGGTGCGCTTCCCGGAGACCACGGTCGCCGGTGAGCCCATCACCACGTACGCGTCGAACTCCGTGGGTGCCGCCGCCTACCGCCAGCTCGCCAGGGAGGTGCTCGCCCGGTGTCACGCCGAGTGAGTCTGCCGGGGGCCGACGAGCTGTTCCGTACGACCGGGGGCATGGGCCTTCAGGCCTCGTCCCCCGCCGAGCGGCGACGCAGGGCGAACGGCGAGGCGCGGGTACCCGCGCCGGCCGCAGGGAGCGACTCGGCACCGTCGGACACCGGCCAGGGCGGCACCCCGGGAAGTGGTGACACACCCGCCGGGGCGTCCCGGGAGGAGCACTCCGCGGCGGACGCCGACGGCGGCGGCTCGCGCAGCCGGACCGACGGGGACGACCGGGGGGACGCGGCCGCTCAGCCCCGGGCCCGTACCGCGCCGCCCCAGGAGGGGACCGCCACCGTCCAGCCGCAGCGCGGACGAGGGGGCGGCGGGCGGGGAGCGAACCGCCGGCCCAGCGGCCGGGAACGCCACGACGAGAAGATCACCGTCTATGTTTCGGCCGAGGAACTGATGGACCTCGAACACGCACGCCTCGTGCTGCGCGGTGAACACGGACTGGCCGTCGACCGGGGGCGCATCGTCCGGGAAGCGGTCGCCGTCGTGCTGGCCGACCTGGAGTCGCGCGGCGACGCGAGCATCCTCGTACGGCGGCTGCGGGGCCGCTGACCGGCGCGGCGCCGGTAGCCTGCCGGGGGAGGGCCGCCGTACGGACGGCCCCGCCCCGGGGCCCACCGCCCGCCTCCCGCCGCACCCCTGGACCCCAGCACATGCCGACTGCCGACGACCCGCCCCGTCCGACCCGCCGTGCCCTCGGCCGCGGGCCGGGGATACGGGCCGCGGAGGCTCCTGCGGCGCCCGGGAGCCCGTACGAGGCCCCGGTGGCGCCTCCCGGGCCCCCGGAGCGGCCGGAGCCCGCGGAACCCCCAGAGGCGCCGGTGGAGGCTTCCGGGCCGTCCGAGGCCGCTCCGGAGGCCCCCGAGGCTGTCCCGGAGCCCGCGGAGGCCGGTCCCGGGGCCGGGGACGACCGGCGGTTCACCGTGCGGCTGGTCAACTTCGAGGGCCCTTTCGACCTCCTCCTCCAGCTGATCTCCAAGCACAAGCTCGATGTGACCGAGGTCGCGCTGTCGAAGGTCACCGACGAGTTCATGGCGCACATCCGGGCCATGGGGGCGGACTGGGACCTCGACCAGACCACCGAGTTCCTCGTCGTCGCCGCGACCCTCCTCGATCTGAAGGCCGCCCGGCTGCTGCCCACCGCCGAGGTGGAGGACGAGGCGGACCTGGCGCTCCTGGAGGCGCGCGACCTGCTCTTCGCGCGGCTGCTGCAGTACCGCGCGTACAAGAGGATCGCGGAGATCTTCAGCGACCGGCTGGAGTCCGAGTCCCGCCGCTACCCCCGCACCGTGGGCCTCGAACCCCAGCACGCCGAGCTGCTGCCCGAGGTCGTGATCAGCATCGGCCCCGAGGGGTTCGCGCGGCTCGCGGTGAAGGCGATGCAGCCGAAGCCGAAGCCGCAGGTGTACGTCGACCACATCCACGCCCCGCTGGTCAGCGTGCGCGAACAGGCGGAGATCGTGGTGGCGCGGCTGCGGGCGGAGGGCGAGATCAGCTTCCGGGAGCTCACCGAGGACGCGGAGGACACCCTCACGGTCGTCGCCCGCTTCCTGGCGCTCCTGGAGCTCTACCGGGAGAAGGCCGTCGCCCTCGACCAGGAGGAGGCGCTCGGCGACCTCCTGGTGCGCTGGGCCGGCGGCGAGGGGACCGAACCGGTGGTCACGGACGAGTTCGACCAAGAGGCGCGCGAGCCGGAGGAGGACGTACAGGCATGAGTACAGACGACGAGGGGCGCGACGCCCTGGTTGCCGGGCTCGACCTCAAGCCCGCGCTGGAGGCGGTCCTCATGGTCGTCGACGAGCCCGCCACCGAGGAACACCTCGCCAAGGTCCTCCAGCGGCCCCGCAGGGCCGTCTCGGATGCCCTGCGGGAGCTGGCCGACGAGTACACCGTCCAGCGCCGTGGATTCGATCTGAGGCTCGTCGCCGGGGGCTGGCGCTTCTACACCCGCCCGGAGTACGCGGAGGCCGTCGAGCGCTTCGTCCTGGACGGCCAGCACGCCCGGCTCACCCAGGCCGCGCTGGAGACGCTCGCCGTGGTCGCGTACCGTCAGCCGGTCAGCCGTTCGAGGGTCTCGGCGGTACGCGGAGTGAACTGCGACGGCGTCATGCGGACCCTCCTCCAGAGGGGTCTCGTGGAGGAGGCGGGCGCGGAACCCGAAACAGGTGCGATCCTGTACAGGACGACGAACTACTTTCTGGAGCGCATGGGCCTGCGAGGCCTGGACGAGCTCCCGGAGCTCGCGCCCTTCCTCCCGGAGGCGGACGCGATCGAGGCTGAGACGCTAGAGGGTGTGCCGTCGTTCGATCCGGACGCACCGGACACCCCGGATACTCACGCACACGACAAGACGGATTTTTGATGCGAAGCAGTGGCAGGAACAGCGGAAGCGGCAGCGGCGGCAACAGTGGCGGCCGCAGCGGTGGCGGCGGCCGGAGCGCCAGGAACAACGCCGGCACCGGCAGGAACAGCAACCCGAACCCCCGGGTCTCCGGCTCCGGACGCGACGACAAGCAGGAGCAGCGCCCCCGCCGGCCCCGTCCCGAGGAGCGCCGCTACGACGTGGGATCCGACAAGCCCGGCGGCGACGGCGGCCCCCGCAAGGGCCGTGGCGCGGCCGCGCGCGGCGGTGCCAAGGGCGGCCCGAAGCCCGCACAGAACGTGAGCAAGGGCGGCCGGCGCCAGGGCGCGCCCGCCCGCCCCCGTGAGCTCGACGCCAAGATCGAGCAGCGCAACCGCGACCGGTACGCGGAGAAGCCCGAGATCAGGACGCCGAAGACGCACCCCGGCGCCGAGCAGGAGGGCGAGCGTCTGCAGAAGATCCTCGCCCGGGCCGGCATGGGCTCGCGCCGGGCGTGCGAGGAGCTGATCGAGCAGGCGCGTGTCGAGGTCAACGGCGAGATCGTCCTGGAGCAGGGCAAGCGTGTCGACCCGCAGAAGGACGAGATCAAGGTCGACGGCCTGACCGTCGCGACCCAGTCGTACCTCTTCTTCGCGCTGAACAAGCCCGCCGGCGTCGTCTCCACCATGGGTGACCCGGACGGCCGTCAGAACCTCGGGGACTACGTGAACAACCGCGAGACGCGGCTGTTCCACGTCGGACGGCTCGACACCGAGACCGAGGGCATCATCCTGCTCACCAACCACGGCGAGCTGGCCCACCGTCTGACGCACCCCAGGTACGGCGTGAAGAAGACCTACCTGGCCGCCATCCAGGGTCCGCTCCCGCGCGACCTCGGCAAGCGGCTCAAGGACGGCATCGCGCTGGAGGACGGGTACGCCCGCGCCGACCACTTCCGGGTCGTCGAGAACACCGGAAAGAACTACCTGGTCGAGGTCACCCTCCACGAGGGCCGCAAGCACATCGTCCGCCGGATGCTGGCCGAGGCCGGCTTCCCGGTCGAGCGCCTCGTACGGACGTCCTTCGGGCCCATCCCGCTGGGCGACCAGAAGTCGGGCTGGCTGCGCCGCCTGACCAACACCGAGGTGGGCATGCTGATGCGCGAGGTCGGTCTGTAGCCACCACCTTCCCGAACGGCCCGCGGCCGGTTCCTCGTTCATCTTTTCGAACAGGAACCGGCCGCAGGCCTTTTGCGTGCGCCGATTCTTCTTTATAGTCAGAGTGACTATTAAGAAGGAGGCGGCGGCGTGACGCTCGCGGACATACTCGATCCCCTGCAGCAGCCCCTGGTGACGGTCCTGGACACCCCGGTCAGCTGGACCGAGGTGCTGGGCTTCGGCAGTGGCGCGCTGTGTGTCTGGCTCGTGGCCCGCCAGCACCTCGCCAACTGGCCGATCGGCATCGCCAACAACCTGTTCTTCATCCTGCTGTTCGCCCAGTCCGGTCTGTACGCCGACGCCGGCCTGCAGATCGTCTTCATCTCCCTCGCCGCGTACGGCTGGTGGACCTGGACCCACGGGGGTGGACCAGGGACATCCGTCCTGCCGGTGCGGAGCACCACCCGCACCGAATGGACCTGGCTGCTCGCGGCGGGGGCGGTGGGGACCCTCGGTCTCACCCTGCTGCTGTCCCGGGTCACGGACTCGACCGTGCCGTTCTGGGACGCCCTCACCACCTCGCTGTCGCTCATGGCGACGTACGGGCAGTGCCGCAAGCGCGTCGAGTCCTGGTGGCTGTGGATCGCCGCCGACGTGGTCTACATCCCGCTGTACGCGTACAAGGAGCTCTACCTCACCTCCCTGCTGTACCTCGGCTTCCTCACGCTCTGCCTCGTCGGGCTGCGCAACTGGAACCGCGACCTGGCCGCCGGCCGGCGCGAGGACGCGGTGGTGCCGGTATGAAGCGCCACGGGCACGGACTGGTCCTCGGCAAGTTCTATCCGCCGCACGCCGGCCACCACCACCTCGTGCGCACCGCACGGGACCGCTGCGAGAGGCTCACCGTCCTGGTCTGCGCCGCCTCGGTCGAATCCGTACCGCTCGCCGACCGGGTCGCCTGGATGCAGGACGCCCACCCCGACGTCCGGGTGGTCGGCGCCGTCGACGACATCCCCATGGACGTCACCGACGCGGCGGTCTGGGACGCCCACATGGACGTCTTCACCGCGGCCGTGCCCGAACGGGTCGACGCCGTCTTCACCTCCGAGGCGTACGGCGAGGAACTGGCCCGCCGCTTCGGCGCGGAGTCCGTCCTCGTCGACCCCGGCCGTACCCTCTTCCCCGTCTCGGGCACCGCGGTCCGCGCCGATCCCATCGGCTGCTGGGACTACCTGGAGCCGCCCGTGCGGGCCGGGCTCGCCCGCCGGGTCGTCGTCCTCGGCGCGGAGTCCACGGGCACCACCACCCTGGCCCTGGCGCTCGCCGAGCACTACCGGCGGCGCGGTGGGATCTGGGCGCGGACGCGTTATGTCGCCGAGTACGGACGGGAGTTCAGCGAGGCGAAGCTCGCCGCCCTGCGCGAGCGGTGGCCGGGCGCCCAGTGGGAGGACGTCTCCTTCACCACCGACGACTTCCCGCTCATCGCCGAGACGCAGAACGCCAGGGAGGAGGCCGCCGCGCGGGCGGGGTCCCCGGTGCTCTTCTGCGACACCGACTCCTTCGCCACCACCGTCTGGCACGAGCGCTACATCGGCGGACGCAATCCGCTCGTCGAGAAGACCGCCGACCGGGTCACCCACCACCTCTGGCTGCTCACCGGCCATGAGGGGGTGGCGTTCGAGGACGACGGGCTGCGCGACGGGGAGGAGCTGCGGCCCTGGATGACGGACCGCTTCCGCGCCGAACTCACCCGTACGGGAAGGCGGTTCGTCGAGGTCACCGGGGACCGGGCCGAACGCCTCGACGCGGCGGTCGCCGCCGTGGACGAACTCCTTGCCGACGGCTGGCACTTCACCGCGCCCCTGCCGGAGCGCCGATGAGCACCGCGCCCGAGGGGTACGACCCCCACGCCTTCGTCCCCTTCGCCGTCACCGTGGACCTCGCCGTCTTCACGGTCCGCGAGGCACGGCTCCACGTGCTGCTCGTGGAGCGCGGCGAGGCCCCCTACAAGGGGCGGTGGGCGCTGCCCGGCGGGTTCGTCCTGCCCCGGGAATCCGCCGAGGAGGCCGCCCGCCGCGAGCTCGCCGAGGAGACGGGTCTCACGAAGAAGTCCGTGTGCTCCTTCCACCTCGAACAGCTGCGCACCTACAGCGATCCGGACCGCGACCCCAGGATGCGGGTCGTCTCCGTCGCGTACGCCGCACTCGTGCCCGACCTCCCCGAACCTAGGGGCGGCGGCGACGCGGCCCACGCGCAGTGGTGGGACGCGGGCACCGCCGGGCCGCTCGCCTTCGACCACGACCGCATCCTGGCCGACGCGCACGACCGGATCGGCGCCCGGCTGGAGTACTCCTGCCTGGCCACCGCGTTCTGCCCCGCCGAGTTCACCCTCGGGGAGCTCCAGGAGGTCTACGAGACCGTCTGGAGCGTCGAGCTGGACCGGCCCAACTTCCGGCGCAAGGTCCTCACCACGCCCGGCTTCGTCCAGGCCGTGGACGGACCGCCGCGCCGCACCGGCGGACGGGGAAAACCGGCCGCCCTCTACCGGGCGGGTGCCGCTACCGCCCTGCACCCTCCATTGCTGCGCCCGGAAGGACGCCCGGAAGGACGGACATCATGATCCCGACACGGATTCTCACCAAACAAGCGGCCACGGGCACGCTGACCGGGCTCGCGCTCGGCGACGCGCTGGGCTTCCCCACCGAGTTCAACGACGTCCCCGCGATCCTCGCGAAGTGCGGGCCCTGGCGCGGAATGCGGCTCCCGGAGCCCGCGTTCGTCAGCGACGACACCCAGATGACGCTCGCCCTGGGGCGCGGCATCCGTACCGCCATGGACCAGGGGCTCCTCACCCCGGAGCGGATGACGGGCCCGGTCCGCGAGGAGTTCGTCCGCTGGAACCGCTCACCCGACAACAACCGCGCCCCCGGCCGCACCTGCCTGGAGGCGTGCGCGCTGCTGGAGGGCGACCGGGTCTGGCAGGAGGCCAGCCGGACCGGTTCCAAGGGCTGCGGCGCCAACATGCGCGTCGCGCCCATCGGCCTCGTGCCCGGCCTCAGCGACGAACAGCGCGCCGGGGCCGCCCAGCTCCAGGCGGCCCTCACCCACGGCCACCCCACCGCCCTGGCCGCCTCCGACCTGATGGCCCGCGCGGTGTACCTCCTCGCCCAGGGGGCCGAACCGCTCGGCCTGGTGGGCCAGTTGCGCTCGTACGCGTACGAGAACCGAGGCCGCTACCTCCACCGGTGGCTCGGTGACCTGTGGCGGTACACCCACGACGCCTCGCCCGAGGCGTTCATCGGCCGGGGCTGGGACGAGTGCCTGGCCGTGCTGGCGAACGTCCAGGACGCCCTGCGCAGGCCGTCGCCCGAGACCGACCCCTGCGAGGCCACCGGCGACGGCTGGATCGCCGAGGAGGCACTCGCCACCGCCCTGCACTGCTTCCTGCTCTTCCCCGAGGAACCCCTGACCGCCCTGCGCCGTGCCGCCTGCACCCGGGGCGACTCCGACTCCCTCGCCTGCCTCACGGGCGCGCTGGCCGGAGCGCACCTGGGGTCGGGAGCCTGGCCCAAGGAGTGGTCGGAACGCATCGAGTACCGCAGCGACCTGCTGTCGCTGGCCGCGCTCTGGGACGCTTGACCGATGCACAGTGCGCCTGACAGCCCGGGGATGGCCGCCCCATCAGCGTTCGCGCAGGTGGGAGCGGCGGCCGTCCCGGTCGAAGATGCCGAGGACCTCGGCCGGGCCGCCGACGGAGCCCAGCGCGTGCGGGAGCATCGTCGTGAACTCGGCCGCCTGCCCCTCCTCCACCCGCAGCCGCCGTTCCCCCAGCACCAGCAGCGCCGTGCCGGACAGCACCGTGAACCACTCCCGGCCGGGATGCGCCTTGAGCGCCGAGGGGCCTTCGGGCGGCGGGCCGGTCAGCCGTATCCGGGCCACGGTGACGCCGGGATCGCCGCGCATCGCCCACTGGGTCAGGCCTCGCGCCAGATCGCGCGTGGGGTTCATCACGACGTCCTCGGCGTCCGTCTCGACGAGCTGGTCGAGCGACGTACCCAGCGCCCGGGCGATCACGGTGAGCTGGTCGAGCGCGATCCTGCGGTGGCCCGTCTCGATCCTGCTGAGGGTGGAGGGGCTGAGGTGGCAACGGGCGGCGAGATCGTCGAGCGACCAGCTGTGCGCGGCGCGCAGGGCCCGGATCCGCATGCGTACGAGGCCGTCCAGATCACTACCTTCTTGCGTCATGGGCAAGACAGTATGCGGTGGGCGCAAAGATTCGTAGGCTCGGTGGCATGACATCCGCCGCTTCCCCCTCGCACTCCCACGCCCCCACCCCGCACCACCACGGTCCCGGCCATCACCACGATCACGGCAGCGACCACGATCACGGCCACGACCACGCGGACACCGGCCAGGACGACGTGCTCGCCGAGGTGCTCGACCTCGACGCCGCCGTCTTCGCCCCGTACCTCACCGCGCTGACCGGCCGGATCGCCGAGCTCGCCGGGGACGGTGTCACGCAGGTCGTCGACCTGGGAGCGGGCACCGGGGCCGGCACGTTCGCCCTGCTGGAACGCTTCCCGCGCGCCCGGGTGACCGCCGTCGACAGCTCTCCCGCGATGCTCGCCCGGCTCGTCGAGGCAGCCCGCGCGAAGGGCCTGGGCGACCGGGTGGACACCCTGGAGACGGACGCGGGCGCCGGGCTCGCCGGCCTCGGGGACGCCGACCTCGTCTGGGCCTCGGCCTCCCTGCACCACGTGGACGACCCGGCCGCCGCCCTCACCGGAGTCCGCGCCGCGCTGCGCCCCGGCGGACTGCTGGCCGTCGCCGAACTGGACGGCATGCCGCGCTTCCTCCCGGACGACGCCGTGGCCGGCCGCCCCGGCCTGGAGGCACGGTGCCGCGAGGCGCTGGAAGGCCTCCACGCCGAGCAGCTGCCGCACCTGGGCGCCGACTGGGGAGCCCTGCTGGCCGCCGCCGGCCTCACGGTCGAGGAGGAGCGCACGGAACGGCTGGAGCTGCGTGAACCGCTGCCCGCCCGGGTCGGCCAGTACGCCCACATCGTGCTCGGCCGCATCCACGCCGCCCTCGACGGCCGGGCGGACCCCGCCGACCTTGCGGCGCTCTCCACCCTGCTCGACGGCGGCCCCGCGGACGTACGCCACCGGGACGACCTGGTCGTCCGCTCGACACGTCAGCTCTGGGTGGCGCGACGCCCCGCGGACCCCACCGCCTAAGGGCTGTCCCGTATTCCCTGGTGGATCAGCGCACGGCGTCAGATGCGGTGCATCGCAAGGCGGAGGGACGTCCGCATACTGGATGTATTCGGGCGTTCCGACAACGCGGCGAGGTGCCGTAGCTGTCGTCGTGCGCCCGCCAGGGATTGCGGGACAGCCCTTAGCCGCTCGCCGATGCCCGACGGGTCCGTACGAGGAAGGCCTCCACCCGTTCCCGGTCGGGCTCCGGCGGCAGCGGGGAGCGGGCGGCCGCCTCGTCGTTCTCCTCGGCCAGGCGCGTCATGCGCCGCTCCACCTCGGCCCACGGGACCTCGCCCCGCTTCACCGCCAGCAACTCCTCGCGCGCGTCCCCGACCTCGATCCGCAGCTCGCCCGTCCGCAGCAGATCCCGGCCGGACGCCAGCAGCCGCAGCAGATGCATGGCGTGCTTCCAGCGCGGAGCGCCGTGCGTGCGCACATCGGCCTCCAGCTTCCGCCGCTGGCCCAGCGCGTAGCGCACGAACGTCCCGTGGGCCTGCCGGGACAGGAAGGCCCCGCGCAGGCCGAGCAGCTCCCGGCCCGTGGCGTCGATCCGCTCCACGAGCGGGGAGTGCAGGCACTCCAGCACATTGGGGTTCGCCCGCAGCGCCAGCTCGCAGAAGCGCTCCAGCTCCCAGGAGAACTGCTCGTCGGCCGGGCCCTCGACATGGGTCGGCGGCTTCGTGAAGCCCCAGAACAGCGGGGTGGGCGCGAGGAAGACCCCGCGCCGGTCCGTGTCGCTGTCGTCGGTGGCCAGCCCGAAGGCGCGGGAGCCCATCACACAGGAGTAGACGGTGTGCTCCCGTACGAGCCGCCCGCCATCAGGGGTGATCATGCGCGCGAGGGTACGCGGCCTACCCGAGGCGGATGCTGTCGCCCTCGACGGTGATCCGCTCGGCGGGCAGCGGGCGCGTCGCCGGGCCGTGCTCGACCGCCCCGTCCTCGATGCCGAACCGGCTGCCGTGGCACGCGCAGTCGATGGTGCCGTCGGCGACCGAGGACACGATGCAGCCCGCGTGGGTGCACACCGCGGAGAAGGCCTTGAACTCGCCGGCGGCAGGCTGGGTCACCACGACCTTCCGGTCCGCGAAGATCGTGCCGCCGCCCACCGGGATCTCGGACGTCCTGGTCAGCTCCGCCTCCCCGGACGCGGGCGGGGAGCTCTCGCCGCCCCCGCCCCCGCCGGACGAGCCGCAGCCGGTCACCAGGGTCGCGGCTCCCGCCGACAGGACCGTCCTTCGCCGTGCGTTCATGACTCTCCTCGCAGGGATCGATGCGTATGGACGAACGAGAGGCATCGTGACCCCGCCGGGCGTCCCGGCCGCGCAGACACGGCGGCACGCACACCCGCCGTGTCTCACGGACAGAGCACGGTGACCGGCGCCGCCGCCGCACCTCTAGGGTGAAAGGGCACGCAGCACGAGGCGACGAGGGGTACGACGTGGCGGTACGAGCAGTCCGTGGAGCCGTCCAGCTGGACCGGGACGAAGCCGGTCACATGGACGAGCGGGTGAGTGAACTCCTCACCGCGGTCCTGGAGCGCAATCAGCTCGTCGCCGACGACCTGATCAGCGTCTGGTTCACGGCCACCCCCGATCTGCACAGCGACTTCCCGGCCGCCGCGGCCCGCGGACTCGGTATCGTCGACGTACCGCTGATCTGCGCCCAGGAACTCGACATCGCGGGCGCCATGCCCCGCGTGGTCCGCATCCTGGCGCACGTGGAGACGTATCTCTCCAAGTCCGAGATCAGCCACGTCTACCTCGGCGCCACCGGCGCCCTCCGCAAGGACATCGCCCAGTGAGAACAGCCCTCGTCATCGGCACCGGCCTGGTCGGCACCTCCGCCGCCCTCGCCCTCGCGGGGCGCGGCGTCCAGGTGCACCTGGCCGACCGCGACCCGTCATCGGCGCAGACCGCCGCCGCACTCGGCGCCGGCACGGACGAGGCGCCCGAGGGCCCCGTCGACCTGGCGATCATCGCCGTACCGCCCGCCCACACCGCCTCCGTGCTGGCCACGGCCATGCGTGACGGGATCGCACGCGCCTACCTCGACGTCGCCAGCGTCAAGGGCGGCCCGCGCCGTGAGCTGGAGGCGCTGGGCGTCGACCTCACGCCGTACATCGGCACGCACCCCATGGCCGGCAAGGAGCGCTCCGGGCCCCTCGCGGCCACCGCCGACCTCTTCGAGGGCCGCCCCTGGGTGCTCACCCCGACCCGGGAGACCGACACCGAGGTCCTCAACCTCGCCCTGGAGCTGGTCGCGCTCTGCCGGGCCGTCCCGGTCGTCATGGACGCCGACGCCCACGACCGCGCCGTCGCCCTGGTCTCCCACACCCCGCAGCTGATCTCCTCGATGGTCGCCGCCCGGCTGGAGGAGGCCGACGAGACCGCCGTACGCCTCTGCGGCCAGGGGATCAGGGACGTCACCCGCATCGCGGCCTCCGACCCCCGGATGTGGGTGGAGATCCTCTCCGCCAACCCCGGACCCGTCGCCGACGTGCTGGCGGGTGTCGCCGCCGACCTGGACGAGACGGTCCGGGCGCTGCGCGGCCTGCAGTCCGCCGACGAGGACAAGCGCCGCACCGGCACCGAAGGCATCGAGGACGTCCTGCGCCGCGGCAACGCCGGCCGGGTCAGGGTCCCCGGCAAGCACGGCGCCGCCCCGGCCTCGTACGAGATCGTCGCCGTGCTCATCAGCGACCGCCCGGGCGAGCTGGCGAGCATCTTCGCCGACGCCGGACGGGCCGGCGTCAACATCGAGGACGTCCGCATCGAGCACGCCACCGGCCAGCAGGCCGGACTGGTCCAGCTGATGGTCGAGCCGAGCGCCGCACCCGCGCTCGCCGCGGCCCTCGGCGAGCGAGGCTGGTCGATCCGCCCGTAGCGGGCCGGGGGACGGGCCCGGAGACAGGGGTACAAAGGCGCTTCGCGCACTCGGTAACCTTGGGGGAGGCCGCCCAGGTCTGCCCTGCCCCGCTCCGCCCGTCCCCGTGTACCAGGAAGGTGTCCACCACCGTGGAAACCGTAAGCGCCGCCGCCCGGACCGCCCCGGCCGCAGTGATCGTCGCCATCGACGGTCCCTCCGGCACAGGCAAGTCGAGCACCTCCAAGGCCGTCGCCGCCCAGCTCGGCCTGAGCTACCTGGACACCGGCGCCCAGTACCGGGCGATCACCTGGTGGATGCTGAGCAACGGCATCGACGTGCAGAACCCGGCCGAGATCGCCACGGCCGCCGCCAAGCCGGTCATCGTCTCGGGCACGGACCCGTCCGCCCCGACGATCACCGTCGACGGCGAGGACGCCTCGGGCCCCATCCGCACCCAGGAGGTCACCTCCAGGGTCAGCGCCGTCAGCGCCGTGCCCGAGGTGCGCGCCCTGATCACCGAGCTGCAGCGCTCGATCGCCAAGGAGGCGGAGCGGGGCATCGTCGTCGAGGGCCGCGACATCGGCACCACCGTGCTCCCCGACGCCGACATCAAGATCTTCCTGACCGCCTCCCCGGAGGCGCGCGCCGCCCGCCGCAGCGGTGAGGTCAAGGGGTCCGACCTGGCCGCCACCCAGGAGGCGCTGATCAAGCGGGACGCCGCCGACTCGGGCCGCAAGACCTCGCCGCTGGCCAAGGCCGGTGACGCCGTCGAGGTCGACACCACCGACCTGACCCTCACGCAGGTCATCGAGTGCGTCGTCACCCTCGTCGGGGAGAAGCAGGCCGCGAAGTGACCGGAGCCACCACCGCTCCGACGCTGCGCGGAGCGGCCGTCGGGCGCGGGATCGGCATCGGGCTCATGTACGGGCTGTTCAAGCCCCGTGTGCTCGGTGCGTGGCGCGTCCCCACCACGGGACCCGTCATACTCGCGGTGAACCACGCGCACAATCTCGACGGACCGATGCTGATGGGCACCGCGCCCCGGCCCGTCCACTTCCTGATCAAGAAGGAGGCGTTCGTCGGCCCCCTCGACCCGTTCCTGCGCGGAATCGGGCAGCTGAAGGTGGACCGTACGACCGTCGACCGCAACGCCATCACGCAGGCACTCGGCGTGCTGGACGACGGCGGCGTCCTCGGGATCTTCCCCGAGGGCACCAGGGGCGAGGGCGACTTCGCCTCCCTGCGCGCGGGGCTCGCGTACTTCGCGGTGCGCGGCGGGGCGCCGATCGTGCCCGTCGCGGTCCTGGGAAGCACCGAGCGCCGCGGACGGTTGATATCGGCACTGCCTCCGCTGCGCAGCAAGGTCGACGTCGTCTTCGGCGACGCCTTCCAGGCCGGCGACGGCAGCGGGCGGCGGACCAGGAAAGCACTGGACGAGGCGACGCTGCGCATCCAGGGTGAGCTGACCGCCCACCTGAGGAACGCCAGGCGTCTCACCGGACGCCTGTGACACTTGAGTAGTGGGCCGCGCGATCGTGGCCCATCGATGATGATGCAAAGAGGAACGGACTTCATGAACGACCAGATTCACTCCGACGGCTCGGACCACGAGCACGGAGCACTTGGCGATGCCGAGTACGCGGAGTTCATGGAGCTCGCCGCGCAGGAGGGGTTCGACCCCGAGGAGGTCGAGGGCGCGATCGGTGCGGCCGGTCACGGACCGCTTCCGGTGCTCGCCGTAGTCGGCCGCCCGAACGTCGGCAAGTCGACCCTGGTGAACCGGATCATCGGCCGCCGTGAGGCCGTCGTCCAGGACAAGCCGGGTGTCACCCGTGACCGCGTCAGCTACGAGGCCGAGTGGGCCGGGCGCCGCTTCAAGGTCGTCGACACCGGCGGCTGGGAGCAGGACGTGCTGGGCCTCGACGCCTCCGTCGCCGCCCAGGCCGAGTACGCGATCTCGACGGCCGACGCGGTCGTCTTCGTCGTCGACGCGACGGTCGGCGCGACCGACACCGACGAGGCCGTCGTCAGGCTGCTGCGCAAGGCCAAGAAGCCCGTCGTCCTGTGCGCGAACAAGGTCGACGGACAGAGCGGCGAGGCCGACGCCACCGCGCTCTGGTCGCTCGGCCTCGGCGAGCCGCACCCCGTCTCCTCGCTGCACGGCCGCGGCACCGGCGACATGCTGGACGCCGTCCTGGAGGCCCTGCCCGAGGCCCCGGCACAGACCTTCGGCACCGCGCTCGGCGGCCCCCGCCGCATCGCGCTCATCGGCCGCCCGAACGTCGGCAAGTCGTCGCTGCTGAACAAGGTCGCCAACGAGGACCGTGTCGTCGTCAACGAGCTGGCCGGCACCACCCGAGACCCGGTCGACGAGCTGATCGAGCTCGGCGGCGTCACCTGGAAGTTCATCGACACGGCCGGCATCCGCCGCAAGGTCCACCTCCAGGAGGGCGCGGACTACTACGCCTCGCTGCGCACCGCGGCCGCCGTGGAGAAGGCCGAGGTCGCCGTCATCCTGATCGACTCCAGCGAGTCCATCAGCGTCCAGGACCAGCGCATCGTCACGATGGCCGTGGAAGCGGGCCGTGCGGTCGTGCTCGCCTTCAACAAGTGGGACACCCTCGACGAGGAGCGCCGCTACTACCTGGAGCGCGAGATCGACACGGAGCTCGCGCAGGTCGCCTGGGCCCCGCGCGTCAACGTCTCGGCCGTCACCGGACGGCACATGGAGAAGCTGGTCCCCGCGATCGAGACCGCGATCGAGGGCTGGGAGACCCGCATCCCCACCGGCAGGCTCAACGCCTTCCTCGGCGAGATCGTCGCCTCCCACCCGCACCCCGTGCGCGGCGGCAAGCAGCCCCGCATCCTCTTCGGCACCCAGGCGGGCACCAAGCCGCCGCGGTTCGTGCTCTTCTCGTCCGGCTTCCTGGAGCACGGCTACCGCCGCTTCGTCGAACGCCGTCTGCGCGAGGAGTTCGGTTTCGAGGGCACGCCGATCCACATCTCGGTGCGGGTGCGCGAGAAGCGCGGCCGCAAGAAGTGAGCTGACCGTACGACGAAGCCCCGGACCACCCGTGCGAGCGGGTGGTCCGGGGCTTCGTCGTGTCCCTCAGGCGTCCGTGGACCCCGGCGGCAGCGCCGCGGGCCTGGCGCGCCCGGCGTGCCGTCCGACCCGCTGCCAGGAACCGGGGTTGGACCCGCCCGCGCTGTGGCTTCCCTGGGCGTTCGCCGCCGTACGGCCGCTCAGCGGTGCACGGCTGCCGAACATCCCGATGCCGAACGTTCTGAAGCCGAGATTCTCCTCACCGGTGCGGTCCCCGGGAAGCGCCCGGAACGACCGCCTGTACTCGGAGTACAGGGCGTCGTAGATCGGGGTGGGGGACTTACCGCCCGAGGGGTCCTGCGACGGGCGCATGCCCGGAATCGGGGTCGGCTGCTGGCGAGAAGGGTCGTATGAGTGCACGTAGGTGCCAACGACCTCACCGCCCGTCGGATGCGGGCCGGACGGAGAAAACGCTGTTCGACGGGCGGGGGAGGGCCGCGGCGGCACCGTCAGGTCCCGGCGAGCGGCATCGTCGCGGCGACCAGGAGGCCGTTGACCGCGGCCTTGTCCAGCGCGTCGCGGAGCAGGTCCTCGCGCGGCTGCTGGCCGATGGAGCCCGCCGGGGCGGCGAAGACCAGCACGCTCTGCGCCTTGTTGGCGGCCGTCCGCCAGCCCTCGGTGACCTGGAGCGGCTGATGCGCCTGCCACCAGGCGACCGGGCTGCCGCCGCCGGCGCCCGGCTGGAGCACCGCGTGCAGCTGGCCCATGGCGAGGAGGACCGACCAGCCGGGGAGGACACCGGGCAGCCGGTTCAGGTGGGGCGTGGGCTGGAAGCCCTGCTCCAGCAGGAGCTGGAGGAACTGGTCGCCGCCGCTGCCGTCCGTGCCGGGCCGGGCGATCGGCCCGGTCGGTTCGACGACCAGGGCGGGGCGGAGGTCGTCCTCGATCAGGACGAGACCGCTGGTGATGCCGAGGACGGCCTGTTCGGGCATGAGGCCCTCCGGATTCTTCTGCTCGCTGCCGGTGATGGACCGCACGGCGCCCTGGAGCTGGTCCTCCGCGACCTGGACGACCTGCGAGGGGATGCAGGTCGCGTGGGCGAAGGCGAGCACGGCGGTCTCCTCGCCCACGAACAGCACCGTGCTGGTGCGCTCCTGGTCGGAATCCCCGGGGGTGCGGCATGAGGTGCAGTCGTAACTGCCTGGGGCACTGTCGCCGACGAGCAGCCGGTCGGCTTCGGCATCGCCGATCTCGGCGCGTACGTCCTCGCTGACGTCGAGCATGCGCGGCACGGGTGGCTCCTCGAACTCGGTGCGTGGGCCGGGTGGTTCCCGGCTCATGAAGAGACAACGGAAGACCCGGGGCCGGGGTCACGCGCGAATCGGAGGGATTAGGCGCCGGAGCCGGCGGACCGGTGAAGCCGCAGATCGCGCAAACGATCCGGAGCCGAACATTCCGCGTAAGGGCCCCTGACGTGCGGAATCCCGTTCGAAACGTCACAGGTTTGTGCGACTCCTGTGCGAACGCTGTGTCGACACATGACGCCACGTAAGGTCCGTTGCAGACCAGTCGAACAGGGGAAACGACTACGTAATGCACATTTCATTCCTGCTCCACAACGCGTACGGCATCGGGGGAACGATCCGTACCACCTTCACGCTCGCCGGGACCCTGGCGGAGCAGCACGACGTCGAGATCGTCTCCGTCTTCCGGCACCGCGACGACCCGAAGCTCGGCGCACCCGCCGGCGTGCGGATGAGTCACCTCGTCGATCTGCGCAAGTCGAGCCCGGGGTACGAGGGGACATCCGCCGAACACGCCAGGCCCGCAGCGGTCTTCCCGCGTGGTGACACCAGGCACCGGCAGTACAGCCGGCTCACCGACAGCCGCATCGCGGCCCATCTGGGCGCGCTGGAGGCCGATGTCGTCGTGGGCACGCGTCCCGGTCTCAACGTCCACATCAGCCGGCAGGCGCGGCGCGGTCCGGTGCGCGTCGGCCAGGAGCACCTCACGCTGGAGAGCCACGGCTACCGGCTCCGCCGGGAGATAAGCCACCGGTACACGCAGCTCGACGCCGTCACGACCGTCACCGAGGCGGACGCCCGGGACTACCGCACCGGTCTGCGGCTGCCCGGCGTGCGGATCGAGGCCATCCCGAACAGCGTGCCGGAGCCCGCCGGCCCGCCCGCCGACTGCGACGCCAAATGGATCGTGGCGGCGGGCCGGCTGCACCGGGTGAAGCGCTACGACGTACTGATCCGGGCCTTCGCCGAGATCGCGGCGGTGCGCCCGGAGTGGCGGCTGCGGATCTACGGCGCCGGGGACGCCTCCGGCAACGAGCAGCAGCCGCTGCGCACACTCGTCGACGAGCTCGGCCTCCGGGAGCGGGTGTTCCTCATGGGGTCCGCCGACCCGATGGAGGAGGAGTGGCCCAAGAACTCCATCGCCGCCGTCACCTCCGAGCGGGAGTCGTTCGGCATGACCATCGTGGAGGCGATGCGCTGCGGGGTGCCGGTCGTGGCGACCGACTGCCCCCACGGGCCCGCCGAGATCATCGACGACGGCACCGACGGACGGCTGGTGCCGCTGGGGGACACCGGTGCCTTCGCCAAGGCCCTGCTCGGTCTGATCGACGACGACGCCCTGCGGCACCGGATGGGCCGCGCCGCACGGGCCTCCGCCGCGCGGTTCGATCCGGCGCCGATCGCGGAGCGGCACGAGAGGCTCTTCGCCGAGCTGGCCGCGCAGGGCGGAGGAGCGGGATCGCAGGGCCTTCTGCGCAGCGCGTACCACCGGTCCAGGGGGAGCGTGCTGGACGGCGCGTACGCGCTGCGTTACAAGGCCGCGGGAGTGATCCGAAGAGGCCGGGCCTGAGGCGGAGCGGCACCCGGACCCGGCGTCAGGGCCCGGGTGCCGCATCCCGGACGGTTGTATTCCGGGTGGTCCGACGGCCCGGGGGCCCTTGGGCCGGAGGGCCCCGCCGGGCCGCGGGCGCGGGAAAAGTAAGGCACGCATAAGGGCGAGTGAATTCGGGATGGCGTGCCCGTATATTCCTCTTTCCGGGGGACGCCGGAAAAGGCGGCCGCGCACAGGATCCGCCTTCTGCGTTTCCCTCCCGAGGACGCCCCGTCGCGCATTCGCCGGGCGCCCCCGTAATTCGGGAGATGTGCCGTCCGGGTGAAGTGGGCGGGCGTAAACGGGCGTGGGATCCTGTGACACAAGTGTGACCGCCGGGGTACACGGGGATGCATCGGGACCCGTGGCCGCCATCGCTTCCGTCAGGGCGCGGGGCGGCCTACGGTGAGGGGTATGGCACCTGTACCGACTCCGGACGCCCAGCCGGACGACACCCCCGAGTCATACGTCGGCCTCGACGCCGACGCCGCCGAACGGCAGGCCAGAGCCCGTGGCTGGAGCACGGTCCGGGCCCTTCCGCCGGGCACCGTCATCACCATGGAGTTCCGTGGCGGGCGCATCAACTTCGAGGTGGACGCCTCGACCGTGACCCGCTGCTGGGTCGGCTGAAACCGGCCCCGACGAGCGAAGGCCCCGACGGGAGTCGGGGCCTTCGCTCGTGCGCGTGTGGGTCAGGGGGCCACCGGACCGCCCGCCACCGGGCGGGACGGGCCGGTGCTGTTTCTCGGGGAGCGGTCCGCGTGCGGCGGGCGGCGTGAGCCGGCCGGAGCCAGCGGCGTCCGCTCCGGACGTACGGCGTGCGCCCGTGCCCTGGCGGCCGCTCCCGGGTGACCCGCGGTCCCGGGCGCCTGGCCCCTGCTCGCGGCCTCCTGGGCGCCCTCGGTGGCCGCCGCCGCCCCGCCGCAGAGCGCCTGCGGGAGCAGGACCGGCTCCGGCGCCACGGGGGCCGGCGGAACCGGAGCGCGGAGCCCGCGGCGGTTCCTCCACTGCTCGCGCACCGACAGGATCCAGACCTCGGTACGCGTGATCAGCGGCTCGAACCAGGGTAGCGCGAGCAGGATCAGCAGACCGGCCGCCCAGCCCAGCAGGACGTCGCTGAGCCAGTGGGTGCCGATGTACACGGTGGTGAGTCCCACGCCCAGGGAGACGAAGGCCGATACGGCCGACAGATAGCGCCTGGCCCGCGGCGTGGTCGCCAGGTAGGCGAGGATTCCCCAGGTCACGACGGCGTTGGCGGTGTGTCCCGAAGGAAATATATCGCCGCCGGCGTAGAGCTCGGCCGAGCCGATCTGGGTGGCGTAGTGCGGGCCGAGCCGCCCCAGGCCGAGCTTGACCGCTCCCACCGACAGGTTGAGCAGCAGCAGGGAGGCGCCCAGCGTGAGCAGCGGGCGCAGCGTGTGCTGGCGCCAGGAGCGCCAGCCGAGCCAGGAGGCAACCATCACGGCCGTGGGGCCACGCTGGCCGAGCACGACGTAGTAGTCGAGGAAGGCGTGGAGCTCCGGCCACTGCTGGTAGGGCCGGAACAGCATGACCTTCCAGTCGAGGGCCACCAGCCAGGACGAGACCAGCACGGCAACGACGATGGCGAGATAGAACGCCAAAGTCCCGCCGAAGAGAGCGATGCGGTGGCGACTCATCCGCGGGATCTCTATCTTCGGCGGTTCCGGCTCCCGGTCCAGACGGGCAAAGATGTCGGTACGCACGCAATGGACGTTACAGCGAGTGAGTGTGTGATCCGGCCGATCCCGCGTCTTTGTGATGACGATGTGATGTGGACTTTGTCTCAGACAGGTATCTATTCGCTGTGTGCCGGGGAATGGTTTCCGGTCCCCGCCCATTAGTACCGGGCGCTATTCGTAGAAATGTTTGAGTGTCGATGAAATGGCTCGGCGTCACCGTGCGCAGGTGGCGGTGGAGCCATTCGGGTGAGCCGCCGGCCGGCACGCGGGCTCGTCGCCGCGGCCCCGGCGTGACGGCCCCGGCGTCACCCCGCGTGCGGGGAGCGGAGTGGCGTACGCCACTCGTCACCCCGCGTGCGGGGAGCGGAGTGGCGTACGCCACACCCGGTGGCCGGTGAACGTATGAGCTGCACCACGCGTGACCACCTGGAACTCGCGTACGCTGACGGCTCACTCGCCCGTCGATGCCGGGCCCGGGGGACGCCACCAGCGGATCCCCAGCAGGTCTGCCGAGCGCGAGGGACTCATTGTGGGAGGTACGTACATGACTGGGACGTCCACGGCCGTGAGCAGGCTGCGCGCAGCGGCCGACGGTGCCAACCGCTGGGTCGTCCTGGTCGTCCTCTGCCTCAGTCTGCTGCTCGTCGCGCTCGACGCGACCGTGCTGCACGTGGCCGTCCCCGCCGTCACCGAGGACCTGCGGCCCAGTGCCGTGGGCCTGCTGTGGATCGTGGACGCCTACCCCCTGGTCTGTGCCTCGCTGCTCATCCTCTTCGGCACGCTCGGTGACCGGATCGGCAGACGCCGTGTCCTCCTCATCGGTTACGCGCTCTTCGGCATCGCCTCCGCACTCGCCGCGACGGCCGGCTCGCCCGGTGTGCTGATCGCTGCGCGTGCCCTGCTCGGTGTGGGCGGCGCGATGATCATGCCGGCCACGCTGTCGATACTCCGCCAGGTCTTCCCCGACCGCCGCGAGCGGGCCCTGGCCATCGGCATATGGACCGCGGTCGCCGCCGTGGGAGCCGCGACCGGGCCCGTCATCGGCGGCTTCCTCGTCGAGCACTACTGGTGGGGCTCCGTCTTCCTGATCAACATCCCGCTCATGGCGCTGATGCTCCCGGCCGGGCGCTGGCTGCTGCCCGAGTCGCGCGGTGAGGACGACGGCCCCTGGGACGTGCTCGGCGCGCTGATGGCCGCGGCCGGAGTGCTCGGAGTGGTCCTCGGGATCAAGCGGGTCGGCGGTGGCGAAGGACTGCTGAACCTCGCCACCCTCGTGCCGCTGCTCGCCGGAGCCGCCCTGCTCGTCCTCTTCGTACGCAGACAGAAGCGGCGTACGCACCCGCTGATCGACATCGCGATGTTCTCCCGTCCCGCCTTCACCACCGCGGTCGGCTGCATCGTGCTCGCCATGCTGGCCCTGGTCGGCCTGGAGCTGATCGCGGTCCAGTACCTCCAGCTGGTCCTGGACCTGAGTCCGCTGGAGACCGGCCTGCGGCTGCTGCCGCTGACCTTCGCCGCGATGGCGGCCGGCGCCACGGGCTCGTACACCCTGAGCCGCATCGGTCCCCGGCGGATGGTCGGCTGGGGCTTCGTGCTCACGGCGGCCTCGGTGCTCCTGCTGACCTTCATGGGCCAGCACGACCGGCCGGTGCTGCTGACCGCCGGCTTCGTCCTGCTGGGCTTTGGGCTCCAGTCCACGCTCTTCGGGGCGTACGAGTCGATGCTGAGCGAGGCCCCGGCCGAGCGGGCCGGCGGCGCGGCCGCGATCGGCGAGACCTCGTACCAGCTTGGCGCGGGCATGGGGATCGCGCTGCTCGGCAGTGTCATGAACGCGGCCTACGCCCCGGGGCTCTCCCGGCTCCACGAGGAGGGCGTGCCCGCCGCCGCCGGGACGGCCGCCTCACGTTCGCTGGGCGAGGCCTACCAGGTGGCCGGCCGGCTGGGCGGCCCCGCGGGCGACCTGCTGCGGAACACGGCCCGCCATGCCTTCGTCGACGGGCTGCACATCACGCTGCTGGTCAGTGCGGGTCTCCTGCTGCTCGGAGCGCTGGCCGCGCTGCGTCTCCCGCGCGTCATGGACTGTCCGCCGGTGAAGGCGGCCTGCCGGGAGCAGACGGCCGCCGTCCCGGAGCAGGCGTCGAGGCCCGCGAAGGCGGGGTCCACGCCGCCGGGCGAGCCCCGTCAGCTCCCGGCGCCGGACGCCCCGGCGCGCCGGGTCCCCCTTCCCGCCCGGCGTGAACCCGCCGAGGCCACGGGCTCTGGACGATCAGCACGCTGAGCCGTAACGTCGGCCAGGCGCGCCGTAACTACCACTGCTAGTTTTAGTACCGTGGCGCGTTCTCTGTACCGTGCGAGCCGCCGGAGGCACCCATGTCCACCACCGAGTCCGCGAAGCCGTCAGGCCCCCCGAGGAGCCGGCCGTTCGATCCGGGTGACCCCCTCGGCATCGACGACCTCCTCGACCCCGAGGACCTCGCGATCCGCGACACCGTGCGCACCTGGGCCACCGACCGGGTCCTCCCGCACATCGCCGAGTGGTACGAGAACGGCGAGCTCCCCGGTATCCGCGAGCTCGCCCGCGAGCTGGGCTCGCTCGGCGCACTGGGCATGTCCCTGCAGGGGTACGGCTGTGCCGGGGCGAGCGCCGTCCAGTACGGCCTGGCCTGCCTGGAGCTGGAGGCCGCCGACTCCGGCATCCGCTCCCTGGTCTCCGTCCAGGGCTCCCTCGCCATGTACGCCATCCACCGCTTCGGCTCCGAGGAGCAGAAGCAGCGCTGGCTGCCCGGCATGGCGGCCGGCGAGATCATCGGGTGCTTCGGCCTCACCGAACCGGACCACGGCTCGGACCCCGCCGGGATGCGGACGTACGCGGAGCGGGACGGCGACGACTGGGTCCTCACGGGCCGCAAGATGTGGATCACCAACGGGTCGGTCGCCGGGGTCGCCGTCGTATGGGCGCAGACCGACCAGGAGGGTGGCGGCTCGGGGATCCGCGGCTTCGTCGTGCCGACGGACAGCCCCGGCTTCTCCGCGCCAGAGATCAGGCACAAGTGGTCGCTGCGTGCCTCGGTCACCAGCGAGCTGGTCCTGGACGGCGTGCGGCTGCCCGCCGACGCGGTCCTGCCCGGGGCCACCGGGCTGCGCGGCCCGCTCAGCTGCCTCAGCCACGCCCGCTACGGAATCGTCTGGGGGGCCATGGGCGCCGCGCGCGCCAGTTTCGAGGCGGCGCTCGACTACGCGAAGTCCCGTGAGCAGTTCGGCAGGCCCATCGGCGGATTCCAGCTCACCCAGGCCAAGCTCGCGGACATGGCCCTGGAGCTCCACAAGGGCATCCTGCTCGCCCACCACCTGGGCCGCCGGATGGACGCCGGCCGGATCCGCCCCGAGCAGGTCAGCTTCGGAAAGCTCAACAACGTGCGGGAGGCCATCGAGATCTGCCGCACCTCGCGCACGATTCTCGGAGCCAACGGAATCTCGCTGGAATACCCCGTGATGCGGCACGCGACGAACCTGGAGTCGGTGCTCACCTACGAGGGCACCGTGGAGATGCACCAGCTGGTGCTGGGCAAGGCGCTCACCGGCCTGGACGCCTTCCGGTAGGGCTGTCCGGCGAGCGCCCTGCTCAGCTCTGGTTGAAGAAGCCGTCGGCCGGCCGGCCGACGGTTTCGCCGTTGACCACCTGGGTGTGGGCCGGGGTCAGGAGGAAGACCCTGGTCGCCACGCGCTCGATCGAGCCGCGCAGCCCGAAGGTCAGTCCCGCGGCGAAGTCCACGACGCGCTTCGCGTCGGTGGGGTCCATCGACGTGAGGTTGACGATCACCGGCACACCGTCCCGGAAGAGCTCGCCGATCCCGCGCGCGTCCCGGAAGCTGTCCGGGGTGACGGTGGCGATCCGGCGGCCCGTGTCCTCGGCCTTCTCGGAAGCCACCTGTACGCGGGGGTCGGTCACCCATGGCTGATTCGTGCCGGTCTCCGCATCCTCGGAGTACTCGTCGTCGTAGTACCGCTCGTCGTTGTCCTCCACGAGGCCCAGCCAGGCGCTCGCCTTGCGCACCGATCCCATGGACGCCTCCTCTCACCGCGGTTCGTTGGTGTTCCGTATCTCTTTCCTATCCCTATGGTCGTCCATGATGCGGATACAGCGCCAAGGGGATAGGCGCCGTGCGCGCGATTCGTGACGCTACTGGTGCAGAAGATGTGGCGATTCGTCAGGGTTCGTACCGCATAGGGGGGCTTGCGGAAGGAAAATATGATGCACCCGTCCGTACGGGTGACATGGGGCGCGTACGGGTGAACGGAACGCTCGATACGATGCGAGCCGCGCCGGATCACGGGCGCGGCTCGTCAGGTGAACGGCTCCCGGGGGATCGTCGTGTTCGGAATCGTGAGGCCCTGTACCCATCGGCTGTCCGAGGGGCTCAAGACGGAGTGGATGGCTCATCTCTGCGGGCTCTGCCTCGCGCTGCGCGCGGACCACGGACAGTTCGCCCGGGTCGTCACGAACTACGACGGCCTGATCGTCTCGGTCCTGACGGAGGCTCAGGCCGGGCGCACCGCCGGACAGCGGCGCACCGCGGGGCCGTGCCCGCTGCGCTCCATGCGGACGGCCCCGGTCGCCCGGGGCGAGGGGGCCAGGCTCGCCGCCGCCGTGTCGCTCGTCCTGGCGTCGGCGAAGGTGCGTGACCATGTCGCCGACCGCGACGGGCTGTTGAAGCGACGCCCGGTGGCCGCCGCCGCGCGCCGCGTCGCCGCGGGCTGGGACAGGGCGGGGGCGCGCACCGGGGCCGAGCTCGGCTTCGACACCGCGGTCCTGGTCGACGCCGTCGACCGGCAGACCGGCATCGAGTCCCTCGCCGGACCCGGCACCTCCCTGCTGACCGTCACCGAGCCCACCGAGACGGCGACCGCCGCGGCCTTCGCGCACACCGCCGTACTCGCGGGCAAGCCGGGGAACGCGGAGCCGCTCGCCGAGGCGGGGCGGCTCTTCGGGCGGCTCGCGCATCTGCTGGATGCCGTGGAGGACCGCGAAGCTGACGCCGCGTCGGGTTCCTGGAACCCGCTCACCGCGACCGGCACTCCGCTCGCCGAGGCCCGCCGGCTGTGCGACGACGCGCTGCACGGCGTACGCCTGGCGCTGCGGGACGCGGAGCTCACCGACCGTGCGCTCGCGCATGTGCTCCTGGTGCACGAGCTGCGGCGCGCCGTGGACCGCGCCTTCGGATCCACGGCGTGCTCGCACCAGGCCGGCGGGCAGCCCTCGGGGGCCTTCGGCCCGCCGCCCGGCAACCCGTACGCCCCGACGCCCGGCGGTCCGTACGGTCCTCCGGGACCGCCGCTCCCGCCCGAGCCGCCCCGCAACCGCCGTGGCCTCATCGCCGGCTGCCTGGTCTGGGCCGGCCTCGCCTGCACCTGCCAGATGTGCTGCGCCGGCAGCTTCAACGACCCGTGGAGCGGCCAGGAGCGCGAGGGGCTCTGCCACAAGGCCGACTGCTGCGACTGGTGCGAGGGCTGCGGGGAGGGCTGCAGCTGCTGCGGCAACTGCTGCAGCTGCTGCGAGAGCTGTGACTGCGGGTGCGACTGCTGACCTCGCGTCAGACAGCCGCACCCGGCGGGCTCACTTGATCTCGGGCGGCGAGATCTGCGAGGTCTCGATCGCCGACCCGGTGGTGCCCCACTTCTTCAGGATGCGGTCGTAGGTCCCGTCGGCCTTGAGGCTGTTGACCGCGGCCTGGAAGGCCGGAGCCAGCGGGGTGCCCTTCTTGAAGACGAAGCCGACATCGAGGCGCTTGTACTCGTTGAGGAAGCGCAGCCCCTCCAGCTGGGCCACGCCGTAGCGCAGTCCGTTGATCGTGTTCATCACGATGTCGCTGCGGCCCTGCTGGAGCGAGATCCAGACGGCGGAAGGATCGCCGTACGTCTTGACCTCGTACGGCTTCTTGCCCGCGTCGCCGCACAGGTGCTTGTTCTCCTCCAGGGTCGCCTCGAAGGTCGTCCCGGCCCCGGTGCCGATGGTCAGGCCGCAGAGCTGCGTGAGGTCGGTGACCTTCTTCAGATCGCTGTCGTCACGGACGGCGAAGCCCTGACCGTCGTTGATGTAGGTGACGAAGTCGATGGTCTTGCGGCGCTCGTTCGTCACCCCGAAGTTGCCCGTGCCCACGTCGTACTTGCCGCTGCCGAGAGCCGGCAGGATCGCCTCGAAGGCGGCGATCTCCCGCTTCAGCTTCAGCCCGAGCGCCTTGGCCACCGCGTCCGCGAAGTCGATGTCCGCACCCGTGAGGGTCTTCCCGTCCTCCAGGTAGGCGGCGCCACCGGGAGGTGAGCCGGTGGCGGACGCGATCGTCAGGGTGCCGGCGGCGCGCACCTTCTCGGGCAGCAGCTTCGCCGCGTCCTCGTTCTTCTTCACCGACGAGACCACGTCGGTGGTCGGGATCTTCCCCTTGGCCGAGGATTTCGCGCCGGCCGGCGAGGTGGCGGGGTCGCCCGATCCGCAGGCGCTGAGCGAGAGGGCGGCCACGGTGATCAGCGCGAAGGCAGCGGTCTGCCGGGTTCGGGGCATGACGGAGTTTCTCCGGATTCGTCGACCCCGCTCCGGGGCCAGGGCAGCACGGAGCGTCGGGGCGGGAGATCAGCTGTTACGAGGGGAGGGCCGAGCGATGTCGTGTACGCGAAGGAACGCAAGGGACTCCGCTCCAGCGCCGGCAACGGCGCGAGCGGGAGAAAAGGGAACGCAGGGCGTCAGCTCAACAGGAACAGGACCACACGCGACCGAAGTCGATGTGGGAGCGGGTGACCAGCCACTGCTGCGAATACATGGCCCAAGTTGAACAGGCATCCGTTGGCGCGTCAACTGAAGTGAGACGTACAGCTCACACTGTGGACAAGCTTGACAACAGCACCGCGTGGCGCTTTTCTCAGAAGCGGACCGGCGCTGAGGGGCCCGGTCCACGTTGTGTTCCGCGCTGAAGGCACGCCCCGTGTTCGATCTCTGCATCCACGGAGCCTTCGCATGTCCGCGCAGACAGAAGTCCCTGCCCCGTCATTTTCCGTCCCACCGGGTGAGCACGCCGAGAAGGACGAAGCCCCTCTCATCGTGCCCGTACGCCGAACCGGCCGGTGGGCGGCGGCCGTTGTCGTACTCCTCCTCCTCGCGGGAGCGCTGGTCTCCGTCGTCCGCAACGACGCCTTCCAGTGGGACGTCGTCGGCGCGTACCTCACGACCGACTCCGTGCTGCGCGGCCTCGGCCTCACCCTGTGGCTCACCGGCCTCGTCATGGTGCTCGGCTTCGCCCTCGGCACCCTGCTCGCCGTGTTCAGGCTCTCCGACAACCCCGTCCTCCAGGCGGTGAGCTGGGGCTACATCTGGCTGTTCAGGTCCACCCCGATCCTGGTCCAGCTGCTCTTCTGGTTCAACATCGGCGCCCTCTACCCGCAGATCCTCGGCGTCGACACCGTCAACCTCCTCAGCCCGATCGCCGTCGCCGTCATCGGACTCACGCTCCACGAGGCCGCGTACGCCGCCGAAGTGGTCCGCGGCGGCATCCTCTCCGTCGAGCGCGGACAGCTGGAGGCGGCCCAGTCGCTCGGTCTCGGCCCCTGGCGCCGGCTCCGGCGGATCGTGCTGCCGCAGGCCATGCGCTCCATCGTGCCGCCCGCCGGGAACATGCTGATCGGGACGCTGAAGGGCACCTCGATCGTCAGCATCATCGCCGTGCAGGACCTGCTGTACTCCGCGCAGCTCGTCTACCACCGCACCTACGAGGTCATCCCGCTGCTGCTGGTCGCCACCCTCTGGTACGTCGCTGTCACCTCGCTGCTGTCCATCGGGCAGTACTACGTGGAACGCCACTACGCACGCGGCACGGCAGGTGCCCGGTGAGCGGCAACCCGACGCTCGTCGTCATAGGCGGCGGCCCCCGCGGCACCGGCGTCATCGAACGCATAGCCGCCAACGCCACCGAGCTGTACGGCGACCGGCCCCTGGACATCCACATCGTCGACCCGTACCCGCCGGGCGGCGGCCGGATCTGGCGGCAGGACCAGTCCCCGCTGCTCTGGATGAACTCCATGGCCGAGGACGTCACCATGTTCACCGACGAGACTGTCCAGCTGGACGGCCCGGTCAGCCCCGGCCCCGCCCTGCACACCTGGGCCGCCGACGTCCGCGAGGGGCGGACCGTCATCACCGCCGACCCCGCCGTCCTGGAGGAGATCCACGGCCTCGCCGGCCAGGGCTTCCCCAGCCGGCGGCTGCAGAGCGCCTACCTGCGCTGGGTGTACGAACAGGCGGTCGCCGCACTCCCGCCCGGCATCACCGTCCACGAGCACACCGGTCACGCCCTGCGCGTCTCCGGGCCCCGCGGCGGCCGGCAGCGCGTACGGATCCAGGGGCGCGCCGAGCCCCTCGTGGCCGACCTGGTCGTCCTCACCGTCGGCCATCTCGACGCCGAACCGGACGCCGAACAGCAGGAGCTGGCCGCCTTCGCCGCCCGGCACGGGCTGGTCCACCTGCCGCCCGACTTCACCGCCGACACCGACCTGTCCGCCGTGCCTGCGGGCGAAGCCGTCCTCGTACGCGGCTTCGGCCTCGCCTTCATCGACCTGATGGTGCTGCTCACCGAGGGGCGCGGCGGACGGTACGAGGACGGGGTCTACCTCCCCTCCGGCAGGGAGCCCGTCCTGTACGTCGGCTCGCGGCGCGGCGTCCCGTACCACTCCAAGATCGGCTACACCTGGCAGGGCGAACGGCCGCCCCTGCCACGCCACTTCGGCGCCGACCAGGTGCAGGAGATCCTCGCCGGGCCCGGCCCCGTGGACTTCCGGCGCGATCTGTGGCCGCTGATCGCCAAGGAGCTGGGCCACGCCCACTACCACCGGCTCTTCACCGCCCACCCCGAGCGCACCGCCGTGGACCTGACCGACTTCGAGGAGAAGTACGCCGTCGCCGAGCACGGCAGCCCCGAGCTCGCGGCCCTCGTCGCCTCGGCCGTCCCCGACCCGGCGGACCGGCTCGACCTCGACGCCCTCGACCACCCGCTCGACGGGGTGCGCCATGCCTCGTACGACTCACTGCAGGACGGGCTGCGCGCCCACATCACCGCCGACCTGGAGCGCCGCCACGACCCCGCACACAGCACCGACCTCTCCGTGTTCCTCGGACTGCTCTCCGTCTACGGGCAGTTGACCGGCGTCGGCGACATCGGCGCGTGGTGGCACGGCTTCTTCAACTACCTCGCCTCCGGCCCCCCGGGGCCGCGGCTGCGCCAGCTCCTCGCCCTCTCGCGGGCCGGGGTCGTCCGCTTCCTGGGCGCCGACATGACCGTCGAGTCCGACGAGGAGCACGGTGTCTTCCGCGCCCGCAGCACCACGGTGCCCGGGGCGTACACCGAAGCGCGCGCCCTGGTCGAGGCCCGGCTGCCCGACCCCTCGCTGCGCAGGACCCGCAGCCCGCTGCTGAGCGGGCTGTACGAGGACGGGGCGGCCGGCACCGACACGGGACTGCTCTCCGTCGACCCGTCCGACAGCCGGATCCTGGACACCGAGGGCCGCCCGCACCCGCGCCGCTTCGCCCTCGGCCCCTACACCACCGCGCGTTCCGCGGGCGCCTTCACCCGGCCCCGCACCGGCGGCGCGGCCTTCCGGCAGAACGACGCCACCGCCCGCACGGCCCTCGCGTTCCTGCGCGACCTCTCCTGTCGGGACCGCCTCACCGCCTGAGCACGGCCCCTCTACGTACCCCTGTCGCAGAAGGAACTCCCGCCATGTCGCTCACCAGCGATCCACCCATCCACCCACCCGTCGGGGCCGACCCCGGACCGAAGCCCGCCGCCGAGGAGCACGAGACCCTGGAAGTCGTCCCCCTGCGCCACCCCTGGCGCTGGGTGGCCGTCGCGGCCACGGCCGTACTGCTCGCCCAGTTCGTCAACGGCCTCGTCACCAACCCCGGCTGGGAATGGGACGTCTTCGCCCGCTTCATCACCACCGAGACGATCCTGCACGCCGTCTGGGTCACGCTCCAGCTGACCTTCTACGGCACGGTGGTCGGCTTCGCGCTCGGCATCGTCCTGGCCTTCATGCGGCTGTCCGCCAGTCCGTTCCTCAAGGCGGTCTCGTACGCGTACATCTGGGCGTTCCGCTCGATCCCGCTCATCGTCCAGCTGCTCTTCTGGTTCAACCTGGCCTACCTCTACAAGGAACTCGAATTCGGCATCCCCTTCGGGCCAGGCTTCATCTCCTTCGACACGATGAACCTCGTCGGCGCGATGAGCGCCGCCGTCCTCGGGCTCGCGCTGCACCAGGCGGCGTACGCGGCGGAGATCGTCCGGGGCGGCGTACTGGCCGTGGACAGCGGCCAGTTGGAGGCGGCCGCCGCACTCGGCATACCGCGGCTGCGGCAGCTGCGGCGCATCGTGCTCCCGCAGGCGATGCGCTCCATCCTGCCGAACGCCGCCAACGAGATCATCTCCCTCTTCAAGGGCACCTCGATCGTCTCCGTGATGGCGATCGGCGAACTCTTCTACCAGGTCCAGGTCGTCTACGGGCGCAACGGCCGCGTGGTGCCCCTGCTCATGGTCGCCACGGCCTGGTACATCCTCCTGACCACCGTGCTCTCCGTCCTCCAGCACTACGTCGAACGTCACTACGCCAAGGGGGCCGTGCGATGAGCGCGACCGCAGAACCCGCAGAAGAAGCCACCGGAACCGACGCCATGGTCGAGATCCGCTCCGTCCACAAGAACTTCGGCCCGCTCGAAGTGCTCCGCGGCATCGACCTGTCCGTACGCGCCGGAGAGGTGACCGTCGTCCTCGGCCCCTCCGGGTCGGGCAAGTCCACCCTGCTGCGCACCATCAACCACCTGGAGAAGGTCGACCGGGGCTGGATCAGCGTCGACGGCACCCTCGTGGGCTACCGCAGGTCCGGCAACAAGCTGTACGAGCTGCGCGAGCGCGAGGTCCTGCGCCAGCGCACCGCGATCGGCTTCGTCTTCCAGAACTTCAACCTCTTCCCGCACCTCACCGTCCTCGAGAACGTCATCGAGGCCCCGATCGCCGCGCTCGGCCGTCCCCGCAAGGACGCCGTGGCCGCGGCCGAGAAGCTCCTGGCACGGGTCGGGCTCGCCGACAAGGCTGGCACCTACCCCAAGCAGCTCTCCGGCGGCCAGCAGCAGCGCGTCGCCATCGCCCGCGCCCTCGCGCTGGAACCGAAACTGCTGCTCTTCGACGAGCCGACCTCGGCGCTCGACCCCGAGCTCGTCGGCGAGGTCCTCGACGTCATCAAGGACCTGGCCCACGGGGGCACCACGATGATCGTCGTCACCCACGAGATCGGCTTCGCCCGCGAGGTCGCCGACACCGTCGTCTTCATGGACGAGGGCCGGATCGTCGAGCAGGGCCCGCCCGCCGACGTACTCGACCACCCCGTCCAGGAGCGCACCCGCGCCTTCCTCTCCAAGGTCCTCTGAAAGGCCCTCAGCCCCATGTCCCCGCACTCGTCCCCGCAGTCAAGGAGCACTCACATGTCCGTCCGCCGCACCCTCACCGCCGCCCTCGCCACGTTCACCGCCGCAGGGCTGCTCACCGCGTGCGGCGGCAGCGACGCCGCCGAGGACGTGATCAGCGCCAAGGGGCAGAAGGACACCGGTATCAACATCGGCCCCGACCAGAAGCGGATCAGAGGCAAGAAGGTCGACGCGATCGCGGCCAAGGTGCCGGCCGCCATCCGCGAGCGTGGCACGCTGCGGATCGGCGGAAGCGCCGACAGCTCGCCACCACTCGGCTTCTACGCGACCGACGACAAGACCCGGATCGGCGCCGACATCGACCTGGCGACGCTGCTCGCCGACACCCTCGGACTGGAGCCGAAGTTCGAGCAGGTCTCCTGGGAGAACCTCTTCGTCGGTCTCGACAGCTCCAAGTTCGACGCGGTCCTGTCCAACGTCACCGTGACCGAGGAGCGCAAGGAGAAGTACGACTTCGCCACCTACCGGCTCGACAACATCGCCTTCGAGGCGAAGAAGGGCTCCGGCTGGAAGGTGAAGGGACCGGCGGACGTCGCGGGGAAGACCATCGCCGTCTCCTCCGGCACCAACCAGGAGAAGATCCTCGTCGACTGGAGCGAGCAGAACGTCAAGGCCGGCCGGAAGCCGGTGGAGATCAAATACTTCCAGAACATCACCGACTACTACATCGCCCTCCAGTCGGGCCGCATCGACGCCTACTTCGGCCCGAGCCCCTCGGCCAACTACCACGTCGCCTCGGCCGGCCAGTCCGAGGTCGTCGGCACGCTGTCCGGCGGGGGTGACGCCATCCAGGGGAAGATCGCCGCCACCACCAAGAAGGACAGCGGCCTGGTCGAGGCGTACGGCGCCGCGATCGACCACCTCATCCAGGACGGCTCGTACGCCAAGGTGCTGAAGCGCTGGGGCCTGTCCAACGAGGCCGTCGAGAAGTCGGAGATCAACCCGCCCGGCCTGCCCAAGACCAAGAACTGACCCGAGAGGCCCCGCATGTCCGCCACCAGGCCACTCCACCTCGCCGCCGAGATCGGAGGCCCGCCGCGCTACGACGCCGGCTCCTACGCCGCGCTCGCCCGCCTCGCCGAAGGGGGCGCACTCGACTACGTCACCCTGAGCGACTCCTTCAACCGCCCCGGGCCCGACGCGCTCGCCGTACTGGCACGCGTCGCCCCGGCCACCACCCGGATCGGCCTCGTACCGACCGTCACCACCACCCACACCGAGCCCTTCCACGTCTCGTCCGCCGTCGCCACCCTCGACTGGGTCAGCAAGGGCCGGGCCGGCTGGCAGGCGGACGTGTCGACGACCGAGGCCGAGGCCCGGCTGTTCGGCCGGCGCCCGGCCGCCCCCGCCGCCGACCTGTGGCAGGAGGCGGGGGAGACCGCCGACGTCGGCGGCCGGCTGTGGGACAGCTGGGAGGACGACGCGGAGATCCGGGACGTCGCCACCGGCCGCTTCATCGACCGCGACAAGCTGCACTACGTCGACTTCGAGGGCAGCACCTTCTCCGTCCGGGGCCCGGCCATCGTGCCCCGGCCGCCGCAGGGCCGGCCCGTCACCGTCATCGACGGCACGAGCGGCCCCGCCAGGGAGGCCGCGGCACGGCACGCCGACGTCGTCCACGTCCGGGCCACCTCGCCCGAGCAGGCGGCCTCGCTCGCGGAGGACCTGCGCCGCAGCGCCGCGGCCCACGGCCGGGACCCCGACAGCCTGCGGGTCCTGGTCGCCCTCACCGTCGACCTCGGGGACGCCGAGAAGACACCGGAACCAGGGCTGGAGAGCGGCCCGCAACTGGCCGGGCGGGGAACCTACTTCAGGGGCGGCCCGGTCGACCTCGCCGAGGTCATCACCCGGTGGCACCGCGGCGGCGCCGTGGACGGCTTCCACCTCACCCCCATCACACCGGAGCGCGACCTGGAGAGGATCGTCAACGGAACGGTCGCCCTGCTCCAGCACCGCAGCCTGTTCCGGACCTTCTACCCGGGCGGCACACTCCGCGAGCACCTCGGCCTCGGCCGGCCCGCCAACCGTTACGCCCTCGCGAGGACCTCAGGGGGGAATTCATGAAGCAGATGCACCTCGCCGCCCACTTCCCGGGCGTCAACAGCACCACCGTGTGGACCGATCCCCGCTCCCGCAGCCAGATCGACTTCGCCTCCTTCGAACACCTGGCCAGGACCGCGGAGCGGGGGAAGTTCGACTTCTTCTTCCTCGCGGAAGGGCTGCGGCTGCGCGAGCACAACGGCCGGATCCACGACCTGGACGTGGTCGGCCGCCCCGAGTCCCTCACCGTGCTGAACGCCCTGGCCGCCGTCACCGACCGCCTGGGGCTCGCCGCCACGGTCAACGCCACCTTCAACGAACCGTACGAACTCGCCCGGCGCCTCGCGACGCTCGACCACCTCAGCGAAGGGCGCGCCGCCTGGAACGTGGTGACCTCGTCCGACGCCTTCACCGGGGAGAACTTCCGCCGGGGCGGCTACCTCGACCGGGCCGACCGCTACACCCGAGCCGCCGAGTTCGTCGCCACGGCACGGGAGCTGTGGGACTCCTGGACCCCGGACGGCACCTCGCGTCCGTTCACGCACTCCGGGCAGCACTTCGACATCTCCGGGGAGTTCACCGTCCCCCGATCGCCCCAGGGGCACCCCGTCGTCATCCAGGCGGGGGACTCCGGCGAGGGCCGGGAGTTCGCCGCGTCCGCGGCCGACGTCATCTTCACCCGGCACGGCACCCTGGAGGCCGGCCGGACGTTCTACGCCGACGTCAAGGCCCGCCTCGCGAAGTACGGCCGGCAGCCCGGCGACCTGAAGATCATGCCCGGGGTCACCGTCGTCCTGGGCGACACCGACGCGGAGGCCCAGCAGAACGCCGCCGAGATCCGCCACCAGCAGGTCTCCCCGCAGAACGCGATCCTCGCCCTGGAACAGATCTGGGGCCGCGACCTCTCCTCGTACGACCCCGACGGGCCCCTCCCGGACATCGATCCGGACCCCGGATCGAGCCTGGTCCAGGGCCGGGTCAGGGTCGCGGACCCGCTGGCCGTGGCCGCGAAGTGGCGCGCGCTGTCCGAGGCCAAGGGGCTCTCCATCCGCCAGACGGCCATCGAGTCCACGGCGCGGCAGTCCTTCATCGGGTCGCCCGCGACGGTCGCCGCCGACCTGGAGAAGTTCGTCACCGCCGACGCGGCCGACGGCTTCATCCTCGTACCGCACCTCACCCCCGGCGGCCTCGACGGATTCGTCGACCGGGTCGTCCCGATCCTCCAGGAACGCGGAGTCTTCCGCACCGAATACACCGGCTCCACGCTGAGGTCGCACCTCGGCCTCGCCGAGCCCGTATGGAAAAGTTGACCGCATGAGCACGGAAGCACAGCAGGACAGCGAGGAGTTCCACGCCTGGCAGCGCTGGCACGAGCGGCGCATCGTCGCCGTGGCCGCGCCGCACGGCCCGCTCTCCCTCACCGGCACCCACTGGCTCGCCGACCATCCGGAGGGTCGAATTCCGGCCGTACCCGGGCTGTGGCGCGAGGAGGACGGCGAGGTGGTGCTCACCGCCACCCCCGACGACGGGCTGACCGTCGACGCGAAGCCGCTGGCGGGCGAGGTCCGCCTGGGCGCCGACCGGGGCCCCATCGACTCGTCCCGGGTGGCCCAGGGCGAGCGCCGGCTGGTCGTCCTGAGCCGCGAAGGCCTCTGGGCGGTGCGGGACTTCGACCCGCAGTCCCCGGCCCGGCAGGCCTTCCGGACCATCGACGCCACCCCGTACGACCCGAAGTGGTCGCTGGAGGGCACCTTCCGCCCGTACGGATCCGACCGGACCGTCCGTGTCGAGAACGCCGACGGACGCGAGCGGGGGCTGGGACTCTCGGGCGAGATCGCCTTCACCCTGGACGGTGCGGAGCACACCCTCCAGGTGGCGGTCGAGCCCGACGGCTCGCTCTGGGCCGTCTTCGCCGACGCCACCAGCGGGAACGGCAGCTACCGCTTCCGCTTCCTGCGGCCGGAGGCGCCCGACAGGGACGGCAGGGTACGGGTCGACCTCAACCGCACGCTGCTGCCGCCGTGCGCCTTCGCCGACCACTTCATCTGCCCCTTCCCGCCGCCGGGCAACACCCTCCCGGTGGCTGTCCCGGCGGGGGAGCGGAACCGTATCGACGGCTGACCCGTCCCACCCCGGACGCGCGGGCGCCGGACCTCAGCAGCACAGCCGGCCCCGGTGGCCCCGCCGGTCCCCGTGGCCCCAGGGCTGCCGGGACCGGCGCCGCCGTGCGCCGTCGCGTCCGAAAAGGCACCCTTGCGCGCCGAGTTGTAACCCCTCGATACTCCCGAGCAGCGCCCGTCGGAGTACGACAGATCCGAAATTCGAACGCATTTCGGAACGCAGTCGTCCTCCATGACCGCGCCTCACGGGTCCGGCCACCCCACAGGCGGGCCCCCGATTCCCCTCGGGAGGAATGAAAAGTGAGGATCAAGCGCACCAACCCCCGCAACGGCAGGACCGCGAGACGCAGCCGGATCACGGCCGTCTCCGCAGGCCTCGTCGCCGTCGCCGCCCTCGCCGTCCCCGCGGCCAACGCCGGCCCGACCGGAACGTACAGCGCCGACCAGCTCAGCGCGGCGGGAGAAGCCGTGCTCGACGCCGACGTCGCCGGCACCGCCTGGAACACCGAACCGGCGACCGGACGGCTCGTCGTCACCGTGGACAGCACCGTCTCCCAGGCGGAGATCAACCACATCAAGGAGTCCGCCGGCGCCAACGCGGGCGCCCTGCGCATCGAACGTACCCCCGGGAAGTTCAGCAAGCTGATCTCGGGCGGCGACGCCATCTACGCCTCCAGCTGGCGCTGCTCCCTCGGCTTCAACGTCCGCAGCGGCAGCACCTACTACTTCCTGACGGCCGGCCACTGCACCGACGGCGCCGGCACCTGGTGGTCCAACTCGGCCCACACCACGGTCCTCGGCACGACCGCCGGATCGAGCTTCCCGACCAACGACTACGGCATCGTCCGCTACACCAACACCTCGGTCACCAAGTCCGGCACCGTCGGCAGCCAGGACATCACCAGCGCGGCCAACGCCACCGTCGGCATGTCCGTCACCCGGCGGGGCTCCACCACCGGCATCCACAGCGGCTCCGTCACCGGCCTGAACGCCACGGTCAACTACGGCGGCGGCGACATCGTCTACGGAATGATCCGCACCAACGTGTGCGCCGAACCCGGCGACTCCGGCGGCCCCCTCTACTCGGGCACCCGGGCGATCGGTCTCACCTCCGGCGGCAGCGGCGACTGCACCTCCGGCGGGACGACCTTCTTCCAGCCGGTCACCGAAGCACTGAGCGCGTACGGCGTCAGCGTGTTCTGACCCGTCCGGGCACCGCCGCACTCCTGTGAGCCCCCGCCGAACCCCGGCGGGGGCTCCCGTTCGGCCCGCGGCTTTTGAGAGGATGTCAGGACGGTCGGTCGCAGGCACCACGGGGGGCGGACGCTGTGCGGTCCGGAGGGATGCCCTCCGGGGGCCCCCGCAGACACAGGGGGTTCCAGGTCCGTGAAACGCATCGGAGTGACCGGTCACCGTTCCATCCCTCAGGAGGTCCAGGAGCATGTGCTGGAGGAACTGAGAGCGGCGCTGTGCGGACACGAAGGCTCGCTGGAAGCCCTCTCCAGCCTGGCCGTCGGGGCCGACCAGCTCTTCGCCGACCTCGCGCTCGCCCACGGCGCGGAGCTGACCGTGGTCATCCCCAGCGGGGACTACGAGGACGACTTCGCGGACGAGGCGGACCTCGCGCGCTACCGGGCGCTCAAGGCCAGAGCCGCCCGTGAGATCCTGCTGGCCTTCCCGCACTCCACCGACGAGGCCTACTACGCGGCGGGCGCCTACATCGCCGACCACTGCGACCGGCTGCTGGCGGTCTGGGACGGTCTTCCCGCGCGCGGCCTCGGAGGCACGGGCGACATCGTGACGTACGCCCGGAGCCTCGGACGGCCGGTCACCGTGATCTGGCGTGACGGCGTGGAGCGCGGCTGACCGCACACGGGCTCACATCCGGTGCCTGACCAGCCAGTCCGTGTGCTCGGGCGAGACGATCCGCTCGGTCTCGAAGACGGCGGCCGCCCACTGCCGCTCGGTCAGGGTGGTCTCCATCGCGGCCTGCATGTTCTCCAGGTCGTCCTCGACCAGGGAGTGCGCGGTCACCAGGGGGTGGTGACGGCGCATCTCGTTCCAGGCGAGACAGGCGGCAGCTGCGGCGGAGAACGTCCCGGTGAGCGCGAACGACCCGGCCTCCCCGAAGGTCCGCAGCACGGCGAGGACCAGTGCGGGGAGCGTGAGCGCGGCGATGGTGCTCGACCAGACGAGCGCACCGCGCCGTGACACCAGCCTGCGCCTGCGGTACCAGCGCCGCTGCTCGATCAGCCGGTCCCGGATGTACGTCTCCTTGCGTACGGTGAACGCCTTGTCCCGTAACTCCCGCATGGAAGCGGTGATGAGAACTCCGCCCGAGTCCGCCATCTCCTCCCTCGGGTCGTCCCACCCCACCTTCCGCAACTCCTGGAGCCCCTCCTCGAGCCGGCTGGCGAAGACCGCCTCGGGGTGCTGGACGGCGGAGTCGAAGGGGGAGCCGTGGACCGCGTAGCGCCAGCAGTTGGATTTGATGAACTCGGCTGCTGAGCGGTTGAGTTGCCAATGCGACTTTGCTTTGCGCCGGGAGGCCAGGTACGTCGTGATCAGGACACCGAGATACGCCAACACCGCGATACCATCCAGGAGTTGGATGTGGGACCCGACCTCGACGTGCCAGGGGAGGGCGGCGGGGGCGGTGCCCAGGACGAGCAGGGCGAGCTGGCCGCGGGTGGTGTTGACCGCCTCGCGCTGGCGTGCGACGGCGACGGCGTCGGTGTGGTGGAAGAGTGCGGGCAGATCAGCGCTCCTGAAGACCATGCTCCGCAGTGGTCCTGGAATCGCCGTCATGATCACTCCTGTATTCGATGTTGTGGTCTTCCCGGTCCGCACATGAATGGATTCCGGTTCATTTGGAGTAGTCCGTAAATCACTCGGGTTACGGCTGTACGAGTCGAGTTGCACACCGGGGCCATGAGAGTAAAGTCGTGCCGCCGGACACTGCAATGGTGCAGGTGCCGGTGCTGTTTCCGTGTCCGGAACGAGCCCATCAAGGACGGCCGTGAAGACCTACGAATCCACCCCGAGCTTCGCTGTCGCGAAGCGTCGTGTGCCGCTTGCGAAGATCGACGCATCCGGCAGTGCAGCAGCCAGGAAGATGGGCAGGGTGCTCGCGACGGCAGGCGGCCGCCCGACGCAGATCTCGACATTCAACTCCTCGCTGTAAGAACTGCGAGGCCGTCGGCGCCGTAAAGCGGCAGTGAATTCCACTCGTTCGGCCGGTAGGCTCCTGTTGCCGTCGGCCGGATTCCAGGCGCGGCTGGACTAGAGTGGTGGAATGACAGGCCCCGCGGTCCCGTTCCGCGAAATCGTTCTGAAGGTTCACAGCAGGTGTGACCTCGCCTGCGATCACTGCTATGTCTACGAACATGCTGATCAGAGCTGGAGAACCCGGCCGAAGACGGTTTCTGATGACGTCATCTCCAGGACGGCACAGCGCCTCGCTGAGCACGCGAAGACACACGCACTGCCCTCCGTGTCAGTGATCCTGCACGGAGGGGAGCCTCTCCTGGCCGGCCCCGCCCGTCTGCGGCGCGTTTGCGAGGAGTTCGGGTCGGCCCTGTCGGGCGTCGCCGACCTCGACCTCCGGATCCACACCAACGGCCTGCAACTGAGCCCCCGTTATCTGGACCTCTTCGACGAGTTCGACGTCAAGGTGGGCATCTCCCTGGACGGCGACCGTGCGGCCAACGACCGGCACCGGCGCTTCGCCGACGGACGCAGCAGCCACCCCCTCGTGCTGAAGGCGGTCGAGCTGCTCCGGCAGGAGCGCTACCGCCACCTCAATCTCGGGCTCCTGTGCACCGTCGACATCGAGAACGACCCGCACGCGGTGCTGGACGCCCTGGTCGCGCTCGATCCCCCGCTCATCGACTTCCTGCTCCCGCACGCCACATGGGACGAGCCGCCGCCCCGCCCCGACGGATCGCCCACGGCCTACGCCGAGTGGCTCCTCGCGGTCTTCGACCGCTGGCAGGAGGAGGGCGGCCCCGTGCCGGTGCGCCTGTTCTCCTCGGTGCTCTCCACGCTGAGCGGCGGCCCCAGTCTCACCGAGTCGCTCGGCCTCGCCCCCACGGACCTCGTGGTCGTCGAGACGGACGGCCAACTGGAGCAGGTCGACTCCCTCAAGAGTGCCTACGAGGGCGCGGCCGCCACCGGGTTCGACGTGTTCTCGCACTCCTTCGACGACGTCGCCGCCCACCCCGGGGTCCGGGCGCGGCAGCTCGGCCTGGCGGGCGTCAGCGAGACGTGCCGCCGCTGCCCTGTCGTACGTTCGTGCGGCGGGGGGCTGTACACGCACCGGTACCGCTCGGCGAACGACTTCGACAACCCCTCCGTCTACTGCGCCGATCTGGAGGCGCTGGTCCGGGGGATCCAGGCGCGCACGAGCGCCGCCACCGTGTCCCCGGTGCTGGCCGACCGGCGTGAGCTGGTCGCGGAACAGCACGACCTGACCCGTACGCTCCTCGCCGGCCTCCATGAGGCACTGGACGGCCGCGGCGGCGCCCGGTGGGACGAGGCCTGGGAGCTCGCGGGCGTTCTCGAGTCCTCCCGCGAGGGCGCCGCGGGCCTCGATCACGTCCTGGCGCACGCGTACACGCGCACCTGGCTGCTGGACGTCCTGGAAGGGCTGCACGCCGAACGGCCCGAAGCCGTCGGCCAGGCGCTGCGGCTGCCGTCGTACGTGGCGGCCGCGGCGGTGCGGTCCGGTCTCGACCTGGAGGTGCCCGCGGACCACCGGGACGGCAGGCTCTTCCTCCCCACGCTCGGCGAGCTGCGGGTCGCCGGGCCCGGAGAGGCGGGCCGGGTCCGGGTCCGGGCCGACGGCGAACGGTTCTCGGTCCGGGGGGAGAGCGGCGGTGAACGGATCGTCCCGAGGGGGGCGGACGGTCCCGACTGGCTCCCGGTGCGGTACGTCACCGCGGGGGGCGCGCCACGGTTCGCCCTCGACGACCTGGACCCGTACCGGGACTGCTTCGAGGCTCCGGCAGCGCCCCGCCTGAGCCGAGCCGGCGCGGAGGCCTGGACCGAGGCCGTCGGCCGGGCGTGGGAGCTGGTGGAACGGGCCGCACCAGGACAGGCGGCGGACGCCAGGGAGACGCTGACCACCCTGACCCCGCTCGTCGCCGGCCGTAACACGGCGCGGCCGCACGGCTACGGGGCCGTCGGCCTCGTGATGACGGGGGACACCCAGGAGCTCGCCCTCGCGTTGCTGCGCGGTCTGCGGCGGGCCGGGCTGCGGGCCCTCCTGGACGTGACGGACCTCTACGCGCTGGACGGAGCCTGGGAGTACCGGCTTCCCTGGGAGCGGAATACAAAGGTCCCTTTCTCCGGCCTGCTTGCCGGAACGTACGAACGCGTGGGACTTTCCTTCCTCGTTCCCGGATTCATGGACGGGGTGTCGGAGGCACTCGACATGATGGACGGGGCGGCCGAGCCGACCGTCGGAGGAATGCGGCTGCTGAGGTCGCTCCGGGACGAGGTGAGAGGTGTACATGGGACAAGTGGGATGAACATCCTCAGGAATGCAGTGGATCACGAACCTGTTCGATGATTCCTGGGTATGGATGACTGAAAAGCGGCGTTGATTGACCGAACGCCGTGGGGGTGGAGCACAGTCCGCTCCGGAATGATGAATTCGCTCGCACCCCCTCCACAGTCCTGGGATGCGGGTGCTCACACAGGACGGGGGTCGTGTGCACGCATGACGCAACAGCGAGCGGACCATCGGCCGTACTTCTTTCTGAGTTACGCGCACACACCGGGGTACGGCGGTGGATCGGACCCAGACATGTGGGTCGAACGGCTTTTCCAAGATCTCTGCGGTCATGTGATGGCCATGACCAATCTTCCCGCGGGATCACCGGCCGGATTCATGGACCGGGAGATACGCTCCGGCGAGGGCTGGTCCGAGCGGCTGGGCAATGTCCTGGCCAACTGCCGGGTCTTCGTCCCGCTCTTCTCCCCGCGCTACTTCGCCAGCGAGATGTGCGGCAAGGAGTGGTACGCCTTCGAGCAGCGCGCCATCCACCACCGGGCCCGGTTGAACCAGCCGGCCGAGGCGATCGTCCCGGCGCTCTGGGTGCCGGTGCAGCCGAGCCAACTACCGGGTCCGGCCGAGCGGTTACAGTTCAACCACCGGGACTTCGGGGACCGGTACGTCAGTGACGGGCTCTACGGGCTGATCAAACTCACGCTGTTCGCCCAGGATTACGAACAGGCCGTCTACCACCTGGCCAAACGCATCGTCCATGTCGCCGACACCGTGCAGATCGGTTCGGGCAGGCCCCTCGACTTCCGCCTCGTCCCCAGCGCCTTCGGTGCGCCGGGCAGCGGAGCGGGCGCCCCGAGGCCCATGCGGATCACCATCGCCGCCCCCACGCGCCACGACCTGCCGGAAGGCCGGAACCCCGAGTACTACGGCGACAACCCGCAGGAGTGGAACCCGTACCATCCGGCTGCCGCCAGACCCCTGGCGTACGTCGCCGAGGAGCTCGTGCGCTCCCTCAACTACCAGGCCGTCATCACGTCGTTCGACGAGGAACCCGGGCAGCGGGAGGGCAAGCAGTCGCCCAGCACCCCGGAGATCCTCCTGGTCGACCGCTGGGCGCTGCAGGACGAGGACCTGAGACGGCGGCTCGCCGCCTTCGACCGGGAGAACCGGCCCTGGGTGACCATGGTCGTCCCCTGGTGCAGGGAGGACCATCAGAGCAGGGCGGCCGAAGCCGAACTGACCGAGAAGCTCGAGCAGACGATGCCGGTCAAGATGCGGCAGGGGCGGGCCTTCTGCCGTGTCGCGGCCAAGGGGGTACCCAGCATGGAGGCGTTCGGCCAGATCCTTCCCCAAGTGGTCGAGGTGGCCGCTCAGCAGTATCTGCGGCACGCCACGGTCTATCCACCGGCCGGTGGACGGCACAGCGAACGGACGCGGCTGATGGGACCCATGGGCAACACCCAGTTCATACCCGACATGCACGACCCTGCGACGGATGCGGAGGACGTATGACAGCCGGTCGTGACGGGCGCATCGTCACTTTCTACTCGTACAAGGGCGGCACGGGGCGCACCATGGCCCTGGCCAACACCGCCTGGATCCTCGCGGCCAACGGCAAGCGGGTGCTGGCCGTCGACTGGGACCTGGAGGCCCCGGGACTCCACCGGTTCTTCCACCCCTTCCTCGACCCCTCGACGCTCGGGGCCACCACCGGCGTGATCGACCTGATCACCGAGTACGCCTGGGCCGCGACCAACCCCGCCCAGCGGGCCGACGACTGGCACCGGGACTACGCCCGCATCCAGCCGCACGCGGTCTCGCTCACCCCGGAGGCGCTCGGCTGGGAGTTCCCGCGGGGCGGCACCCTCGACTTCGTGTCCGCGGGGCGGCAGAACCGCGAGTACTCCGCCACCGTCTCCACCTTCGACTGGGACAACTTCTACGACCGGCTCGGCGGCGGGCACTTCTTCGACGCCCTGCGGGACGACATGAAGGCCAACTACGACTACGTCCTCATCGACAGCCGCACGGGCCTCAGCGACATCGCCGACATCTGCACCGTCCACCTCCCGGACGTGCTCGTCGACTGCTTCACCCTCAGCGACCAGTCCATCGACGGCGCGGCGTCCGTCGCCCGGCAGATCGCCGAGCGCTACACCGGCCGGCCCATCTCGATCTTCCCCGTCCCGATGCGGATCGACGAGGGCGAGAAGGAGAAGGCCGACGCCGGACGGGCGCTGGCCCGGCTGAAGTTCGACCGGCTGCCCCGTGACCTCTCGGGCGACGAACTCACCGCCTACTGGGGCGCGGTGGAGATCCCCTACCGCCCCTACTACGCGTACGAGGAGACCCTCGCCACCTTCGGTGACGAAGCCGGGCTCAGCAACTCGCTCCTGTCCGCGTTCGAACGCCTCACCGCGGTCGTCACCCAGCAGGAGATCACCTCGATGCCCCCGGTGGGCGAGGAGGTCCGGCTGCGCATCCGCGACGCGTTCACCCGGCGCAGGCCCGCGCTGCCCGCCGATCTCTTCCTCAGCTATGTGGCGGAGAACCGCATGTGGGCCGACTGGATCGAATCGGTCCTCACCCGCGCCGGGTTCCGGGTGGTCCCGCGCGACGTCTCCGCCGATCCGGGGCCCGCGGACGGCGCACAGGTGGCCGAGTCCGCGACCCGTACGGTCGTCCTGCTCTCCAGCGCCTATCTCAAGTCGCAGCGGGCCGTGGACCTCTGGGAACGGGCGGTCTCCGAGGACCCCGGTGGCGGGCGGCGCCAGCTGCTGCCGCTCAGGGTCAGTGACGTCCGGCTCTCCGCGCCGTACATCGACCGCAATCCGGTCGACCTGTTCAGGCTGGACGAGGTGCACGCCACCACGGCCCTGATGCGCGCCCTGGACCGGCCGGTGCAGCTCGGCGACGGGGTGTCGCCCGGCCCCCGTTTCCCCGGAACCGTGCCCCGGATCTGGAACGCGCCGCCCCGCAACCCGGGCTTCACCGGCCGCTCCCTGGTCCTGGAGCGGATGCGTGACCAGCTCGGTGGCGGCATGGCCGTCGTGCTGCCGCAGCCGCAGACCCTGTACGGCCTCGGCGGCGTCGGCAAGACACAGGTCGCCCTGGAGTACGTGCACCGCTTCATGGCCGACTACGACCTGGTGTGGTGGATATCGTCCGAGCAGATCGACGACGTGGTGGCCAGCCTCGCCGAACTCGCCGTACGGCTCGGTGCCCAGGGCGGCGACGACATGGCGGCCGCGTCGCAGGAGGCCGTGGACCTGCTGCGGCGGGGCGTTCCCTCGGAACGCTGGCTGCTGGTGTTCGACAACGCCGACGACCCGGAACGCCTCCGCCGGTACTTCCCGCAGGGCGGCTCGGGCCACATCCTCGTCACGTCCAGGAACCAGTCCTGGTCGCAGCACGGTGACGCGCTGCCCGTCGACGTGTTCCTGCGGGAGGAGTCGATCGAGCACCTGCAGCGCCGGGCTCCCGGGCTCAGCGTGGAGGATGCCGCCCAGGTGGCCACCGCCGTCGGTGACCTGCCACTGGCGGTCGAGCAGGCGGCGGCCTGGATCGCGGAGACCGCCACTCCCATCGACACCTATCTGGAGCAGCTGGCCCAGCAGGCCCCGGAGGTCCTGGCCCTGAACCAGCCGGCCGGGTACCCGCAGCCCGTCGCGGCCACCTGGAACATCTCCATCGAACGCCTCAAGGAGCGCTCACCGGCCGCGGTGCGGCTGCTCCAGCTCTGCGCGTTCTTCGCACCCGAGCCGATCTCGGCCAACCTCCTCTACAGCAAGGAGATGATCGAGGCACTGAAGCCCTACGACTCCTCGCTCCAGGAGAAGCTGGTCCTGGGCCGTGTCATCCGGGAGATCGGCCGCTTCGCCCTCGCCAAGGTCGACCAGGTGTCGAACTCCATCCAGGTGCACCGTCTGGTGCAGGCGGTCATCAGGGCCCAGCTCAGCGAGGAGGAGCAGCGGGAGGCGAGGCATGTCGTCCACCGCATCCTGGCCGGTGCCAGGCCGGATGACGACGAGCCGATCGACAACCCGGAGACCTGGCCGCGCTTCGCCACGATCTGGCCGCACCTCGGGCCGTCGGACGCGCGCAACTGCAAGGACCCGGAGACCCGCAGGCTGTTGATCGACCGGGTGCGCTACCTGTGGAAGCGGGGGGACGTCCGGACGGCGGGCCGGCTCGGGGACGAACTCCGCGACGCCTGGCGGGAGATGCTGGGCAACCAGGACCTCCAGTACCTCTACCTCTGCTTCCACCTCTCCAACATCATGCGTACCCGCGGCCGGTACGTGGAGGCCAAGGAGCTCGACGAGCTGACCCTGGGCAGGCAGCGGGCGGTGCTGGGGCCGGAGCACCCCCACACGTACATGACCACCAGCAGCCTGGCCATCGACCTGGGGCTCCTCGGTGACTACGGCAAGGCGATCGAGCTGGCGACCGCGGCGCACGAGGGGTTCAGCCAGATCTTCCACGACAGGCATCCCCGTACGCTGGCCGCGGCGAACAACCTGGCGCTGAACCTGCGGAGCGTCGGGCAGTACGCGCGCGCCAGGGAGATCGACCAGGACGTCTACGACCTGCGGTCCGAGGTCCTGGGCCCGGAGCATCCGTACAGCCTGTCCTCCGCCATGTGTCTGGCCCGTGACCTGCGCGAGGTCGGGCGGTACGAGGACTCGGTCGGCCTGCTCAGCCGGACGTACGACAGCTTCAAGGCCACGCTGGGCCGGACCTACCCCACCACGCTCAGCGCCGCCAAGAGTCTGGCGGTCTCGCTGCGCAGGGCGGGGCAGCTGGAGGACGCGCGGAGGCTGACGGTGGCCACCCGGGCCAGGTACCGGGCCAAGTACACCTCGGCCAACCCCGAGTCACTGGCCTGCGACCTCAACATGGCGGCCGACCTGTTCGCCGCAGGGGAGGCCGTGGACGCCAGGGACACCGCGCAGGAGGTGGTGGACCAGTACATGAACGTGCCGGGGGAGAAGCATCCGTACACCCTGGCCGCGCAGAACAACCTCGGCGCCTACCTCTCGGGGGCGGGCGCGCCGCAGGAGGCGGAGAAGCTGCTGACGCGGGTGGTCGCCTCGATGCGTGAGGTGTTCGGCCGTGAGCACCCGAACACGCTGTTCTGCGTGATGAACCTGGCGAACGCGACGGCCGGGCGCGACCTCGAACTCGTGCTGGAGACGGAGCGGCGCGTCGCCGGTCAGCTCCGGGAGGTTCTCGGGGCACATCACCCGGAGACCTTGGCCATGACGTCGAACCTCGCGGTCACCCTCGGCGCGATGGGCCGCAAGGACGAGGCGTCGAGGCTGCGGGCGGAGACGGGGGACGAACTGGCACGACAGCTCGGCGACGAGCACCCGCTGACCCGGATAGCGAGGGACGAGCGGCGGTTCTGGCGCGAGCTGGAGCCGATGTCGGTGTGAGCCGGAGGGCGCCGGGATCCGGAAGTCCGGAGCCCGGCGCCCTCCGCGGTCAGCAGACCACTGCTTCCCGGTCGTCCAGCAGCCAGTGGAGCACGTCGGGAAGCACGGACAGCGCGTCGAAGTGCGCAGCCGTGGGTTCCAGTACGGCGGTGGAGCCCGGGATCTGACCGGCCAGCCAGCGGGAGTGGCCGACGGGCGAGAACACGTCCTTCTCGCCGTGCCACAGCATCACGGGACCCTTGATGTCCGAGGGGGCGAACCCCCACGGCCGGCAGAACGCGATCGCGTCGTCGATCCAGCCGTACGCCGAGGTCCGCAGCCCTTCGCGGAAGTTGGCGAGCAGCATCATGCGGATCCCGGCGTCGTTGACCACGATCCGGTCGGAGTCGGTCAGCTCCTGGCGCAGGTCGTCCAGGAGCTGGACCGGGTTCTGTCGGATCGCCGCCGAGCGGATGATGAAGGACTCCGCCAGCCCGTCCGGGTCCTGCGCCGCCGTGGAGTACGCGAGTACGTTCGAGGCGGCCATCCCCTCGAACCAGTCGAGCCCTTCGGCGTCCCAGGGCGCCAGGCTCACCAGCGCGGCCGTACGGGTGACCCGGTCGGGCATCAGCGCGGCGCAGGCCAGGGCGTGCGGCGCACCGCCCGAGCGGCCGACCACGGCGAAGCGCTCCAGGCCGAGCGAGTCGGCGATCGCCCGTACGTCCTCGGCGACATCCATGACCCGGCGCCCCGGCAGGCGGTCGGAGCCGCCGTACCCCGGGCGGTCGAAGGTGATGAGCTGCATCTTCCGCTGGTAGAGGACCATCCCGCGGGGTGCTGGGCCCAGCCGGCTGCCCGGCATCCCGTGCAGGAGGAACACCGGTCTGCCTCGGGGATCCCCCTGACGCTCGACCATCAGATGCCGTCCGTCCGCCACGCGCACCCGACTTCGCACGCCACTCCTCCGCTCGGTCACCCCGCTCGGTCCGGGCACCCAAGTGCCCGGCGTGTACTGCCAGTTCGATGATGACCCATCGGAGGCGATACCGGCACTCCCCGTCGGAACGAGCCGGTGGTGTTCGGAACGTTCGGAGGCATTCGGTGGTGTTCGGCTTCAGGAGTGCTCTCGGCGGCATCCGGACTCCAGGAGCCATTACAGGACAGGACTAGTCCTCACTCGCTGCCGACGGGCCATCGCGCCGGGTGTTCGCGAACGGAACCGACGTGGTGCGAAACCCGGCTTGTGAACGCGGCGCGGGTGAACCGTCGTCGTCGTGTGCGCGTCCGGAAGTCGACCTTGTGTGCTATCCCTCGCATCGGAATAGTGGGCGCCCCATCCTCCGTGCTCCGGACACCCCACTTGTCCGTGCACGGCCCCACAGGAGGTCGAAGTTGAAGCACCGACGCATATCCAGGAAGCGTGTGGCCCTGGCCGGATCGGCCGTCCTCGCCCTGGTCGCGGCAGGAGTCACGTTCCAGACTGCGAACGCCAGTGACGACGTGCCCCAGTTCACCGCGCGCACCCTCGACGCCCACTCGGCCGGAAGCCTCGCCGCCACCCTGGACAAGGCCCTGGGCGCCGACACGGCGGGCGCGTACTACGAGGCCAAGTCCAAGAACCTCGTCGTCAACGTCGTCGACGAGGCAGCGGCGGAGCAGGTCCGCCAGGCGGGCGGCAAGGCCAGACTGGTACAGCACACGCTCGCCGAGCTGACGAACGCCCGGCAGACCCTCGCGGACAAGGCCACCATCCCCGGCACCTCATGGGCCGTCGACCCGGTCAGCAACAAGGTCGTCGTCACGGCCGACCGTACGGTCGACGGCGCGGCCTGGGACAAGCTCAGCAAGGTCGTCGACGGGCTCGGCACCAAGGCCGAACTCAAGAAGTCCGCAGGGGAGTTCAAGCCCCTCATCGCCGGCGGCGACGCCATCTGGGGCAACGGCGGGCGCTGCTCGCTGGGCTTCAACGTGGTCAAGGACGGCGAGCCGTACTTCCTGACGGCCGGCCACTGCACCGAGTCGATCACCAGCTGGTCCGACGCGCAGGGCGGCTCGGAGATCGGTGCCAACGAGGGCTCCAGCTTCCCGGACAACGACTACGGGCTGGTCAAGTACACCTCCGACGTCGCGCACCCCAGCGAGGTGGACCTCTACAACGGCTCCACCCAGGCGATCACCAAGGCGGGCGACGCGACCGTCGGCCAGTCGGTGACCCGCAGCGGCTCCACCACCCAGGTCCACGACGGTGAGGTCACCGCACTCAACGCCACCGTCAACTACGGCAACGGCGACATCGTCAACGGCCTCATCCAGACCACGGTCTGCGCCGAGCCCGGCGACAGCGGCGGCTCGCTCTTCGCGGGTGACACCGCGCTCGGCCTGACCTCGGGCGGCAGCGGCGACTGCTCCTCGGGCGGCGAGACGTTCTTCCAGCCGGTGCCCGAGGCACTGGCGGCGTTCGGCGCCGAGATCGGCTGACGTTCCGGCTTCGCTGAGCGCCGGCGAGCCCGTCCCCTCACGCGGTACGAGGGGGCGGGCTCGCGGGCTGTGGTACGCGGACGCACGGCTTGGAGCAGGGGTGCTCCCTCGCTACCTTCCGGCCGCCAGCCCGCCTGCGGCGAGCCTGTCGCTGATGTCGTCCGCGAGCTGCTCGCCGAGCGCGTCAGCCCTCGTCAGCAACTGCTTGAAGGCCGTGAGGTGCCGGAACGCTTCCGCATAGCCGGCCTGCTCGTCCAGCGGAAGCTGCAGGACATGCAGGCGTCTGATGTCGACGCGGGACGAGCTCGATGCGTGCGTGCCGGCCTGGCGGCCGTTGGACGGTGCACGCAGGCAGCCGGCCAGGAAGTGGGCGCTCAACTTGGCGGGCTCCACGCGCAGGACGTACAGCTGGGGACCCAGGGCGATCGGTGGTCCTTCGTGTACCCAGGCCCTGAAGGCGCGAACGACGCCGGCGACCACGACATCACCCTCCTCGGCCACTGTCTGGGCGTCTTCGGAAGCCACCCGGCTGCTCGGGTTCCCGTCCGTCAGCAGATCGGAGACGGTGAGGAGCGGCATACCGGCGTCGCGGGCCGATTCTGTGGCGTCCCCCGCCTGCTGACCGGCGCGGAAGGTGAGGGCTCCGGCCTTGACCAGGTCGCCGACCGTGGCCGTCGTGCGCGACTCCCCCTCCGAGAGGCCGAGCCTCGACAGGTGGTGCGCCAGTTCCGTCAGCTGACCGAGAGAACCGGTCAGCTCGTCCCACGAGGCCGCCAGATCGACGCCGGACGGGTCACCGCCCGCAGAGGTGTAGCGGCCGGGAGTGACGTCCACCTCGTCGTCCAGCAGGTCGAGAAGGGGGATCCGTACGGCACCGTCCGGCAGCTCCCCCTCCGGTACGTCGAGCTGTGACACGGCGGACAGTACGAAGTCCGTCAGCGGTTCCCAGTCGGGTCCCTGCTCGCGTGCACCGGGCTTCGCGAGCCGGGTCGCATCGACGAGGAGAGCGTCCTGGGCGGCCGGGCCCGCGGAAGCCGGGCCGTCCGGAGCCGCTCGCAGGACCCACAGCTGCAGCGAGACGCTGTGTGGCTGTGCGCAGCCGGGCGGAAGCGCGACGACCGCCCGCAGCATTCCCGTACGGAGCAGCGATCCCCGGATACGGCGGCCCGCCTTGCGTGACGCGACGGCGGGGGGCAGGACGACCACGGCGGTGCCGCCGGGCCGGAGGTGGGTCAGCAGGTGCTGGACCCAGGCCAGCTCCGGTTCGGTGCGCGGCGGCAGGCCGTGAATCCAGCGCTGGTCGGTGGCCAGCTCCTCGTATCCCCAGTCGCGCTCGTTGAACGGTGGGTTGCACAGCGCGATGTCGGCCCGGAGCCCTGCGAAGGGATCGGCACGCAGGGCATCAGCTGTGACGATCTCCGTACGTGTGCCGGCTCGGCCTTCCGTCACGAAGCCGAGGCGGGCAGTGGCCAGTGCGGCGAGTGCCGGGTCGCGTTCGCATCCCAGCAGTGTCAAGCCCTGCCCCGAGTACTCCTCAGCGGCCGCCACTGGCAGGTGACCTGTGCCGCAGGCGGGATCGAAGACAGTGAGTTCTCCGGTGTCCTCACCGAGCCGGGTGCCGAGCGCGATTCTGGCCATCAGCGACGCCAGTGGCGCGGGCGTGGTACTCAGCTGGCGTACGTGGGTGTCCAGCCACCGCTGCAACAGGAACTCGAACGTCTCGCGTTGGCCTTCGCTCCGCCCCAGCCTGGCTGCCTCACCGGCCACATCACGCGCTTCCTCGGAGAGGCCGGTGGGCGTGGAACGGGCCCGCGGGGAGCGCATCCGGCGGGCCGCCTCGGCGACGGCGAGCCCGGACGCGTCCCTGCTGCCGAGCGCTTCGAACCGGGGCCACAGGAATTCGCGGCCGGCGACGTCGTTGAGCTTGCCGTTGTCGCGCAGCCACTGTTCGACTTCGGACAGCGAGAACTGCGGGCTTACGTCCGTACCGCCGATGCGGGAAGGGAACGAGTCGTGGCGCCGGCGCCAGTTGCTGACCGCCGCCCGCCCCACACCGGCGATCCGGGCGATCTCGGCCAGACTGACCGGTACGGCGTTGGTGGTTGTAGCCATTCGAGGGTCTCCGGGTCCTTGGCGGGCCGGGCGGGTCGGCGTCCCAGCGGCCTCAGTCATGGCAGGCTACTACGATCATTGACTTTGTTCACAGGCTGGATCTGCGATATTTCTGTGCGGGAAATGTGGAGGCTTGGAAATATGAGTGGATTTGCTCCGGGGATAGTGCTGCGTGACCGGTACCGGATCGACTCCGTGCTCGGGCGTGGCGTGATGGGCCAGGTGTGGCAGGGGGTCGATCTCTATCTGGACCGGCCCGTGGCCGTGAAGACCATCGCGTCGGAGCTGCTCGCCGTCCCGCGGAGCCGTGAGGAAGCACTGGCACGCTTCAAGAGGGAGGCGCAGGCGGCGGCCCGCCTGGACCATCCCAACATCACCACCGTGTACGACGCGTCGTACACGGACGACACCTGCTGCCTGGTGATGCAACTGGTCGACGGAACAACGCTGGAGTACCTCTTCGATCAGCAGGAGAACGAAAAGTTCGACGTGTCCTCGGCCGCCTCGGTCGCGGCTCAGCTGTGCGCGGGCCTCTCCGCCGCGCACGCCGCCGGTCTCGTGCACCGGGACCTCAAGACGCAGAACGTGATGGTGCGGACGGACGGAGTCGTCAAGATCCTGGACTTCGGTCTGGTCAAGTCCCTCGCGGACGCCGATCCGCGCCTCACCATGACGGGGGAGGGGATCGGCAACATCGTCTGCGCCTCACCCGAACTGCTCTCCGGGCGTGGCACGCTCGACGGCCGCAGCGACCTCTACGCGGTGGGCTGCCTGCTGCACCACATGCTCACCGGGGCGCCTCCGTTCTCCACCGCGCAGCCGGCGCTCCTCGCGTCCCAGCATCTGACGGCAGCCCCGCCCCTCATCGGCGGAGGGGTGCCCGCCCCACTCCAGGACCTGGTGACCGCCCTGCTGTCCAAGAGTCCCGACGCCCGCCCTGCCTCCGCCGCCGAGGTCTACGCCTCCCTCGCTCCCTATCTGCCGATGCCTGAGCACGCCCTGGCCTCCCGCCGAGGTCTGCCCGAAGATCCACGCCGCCCCTTCCTCGTTCCGCAAGGACCACTGCCCGTGTGATCGGTGAGAGGATGGCGTTGCCGGCCGGGTGCGCCCCAATGCCCCGGTCGTAGGGGTGTGGCAGGCGCCGCCGGCGCCGGAACCGGGGACGGGCACGATGCGGCGAAGCCTTGGACGGTACGAGCTCACGCACGAGTTGGGCCGAGGAGGGATGGGCGTCGTGTGGGCGGCCCGTGATCCCGACCATGATCGCGAAGTGGCCGTCAAGCTCCTCGCTCCGTCCGCATACGGCTCCGAGCTCTCGACCCTGGAGCGCCGTTTCCTGCGAGAAGCGCGCCTCACCGGCCGCCTGTACCACCCCGGCATCCCCGCGGTGTACGACCACGGCAGCCTCGATGGCGAGCTGTACCTCGTGATGGAACTCGTCCCGGGTCAGGCCCTGGATGCCGTCCTCAAGGACGAGGGCACTTTGGCTGTCGAGCGGGCCGCGGCCGTCGCACACGGTGTCGCTGATGTTCTCGCATACGCTCACGGACAGGGCGTCGTGCACCGCGACCTCAAGCCGTCGAACCTCATGATCACGCCGTCCGAGAGGGTCAAGGTACTCGACTTCGGCGTTGCCGCGGCTTTGGAGCCTCGTCCCGGCGAGACCCGTTTCACTGCCGCCAACGCCACGCCCGGAACGGTCGTCTACATGGCCCCCGAGCAGGCTGTCGGCAAGACCGTGGCCGGAAGCGACCTCTATTCGCTCGGCTGTGTTCTGTACGAACTGCTTGCAGGGAACCCGCCGTTCACGGACGGCAGCCCCTTCATGCTGTACCACCAGCACGCCCACGAGCCCGTCCCTCCGCTCTCCGGCCACCGCCTCGGCATTCCGACCGGTATGAGAAGGCTGGTGGAGGGTCTGCTGGAGAAGGAGCCGGAGAACCGCCCTGCTTCCGCCGGTGAGGTCCGCGCCCTGCTCACCGCCTGGGCAGCCCCCGCTCCCACGCGTACGGCAGTTCTCCCTCATCCGCGCCTGGCTGAGATGGCGGCCCTGCGTCTGTCCGGTCGCCCTGCGGTCGCGCTGGAGCAGTACCAGGAGTTCCTCGCCACCCCACGGCTCGGGCATGCCGATTTCCTTGCCGCCCGCGTCGGCGCCGCCCTCTGTGCCGGTGTGCTCGGCCGTACCCGTGAGGCCCTTGATGAACTGAAGTCCGTCCTCGCCGAGCAGCGCAGCCTCCTGGGGCCCGCCGACCTTGGAGTGCTGGATACGCGTTACGAGATCGCGGTGCTCCTCGTGCGCGCGGGAGAGCGTCACCCGGCGGCAGAGCTGCTCCGCCGGCTGGTCGACGACGAGGACCGCGTCCTGGGTGCGGAGGACCCTCGGCGCGGCCGTTCGCGTGCCTTGCTGGCTCGGCTCGACCGCATGGCATGACGGGCGAGCGATGCGCACTGTGATCTCTGTTCACAGCGATTTACGCGTGTTAGGCTGTCGCGGCACCGTTCGGGTGGGAGACGGGACACTGTCTACGGACGGCAGCGCCATAGACCGAGGGGACAGCGCCGATGACGCCAGCAGCTCAGCGCGAGAGCGACCGGACCGGTACTGAGGAGCTCCCGGAAGAGGGGAAGCTCGTCGAAGTGCGTGGCCAGTCCTGGGTCGTCGCCCGCGTCGAGCCGTCCCCGCCAGTGGACGACGGCCGTCGGCCCGCCACCCTCGTCCACCTCCAGTCCGTCGCCGACGGCCGCTTCGGCGACACCCTGTCCGTCATCTGGGAGGTCGAGCCGGGGCGCCGAGTGCTGCCCGCGGGATCCCTCCCGGACGCCTCCACCGGACAGTACGACCCCCCGTCCCGCCTCGCCGCGTTCCTCGACGCCGTCCGCTGGTCGGCAGTCGCCTCCGCCGACGGCAAGACCCTCCAGGCACCCTTCCGCTCCGGTGTCGCCGTCGAGCCGTACCAGCTCGAACCCGTCTCCCGCGCCGTCGGCGCCCCCCGCGTCAACCTCCTGCTCGCCGACGACGTGGGCCTCGGCAAGACCGTCGAGGCCGGGCTCGTCGCCCAGGAGCTGCTGCTGCGCGGCCGGGCCCGACGCATCATGATCGTCTGTCCTGCGGGGCTCACCCTGAAATGGCGCGACGAGATGGCGGAGAAGTTCGGCCTCGACTTCACCATCGTCAATTCCGAGCACTGCGCCCGTCTGCGCCGTACCCACGGCACCGCGGCCAATCCCTTCCGCGTGCACCCGCTGACCATCGTCTCCCTTCCTTGGCTGCGAGGCACAAAGGCCCAGCGCCTCCTCGACGAGGTCATCGGAGCCCCCGAGGAGAGCAGCAACGGCGACCACAAACGGTTCTTCGACCTGCTGGTCCTCGACGAGGCCCACCATGTCGCCCCGTCCGCCCCGAAGCAGGTCTACGCGGTCGACTCCCAGCAGACGAAGCTGATCCGGCGCCTCGTCCCGCACTTCGAGCACCGGCTGTTCCTCTCCGCCACCCCGCACAACGGCTACCCGGAGTCGTACACCGCTCTCCTCGAGCTGATCGACGACCAGCGCTTCGCGCGAGGCATGGACCCCGACAAGGACGCCCTCAAGGACACCGTCGTACGGCGCCTGAAGGCCACGGTCACCAACGCGGACGGCACGCCCCGCTTCCGCACGCGGAAGCCTGGGCAGCTCTCCGTCGACTACACCGACGCCGAGCGAGAGATCCACGGCCTGCTCAGCTCCTTCGCCGATCTGCGCCGCAAGAAGCTCGTCCCCGCAGCTCGCGGTGGCCGGCGCGCCGCCGACCTGGTGACGCTGCTGTTGAAGAAGCGGCTCTTCTCCTCCCCGGCCGCCTTCCTCCACACCGTCCGCGTCTACCTCTCGCACCTGGAGGACACGGGCTCCCGTACGCGCACGGCGGCCGCCGAAGTCCCTGACTGGCTGGACGACTTCGCGGACATGGTCGCCGACCTCGACGACCTCGGCCTTGTCGATGCGGAGGACACGGCTCTGACCCGGTCCACTTCGCTGACCCCGGCCGAGGATCACCAGGAGCTCGATCTGCTCCAGCGGATGGAACGCTGGGCGGTCACCCACGAGGCCGACGCCGACTCCAAGGCCGCGGTCCTCCTGCGTACGCTCAAGGCGATCTGCCGCACGTCCGACGGAAGGCACTGGACGAACGAGCGCATCGTCGTCTTCACCGAATACCGTGACACCCTGGACTGGCTCCTCACCTTGCTCCGCCAGGAGAAGCTCACCGACGACGGCCGCACCGCCGTCCTCCACGGTGGCCTGACCACCGAGGAGCGGGAGCGCATCCGTCTCGGCTTCCAGGCCGACCCGTCCACCGGCGAGGGCGCGGTGCGCATCCTGCTGGCCACCGATGCTGCCGGTGAGGGCATCGACCTTCAGAATTACTGCCACCGGCTGGTCAACTACGACATCCCGTTCAACCCCAACAAGCTCGAACAGCGCATCGGCCGTATCGACCGCTGGGGCCAGCGCAAGGACCCGGAGATCTCCCACTTCATCGGCTCCGGCTGGCAGCAGGCCCAGGCCGGATCGTACGAAGCGGACCTGGAGTTCCTCTCCCGCGTCGCCAAGAAGGTGGCACGCATGGAGCAGGACCTCGGCTCTGTCAACGCCGTCATCGCCGAGGCCGTCCAGCGCCGTATGACCGGCGACACGACGCCCGTCGACATCGAGAACGCCAAGCCCCGCACCATTCAGGGCCGCCGCACCGGTGGCGAGGTCGCGCCCGAGCAGAACGTCACCGCCCAGTCGAAGCGCCTGGCCGACCAGTACGACGAGACCGTGACCACGCTCGGGCTCACCCCGGCCAACATCAAACGCGTCGTCGACACCGCCCTCGCCCTGGACCACCAACCGCCCCTGGCCCCCGACCGCACCCTGGCCGAGGACTTCGAACCGGGCCAGCTGCACGAGGTCCCGCCGCTCTCCGGCACCTGGGAGCGAGCGACCCGCGGTCTCGCCCACAAGCTGCGCGAGGACGAGCAGCGCCCCATCACCTTCGACGCGGCCGTTGCCGCCAAGGGGCGTGAGGACGTCGTACTCGCCCACCTCAAGCATCCGCTCGTCGCCCTGTCCACCCGCCTGCTCACCGCAGCCGTCTGGAACGCGGACACTGTCGGCCTGCACCGCGTAGCCGCCGTCGTCAGCGACGACCCGACGATCACCACCACCCTCGTCTCCGCGTACGCCCGGTACGTCCTCGTCGGCAACGACGGCACCCGCCTGCACGAGGAGGTCGTCCACGCGGGCGGCTGGTTCGGTGACACCGGACGCTTTCGTCGCTGGGAGTCCGTACGCACCCAGGGCGCTGTCCTGGCGAAGGCGCTCACCGAAGGCACTGAGGCCGCCCCGCACCTGCGGCAGGAACTCACCACCGCGTGGGAGAAGCTGGCCAAGCCCCTCAACACCTCCCTCGAAGCCCGCGCCCGTGAGCGTGGCGACAGCCTGGAGCGCGCACTCGCCGACCGGCAGACCGAGGAGGAACGCCGCATCACCGCGACGCTCGGCCGCTTCGAAGCCACCCTGCGCGCCAAGCTCAAGGAGGAGGGCGACGACCTGAGCGAACAGTTCGCCCTCTTCAGCCGGCACGACATCACCGCCGCCGAACGCCGCCAGTACGACGACGACCGGGCCCGCTGGCAGCAGCGCCTCGACGGCCTGCCCGGCGAGCTGGAACGCGAACTCGCCGCCATCGGCGCCCGCTACCGCGACCCGCGCGCCCACCTCTTCCCTGTCGCCGTCGTCTTCGTGATCCCCGCAAAGGAAGCCCGCCGATGAGCCCTCGCCCGACCTCACGTGGTCTCGCCGCAGCCAAGGCGCAGGCACTCGACGGCCGCCGCCAGCACCAGGAATGGCTCGACCTCACCGAGGTCTCCGGCCCGTTCCTGACCATGCCCGTCCTGCGCAGGGCCTGGCCCCAGCTCGACGCCCTGGAGAAGGACGAACGCGCCCGCCTGCGCGCCCGCCACGCCGACTGGCAGAACGACACCGCAGCAGGCCGCGACGAGTGGGTCGCCTACCTGCTGCGCTCCGTCCTGGAGTGGGGCGACGCCCTCGCACTGCGCCAGGGCGAGGCAGAGGACCCGGCACTGGACCGCCTCACCCTCCACGTCCCGGAGCACGGCGCCGTCCTGCGCCCCGACTTCGCTCTCGTCGAGCCGGGCATCGACCTCGCCGCCGAACCCGACACGGCATCCGTCGCCAAGCGCGTACGCCTCCTCGGCATGACCGTCCCCGCCGGCACCGTCCCCACCTCCCGTGCTGCGGCGGGCGGAGACTGGGCTGCGTCCCCCGCGGACCGCCTCGCCCGGCTGCTCCGCCACCACGACATCCCGCTCGGCCTGGTCACGGACGGCCGCTGGTGGTGCCTGGTCTGGGCCCCCATCGGCGGCGTCACGACCACCGCCGTCTTCGACACCATCGGCTGGAACGAGGCCGCCGAACGCAACGTCGTCCGCGCCTTCGTCTCTCTCCTTCGCCGCCGTCGCTTCTTCGAGTACGAGGAGTCCGAGACCCTGGTCGGCCTGCTCAAGGCCAGCCTGGCCGCGGGCGAGGACGTCACCGAGGCGCTCGGCATCCAGGTCCGCCAAGCCGTCGAACTGCTCGTCGACGCCATAGGGCGAGCGGACGTACGGGCGATGGACGCGGGAGCACCGGGCCTGCATGCGTCGGGCGTCGCGGCCGGCGAGGTCTACCGGGGTGCCGTCGCCGTCATGATGCGTGTCGTCTTCCTCCTGTACGCGGAGGAGCGCGGCCTGCTCCCGGCGGACAACGAGGTCTACGCTACGGCGTACTCCGCCCGCTTCCTGCGCGCCGAACTCAAGGCCCGCGCCGACGCGGACGGTGAGAGCGCCCTGGAACACACCACCTCCGCCTGGCACCGCCTGATCGCCCTCTTCCACGCGGTCCACGGGGGCGTGGACCACCCGGAGCTGCATCTGCCCGCGTACGACGGGTCGATCTTCGCCCCGGACACGTACGCCTGGCTGGAGCTCACCACCCCGCTCCTCCCGATCGACGACCGCACGGTCCTGCACATGCTGCAGTCGGTGCAGGAGGTCCGCGTCGGCACCGGCAAGAACGCCGAAGTCCGCACCCTCAGCTTCCGCGCCCTGGACGTCGAGCAGATCGGCTACGTGTATGAGGGCCTGCTCTCCTTCGGTGGCGAGCGTGCGGTCGAGGACATGGTCGGCCTGATCGGCCCCGAGGGCCTCGAACACGAGGTGCCGCTGCGGGAGCTGGAGTCCTTGGCCGCCAAGTCCGGGGGATCGGTCAAGGCCCTGGCCAAGGCGATCCACGAGAAGTGGAAGGACCCGAAGCCCCCGGCGAGCGCGTCCAAGCTGGAAAAGCTGCTCGCCCCGGCGAAGGACGAGGTCGAGGCCCGCCGCCAGCTGAACGCGGTGACGAAGAAGAACTCGGGGCTGAGCGAACGCCTGCTCCCCTTCTTCGGCATCCTGCGCCGCGACCTGCGTGACCTGCCGATGGTCATCCCGAACGGCTCGCTGTACGTCACGGAGTCCTCCCTCCGGAAGAACACCGGCACGCACTACACGCCCCGCTTCCTGGCCGAGGACGTGGTCCGGCACGCGCTGGAACCGCTGGTCTACGAGCCGGGCCCGCTCCAGACGGCGGACACGGCGGAGTGGCGGCTCAAGTCACCCGAGCAGATCCTGAAGTTGAAGGTCGCGGACATCGCGATGGGCTCGGCGGCGTTCCTGGTGGCCGCCTGCCGCTACCTGGGCGACCGGCTGATCGAGGCCTGGGAGAGCGAGGGCCGCACGGACGCGATGACGTACCGGGCGGGCCGTGCGGTGGACGCGGTGACGGCCGCGGACGCGGAGCAGGACCCGGTGGTGGTCGAGGCGCGGCGCGAGATCATCGAGCACTGCCTTTACGGGGTGGACATCAACCCGATGGCCGTGGAGATGGCGAAGCTGTCGCTGTGGCTGGTCTCGATGGACCCGACGCGGCCGTTCACCTTCCTGGACGACCGGCTGGTGGCGGGGGACTCGCTGCTGGGGGTGCACACCATGGAGCAGTTGCAGTCGGTGCACATGAAGCCGCAGGGGCAGCGGGACATCCTGGCCGAACAGACGCGTGAGCTGGTTGACGAGCTGACGCGGGAACGCCTGGCGATCACGGCCATCAAGGGCGTGGACCTGCCGGCGCTGAAGCGGAAGCGGGAGCGCCTGGAGGACGTCAACCGGCACTCGCGGAGGCTGCGGCTGGTGGGCGACCTGATCGCGGGGGCGGCGCTGGCGACGTGCGCGTCGGGGCGGGTGGAGTGGTACGCGGCGGACGGGGGCGAGCGGGTCAGGGACCTGTTCCCGCAGGCGGCTTGGATTGTGCAGCAGATTGTCGCTGAGGGCGTCGAGGACGACTCGGACGTGGTGCGGGAGGCGCAGGCTAGGGCGGAGGAATGGCTGGCGGCGGAGCTGCCGGCGGGGGGCTTGGAGCGGCGGCCTGTGCATTGGCCGTTGGTGTTTCCGGAGGTGTTCTCGCAGGGGGGTGGGTTTGATGCGGTGGTGGGGAATCCGCCGTTCTTGGGTGGGCAGAAGCTGACTGGTGCGACGGGGGAGGCATACCGGGAATACATGGTCGGCTATCTAGCGGCAGGGAAGCGCGGCAGTGCAGATTTGGTCGCCTACTTTATGCTCCGGGCTCATCAGCTTCTTCATGGGTGTGGTCAGACTGGTTTGATCGCTACGAACACTTTGGCGCAAGGAGATACTCGCGAGGTTGGGCTCGACCAGCTTGAGGATGCACGAATTACCATTCGGCGAGGCATTAAAAGCGCCCCATGGCCTTCTAGTTCGGCCGCGTTGGAATATTGCGCCGTCTGGACTACTGCGATTTCACCAGAGCAGAGCGCAATCTGTGTACTGGGTGGAGTGGTGGTGCCGAACGGGGTTTCGACCTCATTGAATCCCCAGACGCGGGAGATGTCGTGGGTGGAGCCGCTGACGCGGAACAAGGATGTTTCATTCCAGGGGTCGATCATTCTTGGGTTGGGGTTTACCCTCAGCGAGGTTGAGGGGCGGGAGTGGATTGCCGAGGATGATCGCTACTCAGAAGTATTGTTTCCGTATCTGAATGGTCAGGACGTCAATAATCATCCGGAATACAGTGCAAGTCGATGGGTAATTAACTTTCAGGACTGGTGTGTCGAGAAGGCGGAGCAATACCAGAAGGCGTATGCGAAAATCTTGCGCGAAGTTAAACCGGAACGAGATATGAACAGTCGCAAGGCGCGCCGGGAACGCTGGTGGCAGTTTGCCGAGCGCGCCACCGGGTTGGTTCGTGCCACGGGGTCACTCGACCGCTGTATCGTCATTACGCGGCATACGCATGTGGTTATGCCTGCAATGGTCTCGTCTGCTCAGGTGTTTAGTGAAGCCACTGTTGTTTTCGCCTCTGACGACCTCGCCTTGCTCGCTGTCCTATCTAGCGCACCCCATTACTGGTGGGCGATCGACTGTGGCTCGACGATGAAGGGAGACCTTCGGTATACGTCCACCGATGTCTTTGAAACTTTCGTCCGTCCTACCCTCACCCCACGCCTCCGTGCGGCCGGCGCTCACCTCCACACCTACCGCCGTGAACTGATGCTCGCCCGTAACATGGGCCTCACCACCACCTACAACCTCGTCCACAACCCCGACTGTCAAGACGAAGACATCGTCGAGCTCCGGCGCATCCACGAGGAGATCGACCGAGCCACCGTCGAGGCTTACGGCTGGTTCGATCTCCTGGACGACTCCGGGCAGACCCCGCACGCCGACCCGACCCACGAGACTTTCCCGCTCGACCATGGCTTCCACGAGACCGACCAGGGCACCCGCTACACCATCGGTCTCCTCGCCCGTACCGAGATCATCGACCGCCTCCGCCAGCTGAACCACCAGGCGTACGCCGACGAGGTCCACCTCGGCCTGCACAAGAAGCCCGCCACGCACCCGGACATGCCGAAGCCCTCCGCCGACGCCATCCGGAAGCGCAAAGAGCAGCTGGCTGCACGCGGTGGCTCGGATTTCGGTGAAGGTGCCGAGGGTGCCCTGTTCTGAGCCTTCCGCATGACGACGGGCTGGTCCGCATCACCTCACGTGATGCGGACCAGCCCGTCGTTTCCGTTCAGAAGCTCGTTGGAGCTAGCCCTGAGCGAGCGACACGAACGCCTTCCACTCGCCACGGCCGACCCGCAGCACCGGGCCTCCGCCCGCGACCTTCGAGTCCCTTACGCAGACCGCGCCGTGGTCGGCAGCCACCTCTACGCAGTCGCCGCCGCCCGATCCGCTGTAACTGCTCTTGAACCAGCGCAGCTCGTCCACGTTCTTGGTTACCTGCTCCATGCTCATGTCTCTCCCACCAGCTGTTCGATGAGCCGCGCAGACTCCTGGGCGTTCAGGGCCTGCGATCGCAGCTTGCCATAACGCAGCGCGAAGCCGCTGACGTCCGCCGGATCACTGACGATGCATCCGATCTCCTGAGCTTCGATGTATCCAAGGCGTCGGAGCTCGCTCGTCTCGATCAGGACGAACGGACCGTCCAAGCCGGCATGGAAGCCGCACCCTGCGGGCATCACCTGGACCTCCACATTGCGCAAGGTGCCCACCTTCAGCAGGTGTTGCCACAACTCACGCATCACCTTCCGCCCGCCCACAGGGTCCCGCAGCGCCTCCTCCCCGATGATGAACGACAGCTCCGCCATCGGGTCCCGTGCCAGCAGCCGCTGACGGCCCAGCCGAGCCTCCGTGTGCTGGTCCACGATCTCCTCGCTGAACGGCGGGCAGTGGCCGGCGAACACCGCTCGCGCGTAGGCCTCCGTCTGCAACAGTCCCGGCACCAGCAGCGGGTCGTACGAGAAGCGGCTCAGCACCTCCGCCTCGATGAGCGCGAAGTTACGGAAGAAGCGGGGGAGCTTCGCCCGGTCCACCTCGCCCTGGAGGACGTCCAGGACACCGCCCGCCCCCAGCACCCGTTCCGCCGCGACCGTGAACGTCACCTTCGCTGCCCGCCGCCCCTGCTCGACCGACGCGACCTGCTCCAGCGAGTACCCGATGGCCTCGCCCAGCGCCGGCTGACTCAACCCGGCCCGCTTGCGCAGGTGCTGGAGCAGCCTTCCGTACGCCACCCAGACCCCCGGCAGGTCGTTCTCCTCCTTCGCCTTTACCTTCGTCGCGCGCCCACTACCCGTCTCCCGCACTGCCCTCACGTCCTTCCGGCCACCCCACTGCGACTGGACATGGTTCAACAGCGGGGGCCATTCCAGCGTCACGGCCCCGGACCCGTACAACGCCCGTACAAGCCCCGTACGGTCAGGCCGCTCCGGTTCCTGCCGCCGGGCGAGGCCGTTTCGCGCATCGCATGGGTATTCCTTTGCCGGGTAGGGGAGTTGTCCCGCTGTCGAGCGGGCCGATCCGGCGGCACACCACACACCCGAGGCGCACGTTCAGCCGCCGCTCCAGGTGGTGGCTCGCTGAACAGAACTCCGGTCGCGAAGCCCTCCGCCCGATGGTGCGGCAATTCAGCGAGCGCAGTGGCCCCCGGCTCACGGTTCGCCACCACCGGACGTCTAGCTCTTCGAGCCGGGTTGCTGGGGGCCCAGGACACGCCGGTGTCCTGGTGCGGCTGGGGCAAGACTCGCGATGGGAGCACAACAGGATGAGGCAGTCGTCCGGGAGCCCTGAAGGGGGCCGTTCAATCGAAGAGAAGATCAGCCACGTGGAGAAACGCGCGAAGCACTTCAAGCGGCTGATCGAGAGGCGCATCGCGAGCCAGCACGTCGAGGATGTCTGGCAGGAGGCCCTTGTGCGCCTCCTCCAGCGTCTTCAGGCGGGGCACGTGATCGACAACCTGGACGCCTACATGGCGGCCGTCTGCTCCAACACGACGACCGACATGCTCCGCCATCTCGGCTGTCGGGCGCAGAGCCTCACCGGCGAGGCGGTCGAAGCGGAGCTCGACAGGACGGGCTTCGTGGTGAACTTCGACCACAACCCGGAGTTCGAGCGGATCCAGAAGATCCTCCGGGCGGAGCTGACCGCGTATCAGCACAAGGTCTACATCCTCAAGCACCACTACGGACTCGACTCGCGCAGCATCGCCGACCTGGTCGGAGCAGCCGGCGCGGGCGCGGTACGGCAGGCGCTCAGGTCCGCCAACCGGCGGCTCCGCGTGCCGGCCGTGCTCGAACAGCTGAGCTCGACCGAGGACTAGATCTGCTCCTTGGCCGGTGGGCCACTGTTCCGGTGCCGCCTCATACCGGGACGGCGGTCCGCGGGCCGAGGTGGAGAGCTAGCCGTGGCAGGCAGCATCTCCAGTCCGACAACCGCTCGGAACCCGTCAAGATCGAAAAGGGGCAGCATATGCACACTCGATTTCTCCAGGCGACCACGATCCTTCTGGCTTTCCTGGCCGTCGTCCTCGTCCGCGGATACCGGGCTGTCGACAACCTCCTCGTCGGCTCGCCGGTGTGGCAGAGGTCTCCCGTCCGGAGCGCCGTTGCTCTGCAGCGTCGTGTCCGCATGCTCAGCGGGGGCAAGCTCGTGACCGAGTAGTCGCACCGTTTCCGCGGACAGTTGTCACTGAGGACGAAACTGCACCAGGTTCGGCACCACGTCACACCACGAATCGGCGACGTCGTGCGACGCGGCAGACACATCATGCGGGAGTACGGCCACGGGGAGACCGTCTTCGCGCATGAGGTGGCGGCCCGAACCCGTCATGCCAGGTGAAAGGGCATGACACGGCATTCTCGGGGGAGAGGCCGGTCCCGCCGCTCACGCGGCGGGACCGGCCTTCGTCGTTCCTGTCAGAACCGCGCAGCCGGAACCATCCGCCGTTCGTCGGCACGGAACACTCGCTCGACCAGGCGCTGCGACCCCGTACTTGAGGACTCACCGAAGATGACCATCTCCTCTCCCGCCCAACTCCGCGCGGACAACGCCGCGCTCGTCCGGGCCTTGAAGAGCGCCCAGGCCAAGATCAGGTACCTTAAGGCCGCTCTCGCGGTCATGATCGGCCTGGTGGCCGGCCTGGTCGCCTATCTCGTCGTCGGCAGCCTCGACGCCTCGCCGCTCACCGCGCTCGGGTCGAGCGCCACCTCGTTCGTCGTCGCGACGGGCTTCGTCTTCACCCTCCAGGAGAAGATGGGCCGCCCGTAGCTGCCCGATGACGGAGGCGACGGTCGCGCCGGGCCGGCCTCGTCGGCGGGTTCGGTCCCACCCATAGCACGCGGAGGCCCCTGAGCCCTTGTGGTCTCGGGGGCCTCCGCATGGGCAGGAGCCCTCCACGGATCCGGCGGGAGGGGAGCGGAGCGGCGGGACCCCGAGCGATCACGGACGCCGCGGTGCCGAGATGCCGAGGTCCTGGCGCATGGCGAGCTGCATCACTCCGATCGGCTCCCACACTCCGATCAGGAAGGTGTGGGCCTCCTGCCACTTCTGCTGATCGTGCGTGACGTCCTCGGCCAGTGAGTCCATGAGCTTCCTGGCCTCTGCCAGCGCCACCCGGACCGTCTGGCAGGAGTGCAGGACATCGTCGGGAACGAGCATCTGCGCCTGCGCGTACGTGTCCTGGAACTCGACGCGCGCCAGCTCCGTCGCCGGATCGGGGTCTGCCCCGCGGCGTGCGGCGTAGAGGTCCTCCATCATCAGGAACCGGTACCGCCGGGCGCCGGAGTTCAGCGCGACGTAGGTGTCGCGCCGACGCTCCAGGTTCGCCTGTGCGTCGTCGATGTGCCTCTTCGCCCGGTCGGAGTCCTGCTGGAGTTCGAACTCCTGGCGGCGTGAGCGCGAGCTCACCCAGGCGGTGGTGATCGGGGCGAGCAGAGTGCCCGCCACGCCGACCACGGCGACGAGTAACGCTATGACCCCAGTGCTCATGAATCCCCCTGGAACGGCGTGGCCCGCGTCAGCCGTGAACCTGCCCGACCGTCGCCCGTCGGTGTGGTGACGAGCGACGGCCACCACAAGGCTGACCTTCGATGGAAGACAGATTCAGACGCCCGGAGCCCGTGGTCAAGGTCGCCGTGACCCGTACGGCGGCCGTACGCCGCACCGGGGTACGGCGGGATGCCCTGGCCCGCACTGGAGCGTGACCCGCACGGTGGCGACATGTCATCCAGAAGCCTCACCGCCGGACTCGGCCTCACGCCGGCCGAGTTCGTCATCCGTCTCAGCAGCACGCCCCGCGGAGCCCGACTCGCGCGGCGGCTGACCGAGCAGCAGCTCGCCGCCTGGGGGATCCCGTACGACTCCGGGACCGCCTGGGCCGTCGCCCTCGTCGTGGCCGAGCTTGCATCCAACGCCATCACTCACGGGCGCCTGCCCGGCCGTGACTTCCGCCTGGTCCTCGCGCTCCAGCCCGCCGCCGTGCGCATCGAAGTGACGGACGCACGTCCCGAGCGTCCGCTGCCCGACCCCTCGCCCGCCCGCGCCGACGCCACGGCGGGACGGGGTCTGCTCCTCGTCGACGCGTACGCGGACCGCTGGGGCTGCGTAGCCCGTGACGCCTACACCAAGACGGTCTGGGCGGAAGTGGTATCCGCAGAATCTTGTGAACTCAGTTAACGAGTGGCATGGTTGGTGCCCAGGGGGGAGGGGCGTCCGGACGGGGTGACCCGATTCGAGTGATCGATGTGCCGGCGCAGGCATGGCAAGCCCTTGGCTCTGTCCGCAGTCACCGCGCGCACCCCCACCTGTCAGCAGCCACTTCTGGAGCGGGTCATGGACAACGGGATTCAGCTGATCAGTGACGGTGACGGACTGGCGGTCCTCGGGAGTGAGGCCGACGTCGAACGTTTCCTCGTCTCGGAAGGACTGTCGTCGAAGGATCTCGGAGTGCAACGGTTCAGGTCAGCCGTCGGCATCGGGGCGGTAGCCGCACAGGTGGGCTCTGACCTTGCCGCCAACTCCGGTCGGTGGGTGAAGCTGACCCCGAAGTCCGCACGGCTCGTGGAGAAGTACGGGCTGAGGGAGAGTGCGAAGACCGGCTTCAGTACGGGGGTGGTGAAGGGGCAGAGGGGGCAGATCAAGGGCTTCGTCGAGTTCGTGAAGGGCCCTCGCTCGCTGCTGAGCAACCCCGCGGTCCTCGCCAATGCCGCGAAGCTCATGTCACAGGTCGCGATGCAGCAGAGCATGGACGAGATCACCGACTATCTCGCCACGATCGACGCGAAGGTCGACGACGTGCTGCGCGCCCAGAAGGACGCGGTGTTCGCCCGCATGATCGGAGTGGGCTTCGTCGTCGAGGAGGTCATGACCGTCCGCGAGAACAGGCGGGGAGTCGACGAGATCACCTGGTCGAAGGTCCAGGCCGCGCCGACGACGATCGCAGAGACCCAGGCGTACGCGTTGCGTCAGCTCGACGCAGTCGCCGAGAAGATGGAGCACAAGGGCAAGATCGGTGATCTCGCCACGACGGCCAAGGAGGCTGAGTCCGCCGTTCGGGAGTGGCTCGCTGTTCTGGCTCGCTGCTTCCAACTGCAGGACGCGATGGCCGTGCTCGAACTCGACCGGGTGCTGGACGCGTCGCCGGAGGAGCTGAACGGGCATCGGCTCGGGCTGAAGGCCGCCCGCCAGGACCGCCTGGAACTCATCCTGCGGACCACCGAGCGTCTGCTGGCCAGGATGGACGCGGTAGCTGACACGGCCAACACGAAGGTGTTGCTGCACCCGGCCAAGTCCCCGGCTGTGGTCCGGTCGAGCAACCACGTCGCGACCAGCGTCTGCGACTTCCACATGCTGCTCGGGATCGAGGCCGGTGGACAGTCGTCCGAGGCGAGGCGGTGGGCCCATGCGGCTACGGACGTGAGGGACAAGGCGCTCGAGGCGGGAGCCAAGGGCGTCGACACCGCCAGAAGCCTCGGCAGCGAGACCCTCGACCGGGCCGGCTCGGTGACGGAGAAGCTCGCCGGTGGGATCGCCGAGCGAGTACGCCGTCGACGCGGACGCGATGAGGAGTCCGACGAGAAGGGCTGAGCGGGCGCCGGCTGTCAGGTGCGTGCGCAGCCGACTGCACCCTGCTGAGGATCTGGCGCCGTGTGCAGGAACGGGCCCATGCCGCCCATGGAAACCCATTGAGGTAGTTGCCGCCCCGTCCGACGCCGGAGGCGGGCTCCTGGTGTTGAGCGGGAGTCGGTGGCGTGCTGCGGACACACTGTCGGTGAGGCGGGCGACCTCGTTCACTCCGCTCTCGGTCGGCTCAAGGGCTTTTCGCGGCAGCCCGAGGGCGTCTTCAGACAGGGAGTCGGCAGCTTGTTGGAGGAGTTCCGCATGCGGGTGTGCCCTTGGAACGCGGCGGCTGTCCGGCTGCTCGGCGACCCGTACGTCTTCGTGGCCACAGGGCCTCGCTCGCACGAGAACTGGGCGCACGACGTGCTGGCGGTACTGCACCGCTCGGTCCGTGACCCGCGCGGGTGGGTCCGGCTGGATCCGGACCGCACCAACAGCGCTCGCGACAGCGTGCCCGCCTACCCCTTCGATCCGCCCGCCGCATCAGAGCTGGCCGATCATCTGTACCCCCTGGAAAGGAAGGCGGCGGATACTGCCCTCGCCGTCATGACGGAGGAATGGACGGGGGAGCCCGCCCCCGTGCGAACCCGCCCGGACCAGGACGCCGTGCTGACGGACGCCCGTACACTCCTCGATCGGTACGGGCCGGACGCCAGTTACTGGACCAACGCGAGGGCTGCCGCGTCCGGGCCGGCCCCGGACTTCCTCACGGCGGGCCTCAAGGGCACCGAGTCCCACCACTTCCTCACCGACGAGTACATCAACGGCCTCGACCTGTTGGAGGACCTGGGCGTGATCGCGGTGAGCCACGACGAGGTGGGCGTCTTCTGGTCGATCGGCGCGTACTGACGAGCGTCGCGTTCCCTGATTTTGAGGGCCTTCTGCCGGCACTTGGCCCACAGTCCTTCGGCTTCGTGAACATCGACGACCGACGACCGACGACCGACGACCGACGCGCGTGCACGGACAGGTAGAGGGAGGCGGGCCCATGGGGCATCGGCGCGAAGCGTGAGGTGATCCCGTCTGTGAACCGCTGGACGTCCGACTGGTCGACAGCCGCATGTCGGCGACCCCACCCGTAGAGCGGCCGTACCGCGAGCCGAGGTACGGAGTCATGCCCTGCTTCGCGGGCCGCTTCGTCTCTTGCTCAGTCACGTAGGGCCTGCCTCGCATCGTGCAGGTTGTAGCCGAAGCCGCGCCCGTAGGCCTGCGCGTCGTCGGTCTGCCAGCCCGGGCCACCGTTGTACCGGGCGGCCAGTTCCTCGTATTGCGCGCGAGTCATCTGGTCGGCAGGTACGTCGGCGAATGAGCTTTCGGCCTTCAGCTGGGCGAGATACTCCGAAGCTATGTAGATATGCGCTCCGCCGTCGCACGCATGTGCCGGACATGGCCGGGAGGTGCCCTTCCCCGGCTGACAGGGCGCCGAAGGGGAGCCCGCCCGGTGCCGGTCATGGCGAAGGGGGGCGTGAAGAGTGAGGAAATTCCGCCCGGCAATCCGGTGCGTCGGAACAGTTGTGAACTGAGTCAATGGGTGCGATGCTTAGGGTGGCGGTACTGACCAGCACTCATGGGTGCAACGCGGTAGGCCAGTTGGCGGGGGAGCGCGGGTGCAGGCCCGTAGCGGCGTTCCGCTGGGCGCTGCCAGGGAGGGACAGCGGATGAACACCACCACACGCGACCAGGTCATTGACGATGAGCAGAAGGCCGTCGACCGGGCGTACGACTGCTATGCCGAGCGCCTGGCCGAGATGACCGGGACCTCGGCGGCAACAGCCGCCGCCAGCAACAAGGACGGCATCGCCAACCGGCTCGACGCCGAGGAGAGGGCGGCGGCGTACGGCGGTCTGGGAGACGAATCGCTGGTCACCGTCCGCGTCGACGCGCCGGAAGCGACGGGGGAGGAGTGCCGGCCCTGGTACGTGGGGCGGCGTGCAGTCTCCGACATCCGCACCCGTGAGCCCGTCGTCGTGCTGTGGACCAGCCCGGCCGCTACCAAGTGGCTCGCGGCGCAGCCGGATGCGCCCGGTGACATCACCCTGCGGCGCCAACTGCGTTGTGTACAGCGGGTCGTCGAGGACTACTTCGACGACATCGCTCCGGCTGCTGTCCCCGTAGCTGTTCCCGATTCCGCGCTGCCTGCCGTTCCGACACCTCGGACGGCCGGGGACGACGCGGTAACCCCGGAGCCTGTCGAGGCCGAGGGAATGGAGGGGGAGAGGCCGGGAGCTCGCCCTCCGGTCCGTACCCCCGCCGATGTGGCCCGGCTCCAGCGCCGCAAGCCCCTCCAGCCGGACGACTTGCTGCTCCGGGAGCTCCAGCGCTCCCGCAGCGGCCGCATGCGGGACATCGTCGAGACCATTCGCCGCGATCAGATGGACCTGGTCACGGGTACTCCTTCCGACATCCTCGTCGTGCAGGGCGGTCCTGGTACGGGCAAGTCCGCGGTCGGTCTGCACCGTGTGACCTGGCTCGTCAACAACAACCACTTCAAGGCCCAGGACATGCTGGTCATCGGTCCGCACCAGAGGTTCCTCGACTACGTCGGCCAGGTCCTGCCCACCCTCGGTACGCGTGAGGTCAACGCCGTCCAGCTCTCCCGTCTGTGGGACGGCGACATCCTCGGCACCGACACACCTGCGGCACGGCTGGTGAAGTCCGACGAGCGCATGGCCGCAGTCCTGCGGCGCCGCGTCGAGCAGGAGTGCCGCCCCGAGGCCATCGACCGCCTTCTCGCGGAGCCCTCCTTCGACGGGGACGAGCCGGCGTTCACCGTCACCGCCGGCAGCACGACCCTGCGCGTCCCGCGCTCCGAGGTCCACGCTCTCTTCGAGGAGGCGCGCGGTGGTGAAGGGTCCCACCGCGAGCGCCGTGACCGCTTTCGCAGCCTGCTCGTCGACCGGCTCCTGCGGGAACTCGCCGCCCTGGCCCCGCGCCGTGGGGCGGACGGCACGATCCGCCGCAGCCTGGAACGCAACCGCCAGGTGGAGCGCCTCCTCGACCGTGCCTGGCCCTCGCCGGGCGCCAGGGAAGCCCTGCGCAGTCTCTACGACTCGCCCGACCTCCTGCGCGGCTGCGCCGACGGCATCCTGGGCGAAGAGGAGCAGACCGCCCTTCTCCGCCCTCGGGCGGAGAAGGCGGAGGACGACCCCTGGACCCTGGACGACCGCGTATGCCTGGAAGAACTCCGCTACCTCATCACGGGCGAGACACCCAGGCGTTACGGCCACATCGTCGCCGACGAGGCCCAGGACCTGACGCCCATGCAGGCCCGCGCCCTGCGCCGCCGCGTCGCGCGGGGCGGTTCGATGACCGTCCTCGGTGACCTGGCCCAGGCCACCGGCCCGTATCCGTACACCGGGTGGGACCGCCTCGGTGCGCTCCTGTCCGACCACGGTGACTGGCGCGTCGAGGAGCTGAACACCAGCTATCGCGTACCTGCCGAGATCATGGAGTTCGTCGCTCCACTGGCCCGGGCGGTCGCCCCCTCGCTGCCGTACCCGCGGGCCGTGCGGGAGGCCGGTGCGGGCGCCGTACGCACGATTGCCACCGAGCCGTGGAAGCTGCTCGGCGACACCGTCACCCAGGCCGTCCGCCTCGTCGGCAGCAGCGACGGGCGCACCCTGCGGTCCGTCGCCGTCGTCGTTCCCGACGACTCCGGCCGGCTCGAAGAGATCGCCCGCCACCTGGACGAGGCCGACGGCATCACGGCGCAGGAGCGCGAGGCGGTGTCTGTGCTGACCGCAGCTCAGGCCAAGGGAATGGAGTACGACCATGTCCTCGTCGTCGAGCCCGCCACCATCGCCGAGCGCGGCCCGTCCGGCCTGCGCCAGCTGTACGTCGCACTGACCCGCAGCACCCAGAGCCTGACCGTTCTGCACACCGCGCCGCTCCCCGACGCGCTGATGGACCGCGCCGACAGTGCGCAGGAGACGCTCCCTGGGCCCGACTCCCACGCCACACCGGCGGAGGAAGACACCCCGGAGATCGGCACCGACATCCGGGTCCGCGTCATCGGCCACACCACCGGGGGCAACTACAAGGTGGAGGCGGTCTCACCCACCACCGGCCGCCCGCTGCTCATGGCCGTGCGCCACGGCTCCACACCCCCCGCCGCGGGGGCGGAGCTGAACGCCTGGGTGCTTCGCCACGCGTCGAGCGTCAGCTTCGTCACGGTCGACGAACGGGGCCGCCGACCCATCTCGCCCACCATGGCCCGGCGTTACGTGGACGCCCTCGATGTTGTCGAGGACCTGGCGGGCGGGAACGTCCCGGACGACTTCCGCGCCCGGCTCTCGGAGCTCAAGGGCATGGCCAACCGCTGCCTGCGCCTGGACCAGCACGACTGGCTGGATGTCTGGCGCGTCCTCGGCTCCCCGGACAGGCCCCGACTGAACCTGCTGCGGGACCTGGCAGCCAATGCCAACCGGGCGTCGGTCTCCGGCACACCGGACCTGGACCGGTTCCGGGCCGAACTGGAGCGCAGCGGCCTGGCCGAGGACCTGGCCGAAGCCCGGCGGACCATCGAGCGCCGCTTCCCCACCGAGACCGGCCCGGTGGCGGAACACGAGCAGGACGGACCGCGCCGGTCCGAGGTACCCGAGCCGTCCGATCCGAAGGAAGAAACACTCATGACCACCACGACCTCCCCCGTCGCACCGGAGAAGACGGAACACGGTGCGCATCTCCTCCACACCCTCACGGCGTCAGCCGCGGCGGACCGCACCTGCAAGACCCATGAGGCAGTGCGGTACGAACTCAAGGCGGCTCTCTTCCGAGCGGACCGGCAGCCGGAGCCGGAGCACTCCGTGGTCGATGCCGCCTGCGTCACCGACGAGGGCCACATGCTCTACGAAGTGCTCGGCGCGGGGCTCTCCACCTACGCCGACCTCCGCTCGGGAGCGGCCCGCCTCCACGAGATCAACCACACCCTGCCCAAACCTGCCGATCGCCTCTGCCTCGTCCTGGCCGGACCCCCGGCCGAGGGCTGGTCGGCCGCCACGGTCCACGACGTCTTCGGCGTCCACGTCCTGTGGCGCACCCCGCAGCAGGGGTGGGCGGGTCAGGATGTCGACACGGCCCTGGGGGCGGAACGGGCGTAACCGCAAACCCGCACCACCGTGGCGTGGGCCCCTGCGGCATGGCCGGCGTCGCCGGTTCCGGCCGAAGGGGCAGCCTGAAGCCGTCGGAGCGGGAGAACCGGCACAATGCCCAGTGTGAACGGACACGAAGTCGACCTGGCAGACACCCTCGGTACCTGCGAAACCCCGGCCCTGGAGTTCAAACGGACCGCCAAGCGGGAGGGGAAGCGCGGAGACGCCATCGGTAACGCCGTCTGCGCCATGGCCAACGACCTCGTCGGAAAGGGCGGCGGGGACATCCTCATCGGGGTGGCGGACGACGGGACCCCGGTCGACGACGTGGACGTCAGTGACCGGGCGCTGCTCGCGCTGACCGATCTGCGTAACGACGGACGGATCCTGGACAGGCCGTCCCTCACCGTGCAGGCCGCTGTCTACCGGGGGAAGGCCGTGGTCCACATTCACGTGGAGGCCTCGGCAGCTCTCCCCGTGCGCTTCGAGGGTGTTGTGTGGGTCCGTCCCGGCCCGACCACCCGCAAGGCCACCCGCGAGGACGAGCGGGTCCTCGCCGAGCGGCGACGGGCGAACGACGGCCCCTTCGACGTGAGACCCGTTCCACGCACGACGCTCGACGACCTTGACCTTGACCTGTTCAGGCAGGCGTACCTGCCGTCCATGGTCGACCCCGAGGTCATCGAGGAGAACGGGCGGCCCATCGGTCAGCAGCTCTCCTCCCTGCACCTCACCACTCCCGAAGGACAGCCGACGACTCTTGGGCTGCTCGTGATCGGGCTGGATCCGAGCAGTCGCGTCCCAGGAGCGTACGCACAGTTCATCCGGTACCAGGGCACGGACCTCGACGCGCCCGTGGCCGACGACCAGGAGCTGCGGCAGAACCTCGTCGGTCTGGCGGGGCGGCTCGAACCGCTGCTGCGCAGTAACCTGCGCACGCGCTTGGTGGAGGAGGGATTCAGGGAGACGCCGCAGCCCGACTATCCGCTGGAGGCGTTGCGTGAGGTGTGCATGAACGCGTTGATGCATCGCAACTACGAGACGTCGTACGCCCCGGTCCGTATCGCCTGGTTCGACGACCGGATCGAGGTGACGAACCCCGGCGGACCTTATGGGCAGGTGCGGGACGACAACTTCGACCGTGTCACCGACTACCGGAACCCGTCCCTCGCGGCGGCCATGAAGGGGCTCGGTTACGTGAACCGGTTCGGCCGGGGGATCGGGCGGGTACAGGCGTCACTCGCGAGGAACGGCAATCCGCCCGCCGAGTTCCAGGTCGACGACTCGTCCTGGGCCGTGACCCTGTGGAGGGCCGCATGACCAGGACGTCGATCGCGCTCTTCAACAACAAGGGCGGCGTGGGCAAGACCACCCTCACCTACCACCTGGCCCATATGTTCCGCCGGCTCGGCCTGACCGTGCTGGCCGTCGATCTCGACCCGCAGGCCAACCTCACCTCGATGTGCCTGGACGAGACCGAGATCGAGGAACTGTGGGAAGGACAGTCCGAGCTGATCGAGCAGGGCGCGGCGTGGTCGGCGCTCCCCGGCACCGGGCGGGTACGCAGCGGGCAGACGATCGCCGACGCGGTGAAGCCGATCCTGGAGGGCACGGGCGACATCGCGCCCATAGAGCCGGCCGAACTCCAGCCCGGCCTGTGGCTGCTGGCAGGCAGTCTGGATCTCAGCCGCTTCGAGGACAAGCTCTCCAACGAGTGGTTCAAGACCTTCGCCGGTGACATCGCCGCGATCCGTACCACCACCGCATTTCACCGGGTCGTGGAACAGGCGGCAGCCGGGATCCGCGCGGACATCGTCCTGATCGATGTCGGCCCCAACCTGGGAGCGATCAACCGGGCGGCCCTCATCGCGGCGGACACCGTCCTGATGCCTCTCGCCGCCGACCTCTTCTCGTTGAAGGGCCTCAGCAACCTGGGGCCGACCCTGCGCGACTGGCGCAGGAACTGGCAGCAGCTCGTGCTGCCCCAGGTGCCCGCCGGCTTCTCCGCCCCGCGCGCGGAGATGCGACCGCTCGGGTATGTGATCATGCAGCCCGAGATGAGGCTGGACCGGCCCGTGAAGGCTTACGCGCGCTGGCTGGAGCGTATCCCGTGGGTCTACTCGGTGGCCGTGCTCGACGAGGGAGTGCCCCCGCGGGGGGACGACCGGCATTGTGTGGCCACCCTGCGCAACTACCGCAGCCTCATGCCGCTCGCGCACGATGCGCGTAAGCCCATGTTCGACCTCAAGGCGGCGGACGGTGCACTCGGCAGCACCCAGAAGTACGTACAGACCTGCTACCGGGAGTTCCGGGCGCTCGCCGAAGGTGTACTTGCACGGACGGAAGGACTGTCCCGGTCGTGAGGAGACGGTCCGTGCACGCAGGGCGACACCGCCTCAGGCGCACACGGACCGCATGCTTCACACCCTCCGGGCCAGGTCCAGCGCTGCCGTGTGGATGAACCAGTCCAGCGCTTCGCAGATCGCTTCGCCGTGCTCGGCGAAGACGGCGAGTGGGAACGAGGGGCGGAGTTCCAGTTTGGCCTCGGGGAGGTCGATCCCCTCGACCTTGTTGAGTCGTCGGAGCAGCTCGCGGCGCTGCTCCGTGTCGTCGAACGGGGCGCGGTCCTTGAGGTACTGGAAGACGACCTCCACGGTCCCGCTGACCGGATAGAGGCCGAACGGCCACATGAGGTGCGGGCGGGTGCTCGTGCCCGCGTCGAGCATGGGGAAGCAGCTCGTCTCCTCGTAGCGCCCGTAGTTGAGATAGCCGCCCTGGCGACGCCAGAAGTCGAGGGCTGCGGCCACCCCCGTCGCCGCGTCCGGCCAGTGCTCCTGCAACTGGCTGCGGAAGCGCTCGGCCGCCTCCGGGTTCTCGCGGTCCGGCAGCGGATCGTGCGCGGCCTGCCGGGTGACGTCCTTGCCCAGCAGTGTGGCCAGTTCCGCGGCGGTCAGGCGCTGGGACGGGTGGGCGCGGTTGTAGCGGTCGAACCGGACGCCCTCGCTCCGGAGCACGTCCTGGGGAGGGAGGCGGTCGCTGCCCTCGGCCCAGCGGAATCCGGCTGAGACCTTTCCATCGGAGCTCAGGACGCGATAGGCGTTGATCACCGTCGGGTTGGCCGACAGATACGCGCCGACCGGCACCGGATGGCTGCCGATCAGCTCGGCGACATCGCCGTACGCCGTCCAGGTGCCGCTCGGCATCGCGACCAGAGCTGCGCGCAGCTCGGTCCAGCTCGACGACTCCTCGCCGGCCGCGTGGAATCCGCCGATCGGGCCGGGCCACAGTTCCACGGAACGCTCCCAGAGACGGTCGGCCCGGGCCATGATCTCCGCCTTGCCCCAGCGTTGCGACGAGGCGATCTCCAGGTTCATTCGCAGCGCGCTGGCATCAAGGATCTGCTGCTTGCGCTGGAACGGGTGGTTGGAGAGCTTGGAGTTGTCGCCGGTCAGGGTCAGGTTGCCGAGGGTGTGGACCAGCGAATCGTGCAGTTCCTGGGATGACTGGCCGTCCTCCGTCTCGTCGGAGAGGAGGTCGAACCACGCCTGCGCCGGCTTCTGGGGGAGGATGTGCTCGACACTGAGGGACGCCTTGGCGAAGTCGACGGGCTCGGTGGGGGAGTAGCTCTCCTCCAGCCGGCGCAGGATGAAACTGCGCTGGGGAGGGCGCCCCGCCCAGTAGAACGGCTTGCCGCGGATCGCCGATCGCAGCTCCTCGTCGCTCGGCCACCGGCGCCGCTTGCCCGACAGGAATCGTCGAACCGCCTCGGCCGCCGGACGGTCGGTCTCCAGGTCCTTCGGCGCTTCCATGAAGATGCGATTGATTCCGGCGGTCGGCGTCTGGCAGATGAGGCGCCGGGCGAGGTACGACTCGACGTACAGCAGGGCCTCGGCCGCGTCCTCCGGGCTCCTCGTGCCTGCGTCGACGAGGCCCATCAGATGCAGGGCCAGGGGGTAGTGGGTCGTGCCGCCCCACGCGGCGAGGCGTTCCAGTGACGCCCGCAGAGGTGCCGACGGCTCACGGGCGGGTTCGACGATGCGGAGGAACCGCTGGGCGCGCTCCGACAACTGGGCGATCTCGCGCTGCAGTGCCTCTTCGTCACCGGCGAGGGGCTGCAACCGCTTCTGCTGCTCGCGGTAGATCTCGCTCTGCTTGGTCTTGTTGTGGCCGCGTACGACCAGGTCCAGCCAGACCAGCAGTTCGAGATTCTTGGGGCCGAGGCTCTGCTGCATCGGCAGCCACAGTTCCCGGTAGACCCGTTCACCCCGCTGGGGGAGCAGCATGAAGACGTAGTTGCGCAGCAGGTCGCTCTGGCTGAGACCGACACCGGTGTTGTTGATCGACTCGAAGATGCGGTAGACGTTGTCGCCCGATTCGGCGGTGATCTCGACGATCGACAGCAGGCCCTTGAGGACGCTCTCCACGGCCCCCAGCCAGTCCTTCGGGTGCGCGGCCGTTTCCTGGCCCTCGGCGAGCGCTCCCAGGAAGAACCGGTAGGCGAAGCCGATATTGCCGCCGCCGCCCGCCTGTGGGGCCGACCCGACGCACGCGGTGAAGGCCTGCCGGTCCGCCTGGGTGGGCAACAGCCGGTAGTGGTCCAGCGCCTCCTGGTACTCGTTGACGAGGATCTGGCGGTGCACCCGCTCGGCGCCCCTGGTGTCGCCCGAGTCCCTGAGTTGGTCGCGCAATGCCGTGAACGCCAGCATCAGTGTGGTGAGACGCTGCTGGCCGTCCACGACCAGCCACTTCTGCACCCCGCCGGCCTGGATCTGCCCTGGGGCGAGGACGACGGAGCCGAGGAAGTGCGGCGCAGCCGTCTCACCCGCCCGGAGTTGTTCGACGAGCTCGCCGATGTCCTCCCACAGCCGTTCCAGCTGGTCCTTGCCCCAGCTGTAGGTCCGCTGGTAGAGCGGTACCTGGAACTGCTTCTCCCCCTGGATGAGATTGAGGAAGGTGATTTCCTGGGCGCGCATGCGCTTCCTTTCCTGCTGCGACCGGTGGTGTACGGGCGCTTCAGCGCGATGAGTGGTGTCGTGCCAGATACGCGAGCTCGCCGGCCCACAGTTCTGTGTCGTCACCGGGACGTGAGAACGGGGCGCGGCGGGCGAGCTGGAAGAAGCCGCCGGACGGCCACCTGGTGGCTTGGAGTACGACGAGGGCGGACAGCATCGGGGCGGCCTGTTCGTACTCCAGCGTGTTCCTCTTCATGCGCCCTCCCCAGGACTACGGCTGTCACCGTAATGGATCAGGATGGTGGTGCGTGACCGTTCGTGCGCGCAGGGTTGCGGCTGCCGTACGGGATGCATGGTCATGCGCCCGACCCCGTACCCTCGACCGTTTGGTTCGAGATCCGGGGCATCGTCTCGTTGGGTGAGCGGCGCAGCAGCTTCATGTTGCGGCCCTCGACCCAGGCGTTCCAGGACTTGAGGTAGTACAGAAGGTGCTCGCGGGAGTCGTCCCGACGGCGGCCGGTGTCGCCGTTGGCCATCTTCAGCATGGTGTTGCGGAGCGTGAGGCGGGGATCGCCGACCTCCAGCATCGCGCCCGAGATCACGCCTTCCCGCCAGAGGGACTGATCGATGTCGGGCCGCGCCTCGGTGGTGAGGTACCAACCGATCGTTGCCGCGGTGATGGTGATGCGACAGCCGCGGTTGAGTGCGAGTCCGTGCGGGACCGCGTCGCGCATGGCGGGGTGCTTCTCCAGCAACGTGAGCAGTTGGTCGTTGCTGGTGACCGATGACCCGCCGCTCCACGCAGAGTTGGGGACGTTCAGATAGAGATGGAGACCGCGAAGGGCGGCTGCCAGGTAGTTGGCGTTGGCCTCACCCGCCAGTGCGAGCGTGTCGCGGCCGGTGCGCTTGCGGCCTGTGTCCATGACGGTGAAGGCTGTGCGAGGCACGTCGTGCGTGACGGTCAGCGGCACTCTGACGCCGGCTTTGGCGATCGCGGCCAGGCGGTGCTGACCGTCGATCAGTACCCCGTCCTCGTCGAATGCGATGCCCTGGTGGGTGAGCTGCCATTCACCGCGCTGGATCTGGGCGGCAAGCTGCTGGACGGTGCCCTTGCTCAGTGGACGGTTACTGGTGTTGTGCGTGAGCCACTCGGTGGCCAATTCGGGTGAGACGTCGAGGATTTCCATGTGCACGGCGGTGGGCCTCCCGATGGGGTGGTGTCACTGGAGGTGAGCGATGAGTGCATCAACAGCTTGCCCGTGTCTGTGAACTGAGTCAATATAAAACTGCTAGCGTTCACGTGTCTTGAGGTGGCGGTGGGGTCGCGAGGTTCGCGACGTTCCGGCTGAGCCTTCCGCATGGCGTGTCTCCTGATACGCTCCCGGCGTGTGCTGAGTTCACACCCGAGGCGGGCGCGTGCAGGACCGACGCTCCGGGTGGCCGGGGCGGGATTTCACAAGTGGCCACCTTGTCGGGCGGCCCTCAGTAGCAGTGGGGTGGCGTGTGAGCGAGAGCATGCTGAGCGACGGCATTCAGCCGGTCGGTTCCGTGCATCGGTACGACGACGGGTTGAGCGTCAGGGTCGACGATGTCGTGCCGTACGAGCTGGTGGACGCCGAGGACTCCCACGGGTACCGGCAGGGTGACGACCTCATCCGGTGCACCCTGTACCTGAGCAACGGAACGGGTGAGCCCTTTGACGTGAGCGGGATCCGTCTCGCCGTCCGTGGCGGACAGTACGGGAAGTCCGCCCGGCAGGTGCACGACTACCGTACGGAAGAGCTCGATGACGAGCTGGACGGAACCCTGCGCACCGGACGGCGGGCCTCGGCCACCTGGGCGTACAGCATTCCGGCCGGCACGGCCGGTGAGCTGGACTTCGAGGTGCGGTTCGAAGACGGGCGGGAAAGCCTCACCTTCACGACGGCGGGTGAGTCACGCCCCGCAGATCCCCGGGTGCCCGCTGCCCGGACCGCACCTGCACGGCTGCCCGACCAGGCCGTCCTTTTCGGCGACGGACAGCGGTCGCTGTTCGACGCGACGGAGCCGACGGCCCTGGAACCCGATGTCTCCGGTGACTACGTCGTCCGGCCGAGTGCCCCCCTGTCGGCCCCCTTCCTGTCCGCAGTGGAGACCGACGCCGCGCGTGTCCGGCAGATCTTCCGCTTCCTTGCCGAAGCCGAGGAGTCCAAGGCCAGGCCCGTCCGTACTCTCGACGGGGCGGCGGGGGCCGTGTGGTTCGAGGAGCTCCCGGATGATCCCGGTGTCGCCGTGATGATCGACGGGACACTGTCGACCGATGCTCCGGCCTGGTTGACCGTCGTGCGGCCGCAGCGCGAGGACGCTCCCCAGCTGAAGCCGTTGCTCGCTCCCTGGGTGGACGAGTCCCGGATCCGGGACTTCAAGCAGCCCCGTGCCCCGCATCTGCGCCGGCGGATCGAGCCTCAATTCCCCGACTGGTCCGAGGGGACCCCGCTCGAGAAGACGTACCACGAACTGGAAGCCCACCCGAAGCGGGAGAAGATCGAGAAGCTGTACGCGGCCTGGGAACAGGAATGGGCCGGCTGGGCGGAGCGACGCCGGGCGATCGATCCACTCGTCAGGCTCTACGACCGGCTCCACAAGATGCACGAGGATGCCGCGAATCTCGGTGAGGCGTACGAACTCGTCCTCGGATTCGGTCGGCTGACCTGGGAGACCACCGGTGGCCAGCGTGTGGAGCGGCACCTTGTCACCCACCGGGCGGCCGTCCAGCTCGATCCGTCGACAGGCACGCTCACCGTTGCCCCCGACCCGACCGGTGTCGGTATGGAGCTCGAAGAGGGCATGCTCGATGGCGCGCAGCATGTCCCGGGCCCCGTACGGGAAGAGATCGTCGGGGTCCTCGAAGGTGCCTCGGACGCCACCGATCCCGTACATCTCGACGCTGTGCACACCGCTCTGCGCAGCTGGGTCAACGCCGCCCACAGCGCCGGGAGTTATACGCAGGCCATTGGGCGCGTCAGGCCCCGCGACCTGGAGGTGCCGCACGTCGGTCTCACTCCGGCTCTCGTCCTGCGCGAGCGGAATCGGCGTTCCACCCTGGACGCCCTCAAAGCCATCGCCCGGCAGATCGACGGCGGCACGCCCCCGACCGAGCTGCTCGGCTACATCGCAGGTCGTGACGGGGCTCTCACCGCGGCCGGCCTCGCGGCGGCACTCGATGACGGGATACAGACCGACAGCGGCGAGATGTACTTCGCGCTCCCCGCGAACGAGGAGCAGCGCACCATCGCCGAGCGACTGCGAGCCAACAGGCTCGTCGTCGTCCAGGGCCCGCCCGGGACCGGAAAGACACACACCATCGCCAACCTGGTGACCGACCTGTTGGCACAGGGCAAGCGCGTCCTGATCACCAGCCACACCCCGCGCGCGCTGCGTGTCCTGCGGGACAAGCTGCCCGAGTCCGTGCGAGACCTGTGCGTGAGCCGCACCGAGGACGGTGCCGCCGCACAGCGCGAACTGGAGGCGTCTGTATCCAAGATCCTCAGCGAGTACGCGGGATATGACCCGAAGGCATCGCAGCGTGAGATCCGGACGCTGCAGGCCCGGCTCGCCGGTGCCCGGTCCGCGCAACAGGCCATGCTGCGCGACCTCGCCGTGCTGCGACAGCAGGAGACCCACCGCTTCGAGGCGGACATCGGCGACTACTGCGGGAGCCTCCAGAAGATCGCCGAGCGACTTGCCGCCGAGACGGGAACGTATGACTGGATCGGACGGGTCCCGCAGGAACAGCCGGCCCTGAGTGCTGAGGACGCGCTGAGGGTCCTGCACACCACCCGGGCGTTCACACCGCACCACCGGGCGCTCGCCGCCGAGGTTCCCGGTCCCTCCGAGCTGCCTGGCCCGGGCGACTTCGAGGACGCCGTCGAGGTCGTGCGCTCCGCCGAAGAGGCGCATGCGGCCGTGAGACAGGACGCACTGAGCCAGCAGTACGACACGGCGGTGCGGAGCCTCGGCGAAGACGAGCAGAAGCGGGTCTCGGTCGCTCTCGACGCCTTCGCGGGGGCTCGTGTGCGGGCGGGTGCCCTCGCTGCTCCGGCCGGTGAGTGGGCCATCGCGCTCCTGCGTGAGGTCAGCGCAGGTCAGGACTGGCAGACCCGCAGCAGATACGCCGCTGTGAACGAGGCTCTCGCCGTCGCCGACGCGTCGCTCTCGGCCATGGGCAACGCGATGGTCAGCGGACTGGAGCAGTACGATCCTGTCGCTGCGCTCGGCCAGGCCACGGCGCTGCACGACGGACTGCGGCAGGGGCAGAAACTGCGGGGCACGCTGGGCATGCGCTCGAAGCTGTCCAAGACCGTGGGCCCCTTCGTGGAGGCAGTCCGCGTCGACGGTCGCGCACCCGAGGACGCCGGTACGGTCGCCGTCGTGCTGGCCCGTGTTCGACTTGAACTGCGCCTCGCCCAGGTCGAGTCCGAGTGGGGAACGCCTGCGGCGCCCTGGCAGGGCCACGGCCCCCGGATCGCCCGGCTGCGGCAGGAGGCCGAGGCGCTCGAGGCACTTCTCGCTGTCGCGGCAGCGCGCACCGATGTGCTCACGGCCGCCGCCACCTCATCGGAACTCTCCGTCGCGCCCTGGCACGACCAGGCTGTCGAAAGTGCCGTACGGGCGCTGCTGCGTGCGGCGACCACGCTCCGCGCGGCCGAGCGGTCGCGACGGGTCATCGCGGCCACCGAAGAGCTGCTGCGCGCCTGGAGCGACCGGCCCGGTGTCTCGCCTGCGGTGGAACGTGCCCTCGATGCCGTCCGCGCCCGGAACCCGGAAGGTTACCGGGAATTCAGCCAGGAGATCGCCGAGGTCCGTGAGGCTGCCCGGATTCGCGCCGAACAGCACGCGGCACTCCTTCGCGGCCAGGAAGCCTTCCCCTCGCTGGCCGAAAGGATCACGGCAACGCCCGAGGATCCGAGCTGGGACGAGCGGCTCGCCACCCTGGCCGAGGCCTGGGCCTGGTCCGCCTGGCACGAGCGCATGGAACGACTCACCGACCCTGACGCCGAGCGCATCCTGCGCAAACAGCTCACCGAGGCCGACGACGAAGCTCGCATCATGCTCGCGCGTCTGGCCGCGGCACGCGCCTGGCACCGCTGCCTGGGACTGCTCACCGGCGACCAGTCGCGTGCGCTCAGCGCCTATCAGCAGGCTGCCCGGCGGATCAAGGGCAAGTACCAGCACCGCTACCGGCGTGACGCCCAGGCCGCTCTGCGTAAGGCCCAGACCGCCGTACCCGCATGGATCATGCCCCTGCACCAGGTCGCGGAGACCGTGCCGATGGACCGGCCCGGCATGTTCGACGTCGTCATCGTCGACGAGGCCAGCCAGTCCGGCCTCGAGGCCATGCTGCTCAGCTGGCTCGCCGACCGCATGGTCGTCGTCGGCGACAGCAAGCAGGTCAGCCCCTCCAATGTCGGACTCAAGCAGGACGAGTACTTCCACCTCCGGGATCGGTTGCTCACCGGACTCGACGCGGACGTCCGCAGCCTCTTCGGGCCCGAGTCCAGCTTCTTCGACCTCACCGAGGCACTGTCGGCGGGCCGCGGCACCCTGATGCTCAAGGAGCACTTCAGGTGCATGCCGGAGATCATCTCCTTCTCCAACGAGCTCTGCTACAACGAACGGCTGCAGCCTCTGCGACAGTACGGTGCCCATCGGCTGCCGCCCGTACGCACCGTGTACGTCGGTGACGGCGAGGCCCTCGGTGCCAACAGCCGGCTGGCCAATATCGCCGAGGCCGAGACGCTCGTGGCCGAGATCGTGCGCTGCTGCGCGGATCCCGCGTACGACGGGAAGACCATGGGCGTCATCAGCCTCCGCGGAAGCAAGGCACACCTGTCCGAGCTGGAGAACCTGCTGGCCGAGCGCCTCGATTACGAGCAGCGGGAGGAGCGGCGCATCAGGGTCGGTGATGCCGAGGACTTCCAGGGTGACGAGCGCAACGTCATCTTCATCTCGTGCGTCAACTCGCCCACCACGGCTGCCGGGACCGTGCCCGGAGGCTTCACCGGGAAGACCTACGAGCAGCGCCTCAATGTGGCCGCCTCGCGTGCCCAGGACCAGCTGTGGGTGTTCCACAGCGCCCGGATCGAGCAGTTCCATGAGAACGACCTGCGCCGTCGGTGGCTCGACCACCTCACCCGGCCCGCGGAGGAGGAGACCGCCACGGTCGACGGGGAGGTGCTGCCCGATGTACGGCACGAGGCCTTCGACAGTCTCTTCCAGCAGCAGGTGTACCTGGAGCTGACGAGGCGTGACTACCGCGTTCGCCCCGGCTACCGGGTGGGTCGTCACGCCATCGATCTGGTTGTCGAAGGTGGTACGCGCCGCCTGGCAGTGGCCTGCGACGGCGACACGTTCGCGGAGGGCGAGGACGCCTCGACCGCGGCTGCCCGCCAGCGCGATCTGGAGCGGGTGGACTGGACATTCGTACGCATTCGCGGTAGCCGGTTCCACCTGGACCGAAAGCAGGCGCTGTCCCCGCTGTGGGCGGAGCTGGAGCGGCTGGGAATCGAGCCGGTCAGCGAGTCGACGGTTGACGGCCCGGTCGGCGAGCCGCTCAGTGAAGAGGCGCCGGCCGTCGAGGACGGGGACGCACGGGAGGCGGCCGAGGTCACCGAGCCGGAACCGGAGCCTGCACCCGAGCCCGTGGTTCCGGCACCGGCCGCCGTCGCTCCCGAGGTTCCGGAGTGCAGCGGCGGTCCCCGTATCACCCCGGGGTCCTTCCCCGTCCAGGAGATCCCGGCCGCCGCCTTCCAGCGGCTGGTCCGCGAGATGCAGCAGTTGCAGGCCACGGTCGACGCTCCCGACGACACCCCCCAGGGCCTCGACGCCGCCAAGCTGGTGTTTCTGCGCCGGACGCAGGCCGATCAGCGCGATCGCCGCGTCAAACGCCTCGCATTTCTGCGGGCGTTCCTCGACGCGGTAGCTGTGGGCGGTGGCATCGGCGCACCCCAGGTGGTCGTTCCCGGTGCGTTGCTCGTCCTCGAACTCGATGGCCAGGTCGATGAGGACACGCTGTACACGATCGCCGAACTTCCCACGGCCGGAGCGGACATCGTGTCTCCCTCGTCGCCGCTCGGGCTCGCCCTCATGTGGCAGCGAGCGGGACGCGACCTCTCCTACAACGCTTCCGATGACAAGGCGCATCGCGTGGTCGTCCGCGAGATTCGGGCCTGACCTGTGGAGCCGCTGTTCACCCGCCCGGGCGGGTGAACAGCGGCTCGGTCGCACCTTTCAGCCGGCGACCGGGTCGAGCATCAGGCTGCGCTGCCCGCTCCATGAGACCGACAGCGCGTCGCGGGCCCGCGTACAGGCCACGAAGAGCAGGCAGTGTTCCGCCAGCAGGTCCGACTGGTGCTGGACCGGGTCCACCTCGGCGGGAGTCACCTGCTGCGCGAACGGCAGCACCTTGGACGTCACCCCGACGACGCCCACACACCGGAACTCCAGCCCCTTCATGGCGTGCATGGTGGCCACCCTGACCCCGGACACCCCGGGGCCCGGGTCGTCCTTGACCGCGACCGCGCCGATGCCCTCCCGGCGCAGACGAGCGATGACCGCGTCGACGAGGGTGTTGAACCGTGCGCACACCGCGACCTCGGAGGGCTTCACGCCGTCCTTGTCGATCCAGGTCCGGATCTGTTCGGTCAGTGCCCTGAGTTCTTCTTCCTGGCTGTCGTAACCGCGGGCCGACGGAATCCGGCCGTGCAGCTGGGACCGGTATCCACGCAGTGAGTCGCGGCCGGCGTCCTCATCGTCGTCCTCGCCGAGACGGCCCACCGGATGCCCGTCCAGAAGGGAGGCCGACCAGCGCAGGATCTCCTCCGTGCTGCGGTAGTTGAGCCGCAGCCGGGAGGTCCGGCCCCTGACATGGATGCCCAGTGAGCGCAGCGAGACCCGGGAGTCGTAGACCCGCTGGTGGGGGTCGCCGACCAGGAACATGTCGTCGGGCCCCGGCGCCACACACGCGCGCAGCACACGCCACTGCGCGGGATGGAGATCCTGCGCCTCGTCCACGACCACGTGGCGGTAGCGGGGACCGGTGCCGTCCAGGCACCGAGCGGCCTGGTCGCACAGTTGCGTGTACGTCGCCGACTCCCGGGAGGACAGGTCGGCCGCGAAGCGTTCCATCACGCGCCAGAGCCGAGCCCGCTGCACCCGCCCCACCTGTGTGCCGCGCCCCCGCCGCACACAGCGCAGATACTCCTCAGGCGTGCGGAGCCCCTGAGCGAGGACGACGTTGCGGAATTCCTGGGCCAGGAACTGTTCGGACCAGGGCAGGTCCTCGCGAGCGGTGGCCCGCGTCCAGGCGCTCTTCTCCGCGGCGCCCGTGAGCGGCCGGGGAGCATTGCCGCGTGACTCTCGGAGGACGCGTGCGGCGAGTGAGTCCACGGTGGTCACGTCGACGCGCTGGAGGAGGTGCGCGTCCGACTCGCCGAGCAGGAGCGCGAGGCTGCTCCGCAGTGCGGAGGCCATGGCGTTGGTGAAGGTGGTCAGCAATATCCGGTCGTCGTCGCGCCCGGTGCGCAGCAGGTGGCGGACGCGGTGCAGGGCGACCACCGTCTTGCCGGTGCCGGGGCCGCCTGTGACCTGAGCGGGTCCGTTGAAGCCCGGATGGTAGGCGTACCGCTTCTGGGCGGGGTGGAGGAAGATGCGCCATCGCGTCAGGTCCTCGGTGAGGATGCGCTCCAGCTCGCCGGGACCCGTGACCTCCACGATGCGGTCCGGGCTGTTGAGAATCGCTTCGGTGAGAGTGACGGCGGGCCGGTCCCCGGCCGTGCGGACCGTCTGGCCGCGCGAGGCGATCAGCTGTTCCCACACGTCCTGGACCGCATAGTCGGCCGCCAGGTACTCCAGCACCTCGTACTGGTCGGCGGGCATCATGGGCGGCGCCATGACCGTCAGGTCGTCGGCGGTGAGGCAGACCCGGGCGAGGCGCAGAACCTGGTCGTCGATGCCCAGATCGCGCAGCACGGTGTCCGAGTGCTGGTCGAAGAGGCGGGTGGGGGCAGCGACCGCCTTGGTCTCAAAATACGTCTCCATCTGCTCCAGGGCCTCGACGTTGCGTACTTCGAGGCCGCCGGTGGCACCGTTGACGGAGTATGCGCGCTTGCAGGCCCAGTTGATCGCCTCGTCGTGCGGGGCGACGCGCAGCAGCGTGAACAGTTCGCTGCCGTCGTCGGGTGCGAGCAGGACACCGCGGTAGGACTTGGTGATGCGAATCGTGCGGATCCGCTTGTCGTGCGCCTGCTCCAGCTTCTCCAGATGCATGCCCTTGCTTGCGTGGAGCTGCGGGACGGTCAGGCTCCGGAACATCTGGATCGCGTCTTTCACCTCCTTCTGAACAGGTCTCTGCAGGGCGATGAGGTCCGCGACGAAGTCGTCGGAGAGGGCGAGTCGGGGCATGGGCGTCCTCAGATCGCGGGATGGCCGGTGACCGGTTGTCGGTGGGCTGTCGAGGACCAGAGTAGAGACTCCACGCAGGGCGGGGCGAGGACGTGGGCGACTGTTGTGTGAACTGAGTCAACGATCTATATTCGTCGTGCTGTTGTTGTATGCTCACCACTTCACCGGCCCTCGTCCGAAAGGACCCACCACATGCCGGCCCAGCCCGACCCGGCCGCCGTCCCGCACCCGCTCGACGAAGTGCCGCAGACCTTTCTCTCCGGTGACTCCTACGCCGTGCGGGACGGACTCGTCACCTACATCCGACGTGACCTGCTGGGACCGTGGGACGGTGAGACCGAGACGCTTCCCCGGTACTCGTCAGGCCCCCGTGACCGCTACCTCGTCGGCATGCTCGGCCCGCGGCCTCACGCCACGACGGCGGACCGGATCGCGCTGGCCGCCGCGCAGAGCGCGGACAGCGAATCCGGAGACGAGAGCAGGGGGAGCGATGACAGCGAACCCCGGGACCACTTGACCCCACAAGCGGCCGGTCATATCTGGGCCTCGTCCATGGGCCTCTCCTTCACCGTCCCCGCCTCGGTCGGCACGCTCAGCGTCACCGCCCGTTGGGGCCGCTACACCCAGTCCGAGAAGGCCACCGACCAGGGCACGGCCCATAAGGTGTGGTCGCGGGAGCCGGTGGAGTATCCGGTCGACATCGATGTCTCCGGTGCGGCCGGGCGGACTGTGACCCTCGACGGAGCCGTCGTCCTGGACGTACAGGTGCGTCACCACAGTGCGGGCGACGGCGAAGCCCTGCGCGTCGTCGAACTCGCCCTGGTGAACGGACAGGAGGACAGCCGCGAGGCCCGTGACGCCCGCTGGCTCTTCCAGGTGTCCCTGGAGGTCACGGCCTTCCCCGACGACCAGGCAGCGGTGTTCTTCCCCGTCGACGACCCCCTCGATCCGGCGAACCGCGGCAACGCCCCCGAAGATCCCGAGGACCGCCGCCTGCGTCTCCTGTACCGGGACAGCCTCAGCCACGCCAAGGGCCGTAACGCCGCCGTGCACGCCCACGTACGTGAAGGCGAACGTAACGCGCACCGGCTCAGCACCACCTGGCTGCCCGAGTACGACGTCCGGGCCACGACTGCTCCCACAGCCCAGGACCTCGACCTGCTGCGCGGCCTGGAGCTGGGCATGGACGAGTTGGCCGAGCTCGCGGTACCTGGGCGCCGCAGCGAACTGAGCGCTGCTCTCGCCCCCCTGGCCGACGGCTACGCCACCTGGCTCGATCAGCAGCGCCACAGCGCCCGTTCGCTCCCCGACGACCTGCGCGAATCGGCACTCGTCGCCATCGAGCAGGCCCTGGAGATCTGCGACCGCATCACCCTGGGCATAGACACACTCGCCGCCGACGACACCGCGCTGGCCGCGTTCCGGTTCGCCAACCGGGCCATGGCTCTCCAGCGCCGAAACACTGCGATCGCGGCCGCCAGAGGCGGCCGTGAGGACGACAACGCTTCCTACCAGGAGACTCGCGACGAGGTGTACGACAAGGGCAAGGAAGGAGCCAGCTGGCGCCCGTTCCAGATTGCTTTCGTGTTGCTCAACCTCGCCTCTCTCAGCACACCGGGCCACCCGCACCGTGGAACGGGTCGCGAAGCCCTGGTAGACCTGCTGTTCTTCCCGACCGGCGGTGGCAAGACCGAGGCATACCTCGGACTCGCCGCGTACACCTTCGCCCTGCGCCGCCTGCAGGGCACCGTCGGCTCCGGGACCCAGGCCCGCAGCGGGGAGGCCGGCGTCGGCGTACTCATGCGCTATACGCTGCGGCTGCTGACCGCCCAGCAGTTCCAGCGCGCCGCCGCTCTCGTCGCGGCCTGCGAGGTGCTGCGCCGGGAGGAGTTCGCCCGGGACGTGCGCTGGGGCGCCACTCCGTTCCGTATCGGACTGTGGGTAGGGACCTCCGTCTCGCCCAACTGGTTCGACGAGGCCAAGGAACAGATTGCGGGCGCTCGCGAGAGCGCCAGCGACAAACACGCCCGGGTCCTTCAGGTCCTCACCTGCCCGTGGTGCGGCAGCGGTCTGACGGCCCGCTCCCACATGGAGTACGACGAGGCCAGGCGTCGGGTCCTGTTGTACTGCCCGCGCGGCGAAGGCGCCGACCGATGCCCCTTCTCGAGGCTGGAGTCCCCGGGCGAGGGCATTCCGGTCCTCACGGTCGACGAGGAGATCTACCGGCTCGCGCCGTCGCTGCTGATCGCCACCGTCGACAAGTTCGCCCAGCTTCCCTGGAACGGGTACGCCGGTCTCCTGTTCGGGCGCGTCACCGAGATCTGCCCGCGCCATGGCTACCGGCACGAGGACCTGGATGCCAGGACCGGCTGCGGAAGCCGCCACCACGCCAAGGGCGACCTGCCCGGTGTCACCGCACACCCCGTCACCCGTCTACGGCCGCCGGACCTGATCATCCAGGACGAGCTCCACCTGATCTCCGGCGCCCTCGGCACCACTGTCGGTCTGTTCGAGTCCGCCATCGACCAGCTGTGCACCTGGAGCTTCACCGATGCCCAGGGCAGGCAGTGCGAGGCCGGCCCCAAGATCGTCGCTTCCACGGCGACCACCAAACGGGCTGCGGACCAGGTGCTCGGGGTCTTCGGTCGTAAGGTCGCTGTCTTTCCGCCGCAGGTCCTGGACGTCGGCGACACGTTCTTCTCCCGGCAGGTCGAGCTCAGTCGTGAGAACCCCGGCAGGCGCTATCTCGGAGTGTGCGCCCACGGGACCCGCCTCAAGGCCGCCGAGATCAAGGTTGCCGAGATCCTGCTGCTGGCCGGACAGCAGCTCTTCGACGACTACGGCAAGCCCGCCGATCCGTACATGACTCTCGTCGGCTACTTCAACGCGACCCGTGAACTCGCCGGTATGCGCCGGTACATGGATGACGACATCACCACCCGGGTGCGCTCCAACGGCAGCCGTAAAGGGCACGACACCCTGTCCGACCGCATCGTCAGCAAGGCTGGGATGCTCAGCATCCAGGAGCTGACATCACGCATCTCCTCCGCCGACATCGGCGCCGCACTCAAGCGGCTGGAGACCGGCTTCGATCCGGAACGCGACACATCCGAGCGGCGACGCGCGTTTCTGCGCGAATACGCCACCGCCATCAAGGAGAAGCGTGAGCCCCGGGCATCGATGACTCCCCTCGCCCGTCAGGCCGTGGACGTCGCTCTCGCCACCTCCATGCTGCAGGTCGGCGTAGACGTTTCACGGTTCGGACTGATGCTCGTCGTCGGTCAGCCCAAGAACACCGCCGAATACATTCAGGCGTCCTCACGTGTCGGCCGTGACGCCAGACGCCCCGGCCTCGTTGTCACCCTCTACAACTGGGCACGCCCGCGCGACCTCGCGCATTACGAGGACTTCGAGCATTACCACGCAACGTTCTACCGGCAGGTCGAAGCCCTCTCCGTCACGCCGTTCACCCGCCGGTCCCTGGACCGGGGAGTGGCCGCCACCTACGTTGCCGCGCTGCGCCAGGCGGCGGACGAGACCTCCCGCAATCTGGACGCCCAGGTGGTCGACCTTGACGGACCGCTCGCTGCAGAGGTGGAACGCCGGTTCCTGGACCGCGCCGAAAGGGTCGGCCAGGAACGTGCCCGTGAGTACCTCGGCGAACGCCTGGACCGGCTCAAGGACGAATGGCGCCGCAAACGGGACGAGAGCAGCGCGGCTCTCGGCTACCGGCGGGAGAAGCGCAAGAACACGATTGTGAACGGACTCCTGCGACGGGCCGACGGCTCGCAGTGGACCGAACTCACCGTCGGTATGTCCATGCGTGAGACGGAGAACGAGATCAACATGCTCCTGCCCGGCGGCGGCGCGTTCCTCGACGAACCCGCGGGTGCAGGGCCCGAGTGGAATTTCGGTGCGGCCGGCACCGACTCGGACTCCGACGAAACGGGTGTCGTGGACAGCGACGAATACGGACCCACCACAACCGGCGCAACCGGAAAGGGACAGCGATGAGCCACAACTCCAACCGCCGGGTGGGCGCTGTCCGCCCCAGCCACCTCATGTTCACCACGGGCATCGGTTCCCTCGTCGACCTTCCCAACTTCTCCGTCCTGGTCAAGGGGCTCGACTTCTGGAGCTACTCCGGGGTCACCGACTACGACATCGATGAGCCCCGTCTGCGAGCCGCCGCCAACCGTTCGCTCCAGCGCTACGGGCGCAACGAGATCGAGCAGTTGCGGTCCGCCCCCTGGCTGGAGGGCGGGGACAGCGACCCCAAGGGGTGGGCCGCGCAGGGGATCGGTGTTCCCGTCACTCCGTTCCCACAGTGGCTGCGATGCACGGCGTGCAATGTTCTGGCAGCTGTCGACTCGGGTGAGTTCGCCTTCATCAACTCCAATCCGCGCACCCCGCACGAGGCGAAGTTCGTCCATGACTGCAAGAAGAGCAAGCCCCTCGCCGTCGCGGCCCGCTTCACCCTCGTCTGTACCGCCGGACACCTGGACGAGTTCCCGTACACGGCGTACGTCCACCACGGTCAGAGCTGCTCGAAGACCGCTCGTCCCAAACTGCGTATGAAGGACCACGGTGGCAACCAGGCGGCCAATGTCACCATCGAATGCGTCGCCTGCGCCGCCAAGCGCAATATCCGCGAGGCGATGGGAGAACGGGGCCGCCGTAACCTGCCCCGGTGTCGGGGGCGCCATCCGCACCTGGGTTCCTTCGAGTCGAACGGCTGCACCCAGGGGGCTGTATTGATGGTTGCCGGTGCGTCGAACCAGTGGTTCCCACTGGTCCTCAGCGCTCTCGCGCTGCCGAAGGGACAGGGGGGCGACATCGACAAGCTTCTCGAGAACCACTGGCCGGATCTTCAGGTCATCGGGGAACGCGCCCAGTTCGACTTCATGGCCGGCATGGCCAAGTTCGGGTTCCTGAAGGAGTTCGATGCCGATGCGGTCGTCGCCGCCATCGCGGCCCGAAAGGAGGGTGCCGAGGGGGCCGCTCCCTCGGCACCGGATGTCCAGGCGGGTCTGTACGGCCCGGAATGGGATGCCCTCTCCGGTCCTGTCCCACAGCCGAGCGACGATTTCGCCCTGCGGCAGGTGCCCGTGCCCTCGCCACTTGACGAGCTGTTCTGTGACGTTCGGCAGGTCGAACGCCTCCGCGAGGCACGTGCGTTGATCGGCTTCACCCGGCTCGACGCGCCCGACCCGGAGTCGCCGGAAATCGGCCAGGAGGTGCGTCTCTCCCGCACCGCGCAGAACTGGGTGCCGGCCAGTGAAGTGCGCGGTGAGGGCATCTTCCTGCGGGTTCACGACGGACTCATGGCCGAATGGGTGGCGAGGGTGGAGAACTCCTCGCAGATGGAGGCCCATCGGGAAGCCTTCGGCCGCTTCCGTACCAACCGCAGGTCGGACCGCAAGACCAGTGACTTCGACCCCCTGCACGGCTGGCCCGGGGCACGCTACATCGCTCTGCACACTCTCTCCCACTTGCTGATCCGTACCATCGCGCTGGAGTGCGGCTACAACTCGGCCTCCCTCGCCGAGCGGATCTACGCGGGGACCGAGGAGGACCCGAGGACAGGCATCCTCATCTACACCGCCGTGCCGGACTCCGAAGGCACCCTGGGCGGCCTCGTCTCGCTCGCGGAGGAGCGGGAGTTCGGCCGTATCGTCCGCCGGGCGCTGGGGGACGCGTCCCACTGCTCGGGCGACCCGCTGTGCTCGGAGAGGCTGCCGCACGATCCTGCGGACTTCCTGCACGGAGCTGCCTGCCACATCTGCCTCTTCGTCTCCGAGACCACATGTGAGCGCGGCAATCGGTTCCTCGACCGCCGCTTCCTCGTACCCCTCGCCGGCGACAAGGACCAGGTGCTCACGCCGGTCGCTCTGCTGCCATGAGCCGGCGCAGGTTCGAAGCCGCGGCCGCGGCGGCGGCCGTGGCTCTCGGCCCTTCTCGCACCAAGGACCTGGCCGGGATGCTGGCCCGAGGACACAGCAAGGAACGGGTTCTGACGGAACTGGCCACGCCCGCAGTCCGGGAAACCGTCGCCGAGATGTACGAGAGCCTGGAGGCGGACGAGTTGCGCGCCGCAGAGGCGGCGGCCTACCTGCGGGGGTATGTCGCGGCGCAACTGCGCGCACGGGACGCGGTCCGGGTGGCAACGGTGTGGAGCGGCCCCTCCACCCCCGGGGTGCCCGTGCGGGCGACGGCCCAGGTTCTGGTCGAGGTCATCGACGAATCCCGGGACGAACTGCTCGCGATGACATACGCGGCCCGCCCCTACCCGGCACTGACACGGGCCCTGACCGAGGCCACGGCCAGAGGGGTGCGGGTCCATGTGGTGGTGGAGACGCTGGCAGGTGCGCGTGGTCTTCTGACGGGCCGGGAACCGGCCGGTGCATTTGCATCGATACCCGGACTGAACCTTTGGCACTGGGTACGCGACCCCGCTGCCGGGCCCGCCTCACGTCAGCACGCCAAACTCGCCGTCGCCGACCGACGGGTGCTCTTCCTGGGCAGTGCGAACCTCACGGGGTCCGCCGCCCGACGCAATATCGAGGCAGGTGTCCTGATACGTGGCGGGGAAGCGCCGCGACGGGCTGCCGAGCACATCGCGGAACTGCAGCGCCGAGGGATACTGCGACATCTCGTGTGAGACGACGCCATGCGCAGACTGGCCGCTGCCCGCCCCGGGAGCCGTGCGCTGCGGGAGCTTGCTGATGCCACCGGAAGTGGCCTCTGCCTCCTTTCAGGTTCTCGTATCGACGAGGGGCCTGAGGCCGCTGCAACAGCGGCTTCAGGCCCCGTCCTTGTCAGGGGCACGACGGTGACGGTCAGGCGGCCCCGGATCTGTCGGGCGTCGACTTGGCCGGGGCCACGCCGAAGATGTCCACGGCGTGGTAGTACGTCCAGGCCGTGCCGTTGCACGAGGTCAGTTTGGCGCCGGAGTAGGCCGCGCACACGCGCTTGAGGTCCGAGTAGAACGCGGAGTCGATCCGGGACTTGTTCGCGGGGAATGTGCCGGCGACCTTGTAGTTGCGGTAGCCGAAGTCATGGCGGGCGCAGGCCGTCTGGAAGGGGAAGCCGAACGGGTTGTCGGGGGAGGTGCTGCAGTAGTCCGTCGACCAGTCGAAGCCGTACGCGGCCCAGGCGCCCTGGTTGTTGCGGGCGGAGTTCCACGCGTTGTAGCTGGAGGCGCTCGTCTGGGTCCAGGAGCTGAGGACCTGCGGCTTGTCCGACGGGGCGGCCGAGGCGGAAGCGGCAGGTACGAGGGCGAGCGGGAGCGACAGGGCGAGTGTGGCGAGCGGGGCGGCGAATCGGCGACGCATGAGCAACCTCCGGTGAGTGGAAGGGGGTTGGGCCGTCCGTACTCCTCGCGGGTCTCGCGAGGCCGCTCCCAGAATGACGTCATGGACCTGTCATGCCTAGCGTCTTCGTCAATTGGACGCCAGGAGTTCAGCTGCGCCGGGGGCCGCGGGTGCGTGCCTCCCCGGGGCGCTGCGCATGTACGCCCGATCGGCGCCGCTCCGCGCCGGCGCCCGGGCCGAGGGCGGTACGGCGCGGGCCGTCGTCAGCCGAGGCGTGAGCTGCCGCCGGAGGGGGCCGCCTCCGGCGGCGTGCCGTCCGTGTCCCGGCGGCGCATCGACAGGAACAGCGTCAGGATCGTGCCGACGGCCGCCCAGGCCGAGAGCACCAGCAGGGGACCGGTGACCGCGTTGCCCCTGAAGTACGCGATCGAGCGCGCGGTCCAGGTCCCCGCTCCCGGTGGCAGGGCCGGGCCGATCGCCCGCCAGAAGTCGGGCAGCATCGGCAGCGGGAAGGCGCCGCCCGCGCTCGGGTTGCCCGCGATCACGACGATCAGGACGGCCAGGCCGATGCCGACGATCCCGGTGAGCGCCTCCAGGGCGAGCGTGATCATGCCGACCGCGAAGACGATCAGGGCGCCCAGGCCGGACAGCGCCCAGAAGCTGCCCGGCAGCGCGCCGAGGATCGGACCGATGATGATCGCGCCGCCGATCCCGCCCGCGATCGAGTACAGCGCCATGACCCCGGTGCGGATCACCGCGCGCTGCCGGTTGGCGGGCTTGGCGCCCGCGCTGATCGCCAGGATCGAGGCGCAGAGGTAGCCGCCGACGCACCAGCCCACGACCAGGTAGAAGGACGAGAGGCCGTTGAAGTCGCCCGGGGAGGCGGGGGCCACGTCCACGGTCCGCACCGTGCGCCCCCGGGGGCCGTCCGCCTCCTTGATGATCTTGACCAGGGTGTTGGCCAGTACGGTTCCGCCGCCGGAGGCGACGAGCACGGTGTCGGTCGACCCGGTGGGGCTGACGATCAGGGCGCCGTCGAGGTCGCGGTTCTGGATCTGCCGGCGGGCCTCGCCCTCGTCGGCGACCGCGCGCGGATCGAGCGGGCCGCCCGGCAGGCGGTCCAGCTGGGTGACGAGCTGTCCGGACGTCTGCTTCGGAGCGACGACCCCGAAGGGGACATCCGTCGGGTCGGGCCTGTGCAGCGCGCCGACGTAGGAGGCGATGAACAGCAGCTGCAGTGCCAGTACGCCGATGACCAGCAGTGCGGCCCGTGTGGTGACGGCGCTCTTCACCTCGTCAGCGAAAGTCATGCCCCCACGGTCGGGGCGGTGCGCCGTTCGCGCAGGCGGGAGCGGGCCGAATGGCGGAGAGGTGGCCCCGCCCCTGGTTATCGTACGAACGTTCGAAACTTGGTCTATGGTGGAGAGCGAGGGGTGGTGAGTACGGATCGGTCCAGGAGGTGCGGATGCCAGGGTTCACGCATCTGCATACCGTTTCCGGGTTCTCCCTGCGGTACGGGGCGTCGCACCCGGAGCGGCTGGTCGAGCGTGCCGTCGAGCGGGGGATGGACGCTCTCGCGCTGACCGACCGGGACAGCCTCGCGGGTGCGGTCCGCTTCGCCCGGGCCTGTGAGGAGGCCGGGATACGGCCGCTCTTCGGGGCGGAACTCGCGGTGGCGCCGCAGATCGGCGGGGAAGGGCGTACGCACAAGCCGCGTACACCGGTCCGCGGAGGTGCCTTTGTCGATGAATCCGCACCCCGGGTCACCTTCCTCGCCCGGGACGGCGCCCGTGGCTGGGCCGGGCTGTGCCGACTGGTCAGCGCCGCCCACGCCCCCGGCGCCGGGGTCCCGGACGCCGGGCAGCCCCTGGTCGGCCGGGACGCGCTGCCCGCCGAAGGGCTCACCGTGCTGCTCGGCCCCGCCTCCGAGGTGGGCGCCGCGCTGGCCGCGGGCAGGCCGGACCGGGCCGCCGCGCTGCTCGCTCCCTGGCGGGAGATCTACGGCGACGCCCTGCGCCTGGAAGCCGTCCACCACGGCCGCGAGGGCACCGGCCCCGGATCGCTGCGGCTCGCCGCCCGTACCGTCGGCTTCGCCGCCGAGCAGGGGGTGCGGGCCGTGCTGACCAACGCCGTCCGGTACGCCGACCCCGGGCAGGGCCCCGTCGCCGACGTACTCGACTCGGCCCGCCGGCTCGTCCCCGTCGACCCGCGCCGCTCCCCCCTCGACAGCGGGGAGCGCTGGCTCAAGGACGCCCATGCGATGCGGGAGACCGCCGAGCGGATCACCTCTGCCGCGGGGCTCGGACAGGGTGCCGGTGAGCGGCTGCTCGCGGAGACCCGGCACACCGCCGACGCCTGCCTCGTCGACCCGTCGGACGACCTGGGGCTCGGCAGCGTCCACTTCCCCGAACCGCACCTCGTCGGCGCCGGGCGGCGCACCGCCCAGCGGGTGCTGGCCTCCCGCGCCGCCGCGGGCATGGTGCGGCACGGCTACGACCGCAGGCGCGACTACTGGGACCGGATGCACCGCGAGCTGGACATCATCGCCCACCACGGTTTCGCCTCCTACTTCCTGACGGTCTCCCAGGTCGTCGACGACGTGAAGAGCATGGGCATACGGGTCGCCGCACGCGGATCCGGGGCCGGCTCCCTGGTCAACCACCTGCTCGGGATCGCCCACGCCGACCCGGTCGAACACGGGCTGCTCATGGAGCGGTTCCTGTCCAAGCGGCGCTTCGTGCTGCCCGACATCGACATCGACGTGGAGTCCGCCCGCCGGCTGGACGTCTACCGCGCGATCATCGGACGCTTCGGCGCCGAGCGGGTCGCGACCGTCTCCATGCCCGAGACCTACCGGGTGCGCCACGCCATCCGCGACGTCGGCGCCGCGCTCTCCATGGACCCGGCCGAGACCGACCGGCTCGCCAAAGCCTTCCCGCACATCCGGGCCAGGGACGCCCGCGCCGCGATGGAGGAGCTGCCCGAACTGCGCGCCGTGGCCGGGCGGAAGGAGCGGTACGGTCGGCTCTGGGACCTGGTGGAGTCCCTGGACGCCCTGCCGCGCGGCATCGCCATGCACCCGTGCGGGGTGCTCCTCTCGGACGGCGCGCTGCTGCGCCGTACCCCGGTCGTGCCCACCAGCGGCGAGTGCTTCCCGATGTCCCAGTTCGACAAGGACGACGTGGAGCACCTCGGGCTGCTCAAGCTCGATGTCCTCGGCGTACGGATGCAGTCGGCGATGGCGCACGCGGTGACCGAGGTGAAGCGGGCCTCGGGGCGGGAGGTCGACCTGGACGCCGTACCGCAGGGCGACCCCGAGACGTACCGGCTGATCAGGAGCGCCGAGACGCTGGGCTGCTTCCAGATCGAGTCGCCCGGCCAGCGCGACCTGGTGGGCCGGCTCCAGCCCGCCACCTTCCACGACCTGGTGGTCGACATCTCGCTGTTCCGGCCGGGGCCGGTCGCCGCCGACATGGTGCGGCCGTTCATCGAGGCCAGGCACGGCCGCGCGCCCGTGCGCCATCCCCATCCCGATCTGGAGGAGACGCTGCGCGACACCTACGGGGTGGTCGTCTTCCACGAGCAGATCATCGAGATGGTGGACATCATGACCGGCTGCGGACGCGGTGAGGCCGACCGGGTGCGGCGCGGGCTCTCCGACCCCGGGTCGCAGGCCCGGATCAGGGTCTGGTTCGCCCAGCAGGCGGCGCGCAGGAAGTACGGCGCCGAGGTGATCGCCCGTGCCTGGGAGATCATCGAGGCGTTCGGGAGCTACGGCTTCTGCAAGGCGCACGCGGTCGCCTTCGCCGTGCCGACGTACCAGTCGGCCTGGCTCAAGGCGCACCACCCGGCGGCCTTCTACGCCGGGCTGCTCACGCACGACCCCGGGATGTACCCGAAGCGGCTGCTGCTCGCGGACGCGCGGCGGCGCGGGGTACCGGTGCTGCCGCTGGACGTGAACCGGTCGGCGGCCACCCATAGGATCGAACTGGTGTCTGGTGACAATGGTGAGAAATGGGGATTGCGGCTGGCTCTCTCGGACGTCCACGGCATCAGCGAGGCCGAGGTAGCCCGGATCGAGACCGGGCAGCCCTACACCTCGCTGCTGGACTTCTGGCAGCGGGCCAGGCCCGGAAAGCCGGCCGCGGAACGGCTGGCCCAGGTCGGCGCGCTGGACGCCTTCGGAGCCAACCGCCGTGATCTGCTGCTGCACCTGTCCGAGCTGCACCGCGCCCAGCGGAGCTCCGGTTCCGGTGCGGCGGGAGCCCAGCTCCCGCTCGGCGGCGGGCACAGGACCGGCACCGTCGGGCTGCCCGACCTCAATGACGCCGAACGCCTCAGCGCCGAGCTCGGCGTCCTCAGCATGGATGTGTCGCGTCATCTGATGGGCGATCACCACGCCTTCCTGGAGGAGCTGGGCGCGATCTCCGCCAAGCGGCTGCGGGAGGCCGGACACGGGGAGACCGTGCTGGTCGCGGGTGCCAAGGTGGCCACCCAGACCCCGCCGGTCCGCTCCGGGCGCCGGGTCATCTTCACCACCCTCGACGACGGGACCGGCCTGGTCGACCTCGCCTTCTTCGACGACAGCCACGCCGCCTGCGCGCACACCGTCTTCCACTCCTGGCTGCTGCTCGTGCGCGGAGTGGTCCAGCGGCGCGGCGCGCGCAGCCTGAGCGTGGTCGGCTCGGCCGCCTGGAACCTGGCGGAGCTGGCCGAACTCCGGCGCACCGGCGGCCTCGACGCGGTCGCGGCGCGGCTGGCGGAGGAGCCCGCCTCCGGCGAGGAGGAGAAGGCCGCCGACGACGGCCGCCGCATCCAGCTGCCGACCGGCTACGAGATGAACCCGTGGTCCGATCTCCAGCCCGCCGGTGAAGGGACACCCACCGGAAGGAAGCTGTGGCACCAGAGCCAGGGGAGCGCGGGATGAACGACCGGCCTGCCGTCCTGTGCCTGCGGTTCCGCCTGATCGGCGGCGGACTGCCGGACAGCGCGCGTTACGAGGGACTCCTCGCCCTCCTCGGGGCGTTCACCCCGGTCGTCGAGGCGGCCCCGCCCGGCGCCGCGCTCGCCGATGTCAGCGGCGCCCTGCGCTACTTCGGGCAGGACACGGCAGGTCTGGCCTCCGTGATCCGGGTGCGCGCGCTGGCCCTGCACGGCGTGGACTGCGCGATCGGGGCGGCCACCAACCCCATGCTGGCCAGGATGGCCGCACGGCAGGCGACGGCCGGAACGACCTTCGTGGTGCCCCCCGGTGAGCACGCCGGCTTCCTCGCGTCCAAGCCCGCCGCCGCACTGGACGGCGTCGGGCCGGCGACCGCGCGCACCCTGTGCGGATACGGGCTCGACTCCATCGGCCGGATAGCCGCCGCACCGCTCGCCACCCTGCAGCGGATCACCGGCGTTCGGGCCGGGCGCGAGCTGTGGGAGCGGGCCAACGGCATCGACCGTACGCGGGTCGTGCCCAACGCCGCCGCCCGGTCGATCGCCGCCGAACGCTCCTTCCCCCGCGACGAACTGGACCCGGAGCAGCACCGCCGCGCGCTCCTCTCGCTCACCGAGGAGCTGGGGGCCAGGCTGCGCGGCGACGGGCAGGTGTGCCGCTCCCTCGCGGTCTCCGTGCGCTACGCGAACCGCACCGGTTACGCGACGCTGACCCGCAGCCGTACGCTCCAGGAGCCCACCGCCCACTCGGCGGCGCTCACCTTGCTCGCGTACCGGATCCAGGACTCGTTCGCCCTGCAGCGGGCGCGGGTGCGGGGGATCGGGCTGCGGGCGGAAGGGCTCCACGACGCGGAACGCGCCGCCCACCAGCTCACCTTCGACCCGGTGGACGAACGGGCGCGGCGGATCGAGGCGGTGTCCGACAGGCTGCGGGCGAGGTTCGGTCCGCAGGTGGTGAAGCCCGGGCGGCTCGCGGCCTGACCTCGGGCACCCGGAATCTTTTTACCGACGCGTAACTTCCCCCGCGACCTTACCCATGCGTAACTTGGCATGAGCACGTAGAGACGTATCTCACTTGTGGTCCGGACCGCAGGGCGCACGACATCGCAACTCCCTTGAGCCGCAAGGAGATCAACCGATGCTGCCCTGGACCCGTGCCCGGCGCTCCCCACGCGCCCGCCGCACCCTCGCCGCCCTCCTCCTCGCCGTCACCGCGCTCGTCGCCCCCACGGCGACCGCGACCGCGGCGGAAGCCGCCGCTCCGTCCCGTGGATGGAACGACTACTCCTGCAAGCCCTCCGCAGCCCACCCCCGCCCGGTCGTCCTCGTCCACGGAACCTTCGGGAACTCGGTCGACAACTGGCTGGTCCTCGCGCCGTACCTCGTCAACCGGGGCTACTGCGTCTTCTCGCTCGACTACGGCCAGCTCCCGGGCGTGCCGTTCTTCAACGGACTCGGCCCGATCGACAAGTCGGCCGGACAGCTCGACGTGTTCGTCGACAAGGTGCTCGGCGCCACCGGCGCCCCGAAGGCCGACCTCGTCGGCCACTCCCAGGGCGGCATGATGCCCAACTACTACCTGAAGTTCCTCGGCGGGGCCGACAAGGTCAACGCACTCGTCGGGATCGCCCCCGACAACCACGGCACCACGCTCCTGGGCCTCACCCGGCTGCTGCCGTATTTCCCGGGGATCGAGGACCTCCTCACCATGAACACCCCCGGCCTCGCCGACCAGGTCGCCGGTTCCGCGTTCATCACGAAGCTCAACGCGGGCGCCGACACCGTGCCCGGGGTCCGCTACACCGTCATCGCGACCCGTTACGACGAGGTCGTCACCCCGTACCGCACGCAGTACCTGGACGGACCGAACGTACGCAACGTCCTGCTCCAGGACCTGTGCCCGGTCGACCTGTCCGAGCACGTGGCGATCGGGACCATCGACCGGATCGCCTTCCACGAGGTGGCGAACGCCCTCGACCCGGCGCGCGCCACCCCGACCACCTGCGCCTCGGTCATCGGCTGAGACGCGCCGACGGGCCCCCGGGTGTGTTCTCCGGGGGCCCGCCGGTCACCGGTCAGGCGCGGTGCGCGCCGCCCGCGGCCCGCCGGCGGACCGACACGAACAGGGCGCTCGCGCCGAGCGCCAGCGCGGCGGCCCCGCCGATCGCGAGGTACGAGGTGCTGCTGCTGCCACCCGTCTCGGCGAGCGCGGTGTCCCCGGGCGCCGCGTCCACGGGGGACGCGCCGGCGCCGTTCGGCTCGGGAGCGTTCGCCGAGGATTCCTCGGCCTCCGCGGCCGGAGCCGCCTCGGTGACCTCCGCGCCGGTCGCCGCGTCGTCGTCACCATGGCCGTTGTGCTCGACGGACGACTTGCCCGCGCCCTCGTCGATCTCCGCCTCGGACGGGGCGGACGCGGCCGGCGCCGGAGCGGCCGCGACGGAACCGCTGCCGCCGCTCGCACCGCCGAAGACCACGTCGGAGCAGGCGTAGAAGGCCTCGGGGGAGTCCGACCGCTGCCAGACCGTGTAGATCAGCTGCCGCCCCGACGCCTCAGGCACGGTGCCGTCGAAGACGTACGACCCGTCCTGCAGCGTCGGGTCGGTGGCCGTGGCGAACGGCTTCTCCTGGAGGTCCGACCACTTCAGGGGCTGCGTCGGGTCGTAGCTCGCCTTGGTCAGGTAGAGCTCGAACGAGCCCTTGTGCGGAGCGGTCGCCCGGAACCGGAAGGTGTGGCTGCCCGCCTTCATGGGCGTGGACGGCCAGTCGGCGCGCGGCAGGTCGAGCCCCTTGAACTTGTCGTTGCCCGCGCTGCACAGCTTGCCGTCCGGGATCAGCTCACGGTGCTTGCCCGCCGCGTTGGCGATGTTCACGCCGTTCCAGTCGTACAGCGCCTGGGTGCCGCCCGCCGCCACCGCCGCCTGGCAGGCCCCCGACTGCGGGTTCTCCGGCCCCTCCGCGAAGCAGGCCGAGACCCGGCTGACGGGGTCGCTCAGCGAACCGTGGGCGGCGGCCGGGACGGCGGAGAGCCCGGTCAGCGCCAGCGGCGCGATGCCGAGCGCGACGACGGTTCCGGCGACCTTGCGGCGGGCGGTGGTGATGACGGCCATGGTGGTGGTTCTCCTTCGGCGGCACGGCTTCTGACCAGGACTGGTGATCAGCAAGCTAGCCGCCTCCGGGACCGGATCCGGGCGGGAAAAGGCGCAGGTGGCGATCGTTATGGCGCGCTTAAGGGACGGTTAGGAGAGGGCTCAGGAACCGGCCGCCGGACACCCCGGTACGGAGGTGCCCGGCGGCAGGGGAGCGGACGTCAGACCTGGACGCCGGGCGTCCCGTCCTCCACGACCACGCTCGCCCGCGTGCTGATCGCCGCGTCCGGCTTCGTCACGAAGGGCAGGACGCGGAAGTCGCTCGTCCACCGCTCCCGGTCCACCGTGACGCGCACGTAGCCGCGCTGGTTGTTGAAGAACTTCATGTGCGGGTTGGCCGCGAGGAACGTCTCGCCCTGGGCCGTCATGTCCGCGCCGTCGCCGCCGCTCGTGATCGAGGTGCCCACGAACTCCGAGCCGACGGTGGCCGATTCGGGGTCGGCGTAGTCGCGCTTGAGGTCCCAGGCGTAGTTCTGGTGGCGGTCACCCGTGATCACGACCAGGTTGCGCACCCCGCGGGTGTCCGCCTCGGCGAGCAGCCGGTTGCGCTCGGCGACGTAACCGTCCCACGGGTCCATCCAGACCGTGGTGCCCGGGCCGGGGTCCTGGTCGGTCTGGCCCATCGGGGCCTGGTTGCCGAGGATCTGCCAGCGCGCCTGCGAACGGCTGAAGCCCTTGAGGACCCAGTCCCGCTGCCGGGCCCCGAGCAGGGTCCGGTCGGTGTCGAAACGGTCGTCGCAGTCGGCCGACGCGCCGTCACCGCACGGCTGGTCGTCGCGGTACTGGCGGGTGTCGAGCATGGTGAAGTCGGCGAGCCGGCCGTAGGGGAGCCTGCGGTACATCTGTACGTCGGGGCCCTTCGGCAGCTGGGTGCGGCGCAGCGGCGCGTGCTCGTACAGCGCCTGGAAGGCGTCGGCCCGGCGCAGCAGGAACGTCGCCGGGTCGTCGTCGTTCTCGGAGATCTCGCCCGCCCAGTTGTTCTCCACCTCGTGGTCGTCGAACGTCATGATCCACGGGAAGGCGGCGTGCGCCTCCTGGAGCGGGGCCTCGGACTTGTAGAGGCCGTACTGGAGCCGGTAGCGGGCGAGGTCGAGGGTCTCCGTGTGGAACTTCGGGTCCGTGACCACCCCGCGCTTGTTCGTCTTCACACCGGACTCGTACAGGTAGTCGCCGAGGTGCACCACCAGGTCGAGGTCCTCTCGCGCCATGTGGTGGTACGCCGTGAAGTAACCGTCCTGCCAGGCCTGGCAGGAGGCGAAGGCGAACTTCAGCTCGCGGGGGGAGGCCGAGGGGGCCGGGGTGGTGCGCGTACGGCCCACGGGGGAGATCGCCGAGCCGGCCCTGAAACGGAACCAGTACGTGCGGTCGGGGGCGAGCCCGTGCACCTCGGGGTGGACGGAGTGCGCCAGTTCGGGGCTCGCGACGACGCTGCCCCGGCGTACGACCCGGCGGAACCGTTCGTCGAGGGACACCTCGTACTGGACACGGACGGGCTTCGCCGGCATACCGCCGAGACCGTCCTGGGCGAAGGGCTCGGGAGCCAGGCGCGTCCAGAGCACCACACCGTCCGACGTCGGGTCGCCCGAGGCGACACCCAGGGTGAACGGGTCACCCTTCAGGGCGGGTACGGCGAACGCGGACTGCGCCTCCCACGCCCCCGTCCCGAGCATCAGCGCGGCGGCTGCCGCCCCGCCGAATCCGAACATCTGCCTGCGGGACACGGAATTCGCGACCACGGGTACGTCCTCCTCGGTTGATCTGCGCCAACCTCGGACACGCTCCCGGGCGTTGATGTCATGCTCACGCGCAGCGCATGGCCGGGGGCCGAGCGATACGTGAACAGGACAGCTGTGCGGTGAGCGGTTCAGGACACCGCGCGGTAGCGGCGCTCCGGCCGGCCCGTCCCGCCGTAGCGCAGCGACACCTCGGCCCGGCCGGTCTCCGCGAAGTACTCCAGGTAGCGGCGCGCGCTGACCCGGGACAGGGCGCCCGCCTCGGCGCACTCGGAGGCCGACAAGCCGTCCCGGTGCTCGCGCAGGACGCGTTCCACGAGGTCCGCCGTGTGGGCCGCCAGACCCTTGGGGAGCTCGCGGGAGCCCGGGGGACGGGTGCCGAAGATACGGTCCACGTCCTCCTGCCGGGCCTCCTGCCGCGCCTCGTCCAGCGCGTCCAGACGGTTGCGCAGCGAGGCCACGTGCTGGAGCTGCTCCTGGAGCGCCGTGCGGTGGAACGGCTTGATCAGATAGTGCAGCGCGCCCGCCCGCAGCGCCGCCCTGACCACCCCGGCGTCGCGCGCCGCCGTGATGAAGAGCGCGTCCGCGCTGTGGGCGTCCCCGTCGCGCTCCTCCGCCGCGCGCAGCTCCCGCAGCACCTGGATCCCGTCCATGTCGGGGAGGAAGACGTCGAGCAGGACCAGGTCGGGACGGAGCCGGCGGGCCGCGCGCAGGGCCTCGGCGCCCGTGTGGGCCACGCCGACGACCGTAAACCCGTCCAATGCGGACACGTACCGGCTGTGCAGCTTGGCGACCATGAAGTCGTCGTCCACCACCAGCACTTTCGTCACGCCGACACCGTAGGGCGCGACCACAACGACCACAACGACCATTGGTTCCGGAACGGCGACAGCTCGTTAACGCGGAGGCAACATGTGGGCCACCTCACACGCGTCCGTACACGGCTCGAAAGGCGGCATCCGGTGCGACTGCGCACTCCCCTCGCCCTGTTCGGGGCAGCGCTGCTGGTGGTCGTCGGGCCCCCGCTGCTCTCCACCGGCAGCGGCTCCGACACCGGCACGCAGATCCCCGGACTGCGCTTCATGGTTCCCAACACACCCGGCGGCGGTTACGACATCACGGCGCGCACCGCGGCGAAGAACGCCGAGGACGCGGACCTCACCCACGGCATCGAGGTGTTCAACCTGCCCGGCGCGGGCGGCACCGTCGGCCTGACCCGGCTGGTCGCCGAGCGCGGCAACGGCAAGCTCGCCATGTCCATGGGCCTCGGTGTCGTCGGCGCCGTCCACACCAACAAGTCGCCAAAGACCCTCTCCGACACCACCCCGATCGCCCGGCTCACCGAGGAGCAGGACATCGTCGTCGTCGCCAAGGACTCCCCGTACCGGACGATCGACCAGTTGCTCACCGCCTGGAAGAAGGACCCGGGGAAGATCCCCGTCGGCGGTGGTTCCTCGCCCGGCGGACCCGACCACCTCGCCCCCATGCTGATGGCGAAGGCCGCCGGGATCGCCCCGAAGCAGGTCAACTACATCCCCTTCGACGGCGGCGGCGAGCTGCTCGCCTCGATCCTCGGCGACAAGGTCGGCTTCGGCGTCTCCGGCGTCGGTGAGTACCTCGACCAGATCGAGGCCGGTGAGCTGCGGCTGCTCGCCGTCACCGGCCCGAAGCGGGTCCCCGGCCTCGACGCGCCCACCCTCCGCGAGGCCGGCCTCGACACCGACTTCACCAACTGGCGCGGCATCGTCGCCCCGCCGGGACTCTCCGACGCCGAACGCGACAAGCTCGTCGGGCTGGTGAGCGAACTGCACGCCTCGAAGCAGTGGCGCGACTCCATGGAGAAGAACGGCTGGGACGACGCCTTCCTCACCGGTGACGACTTCGGTGACTTCCTGGACGGCCAGGACCGCCGGGTCGCCACCGTCCTCAAGGAGCTGGGACTGTGAGCGACGAGACCACCACACCTTCCCGGCCCGGCGGTGCGCGCACCTGGCTGCGCGAGCACTCCGAACTCGGCGTCTGCGTCCTGCTGCTCGCGCTGGGCGTCCTCGTCCTGACCGACGCCCTGACGATGAGCGTCGACATCACCCAGCGCGGACCCGTCGGGCCGAAGACCGTGCCCATAGCCGTCGGTATCGGACTGCTGGCCGTCGCCGTGCTGCTGGCCGTCGACGTCCTGCGGGGCGGCCGCGGCGAGGCGGAGGCCGGCGAGGACGTCGACCTCGACGAACCCGCCGACCGGCGCACCGTCGCCCTGCTCACCGGCGTCTTCCTCGCCTTCGCCGCCCTCATCGGCCCGCTCGGCTTCCCGATCTCCGGCGCCCTGCTCTTCTGGGGCTCGGCCTACGCGCTCGGCAGCCGCCACCACGACCGCGATCCGCTCATCGCGGCCGGACTGTCCCTGGTGACCTACTTCGTCTTCGACAACCTGCTCGGGGTGCCCCTCCCGGGCGGCCCGCTGATGGGGGTGCTCTGACCGATGGATTCCCTCAACTCCCTCATCGACGGCTTCGGTACGGCGCTCACGCCCGTCAACCTGCTCTGGGCCGCTCTCGGCGTCCTGCTCGGCACGGCGATCGGCGTGCTCCCCGGCATCGGCCCCGCCATGGCCGTGGCACTGCTGCTGCCGGTGACGTACGGACTCGAACCGACCGGCGCCTTCATCATGTTCGCCGGGATCTACTACGGCGCGATGTTCGGCGGCTCCACCACCTCGATCCTCCTCAACACCCCGGGGGAGAGCGCGGCCGTCGTCGCCGCGATCGAGGGCAACCCGATGGCGAAGGCCGGACGCGGCGCACAGGCGCTCGCCGCCGCCGCCATCGGCCACTTCGCCGGAGGCATGATCGGCACGATCCTGCTGGTCGTCCTGGCCCCCACCGTCGCCTCGCTCGCCGTCGACATCGGTGCCCCCGACTACTTCGCCATCATGGTGCTGGCCTTCATCGCCGTCACCTCCGTCCTCGGCTCCTCCCGGATCCGCGGCCTCGCGTCGCTCCTCATCGGCCTCACCATCGGTCTCGTCGGCCTGGACCAGATGACGGGCCAGCAGCGGCTGACCTTCGGCTCGCTCCAACTGGCCGACGGCATCGACGTGGTGATCGTGGCCGTCGGGCTCTTCGCCATCGGGGAGGCCCTCTGGGTCGCCGCGCACCTGCGCCGCTCCAGCGGCAAGCCGATCCCCGTCGGCCGCCCCTGGCTCGGCAGGTCCGACGTACGGCGCACCTGGAAGTCCTGGCTGCGCGGGCCCCTCATCGGCTTCCCGTTCGGCGCGATCCCGGCGGGCGGCGCGGAGATCCCCACCTTCCTCTCGTACGTCACCGAGAAGCGGCTCTCCAAGCACCGCGACGAGTTCGGCAAGGGCGCCATCGAGGGCGTCGCCGGCCCGGAGTCCGCGGCCTCCGCCTCCGCCGCGGGCACCCTGGTCTCGATGCTCACCCTCGGCCTGCCCACCACGGCCGTCGCCGCCGTCATGCTGGCCGCCTTCCAGCAGTACGGCATCCAGCCCGGCCCGCTCCTCTTCGAACGTGAACCCGAGCTGGTCTGGGGCCTGATCGCCTCCCTCTTCGTCGGCATGGTGCTGCTGCTCGCGCTGAACCTGCCCCTCGCACCGCTCTGGGCGAAGCTCCTGCGGATCCCGCGCCCCTACCTCTACGCGGGCATCCTCTTCTTCGCCGCCGTCGGGGCGTACGCGGTCGGCGGAGAGGCCGTCGACCTGGTGATCCTGCTGGTGATCGGGCTGATCGGTTTCGGGATGCGGCGGTACGGACTGCCCGTGCTGCCCGCGATCATCGCGGTCATCCTCGGCCCGTCCGCCGAACAGCAGCTGCGGCGCGCCCTCCAGATCAGCGACGGAAGCGTGACGGGCCTGGTCGACACCCCGTTCTCCGTGACGGTCTACGTCGTCGTCGCGCTGATCCTGGTGTGGCCGCTGGTGCGGAAGGGGCTGGCACGGAACCGGGCGTGAAGGCCTGCCGGGAACAGTGAGGGAATGTCAGTGGCGGCTGAGAGGATCGAGGGCATGACCACGATCGACTGGGACGCCGCCGCCGACTCCTTCGACGAGGAGCCCGACCACGGGCTCCTCGACCCGGTGGTCCGCAGCGCCTGGGCGCGGCGGATGGAGACCTGGCTGCCCACCGCGCGCTCCGCGGTCCTCGACCTCGGATGCGGTACGGGCAGCCTGGCCCTGCTCGTCGCCGGTCAGGGGCACCGCGTCACCGCCGTCGACCGGTCGGCGCGCATGGTGGAGCAGGCACGGGCCAAGCTGGCCGGGACCGGCACCGAGGTGCTCGTCGGTGACGCGGCGCACCCCCCGGTCGGCAGACAGCGGTTCGACGTGATCCTGGCCCGGCACGTCGTGTGGCTGCTGCCCGACCCGGCGGCCGTCCTGCGGCACTGGTTCTCGCTGCTGCGGCCGGGCGGCCGGCTGATCCTGGTCGAAGGCGTGTGGAACGGCACCGGACTCTCCGCCGACCGCCTCACCGCGCTCCTCACCGAGCACACCGAGCGCGTCCACCACGAGCCGCTCTCCGGCGACCCCCTGCTCTGGGGCAAGGAGGTCGACGACGAGAGGTACGCCCTGGTGGCCAGGGCCGAGCCACCGCACCGGCACACCGAGATCGTCGACGTCCACCTCGTCCTGCGCAGGGGCTCCGACGTCCTGCTCGCCCGGCGGGCCGGCACGGGATACGCGGACGGACTGCTCAGCATCCCCTCAGGTCACGCTGAGGACGGCGAGGACGTCAGGGCGGCGATGGTCCGGGAGGCGGCCGAGGAGATCGGCGTCGAGCTGGATCCGGACGAGCTCCGGGTGGCCCTGGTCATGCAGCACAGGGGCCCGGGCGGCAGCCCCAGGATGGGCTGGTTCTTCGAGGCGGACCACGACCCCGCGCGCCCGCCCCGCAACGCGGAGCCGGACAAGTGCTCCGAGCTGGACTGGTTCCCCCTGGACGCGCTGCCCGACGACATGGTGGCGTACTGCCGTGCCGGCCTCGACGGATACCGCGCCGAGCAGCGCTTCCTGATCCACTGGCACCAGGACGCCGACGGTGTCGCCCACGACCCGGACGGGATCCAGCGTGCCGTCCCGCTGCCGGTGTCCGCCGTCCCCACCGGCCGGGTCCACCACATCGAGCTGTGGGTGCCCGACCTGGCGGAGGCGGAGGCGCAGTGGGGCTGGCTGCTCGGCCGGCTGGGCCATGTCCCGTACCAGCGCTGGGCGCACGGCAGGAGCTGGCGGCGCGGCGACAGCTATGTGGTCGCCGAGCGGTCACCGGACGGCTCCGGGGGGCCGCACGACCGGCTGCGCCCGGGCCTCAACCACCTGGCGTTCCACGTCCGGGACCGGGCCGCGCTCGACGCCCTGGTGGCGGCCGCCCCCGGTCACGGCTGGCGGCTCCTCTTCCCCGAGCTCCACCCGTACGCCGGCGGCAGCGGCCACTACGCGGCGTACCTGGAGAACACGGCGGGATACGAGGTCGAGCTCGTCGCGCCGTGAGAGCCCGGCCGGTCAGCGGAGCTTGATCGCTCCGCCGTCGGCCATCAGGGTCTGCCCCGTGATGTAGCGGGCGTCGTCGCTCGCGAGGAAGGCGACGACCGGCGCGACGTCCTTCATCGGGTCCCCGAAGCGGCCGAGCGGGACCTTGGCGGCAGACAGCCTGTACTGCTCGGGGTTGGCCTCCGCCCACTGGGCGACGCCCGCCGTCCTCGCCATCGGCGACACGACGTTGACCCGGATCTGCTCGGCTGCCCACTCGTTGGCGACGACCCGGCTCAGGCCGCGGATGGCCTCCTTGGCCGCCGCGTACGACGCCTGGTTCGGCTGGCCGTCGATGCCCGCGCCCGAAGCGAAGTTGACCACCGCGCCCTGGGCCTTCCGCAGCTCCGGGTAGGCGGCGACCATGAAGTTGCGGGTGGCGAACAGGCCGGTGTCCAGGGCGAGTTTCCAGTCGTCCTCGGTCTGCTCCACGAAGGGGCGCACCCGGGAGGCGCTGGCGTTGTTCACCAGGACGTCGAGCTTGCCGAAGCGCTCCACGGCCGTGGAGACGGCCCGGTCGGCCACGGAACGGTCGGAGACGTCACCCTGGAGGAACGCCACGGCATCCCCCAGGTCGGCGACGACGGCGTCCCCGGCCGCCTGCTGGAGATCGATGACGACGACCCGCGCGCCGCGCTCGACGAACAGCCGGGTGACGGCCTCCCCGATGCCGGACGCGCCGCCGGTGACGATCGCGACCTTGCTCTCCAGTGTCATGTCCGTGTGGTTCCTTCCGCTCGTGTGTTCCGGCGCTACGTGCCCCCACACGACGCCTTGCATATGCATCATACCTGCGGTGTGCATAATGCACATATAAGGCCCGGGCTGCTCTCAGCCGACCAGCCCCGCCAGCCCTTCGGTGCGGGCCAGGTGCTCCAGTTCGTCCAGGGCGCGCAGGGCCTCGCCGGCGGCCTCAGGGTCCCGGTCCGGCAGGCCGCTCTCCTCGAACTCGTCCTCGTCCAGCCGCAGCACGGACGCGCCGTCCGCCGACACCCACAGGTCCAGGTCCAGGTCCTCGACCAGGAGTTCGGCGTCCCGGAGCACGGCGGGCCGGGTGATGTCGCAGTACCAGCCCTTCAACTGTCCCGCTCCGGTGCGGACCTCCTTGACGGCGTACCACCGGTCGCGCCAGTAGTGCTCGGTGAAGACGTCGCCCGGCTCGAACCGTACGAAGCCGAAGTCCCGGACTCCCGGAGCCGCCCAGGGGGCCCGGACGGTGATGCGGGTGCCGTCGTCGCCGACGAGGTCCGCCGGGTAGCGGATCTTGGTGCTGCCCGCCTTGACCAGGTGGACGGACAGGGTGTTCCCGGACAGGCCGTGCTCAGGGGAGACGGCGGACATGGCGAACCTCCGTTGCGCAGATCTCGTAGCCGAACCAGCGGTTGACCGCCAGCATCGGGCCGTTCTCGGCGTCGTTGCCGGTGTAGGCGTCCGTGTACCCGGCCGCCCGCGCCCGGTGCAGGGAGTCGTTCTTGGCGAGCTTCGCCAGCCCCCTGCCGCGGAAGGCGCGCAGCGTGCCGGTCATGCCCGACCAGTAGCGCGTCAGACCGTCGGTCTGCGCCGCGCTGAACGCCGCGATCCGCCCGTCCACCGTCACGACCGTGGTCAGCGCGTGGTCGAAGCCGGGCCGCCGCCAGGTCGAGGCCAGCCAGTTCTCGTAGTCGGAGAACTCCACCTGGACATCGCTCGGTTCGTCCGCGGTCACCTCCGCATCGGCCTCGAACAGCGGGCGCGGATCGTCCTCGAAGTCGGCCGCCGTCAGCAGCCCGACGCCGACAGGAACCTCCTGGAGCGGCGGCAGCGCGCCGTCCGCCAGACCGAGCCGGAGGAAGTGCGCCGGCCGGCGCGCCGCATAGCCCCGCTTCCCGGCGAACGCCCGGTTGGCCGGCTCGTCGAGGACCCAGGTGTAGACGGCGGTCGCACCCGCGGCGGCCAGATGCTCCTCACCGGCCCGCACCAGCAGTGACCCCGCGCCCCGGCCCATCCTGTCCGGATGTACGTACGGATTGCAGAACCCCTGGCCCGGCGTCGGGCTCTCGTGCGAGATGCCCACCTGCGCCGTCCCGATCACCTCGCCGTCCTCCTCGGCGACCAGCAGGCGGTACCGCCGGTCGGGATGGGCGTCGGCAAGGTCGCTCAGGACCTGCTCCGGAGTCGTCACCATGTACGGCAGCGCGGCACGCCGCACCCGTACCCAGGCATCGGCGTCGGCGGGCCGGAAGTCACGTACGAGGACCGTCATGCGCGGACGCTAACCCGGGGTGCCGTCGGGCCGCCTCCGAATTTGCGGCGGCGCGGCCGGTGACGGGACCACCCTGTGGGAGAGAATCGGCCCGTGACCCTGAAGATCGCCGTTGACCCGGACTCCGCCACCGCCCCGTACGAACAGCTGCGCGCCCAGCTGTCCGAACAGGCCCGCTCCGGCGCCCTGCCCGTCGGCTACCGTCTCCCGACCGTACGCGGCCTCGCCGGCGAACTGGGCCTCGCCGCCAACACCGTGGCCAAGGCCTACCGCGCCCTGGAGACCGACGGGGTGATCGAGACGCGGGGGCGCAACGGGACGTTCGTCGCCGCCGCGGGCGACGCCGCCGCCCGGCACGCGGCGACGGCGGCGCAGGAGTACGCCGATCAGGCCCAGCGCCTCGGCCTGTCCAGGGCCGACGCACTGTCCCTGGCCGAGGACGCGGTGCGGGCGGCCTACGCGCGGTAGCCCGCCCGATGGGAGGCCGGGCTCAGAGGTACAGCCCCGCGTCCGCACCCGCGTCCTGCTTCGGCACGGACGCGGGGCCGCTGCCCCGCCGCAGGGCGTACAGCTCGGCGAGCGTCGCGCCCTCGCGGCCGAGCCCCTCCTCCGTACCCAGCCAGGACGCCGACTCCGCACGGGTCAGCGAGCCGACCTCGATGCGGGCCAGGCAGCGGCCCGGCCTGACCACCGCGGGGTGCAGCCGCTCCAGGTCCTCGTTGGTCGTCACCCCCACCAGCACATTCCGTCCCTGGCCCAGCAGGCCGTCCGTCAGGTTGAGCAGCCGGGACAGCGCCTGACCCGCTGTGTGCTTCGCCTCGCCCCTGATCAGCTCGTCGCAGTCCTCCAGGAGCAGCAGCCGCCACCGCCCCTTCGCCGAACCGTCGTCCTCACCGATGGCGATGTCCATCAGATAGCCGACGTCGTTGAAGAGCCGCTCCGGGTCCAGGACGCAGTCGACCTGGCACCAGTCGCGCCAGGACCGGGCGAGGGTGCGCAGCGCCGAGGTCTTGCCCGTGCCGGGAGGGCCGTGCAGCAGGAGCAGGCGTCCGGCGATGTCGTCGGGGGTCACCTTCATCAGCCGGTCCATCGCGTCGGCCACCGGAGCCGTGTAGTTGGGCCGGACCTCGTCCCAGGTGCCGGCGGCGATCTGCCGGGTGGTGCGGTGCGGGCCCCGGCGCGGGGAGACGTACCAGAAGCCCATGGTGACGTTCTCGGGCTGCGGCTCCGGCTCGTCCTGGGCCCCGTCGGTCGCCTCGGACAGGACCTTCCCGGCCAGCTCGGCGGTGGTGGCCGTGACCGTGACGTCGGCGCCCCGGTTCCACCGCGAGACGAGCAGCGTCCACCCGTCGCCCTCGGCGAGCGTCGCGCTGCGGTCGTCGTCACGGGCCGCCCGCAGGACCGTGGCCGCCGTCGGGAGCAGGGTCGCCCCCGACTTGACCCGGTCGAGGGAGGAACTGTGCGAATACGGCTGCTCGCCCGTCGCGAAGCGGCCCAGGAACAGCGCGTCCACGACGTCGGACGGCGAATCGCTGTCATCGACGTTGAGCCGGATCGGCAGGGCGGACTCGGGGTTGGCAGACATGGCGCCCATGATCCGGCACGGCGGCACCCCGCGCACCCAGGTTTCAGGAGCTGCCCCGGGGGCTCTCGTCCGGATCAGGTCCGATCCGGACGAGAGGCTCCGGGCGGCCACGGCTCAGGAGCCCCCGAACCCGCGGTGCGCCCGGCGCGCGCCGCGCACGACGGCGAACCCCTTGGTGAGCACCCGGTCCACCGCGAACCCCCGGGCGACCGACCTGCCCTCGACCAGCCGTGCGAAGGCGGCGGCGCTCGTGCCACGGCGGACGGTCACCCGCTCCAGGGCGTACGGCCCCTGGCGGCGGCGCGCCAGGGCGTTGCCCACGGCGAGGGACTGCGCGAAGCCGGCCGCCCGGACCGACTGCCGCACCCGACGGGTGGAGTAGCCGTAGGGGTAGGCGAAGGAGACCGGAGCGGCGCCGAGTTCGGCGGTGACGATCTCCCGGCAACGCACGGTCTCGGCCCGCAGTGCCGCCCCGTCGAGCTGGTCCAGCTGCGGGTGGGTGTGGCTGTGGCCGCCTATCTCCACACCCGTCGCGGCGAGTTCACGCACCTGGCCCCAGTCGAGCATGGTGTCCAGGGCGCCGCCCTCGTCGTACGCCCCGCGCAGCCAGCCGGTGGTGACGAAGACGGTGGCCGCGAAACTGTGCTCGGCGAGCACCGGCAGCGCGTGCCGGTGCACCCCCTCGTAGCCGTCGTCGAACGTGATCAGCACCGGCCGGGGCGGCAGGGGCCGCCCCGTGCGCCAGTGCTCGCCCAGCGCGGCCGTCGTGAGCGGGGTGAAGCCGCGCCGGGCCAGGATCTCCATCTGCCTACGGAAGGCCCCGGGCGACACGGAGAGGCCGTACACGCCGTCGGCCGGACGGTGGCCGACGGCGTGGTACATCAGGATCGGCACGGCCCTGTCCACCGGGCCCGCCCTGTCCACCGGACCCGCCCCGGCCGCCGGCTCCGCCCCGCTCACGGCACCTCCTCGGCAGCGCCCGCCGGTTGGATCGCCGGCACGGCGAAGGACACACCGTCGCGCCGGACGCGTACGCTCCCCACTGCGTAACCGGCCGCCGCCGCCAGCACCCCCGTCACGACGGCTCCGGCGCGGCCCGCCCCGCCGGGACGGCCGAGCAGGAAGTCCCGTACGCCCCGGAGCACCCCGGCCGGGAGCACCCGGGTGGTGTAGCGGCGCTCGGACTCCAGCCCCCTGCCCGCCCCGACGCTCCGGGCGACGAGGGCCTTGGAGAGCCCCTCGGCGTACGTACGCGTACTGAAGTAGCCGAAGCGCTCCCGCACCCCGGGGACCTTGTGGCGGATCACGGCACGGTCGTCGATCAGCAGGACGGCGTGGGGGAGTGCGCGGCTCAGCCGGATGCAGAGCTCGGTCTCCTCGCCGCCCAGCGGCCGTTTGCCGCCGTCCCGTCCGATGCCGGTGGCGAAGCCGCCCGCCGCGTCGAAGGCCGTACGCCGGAACGAGGCGTTGCCGCCGAGGACGTTACGGACGCGGACCGTGCCGGGCGGCAGCCCCAGGTAGCTGCACCCGACGACCCAGTCGAACTCCTCCGGGAACCAGAGCGGCCTGCGGCCCGAGGCCCACGAGGGCAGGGTCCGGCCGCCGACGGCCATCACCCGCGGATCGTCGTAGCCCTTGTCGAAGTGGCGCAGCCAGTCCGGCTCGGCCACCGCGTCGTCGTCGAGGAAGGCGACGATCGTGCCCCGCGCGGCGGCGATGCCGGTGTTCCGGCCCGCCGACAGACCGCGGGGGCCCGCGTTCGCGAGCACCCGCACCTCCGGACGGTCCCCGTACTCCCCGGTCAGACGACGCAGCAGCGCCGGATTGTGGTCCACCACCAGGAGGATCTCCTCCGCGGACAGGGACTGCGCGCGGACCGAGGCGACGGCCTCCCGGATGTCCTCCCAGCGCTCCTCGGTGTAGACGCAGATGACGACGGAGTGGTCCCGGGGACTCACAGGCCCTGTCCCCGGCCGATCATGGCCGGAGCGGCGGCCGTCCGGCGCCCGCCGCGGCGTACGCGCTTCTCCGTGAGGATCACCCTGAGCACCCGGAGCCCGTCCCGTACGGCGCTGAGATTGCTGACGCCGTGGATGCGGTTGTACTCGTGGCTGGGAACCTCCTGGACCCTGAGGCCGGCCTTGACCACCCTGATGTTCATCAGGGTCTCTATCTCGAAGCCGGTGCAGTCCAGGGTGATCCTGTCCAGGCAGTGCTTCCAGAAGGCGTTGTAGCCGTAGCAGAGGTCGGTGTAGCGGGCTCCGAACTTGCGGTTGACCACCGTGCACAGCGCGCGGTTGCCGAGCTTGCGCACGGGTGTCATGTCGTCCGTGCCGCCGCCGTTGGCGAAGCGGGAACCCTTGGCGAAGTCGGCGCCGCCGACCAGGGCGGAGACATAGCTGACGATCTCCTCGCCGTCCGCCGAGCCGTCCGCGTCGACCATCACGATGATCTCGCCTGTGCAGGCGGCGAAGCCACTGATCAGGGCGTCACCCTTGCCCTTGCCGACCTGTTTGACGACCACGACGTCGGGCCTGAGTTCACGGGCGACCCGGACGGTGTCGTCGGTCGAATTGCCGTCCACGAGCACGACTTCATGAATCCAGTCGGGCAGCGTCTTGAACACATGGGGAAGATTCTCCGCCTCGTTCATGGCGGGGATCACGACACTTACCGGCGGCGCTATCGCGAGGTGCGAGGAGATCGGCCGGTATTCGCTCTCCATTCGAGCGGATTCGGTCTCTTCGGTGGCAGGTCTGATCGAGGAAGGCAGAACTGAACTCATGAGTCTTTTCCCTCTCGTCCGGTGGACGGCCCGCCCCCGGGCAGTCCGGATAAAGGTCCGGTTCGAAAGGGGGGTTCTCACCCCGGCCATGACGGCATGACGCTCCGAGCTGGCTGGATGAGGTGACACAACTGGCCGCGCGGCGACCGACTCGACCCGAGTACGGCCGCTGGGCACGGCACCCCCCTACCGTGCCCCGCTCCGGTATCCACCGCGGCTTCCTGAGCCCTCCCCTGGAGCCGCCTGCGTGATGGGCCTTTGCGGGTTGATCTATGGCGGTATGAACGATTGGAACTGTATGGCAAGACATGCAAGGACGTCTCGCTATTTTCAGACTTTGACGGAACTGTCACATTCGGGCGCGGAATTGACGCTTCCTAATCCCGCCGGCCTGGTGTGGAACTCGGGGGCCGGGGTCGCGAAGAGGTGAAAGGGCGCACAAGGAGCGCGCGGTGGTGAATTGATCCCGGCAAGCGCCGGCCCCCGCCTCTGTCACCGCTCCGCCTGCCTGGCCGGACGTCACTTCTGCCCCGACTGTCCCTGTCTCGCTGCTGATGATCCGCATTGGCGACTTTGCCCCCCAGCGCGCCGGATGCCGGATTTCAATGTGACGTAACGCCAGGGGGCAGTCAAGGACGCCTTGTCGAAGCTTCTTGGCATGGACACTTCCGGAATTCCGTCCGGTACTGCTACCACGGAGTAGGCAGAGATCCTGCCCAAGGAGGTTCCATGAAAATGTCCAGACTCGTGGCGTTCTCGTCCTCTCTCCTGCTCGGCACCCTTCTCGCTCTGACCGGTGCCGGCGTCGCCCAGGCCAAGGAATCCGCAGCCGTCGACTACGTCGCCCTGGGGGACTCGTACTCGTCGGGTGTCGGCGCCGGCAGCTACGACAGTGCCAGCGGCGACTGCAAGCGCAGCACCCGCGCCTACCCCGCTCTCTGGAAGGCGGCCAACAACCCCGCCTCGTTCGCCTTCACCGCCTGCTCGGGCGCCAGGACAGGCGATGTCACGGCCGGTCAGCTCGGCCCCCTGACCTCCGCGACCGACCTCGTCTCGATCTCCATCGGCGGCAACGACGCGGGCTTCGCCGACGTCATGACCACCTGTGTCCTGCAGTCCGAGGCCACCTGTCTCAGCCGGATCGCCACCGCCCGCGCCTACGTCGACTCGACCCTCCCCGGCAAACTGGACTCCGTGTACGCGGCGATCAGCGCCAAAGCCCCCTCGGCCCACGTCGTCGTCCTCGGCTACCCCCGCTTCTACCAGCTCGGCGGCAGCTGCATCGCCGGTCTGAGCGAGAAGGAACGCTCCGCCATCAACGGCGCCGCCGACTACCTCAACGCGGCCACCGCCAAGCGCGCGGCGGACCACGGCTTCACCTTCGGCGACGTCACCTCGACCTTCACCGGGCACGAGATCTGCTCGGGCAGCGCCTGGCTGCACAGCGTGAACTGGCTCAACATCGGTGAGTCCTACCACCCGACCGCCGCAGGGCAGTCGGGCGGCTACCTGCCCGTCCTCAGCTCGAAGGCCTGACCGCACCGTCCGCGGCGCGACACACCGGTTCAGCCGTACGCCGAGGAGGGGGCCCCGCCCCGCGGGGTTCCCTCCTCCGCCGTCACCGGAGCCGGACGGCGTCCACGGGCCCGTGCCGCACGGTGAGCGTTGCCGCGCCCGGCGAGACCTTCCCGCCGCCCCTCCCGTCCGTGTCGTCGTCGCCCCCGGCCAGCGCCCAGACCAGGCCCCCGGCGATGAGCAGCGCCACGACCGCTCCCACGGCCACCAGAACGCCCGTGCGCCTCGTACGGCCGGCGGGTTCCGCTGTGCCCGGGGCGGTTCCGGATGACCCGGCCTCCTCGGCCGTGCCGTCCGTCGTCGGCGGCGGTGGCGGTCCCGCCGGCCCGCCGCCGGGCGATCCGGTCCCGCCCGCGGCCAGGATCCGCAGCCGGCGCTCCGCGTCCGTGGCCGTGAGCCGCCCGTCCGGGTCCTTGTGCAGCAGCCCCTCGATGACAGGGGCGAGCGCGCCCGCCCGGCGAAGGGGCGGCGGTTCCTCCTCGCCCACCGCGCGCAGGGTGTCCCGCGGATCATCACGGCCGAACGGCGACCGCCCCTCGGTGGAGGCGTACAGAAGCACGCCGAGCGACCAGAGGTCGGATTCGGGCCCCGGCGTGCGCCCCAGCGCGCGCTCGGGCGCGAGGTATTCCGGCGAGCCGATCGGTTCACCCGTCACGGTGAGGCCGGACAGGCCGTCGGCAGGCGTGATGCCGAAGTCCTTCAGCATCACCTGTCCGTCGTTCGCCAGCAGGACGTTGCCCGGCTTCACGTCGCGGTGCAGCACACCGGCCTCATGGGCGCCGCGCAGCGCCGCGAGCACCTCCGCACCGATCCGGGCGGCGCGCCGGGGGGACAGCGGGCCGTCGGCGGCCAGCACGTCGGACAGGGCGAGTCCCCGGACCAGCTCCATCACGATCCAGGGCCGGGAGTCCTGGGTGACCACGTCATGCACGGCGACGGCGTTGCGGTGCGAGAAGCGGGTCGCCGCCCTGGCCTCCCGCTCCAGGCGGGAGTGCAGCAGCTCGGTGCCGGCGGCGGACAGGGCCGCCGGTGCCCGCACCTCCCTGACGGCCACCTCGCGCCCCAGCACCTCGTCACGGGCGCTCCACACGACGCTCGCCCCGCCCTCGCCCAGCGGGTCCAGAAGGCGGTAACGATCCGCGATCACACGTCCGGTACCCGGGACTTCGCTCATCGGTGACCCTCCATCAGCAGCGGTGCGCAGTACGGACGAATCCCCTCCAAGCTAACCCAACTCGCCCCGGGGCCGACAGGATCCGGTAACGGGCCGTCAACCGCCGTGCACAGGTGTGCAATCCTGCGGCCGGGATACACGAGTGTCACTGCGGGACGATAGGGTTAACCTGCCCGGGCCGGGTGCCCTCGTACGGGTGGGGAGTGACATGGAACAGATAACGGTGCGCAGCAGGCCGCGTGTGCCTGCCATCACATGTGGGAGCGGTGCGACCAGTTCGCGCCTCGACCGCCATCTCGCAGTGCTGGGCGGCCCCGCCGTTCCGCAGCGCGAGTCGGCGGAGGCGACGCTGCTGATGCTCGAGCTCACCTCGCGCGACGCCGCGCACACCCGCAGGAGCAGGAGCGCGCGTGTCTCGCTCTTCGCCCCCCTGCGGCGACTGCGGCGCTCGCTCTTCGGCAGCCGCCGCTGACCGACGGCTGTACACGACCGGTCCGGTCCCTCCGCTCGGGGCCGCGTCCACGATCACTCCGTCCCGGCGCAGTGCTGCTCTCCGCCCGTCCGTCATCCCCAGGGCCGGCAGCGTTGCGTCGGTGTGCTCCTCCAGCGCCGGTACGGCACCCACCGGCGACCCGGCGCCCGCCCAGCAGCGTCCTCGGCCCGCGACACGCCGACAGCGGTGGCCACTTCCCGCGTGCTCAGAGCAGTGCGAACTGCCCCTCCGGGCCCTCCTCCTGGTGGTCGAGCACGGACGCCGGCCGCCGGGCCGACGCCGGGACGGGAAGCACCCCGGCCGCGCGCAGCCCGTTCTGGGTCAGGGCGTCCGCCTCCTCCAGCCGTTCCCACAGCTCCTGCTGCCCGGGCCGCAGCCCCGCGAGCAGCGCCAGGACGGTGATCAGCTCCAGCAGCTCCGAGGTCCGCTCCTGAGGCCAGCCGCGCGGCCCCACCGCCGCCAGCCCCTCCACCGCGCGTCCCTCCGCCGCCGTCGCCCGGCGCTCGAACCACAGCTCCAGCATCCGCACCCCGCCGACCCTGAAGTCCCAGGCCCCTGCGGGAACGGGCGAGACGCGTCCCTCGCCGAGGAGGAGCGCCTCCTCGGCGGCGTCGTAGCGCAGCCCCTCCGGCCGGGGCGGGATCGCGGCCCGCACATACGGGCGCCGGCCGCCGGGCAGGCGCGGGCGTTCCCCGCCCCGCGCCCCGCGCAGCTGGACGCGCAGCAGTTCCTCTCCCAGCTCCACACCCCGCGCCCACAGCGCGCCGTCGGCGGGCAGCGGGACGAGCGGCCCGGCGGGGGAGGGGCGGGCGGCGGCAAGGACCCAGGCCAGGACGGATCCGGCGGTGACCGGCGTCCCGTAGCGGGCGGTCAGCTCGGCGGTCAGACCCGGCGCGAGATTGGGCTCCCGGCCGCCCGGCCGCCGGTAGAGCGGCCGTATCCGGCCGGGCCGCCCCGCGGGGGAGTGGCCGTCGGGCAGCAGCGAGGTCACGGACAGGGCCGGCCCGCCGTCCTGGGGTACGTAGCCGTGCTCGACGGCGAAGATCTGGTGCCCGTCGGCGACCCGCCACAGCTCGGGGCGGGCCGCGTCGAGCAGCCGGTGGTCGGGAATCAGCCACTGTTCGTCGAAGGGGCCGTGCGCGATCCGTACCGGCTCGGGATACGGCCCGGGGTCCCGCGCGAACGCGCTCGTCCCGGTCGACCTGCCCGGCAGCGCCGCGGCCGGGGTCAGCGGCGTACGGGAGCGGCTGGGCCCGAACAGCCTTTCCTGCTCGGCGCCTTCCGCCTCCGCCAGCAGGCCCCAGCGGGCCCGCAGCGAGGCGGCGTCGGGGGCGGTCACCCAGGAGCGCCCCGGTCTCAGGGGGCGCACCGACCAGGGCATGAGGTCGTCCAGCAGGGGGAGCGCACCGCTCCCGCCGGCTCCGGCCGCCGTCCCTGCTGCCACCGTGTCGTCCTCCCCGTCGCCACGTCCGCCGCCCCCGGCATCGTAACGACCGGCCGTGGCCGCCACGAGCGCCGGTCGCGGCCCCGCCCTCAGTGGGCGTCGACGGTCACCGAGAAGGAGAAGCGGTCCCCCCTGTATCGGATGCGTGCCACGTCCACCACCGTGCCCTCCTCGTCGTACGCCACGCCGGTGTAGTGCAGGATCGGGCTGAGCAGCGGGACCTGGAGCAGCTCGGACGTGACCGGGTCGGCGAGGCGGGCCTCCACGGTGTCCGTGATCCGGGAGATCCGTACGCCGACGGCGTCACGCAGCACCTTGGTCATCGGCCACCGCTCCAGATCGGCCACGTCGAGCCGGGCGGCGATCTCCGGGCGCACCGCGTTCTCCGCCCAGTTGGTGGGCTCGCCCGTCGTCTCGTCGCAGCGGAGCCGCCGGTAGCTGACCACCTCGGGGCAGTCCGGGAAGAACTCGGCGAGGTCACCCGGGACGGGCGCGCGGCCATGGCCGAGCACGGTCGTCCGCTCGCCCGACTGCTGGGCGACGATCGCGTCGATCGACCCCATCAGCCGGACCGGTGACACCCGCCGGGCGCGCGGCTCGATGAACGTGCCGCGCCTCCGGTGCCTGCTGATCAGCCCCTCGCTCTCCAGCTCCTTGAGCGCCTGGCGCATGGTGAGGACGCTCACCCCGTAGTGCAAGGCGAGCTGTTCCTCGGTCGGCAGCCGCGTCGAGGCGTCCTGCGGGCGGCCCAGTATGGACGCCCGCAGCGACTGCGAGACCTGGTACCAGAGGGGCAGCTTCCGGTTCAGCACCAGGGAGTCGGGGGCGAACCCGGGCCGGCCCGTCTCGTTCACCTGGTCCATCCGGTTCACCCGATCTCTCTGCGGCGCGGCCGGCGGTGCGGTGTCACGGCCGGAAGTTGCGGCTCAGACCCTGCCACACGTCGTCGTACCCGCGCTGGAGGTGGTCGGCGCCCGCGGCCTGCGCGGTCGCCGTGACCGGCCAGCGGGTCTCGAACATGAACGCCAGGCCGTCGTCGATCCTCTGCGGCTTCAGCTCCGCCGCGCTGGCCCGGTCGAAGGTCTCACGGTCCGGGCCGTGCGCCGACATCATGTTGTGCAGCGAGCCGCCGCCGGGCACGAAGCCGCCCGCCTTGGCGTCGTACGCCCCCTCGATCAGGCCCATGTACTCGCTCATCACGTTGCGGTGGAAGTACGGCGGGCGGAAGGTGTCCTCGCCGACCAGCCAGCGCGGGGCGAAGACGACGAAGTCGACGCCCGCGAGCCCCGGGGTGTCGGACGGCGAGGTCAGCACCGTGAAGATCGACGGGTCCGGGTGGTCGTAGCTGATCGTGCCCATGACGTTGAAGCGGCGCAGGTCGTAGACGTACGGCGTGTGGTTGCCGTGCCAGGCGACGACGTCGAGCGGCGAGTGGCCGTACGTCGCCGACCAGAGGTTCCCGCAGAACTTGTTGACCACCTCGACCGGGCCCTCACGGTCCTCGTAGGCGGCGACGGGCGCCAGGAAGTCCCGGGCGTTGGCCAGACCGTTGGCGCCGATCGGGCCGAGGTCGGGCAGAACGAACGGCTGCCCGTAGTTCTCGCAGACGTACCCCCGGGCGGTGGCGTCCAGCAGCTCGACCCGGAAGCGGACGCCGCGCGGGATCAGCGCCACATGGCCCGGGTCGGCCCGCAGGAGGCCCAGTTCGGTGCGGAGCAGCAGTCCGCCGCGCTCGGGGACGATCAGGAGCTCCCCGTCGGAGTCGCTGAACACCCGGTCGGTCATGGAGGAGTTCGCGCTGTACAGGTGCACGGCCATGCCGGTGCGCTGCGTGGCGTCGCCGTTGCCGCCGAGCGTCCACAGGCCGGCCAGGAAGTCCGTGCCGGGCGCGGGCTCGGGGAGCGGGTCCCAGCGCAGCCGGTTGGGGTCGGGGACCGTCTCGGTGAAGGGGGCCGTGCGCAGGGCGCCGTTGTCGGTGCGGACGAAGGCGGGATGGGCGGCCGAGGGCCGGATCCGGTACAGCCAGGAACGGCGGTTACGGGCCCGGGGTTCGGTGAAGGCCGAGCCGCTCAGCTGTTCCGCGTACAGCCCGAGCGGCGCGCGCTGGGGCGAGTTGCGGCCGTGGGGCAGGGCGCCCGGGAGGGCCTCCGAACTGTGCTCGTTGCCGAAGCCGGACAGATGGCCGAGGTTCTCCGCCGATTTCCTCGCCTGCTCGATGCCGCTCATCATGCGCTCCCGTTGGATGAGGAATCCCGTGGATCCCCTGACGAAGAATCCTATGGATCACCGTAGGAATCGAAACGTGGCCCGTCAACGGCATACGGGCATCATGGAGCCGTGTCCCACGCTCATACGAACCTCCGACGCGTCCCCGTGCAGCAGCGCAGCGCCGACCGGCTCGCCCGCATCCTCGACGCCGGCGCAGCCCTGCTCGACGAGACCGGCTACGAGCAGCTCTCCACCCGGGCGGTCGCCGACCGGGCCGGAGTGCCCATCGGCTCCGTCTACCGCTTCTTCCCCAACAAGAGGGCGCTCGTCGAGGCCCTCGCCGAGCGCAACCTGGAGGTCTACGCCGGGCGGGTCGTCGCCAGGCTGGAGGCCATCCCGGAGCGCGAATGGCGTGCCGCCATCGACGCCGTGCTCGACGAATACCTGACGATGAAGCGCTCCGCCGCAGGCTTCGCCCTCGTCGACTTCGGCCCGCCCGTCCCCGCCGCGGGACCCCTGGATGAGGAGGCGAACCGGCGCGTCGCGGGGCGCCTGACGGAGCTGCTCCTGGGGCATCTCGGCCGGGGCCGCGACGGGGCCGCCTCCGACGCCCGTCTGCTCCGCGCGGTCCTGGTCTGTGTGCAGGCCGCCGACGCCTTGCTGCAACTCGCCTTCCGGGCCGACCCGGAGGGCGACCCGGACCTGATAGCGGAGACCCGGATCCTGCTGCACGCTTATCTCGCGGGCGTACTCGAATAGAGGCCCCGGGGCGGCCGCGAGCGGGCGGCCGGGCACTGATGCGATGGGGTGGCTCCGGCACCTCGCCAGCATCCGTACCGGTCGGTATGCTCGGTCCGCCGGGAGCCCGCGCCCGCCGTGTGCGGTGCGGGGCGCCGGTTCACGCCCGCGCGCCACCGCTGCCGCCCCGGGGAGGGCCCGTGTCCCACGATTCCCGTACCGCCCTGCGTGTCTGCCCGCTCTGCGAAGCCACCTGCGGACTCACCCTCACCATCGAGGGAACGGCGGTCACCGGCGCACGCGGTGACCGCGGTGATGTCTTCAGCAAGGGCTTCATCTGCCCCAAGGGCGCCTCGTTCGGCGGGCTGGACGCCGACCCCGACCGGCTGCGCACCCCCCTCGTCCGCACGGACGGCGTCCTGCGCGAGGCGACCTGGAGCGAGGCCTTCGACGTGATCGCCGCGAAGATCCCGGCCCTGATCCGGGAACACGGCGAGCAGGCCGTCGGGGTCTTCCTCGGCAACCCCAACGTGCACACGATGGCGGGCGGGCTCTATCCGCCGCTGCTGCTGTCCACGCTCGGCACCCGCAACGTCTTCACCGCCAGCACCCTGGACCAGATGCCCAAACACGTCTCCAGCGGACTGCTCTTCGGCGACGCCCACGCCATCCCCGTACCGGACCTGGACCGCACCGCCCATCTGCTCCTGATCGGCGCCAACCCGCTGGAGTCCAACGGCAGTCTGTGCACCGCCCCCGACTTCCCGGGCAAGCTCAAGGCGCTCCGCAAGCGCGGCGGCACCCTCACCGTCATCGATCCGCGCCGCACCCGCACCGCGCGCCTCGCCGACCGGCACGCCGCCATCAGGCCCGGCACCGACGCCCTGCTGCTCGCCGCGCTCACCCAGGTCCTCGTCGAGGAGAAGCTCGCCGACCCGGGCGTGCTCGCCGAACACATCGAGGGCTACGACGAACTCGCTGAAGCCGTCGCGGACTTCACCCCCGAGGCGGTCGCCGGGGCCTGCGACCTGGACGCGGGCACCATCCGGGAGATCGCCCGCGAGCTGGCGGCGGCCCCCGCCGCGGCCGTCTACGGGCGCATCGGCAGCTGCACCGTCGAGCACGGCACCCTGGCCAGCTGGCTCGTCGACGTACTCAACATCCTCACCGGCAACCTCGACCGCCCCGGCGGCGCCCTCTTCCCGCTCTCCGCCACCGCCCGCGCCCCGCGCCCCGCCGCACCGGGGAAGGGCTTCGCCCTCGGCCGTTGGAGCAGCCGGGTCTCCGGGCACCCCGAGGCCAAGGGCGAACTGCCGGTCGCCGCACTCGCCGAGGAGATCGCGACACCGGGGCAGGGCCGGATCCGGGCGCTGATCGTCATCGCGGGCAACCCGGTGCTCTCCGCGCCCGACGGGGACCGCCTGGACCGGGCACTCGCCGACGGCCTCGACTTCATGATCAGTGTCGACCCGTACCTCAACGAGACCGCGCGCCACGCGGACGTCGTGCTGCCCCCGCCGCCGCCCTCGCAGAGCGCCCACTTCGACTTCGCGTTCAACTCCTTCGCCGTCCGCAACCAGGTCCGCTACAGCCGTCCGGCCGTCCCGCTGGAGGAGGGGCGGATGGACGAGAGCGAGATCCTCGCCCGGCTCGTCCTCGCCGTGGGCGGCAACCACGGCGCACCGCCCGAGGCCGTCGACGACCTGGTCATCACCACGGCGCTCGCCAAGGCGGGGCTCCCCGAGTCGCTCGCCGGGGAACTGACCGGCCGCACCGGCGCCGAACGGCGCCTCGACCTGATGCTGCGCCTCGGCCCGTACGAACTCACGCTGGAGCAGCTCCTCGCGCATCCGCACGGCATCGACCTCGGCCCGCTGGAGCCGCGCGTTCCGCAGGTGCTCAGGACCCGCAGCGGCCGCATCGAGCTGTTCCCGGCACCGATCGCCGCCGACCTGCCCAGGCTCCGTGCGTCGCTCGGCGCGCGGCCCGCCGGACTCGTCCTCGTCGGCCGCCGTCATCTGCGGTCCAACAACAGCTGGATGCACAACGTCGCCTCGCTGCGCGGCGGCTCCAACGTCTGCACCCTGCAGATCCACCCCGACGACGCGGCCCGGATCGGACTCGCGGACGGCGACACGGCCCGGATCACCGCCGCGGGAGGCGAGGTCGAGGCGCCCGCCGAGATCACCGACTCGGTACGGGCCGGGGTCGTGAGCCTCCCGCACGGCTGGGGCCACAGCCGGCCGGGCACCCGCATGTCGGTCGCCGGGGCGGAGCCGGGCGTCAACGTGAACCAGCTCCTGGACGGCACCCTCCTGGACCCGCTGTCCGGGACCGCGGTGCTCAACGCCGTCCCCGTCTCCGTGACACCGTCCGCAGCCGCCGCCTCCCTAGCACCGACTCGTTGACCTGGGGTTTTGCTCGTATTGCTCACACGTCAACATCTTGTTAACGCTGCTTCAGGGCCCCTAACGTCATCCGGACCGCCGGCACCGGTGAGAGTTCAAAGGTGAACGTTAGGTATCCCATATGTTGACAATCCTCGGATTCGCCATGATCGCGACCTTCCTGGTCCTGATCATGATGAAGAAGATGTCGCCGATCGCGGCCCTGGTCCTGATCCCCGCCCTGTTCTGCGTGGCCGTAGGACAGGGCGCGAAGCTCGGTGACTACGTCATCGAGGGCGTCGGCACCCTCGCACCGACCGCGGCGATGCTGATGTTCGCCATCGTCTACTTCGGCGTGATGATCGACGTCGGCCTGTTCGACCCGATCGTCCGGGGCATCCTGCGCTTCTGCAAGGCCGACCCGATGCGGATCGTCGTCGGCACGGCGCTGCTCGCCGCCGTCGTCTCGCTGGACGGCGACGGCTCCACCACCTTCATGATCACGGTCTCGGCGATGTATCCGCTCTACAAGCGGCTGAAGATGAGCCTGGTCGTGATGACCGGTGTCGCCGCCACCGCGAACGGCGTCATGAACACCCTGCCCTGGGGCGGCCCCACCGCCCGCGCGGCCACCGCCCTCAAGGTGGACGCGGCCGACATCTTCGTACCGATGATCCCGGCCCTCGCCGTCGGGCTCCTGGCCGTCGTCCTGCTCGCCTGTGTCCTGGGCCGCCGCGAGCGCAAGCGGCTCGGCATGCTCACCCTCGACGAGGCGCTGGTGACCGAGCCCGAGACCGTCCTGGTCGGCGCGGGGAGCGGTGGCAGCGGCGACCGGCTCACGAAGGGCCCGAGGAGCACCGGTCCCGCCACCGGCGGTGCGGAAGACGCCGAGGACGGGGAGGGGGACGAGGAGTTCAAGGGCCTCGACCCCCACCGGTCCACGCTCCGCCCCAAGCTCTACTGGTTCAACGCCGGCCTCACCGTCGCCCTGCTGGCCGCGATGATCCTGGAACTCATGCCGATCCCGGTGCTCTTCCTGCTCGGCGCGGCCCTCGCCCTCACCGTCAACTTCCCCCACATGCCCGACCAGCGGGCCAGGATCGCGGCCCACGCCGACAACGTGCTCAACGTCTCCGGCATGGTCTTCGCCGCCGCCGTCTTCACCGGCGTGCTCACCGGCACCGGTATGGTCGAACACATGGCGGACTGGCTCGTCGGGGCGATCCCCGACGCGATGGGCCCGCACATGGCCATCGTCACCGGTGTGCTGAGCCTTCCCCTCACGTACTTCATGTCCAACGACGGCTTCTACTTCGGAGTCCTGCCCGTGCTCGCCGAGGCCGGCGCCGCCCATGGCGTCTCACCGCTCGAGGTCGCCCGCGCCTCCATCGTGGGCCAGCCGCTGCACATGTCGTCCCCGCTCGTGCCCGCCGTCTACGTCCTGGTCGGCATGGCCAAGGTCGAGTTCGGCGACCACACCCGGTTCACCGTCAAGTGGGCCGTGCTCACCTCGCTGGTGGTCCTCGGTGCCGGCATCCTCTTCGGAATCATCTGATGCCTCCGGAACCACGGCCCGGCAGGGGCTGGCTGCTGCGCCTCGTCATCGCCTTCGCCTTCGCGCAGGGAGCGGTGTCGATGGCGCGGCCGGCCGTCTCCTACCGGGCCCTCTCGCTGGGCGCCGACGAGCGTGCGATCGGCGTCATCACCGGTGTGTACGCGCTGCTGCCGCTCTTCGCCGCCGTACCCCTCGGCCGGCGGACCGATCACGGCCGCTGCGCGCCGCTCCTGCCCGTCGGGGTCCTCCTGATCGGCGGCGGCTGCGCGCTCAGCGGCACCTCGGGCTCCCTCACGGCGCTGGCCGCGTGGAGCGGGGTCATGGGCCTCGGTCACCTCTGCTTCGTGATCGGCGCCCAGTCGCTCGTCGCCCGGCAGTCGGCCCCGGCCGAACAGGACCGCAATTTCGGCCACTTCACCATCGGGGCCTCGCTCGGGCAGCTCGTGGGTCCGATCGCCGCGGGCTACCTCATCTCCGAGCGGGACGGCGCGATGGCCCGTACGAGCGCCCTCGCCCTGGTCGTCTCGGCGGCCGTCGCCTCCGCCTCCTTCACCGCGCTGTGGCGCATCGAGCACCGCGGGGCGGCCGGGACGCCCCGGCAGGCCGCCCGCAAGGTGCCGGTGGGCAGCATCCTGCGCACCCGCGGGGTCCCGGCCGGCATCTTCATCAGCCTCGCCGTGCTCAGTGCCACCGACATCCTCACCGCCTATCTGCCGGTCGTCGGCGAGCACCGCGGGATCGCCCCCGCCACCGTCGGCCTGCTGCTCAGCCTGCGGGCAGCCGCGACCATCGCCTGCCGTCTGGTCATGACGCCGATGCTGCGCGTGCTCGGCCGTGCCGCCCTGCTCTCCTCGACCTGTCTGCTCGGCGGCCTCCTCTGCGGGGCCATCGCCCTGCCCGTCCCGGTGTGGGGGCTCGCCGTGATGCTCGCCGTGCTGGGCTTCTGCCTGGGGGTCGGCCAGCCCCTCTCGATGACCACCGTCGTCCAGGCGGCCCCCACGGCCGCCCGCTCCACCGCGCTCGCCCTCAGGCTCACCGGAAACCGGCTCGGCCAGGTCGCGGCGCCCGCCTCGGCCGGACTGATCGCCGGAGTCGCGGGCACCGCCGCGCCGTTCGTGATGCTGGGCGCGCTGCTCGTCGGGGCCGCGGGACTCGGGCTCCGGAGCAACCCCCGGACCGGGGCCACGGGCGGACGCCCGGATCCCGGCCCCGCCCGCACGGCGTCGGCGCGCCCCGGCGCGCCCCGCCCCGCCGGGCGCAAGTCCCCCTGACGCCATCGTCGTCCGCGCTCCCACACGTCACGCACGTATGAGGAGGCAACTTCCGTACGGGTCATTCCCACACCACGTCCGGTGGGTTAACTTCAGGCCACGCAGCCGCTCCCCACGCGCAGCCCATCCACCTTCCCGGGCGGAATCACATGACTCGTGCCATATCCCTGCGCAGTGTCAGCAAGACGTACGGACGGTCCACGCGCGCCGTCGACCGCTTCTCGCTCACCGTCCAACCCGGTGAGTTCGTGGTGCTGCTCGGCCCCTCGGGCTGCGGGAAGTCGACGGTGCTCCGCATGATCGCGGGCCTTGAGCAGATCTCCGAGGGCGATCTGCTCCTGGACGGTGAACCGGCCAACGAACTGTCCCCGCGCGAACGCGGCATGGCCATGGTCTTCCAGAACTTCGCGCTCTACCCGAACATGACCAACCGGGACAACATCGGCTTCCCGCTCAAGCTGGAGAACTCGCGCGCCGACAACAGCGAACGCGTCGAGGCCACCGCACGGATGCTCGGCATCGAGACCGTGCTGGACCGCTACCCGGGCCAGCTCTCCGGCGGTGAGCGCCAGCGGGTCGCGATGGGCCGCGCCATCTCGCGTCGCCCCTCCGCCTTCCTGATGGACGAGCCGCTGTCCAACCTCGACGCCAAGCTGCGCAATCATCTGCGCGCCGAGATCTCCCAGCTCACCAGGGACCTCGGGGTGACGACCGTCTACGTGACGCACGACCAGGCGGAGGCGATGTCGCTCGGCGACCGGGTGGCCGTGATGCGGGGCGGGGTGCTCCAGCAGGTCAGCACGCCCCGCGAGGTCTACGCGACCCCGGAGAACGTCTTCGTCGCCGCGTTCATCGGTACCCCGCGGATCAATCTGCTGCAGGCGGTCGTCCACGCCCCGCTGGAGGGGCGGATGTCCATCGACCTCGGCCGGCAGCGCCTCCCGCTGCCCGAACCGCTCAGCCCCGACCACCAGTTGCTCCGCATCCAACAGGGCCGCCGCATCATCGTCGGCCTGCGCTCCGAGGCGGTGCGCATCGCGCCGCCGAGCCACGCCCGCGCCGGCGAGGTCGCCCTCAGCGGCCTCGTGCAGCACGTCGAGTACCAGGGGCACGAGGCGCTCGTCCACCTCGACACCGGTTCGCATGCCGCCGTGGTGCCCGACCTGGAGTCGGCCCGCCCGCAGGCCGAGCAGCACCGCAGACGCGGCGGGAGCGTCAGCATGCTGGGACGGCTGAAGCAGCGTGCCGTCGGCGGGTCCGTGGCCGTGCTGGACGAGCCGGGCCCCGACCAGCCGCCGTACGTCGTACGCAGCCCCGACCGCCCCGCCGTCACGACGAGCGACCTCGTCGTGCGTACGGGCCCCGACATGCGGCTGCGCCGGGGCGGGCAGGTGCCCCTCCTCGTCGACCTCGCGCACCTCTACGTCTTCGACCACTCGGGGCGCCGGATCTGCCCCCTGCCCAAGGACATCCCCGGCCTCGACGTGTGACCACCGCCGCCGGACAGCCCCTGGTGCCGCGGCACCGGCCGGGCGTGACCTGTGTCTCCAGCCGTTCCCTGGCGCCGAAAAACTAACAGCGCTAGTTTGGGCCCGGGACGGCATCCGTCCGTACGACGCACGGCTTCGGCGGCAGGCACAGCGAGCCCGGGAGGGACAGCCATGAAGGCGCATGACGGGATGTACATCGGCGGGGAGTGGCGGCCCGCCGCAAGCCGGGACACGATCGCGGTCGTGAACCCGGCGGACGAGCAGGTCATCGGCCATGTCCCGGCGGGCACCGCCGGGGACGTCGACGCCGCGGTACGCGCCGCACGCGCCGCGTTCCCCGGCTGGGCGGCCACCCCGCCCGCCGAACGCGCCGCGAGGATCACCGCGCTGCGCGACGTGCTCGCCGCCCGCAAGGAGGAGATCGCCGAGACCGTCACCGCCGAGCTCGGCTCGCCGCTGCCGCTGTCGCAGGCGGTGCACGCGGGCGTACCGGTGCTGGTCGCCGGCTCGTACGCCGAACTGGCCGCCTCGTACTCCTTCGAGGAGAAGCTCGGCAACTCCACCGTCCTGCTGGAGCCGGTCGGCGTCGTCGGCGCCATCACGCCCTGGAACTACCCGCTCCACCAGATCGTCGCCAAGGTCGCCCCCGCCCTGGCCGCGGGCTGCACCGTCGTCCTCAAGCCCGCCGAGGACACCCCGCTCACCGCTCAGCTCTTCGCCGAGGCCACCCAGGAGGCGGGCCTGCCGGCCGGCGTCTTCAACCTGGTCACCGGCATCGGTGCGGTCGCGGGCCAGGCGCTCGCCGAGCACGAGGGCGTCGACCTGGTCTCGTTCACCGGTTCCACCGCCGTCGGCAAGCAGATCGGGGCCACCGCCGGAGCGGCCGTCAAGCGCGTCGCGCTGGAGCTCGGCGGCAAGTCCGCCAACGTGATCCTGCCCGGCGCCGACCTCGCGAAGGCCGTCAACGTCGGCGTGGCCAACGTGATGTCCAACTCCGGCCAGACCTGCAGCGCCTGGACCCGGATGCTGGTCGACGCCGAGCGGTACGAGGAGGCCGTGAGCCTCGCCGCCACGGCCGTCGCCAAGTACGTACCCGGCGAGCGGGTCGGCCCCGTCGTCAACGCCAAGCAGCAGGCCCGGGTGCGGGGTTACATCGAGAAGGGCATCGAGGAGGGCGCCCGCCTCGTCGCGGGCGGCCCCGAGGCCCCCAAGGACCAGGGCTACTACGTCAGCCCCACCGTGTTCGCCGACGTCACGCCCGGCATGACCATCGCGCAGGAGGAGATCTTCGGCCCGGTGCTCTCCATCCTGCGGTACGAGGACGTGGACGACGCCCTGCGGATTGCCAACGACACCGTGTACGGGCTGGCCGGCGCCGTGTGGGGCGCCGACGACGAGGAGGCCGTGGCCTTCGCCCGCCGCATGGACACCGGACAGGTCGACATCAACGGCGGACGCTTCAACCCCCTGGCACCCTTCGGCGGTTACAAGCAGTCGGGGGTGGGGCGCGAACTCGGCCCGCACGGCCTCTCCGAGTACCTCCAGACCAAGTCCCTCCAGTTCTGATCCCCACGCCGATCCACCGAGGAGTCTGTTCGTGGTCCGCGCCGCCGTACTGCCCGCCGTCGGAGCTCCCCTGGAGATCACCGACATCGAACTCCCGGAGCCCGGCCCCGGCCAGGTGAGCATCAGCCTCGCCGCCGCCGGTGTCTGCCACTCCGACCTGTCCCTGTCCAACGGCACCATGCGGTTGCCCGTCCCCGCGGTCCTCGGCCACGAGGGCGCCGGCACGGTGCTCTCCGTCGGCGAGGGCGTCACCCACGTCGCCGCGGGCGACCCGGTCGTCCTCAACTGGGCGCCGTCCTGCGGAGCCTGCTTCCACTGCGGGATCGGCGAGGTCTGGCTCTGCGCCGACGCGCTCAAGGGCGCGGCGAACGTCCACGCCCGTACGGCCGACGGCACCGAGCTCCACCCCGGCCTGAACGTCGGGGCCTTCGCCCAGGAGACCGTCGTCGCCGCGAACTGCGTGCTGCCCGCCCCGGCCGGCATCCCGCTCGACGACGCGGCCCTGCTCGGCTGCGCGGTCCTGACCGGCTACGGCGCGGTCCACCACAGCGCCCGGGTGCGCGAGGGCGAGAGCGTCGTCGTCTTCGGGATCGGCGGCGTCGGCCTGGCGGTCCTGCAGGCCGCCCGCATCGCCGGAGCGTCGAAGATCATCGCCGTGGACGTGTCACCGGAGAAGGCGGAGCTGGCCCGCCGGGCCGGCGCCACCGACTACGTCGTCGCCTCCGACACCACCCCGCGCGCCGTCCGCAAGCTCACCGGGGGTCAGGGAGCGGACGTCGCCGTGGAGTGCGTGGGCCGCCCCGCCACGATCCGCGGGGCCTGGGAGTCGACGCGCCGCGGCGGCCGGACCACGGTCGTCGGCATCGGCGGCAAGGACCAGCAGGTGACCTTCAACGCCCTGGAGATCTTCCACTGGGGCCGCTCCCTCACCGGCTGCGTCTACGGGAACAGCGACCCGGCACGCGACCTGCCGGTCATCGCGGAACACATCCGCGCCGGACGGTTCGACCTCTCCACGCTGGTGACGGAGCGGATCGCGCTGGACGGCATCCCGGCGGCCTTCGACAACATGATCGCCGGCAAGGGCGGACGCGCGCTGGTCGTGTTCTAGACACCGGCGCACGGGTGCGGGGCCGTGGATCCACGGGCCCGCACCCGTGCGGTGGGCACCCCGCCCGCGGGCCGATGTCCTCAGACCGCCGGTTCCTCGACCGCCCGCGCGCGCCGTGAGCGGGTCCGTGAGATCGCGACCCCTGCCAGGCAGAGCAGCCCGCCCGCGACGGTGAGCAGCGCGGGCACCTCGTCCAGCAGCAGCCAGGACATCAGCACCACCAGCGCGGGCACCGCGTACGTCGTCGCGCCCATTCGGCCCGCGGTCGTACGGGCCAGGGCGTACGCCCAGGTGGTGAAGGCCAGCGCCGTCGGGAACACCCCGAGGTAGACCATGTTCAGCGTGGCCGACACCGGGGCGTCGGCCGCCTCGGAGACCAGGACCCGGGTGAACGGCAGGCAGGCGACCGTACCGATCAGACAGCCGAACGTGGTGATCTGCAGCGGCGACCCGTGCCGCAGCGCGGGCTTCTGGACGACCACCCCGCCGGCGTACGACAGCGCGGCCAGCAGGCACAGGAGCACGCCCAGGACCGAGGAACTCCCGTGGCCGGACATGGAGAGCCCCACGACGACGGCGCCCGCGAACGAGACACCCATGCCCGTCAGGAGGCGGCGCGGCAGCCCTTCCCCGAGCAGCCGGGCACCGAGCAGCGCCATCAGGATCGGCCCGACGTTCACGATCATGGCCGCTGTACCCGCGTCGACCTGCTGCTCACCCCAGTTGAGCACCACCATGTACAGGCCGAACCAGAGCAGCCCGGATCCGATGATGCCCGGCCATGCGGCCCGGGACGGCAGCCCTTCGCGGCGTACGAGCAGGATCACCCCGAGCGTCAGGGTGCCCGCGAGGAGGCGTCCCAGGGCCAGCGCCCCCGGTGAGTACGCCTCGCCCGCGCTGCGGATGGAGACGAATGCGGAGGCCCACAGGAGGACCGTGGTGCACGCGGCGGCCGGGGCGCGCCAGTTGCGTCGGGAGGCGGACGGCGCGGAGGGGCGCGCTGTCGGTGTCGTCGTCATGGCCACGACGGTAGGCCGGGAACGCTTCGTCCCCCACCGAATTGTCAGCACGCCGTGAGCGAGGCCGGCTCGATACCCAGGTGCTCCGACAGGGCACGCTCCCCGGCCGGCGTCGCCCGGACCGCCCGTCCCGTCCCGACCCGCTCGCACCACCCGGCGTCCAGCACATGGCGGCACAGGGCGGCACCCGAGACACCGGCCAGATGGGGCTTTCGCTCGGTCCAGTCCAGGCAGCCGCGCGCCAGGGGCCTCCGGGAGGCGGTGCCGAGGGGGATGCCGAGCGCGCCGAACCACTGCAGGCCGGCCTCGGTCAGCGCGAAACCGGTGTCCTGCCGCAGGAGCCCGCGCTCGGTCATCGCGTCGGTGATGCGGATGCCGAGGAGCCCGGCGAGATGGTCGTAACAGGTACGTCCCCGGGCCAGCGCGTGCCGGAGGCTCGCCTCGCGCAGGGTGCGCGGGGGAGTACGGACCCCCGGCTGGGCGTGGGCGGCCAGCTCCTCGATCAGCTGCGCGATGCGCCCGTCGGCGAGCCGCAGATAGCGGTGGCGGCCCTGGCGCTCCTCGGCCAGCAGCCCGCCGGCGACCAGCTTGCCCAGATGCTCGCTGGCCGTCGAGGGGGCCACTCCCGCGCCACGGGCCAGCTCACCCGCCGTCCAGGCCCGGCCGTCGAGCAGGGCCAGGCAGAAGGAGGCGCGGGTCTCGTCGGCGAGCAGGGCCGCCAGTGCGGCGAGCCGCGGCGCGGCCGGATCGTGCGGTGTCGTACGGGCCATGGGTCCAGGATGCGTCAGGCACCGTTCGGCGCGGGCCGAACCGTCCGACCGGCGGCCGTCTGCTCGTACTGGAATGCGAGGCCGTCCAGCAGCGCGCGCAGCCCGGTCTCGAAGGCGCCCTCGTCGACCTGCTGGCGGCGGTCGGCCAGCAGATGCGCCTGGCCCAGGTGGGGGTAGTCGGCGGGGTCGTACGCCGTCTCGTCGTCGACGAACCCGCGGGCGAAGGAACCGAGCGCCGAACCGGTGATGAAGTAGCGCATCAGCGCGCCGATGTACGTCGCCTGGGCGGGCGGCCAGCCGGCCCGGACCATCGCCCCGAACACCGCGTCGGCGACCTTGAGGCCGGCCGGACGGCGGCCGGGCCCCTGGGCGAGCACCGGGACGATGTGCGGGTGCTCGGCGAGCGCCGCCCGGTAGGAGACGGCCCAGTCGTGCAGGGCGGCGGGCCAGTCGCGCGGGTCGGACTCCTCGAACATCGACAGGTCGACCTGTGCGGAGACGGCGTCGGCGACCGCGTCGAGGATCTCGTCCTTGTTGCGGAAGTGGTTGTAGAGCGAGGGCCCGCTGACCCCCAGCTCGGCGGCGAGCCGGCGGGTCGAGACGGCGTCCAGCCCCTCGGCGTCGACGAGGGCACCCGCCGCCTCGACGATGCGGTCTCTGCTGAGGAGGGGCTTGCGCGGTCGGGCCATGCGGCACATAGTAGGGCCTGCAAGCCTAAAACTAGCAGTGCTAATTAAAAGTGGGGTGTCACAGGATGAACCTGGAGCTGAGCGAGGAGCAGGAAGCCGTCCGGCAGCTCGCCGAGGACTTCGTCGCACGGGAGATCACCCCGCATGTCGTCGAGTGGGACCGCGCCGAGAGTGTCGACAAGTCGATCGTGAAGAAGCTGGGCGCCCTCGGCTTCCTCGGGCTGACGGTCCCGGAGGAGTACGGCGGCTCGGGCGGAGACCACCTCGCGTACTGCCTGGTGACCGAGGAGCTCGGCCGAGGCGACTCCTCGGTCCGCGGCATCGTGTCCGTCTCGCTCGGCCTGGTCGCCAAGACGATCGCTTCCTGGGGCAGCGAGGAGCAGAAGCAGCAGTGGCTGCCGAAGCTCACCGCGGGCGAGGCGATCGGCTGCTTCGGCCTCACCGAGCCCGGCACCGGCTCCGACGCGGGGAACCTGACGACCAGGGCCGTGCGCGAGGACGGGGGAGACTACGTCATCAACGGCTCCAAGATGTTCATCACCAACGGCACCTGGGCCGATGTCGTCCTGCTCTTCGCCCGGACGAACGACACCCCCGGCCACCGGGGCATCTCGGCCTTCCTGGTCCCGGCCGACGCCCCCGGCCTGACCCGGCGCACCGTCCACGGCAAGCTCGGGCTGCGCGGCCAGGCCACGGCCGAACTGGTGCTGGAGGACGTCCGCGTCCCCGCCTCCGCGCTGATGGGCCCCGAGGGCAAGGGCTTCTCCATCGCGATGTCAGCCCTGGCCAAGGGCCGGATGTCGGTCGCGGCGGGCTGCGTCGGGATCGCCCAGGCCGCCCTGGACGCCGCCGTGCGCTACGCCGGCGAGCGCGAGCAGTTCGGCAAGTCCATCGCGAGCTACCAGCTCGTCCAGGAGCTCATCAGCGACATCTCCGTGGACGTCGACGCCGCCCGCATGCTGACCTGGCGCGTCGCCGACCTCATCGACCGCGGCCAGGACTTCGCCACCGCGGCGTCCACGGCGAAGCTCTTCGCCTCCGAGGCCGCGGTCCGCGCCGCGAACAACGCCCTCCAGGTGTTCGGCGGTTACGGCTACATCGACGAGTACCCCGTCGGCAAGCTGGTCAGGGACGCCCGTGTGATGACCCTGTACGAGGGCACCAGCCAGATCCAGAAGCTGATCATCGGCCGGGCGCTGACGGGGGTGTCCGCCTTCTAGGGCCCCCGGCGGTGCCGGGCGCCGGTGGCCGTGTGCCGCTCTGATAGCGTCCCCGACCGGATCGACGGGGGAGGGCGTGACATGACAGGGCGACGGGTCGGGGCGGCAGGGGGAGTGCTCGTCCTGGCGCTCACGGCCGGCGGGCTGATCTGGGGGTTCGGCCTCCGGGGCGACGACTCCGGCGAGGTCCCCGCCGACACCTGCCGGGGAGCTCTGGCGGCCGAGGAGGCCGGGACGTTCTTCGGCGGCGCCGAGCTGGAGTTCGGCGGCCACACCGCGGAATGGGTGGGCCAGGAGACCGAGTACTGCGCGGCCTGGGCCCGGGGCGAGGAGGCCGGCGGCGTACAGCTCAAGCTGAACATCCGTCCGTCGGCGGCCCATCGGGCCAGTGGCGCGGCGGAGGACACCTCGGCGACGCCGATCGGATTCGGCTGGAACGGCTCCTTCGCCGTCTCCGACCGGCCCAGGGCCGGGGTACTCGTCGACTGCGCCCCGCTGCCCGGCAAGGGCCTTCTCGTCCTGGCAGAGGCGCGCCAGGACATCGAGGAACTCACCGACGCCCAGGTGCTCCAAGTGGCGCGGTTCGCCACCGAGTCGGCCCGCCGCGCGGCGAAGCGGTTCGGCTGCGAGGGAGATCTGGGCCGGCGCCCCTCGGCCGTCGACCGTACGCCGTGGCAGACCCGCCCCGTCGCGAAGGCGGAGGGCACCTGCCGCGACGTCTTCGGCCCGCGGGACGCGGACCGGCTGGGGATCACGAAGGTGACGGAGAAGCCGGCCGGGCGCGCGCTCACGGAGGAGTGCTCCGTGAGGCTCCCGGCCAAGGACCACCATGTCCGGCTGACCGCCTACTACGGGTCCTCCGCCCAGCAGGAGAATTACCTGGACGGCCGCTACCCGGGCAGTGTGGAGGGCGCGGTCATGCGGTCCCACGCATGCGGGGGCGCCCTGGGGGACGCGTACGTCAAGTTCGAGGAGCTCCCGAGGCCGGACCGCGAGAAGGGGGTGCGGAGCACGGTCGGCAGCCAGGACGCGGAGCGCCTGCTCGCGGCCTTCGCCACCGCCTCCGGGGCCCGGCACGGATGCCCGGTCCCCTGACATACCGCCGGCCCGTGCGCCTGTCCATGAGTACCGGCTGAGTACGGCGACGGATACCGGTCCGCGCCACCGCGCCCGATGCTGTGTCCCATGAGTGAGACAACATCGGTCAAGCAGCAGAGCACCGCCGCCTTCTACGGGCAGGCCGTCCTCTCCTTCGGGGTGGCCATGGGTGCGGTGGCCCTCGGCATCTTCTTCCTCGACGCGGACGCCTGGGTCCGGGCCTTCCTCGCCATCGGCGTCCTCTATCTCGTCACCTCGTGCTTCACCCTCGCCAAGGTCATCAGGGACCGGCAGGAGGCGGGACAGATCGTCAGCCGGGTCGACCAGGCCAGGCTGGAGAAGATCCTCGCCGAGCACGATCCCTTCCAGAAGCTCTGACGGTCCCACCCCCTGCGCGCTCTAAGCGCTTGCTCAGGTTCGCGGTATGGTGTTCGTCCTGCCAGCGGAAAGGGGCACGTGGCGATGAGCACGGCGGAGGAGACCGACGGCGAGAACACGCCGTGGAGCGAGGTCACGCCCGAGGCGGCGAGGCGACTGCTCCTCGCGGCGGTCGAGGCCTTCGCGGAGCGTGGCTACCACGCCACCACCACCCGTGACATCGCCGGCCGGGCCGGGATGAGCCCGGCCGCGCTCTACATCCACTACAAGACCAAGGAAGAGCTGCTCCACCGGATCAGCAGGATCGGCCACGACCGGGCCCTGCTCCTCCTGGAGACGGCGGCGGACCAGGACGGTACTGCGGCCGAGCGGCTCACCGACGCGGTCCGGTCCTTCGTCAGCTGGCACGCCGAGCGGCACACCACGGCCCGGGTCGTGCAGTACGAGCTGGAGGCCCTCGGCGAGGAGCACCGCGCCGAGATCGTCGCCCTGCGCAGGCGGAGCGACGCCGTGGTGCGCCGGATCATCGGCGACGGCGTCCGGGCCGGCGAGTTCGACGTCCCCGACGTCCCGGGCACCACCCTCGCCGTGCTCTCCCTCTGCATCGACGTGGCGCGCTGGTTCAACGCCCAGGGCAGCAGGACGCCCGAGGAGGTCGGCACCCTCTACGCGGACCTCGTCCTGCGCATGGTGGGCGCCGCTCCGAAGCAGTGACGCCGGGCACCCCCGCGGGGCCCGGCGCACCCGCGCCCCGGACGTATCGGAACGCGCGCCCCGGACGTGTCAGAAGTAGTAGCGCGACACCGACTCCGCGACACACGCCGGCTTGTCGCCGCCCTCGCGCTCGATGGTGACGAGTGCGGTCACCTGTACGCCGCCCCCCGCCTCCTCGACGCTCTTGAGCACGGCCGTGGCGCGCAGCCGCGAGCCCACCGGGACGGTCGAGGGGAAGCGGACCTTGTTGGTGCCGTAGTTGATGCCCATCTTCACGTTCTCGACCTGGAGGATCTGCGGGACGAGCACCGGCAGCAGCGACAGCGTCAGATAGCCGTGCGCGATCGTCGTGCCGAAGGGGCCCGCCGCGGCGCGCTCCGGGTCCACGTGGATCCACTGGTGGTCGCCCGTGGCCTCGGCGAACTGGTCGATCCTCTTCTGGTCGATCTCCAGCCAATCGCTGTGACCGAGCTCCTGGCCCACCCCGTCCCGCAGCTCCTGGGCGGACGTGAAGATCTTCGGCTCTGCCATGTTCCTGGTCCCTGTCTTCCGGCGGTCGGTCGCCCTCCGCGGGGCGGTGTCTAAGCGCTTGCTCAGCATGGTTGGGCCGCGCCTCCCTGTCAACGACGGACCGGCCGGGTTTTCGAAGCGGCGGTGGCGGCCGAGGCGCCCCCACTAGGGTTGGAGGAGTGCCACAGATCCCGCAGAAATGCCAAGAACTCACCGTCGGCCAGCTCTCCGCCCGTAGCGGAGCCGCGGTGTCCGCCCTGCACTTCTACGAGTCCAAGGGCCTGATCAGCAGCAGCCGCACCAGCGGCAACCAGCGCCGCTACACCAGGGACGCGCTGCGCCGGGTGGCGTTCGTCAGGGCCGCGCAGCGGGTGGGCATCCCGCTCGCCACCATCAGGGAGGCGCTCGCCGAACTGCCGGAGGAGCGCACACCGAACCGCGACGACTGGGCCAGGCTCTCCCGGGCGTGGCGCTCGGAGCTGGACGAGCGCATCAAGCAGCTGGGGCGGCTGCGCGACCACCTCACCGACTGCATCGGCTGCGGGTGCCTCTCGCTGGAGACCTGTGTGCTGTCCAACCCGGACGACGTCGTCGGCGAGCGGATGGCCGGATCGCGGCTGATGCCCGAGCGGGGAGCCGGGAGCCGCTCCTGAGCGCGCCCCGGCTCCGGCGGGTTCCCTCGACGCGTGCCCCTCAGGCCGCCGACGCCAGGGCCCTCGTCCGCGCTCTTCTTGCCTCGGCCAGTGCCTTCGCCGTCAGTACGGGCCGGGGGACCACGATCCCGCAGCCCGTGCAGACCGGGCCGGCCCACGGCTCGCGGTCCAGGTCCTGCCGCCAGATGATGCCGGTCCCCGTGCAGACCGGGCACGCGGCGCCCGGCTTCGCGCCCAGGGCCGCGATCAGCCTCCCCAGGACCTCCGCCAGGGGCGCGCCGGGGTGGACCCCCGGGTCCTCGCAGTGCGCGATCCCGTTGCCGCCCCAGGTCCGCCGGTGCCAGTCGTCGAATGTGCCGGGCCGCCGCAGCCCGTCGTGCTTCTCACGGCGCCGCCGCTCGGCGAAGCCCGCCTCGTACGCGAGCCAGACGGCCCGCGCCTCCTCCAGTTCCTCCAGTGCGCGCATCAGGCGCACCGGGTCGGGGGCCCGGTCCTCCGGCTCGATCCCGTGCCGGGCGCACAGATGATCCCAGGTCGCCCGGTGACCGTACGGGGCGAACCGCTCCAGGCATTTGCGCAGCGAGTACCGCCGCAAAGCCAGATCGCCCCGTGGATCGCGGACCTGTCTCGCAAGACTCCGGAAACCGGCCATGGCACTGCCACCTCCGTCGCTCGTACTTCGGCGTCAAGGGATGGACGTACGACTGCCCGATTCGGCTCCATCCAAGGGTGAACGCGTCCACGGACTGAGACGGCCGGTGCGGGGCCACGTCCGGGCGTGTGTGGTGATTCGGAAAAAGTGACTGATGTTCATCTTACGGACGGGGTGTACCGCCAGTAACCTCCGGCGCATCGGCCACCCGGAGGAGCACGCATGCCCCCACGCACCCGCACGCTCAGAGCCGCCACAGTCGCGGCCGTTCTCGCTCTCGGCACGTCCCTGCTCGCCACGGCGCCCGGCGCCGGAGCGGCGGAGCCCGCGCCCCTCGCCGTCACCGACCACTGCGGCAACCAGTGCGCGGACATCCTGCCGCCCGGCGAGAACGGCAACGCCACCCTCGTCGAGATCCTCGGCAACAAGGCGTTCGGCACGCACCCCGCGCACAGCGACGACCAGCTCGACCGCTACAACGGCCTGGTCGCGGGGCACACGGGCCTCACCGACCAGAAGCTGACCGACTTCTTCAACGACGCCTCCTTCGGGGTCGCCGCCGACCAGGTCGAGTCCGTGACGAAGCCGCGCGAGGACGTCACGATCACCCGGGACAAGAAGAGCGGCGTGCCCCACATCAAGGGCACCACCCGTTACGGCACCGAGTTCGGCGCCGGTTTCGCCGCCGGACAGGACCGGCTGTGGCTGATGGACCTCTTCCGGCACATCGGGCGCGGCCAGCTGACCTCCTTTGCCGGCGGGGCACTGGCCAACCAGGGGCTGGAGCAGCAGTTCTGGCCGCAGGCCCCGTACACCGAGGCGGATCTCCAGGCCCAGGTCGAACGCATCAGGACCACCGAGGGCGCGCGCGGCGAGCAGGCGATGGCCGACGCGCAGGCCTATGTCGACGGGATCAACGCCTACCGTGACAAGTCCAAGAAGGGCCGCTACTTCCCGGGCGAGTACGTCCTCACCGGGAAGATCGACTCCATCACGAACATCGGCGAGATCCAGCCGTTCGGGCTGACCGACCTGATCTCGATCGCCTCGGTCGTCGGCGGACAGTTCGGCGGGGGAGGCGGCGGTGAGGTCCAGGCCGCGCTCTCGCTGCTCGCCGCCCAGCAGAAGTACGGCGTCGAGGAGGGCACCCGCGTCTGGGAGTCCTTCCGCCAGCGCAACGACCCCGAGGCCGTCCTCACCGTCCACGACGGCACCTCGTTCCCGTACGCGGGCAAGCCCGACAAGGCCCGGGGCACGGCTCTTCCCGACGCGGGATCCGTCACACCCGAACCCCTGATCTACGACCGAACCGGCTCGGCCGGCACGGACAAGAAGGCCCCCGTCGACGCGCCGGACGCGCTCAAGCCGCTCCAGGGCATGTACGACGACGGCGTCATCCCCGAGGGCTCGCTGCCCGGATCCGGCGACGGCGCCCAGAAGAAGGGCATGTCCAACGCCCTGCTGGTGTCCGGCAAGGCCACCGCCAGCGGCAACCCGATCGCCGTCATGGGCCCCCAGACCGGCTACTTCGCCCCGCAGCTGATGATGCTCCAGGAGCTGCAGGGCCCCGGCATCAGCGCCCGCGGCGTCTCCTTCGCCGGAGTCGGCATGTACATCCAGATGGGCCGCGGCCAGGACTACGCCTGGAGCGCCACGTCGGCGGCCCAGGACATCACCGACACGTACGCCGTCGAGCTCTGCGAACCCGACGGCTCCGCGCCCACCAAGAACTCCACGCACTACCGCAACGACGGCGCCTGCACGGCCATGGAGAAGCTGGAGCGCACCAACTCCTGGAAGCCCACCGTCGCGGACTCCACCGCCAAGGGCTCGTACCGGATGCAGGTGTGGCGCACGGACTACGGCATCGTCACCCATCGCGCCACGGTCGACGGCAAGCCGGTCGCGTACACCTCGCTGCGCACCACCTACCGCCACGAGGCCGACTCGATCATCGGCTTCCAGCTGCTCAACGACCCGGCGTACGTGACGGACGCGGCCTCCTTCCAGCAGGCCGCCAGTCACATCGACTACGCCTTCAACTGGTTCTACGCGGACTCGCGCACCACGGCCTACTACAACAGCGGCATGAACCCCGTGCGCGCGGCCGGGGTGGACGCCGCGCTGCCGGTCAAGGCGGAGAAGGCGTACGAGTGGAAGGGGTACGACCCGGCGGCCAACACCACCGACTACACCCCGTTCGCCGAGCACCCGCACTCCAGCGGCCAGGACTACTACATCTCCTGGAACAACCGTCAGGCCAAGGACTACTCCACCGCCGCCTTCGGCTTCGGCGCCGTGCACCGGGGCGACCTGCTCGACGACCGGGTGTCCGCACTGGTCGAGGAGGGCGGGGTCACCCGCGCCTCCCTCACCCGCGCCATGGAGGAGGCAGCCCTCACCGACCTGCGCGGCGAGCAGCTGCTGCCCGAGCTCCTGAAGGTGCTGCGCTCCCAGCCGGTCACCGACCCGGCGCTGAATGCCGTGGTCCAGCAGCTGGACTCCTGGCGGGCCGCCGGGGCACAGCGCAAGGAGACCAGCCCGGGATCGCACACGTACACGCACGCCGACGCGGTCCGGATCATGGACGCCTGGTGGCCGAAGCTGGTCGAGGCGGAGTTCCGCCCCGGTCTGGGCGACGGGCTCTACGACGCGTTCACCGCGAGCCTGGCCACCGACGAGTCCCCGGCCGCCAGCCACGGGCCGAGCGGGGCGCACAGCGGCTCCGCGTTCCAGTACGGCTGGTGGGGCTTCGCCGACAAGGACCTGCGCCAGGTCCTCGGACAGTCCGTCAAGGGCCCGCTGGCGAAGACGTACTGCGGCGGCGGCGACCTGAGCGCCTGCCGCTCCGCGCTGCTCAGCACCCTGAAGGAGGCGGCGGCCGTGCCCGCCGCCGAGGTCTACCCGGGTGACGACAGCTGCAAGGCCGGCGAGCAGTGGTGCACCGACGCGATCGTCCACCGTCCGCTGGGCGGGATCTCGCAGAAGTCGATCCACTGGCAGAACCGGCCGACGTACCAGCAGGTCGTGGAGTTCCCCTCGCACCGCTGAACGCGCCTCCACAGAACGGCCCAGTATCTGACGCATCGACAGAAAAGGCTCCCCGCACCGCTGTTCACGGCGGCGCGGGGAGCCGCGTCACTGCGGGGCCGGTGTGCGCCCAGGGCACCCCGGCCCCTTCGGGCCGGAGGGAGGGCCGTAATATTCCGCAGTTCGACCAAGCTGCATCAAGGGGTGGGGACAACTTGAGAGTGAATCGGGTACGCGGTACGGCTATGGCCGCCGCACTCGGCGTCGTCGCCGTTCTGGGCTTCCAGGACGTGGCGAGCGGCGCCGGCGCGGAAGACGCGCGGAACGAGAGCCGGCCGGCCGCCTACAGCGCCGCTGTGGACCAGGACGGTCCGGTCAGGAGCGAGGTGCACAAGCTCGCCCTGAAGTCCGAGGGGCGCGGCGAGGCCGCCCTCTCACGGCGTACGACGGAGACCTTCGGCATGCTGGGCGTGTCCTGGCCCGACGCCGACGCGGAGGTCAAGGGCACGATCGAGGCCAGGACCCGCAGCACGGAGACCGGCAGGTGGTCCGACTGGATCACCCTGGAGCCGTACCTGCCCGGTCTCGACGGCGAGCGTCCCTCGGAGCGCGGCTCCACCGAGCCCGTCTGGGTCGGCCGTTCGGACGGTGCCGAGGTGCGGATCAGTGACGGGGCGGCCTCCGGCACCCTGCCGGACGGGCTCCGGCTCGACATGGTCGACCCGGCCGCGGGCGGGGGCGCGGCACGGAGCGGTGCCGCAGACGCCGGATCGGCGTCCGCGGAGGTCGATCCGGGCCCGCCGTCGACGGTTCCGCAGCCCCCGGTCGTCACCCGGGAGCAGTGGGGCGCCGACGAGTCCCTGAACGACGAGGGTCCGATCTACCTGGAGAAGGGCGTCATCAAGGCCGTCTTCGTGCACCACACCACGGACGGCGCCTACAACTGCGCCGACTCCGCGGCCGTCGTGCGGGCCCTGCACGTCTACCACGTCAAGACGAACGGCTGGCGCGACCTCGGCTACAACTTCCTGGTCGACAAGTGCGGGAAGATCTTCGAGGGGCGTCAGGGCGGCATCGACCAGCCCGTCATGGGCGCGCACACCTACGGCTTCAACAGCGAGTCGACCAGCGTCGCGATCATCGGCGACTACACGGCCGCCGGCGCCTCCGCCGCCGCTCTCGAAGCGACCGCCCGGGTGGCCGCGTACAAGCTCGGACAGTACGGCGGCGACCCGGCCGGCAGCACCACGCTGGTGGCCGGTGCCACGCAGAAGAACTACGCCGGCAAGGAGTTCGTCGCCGGGCAGTCCTACCCGTTCGGTCAGATCTCGGGACACCGGGACGGCTTCAACACCGAGTGCCCCGGCATGAAGCTCTACCCGCAGCTCGGGGACATCCGGACGCTGGCGGCCGGACCTGTGCAGGCCCTCAAGGTCACATCGGTCGGCGGTGGGGCGTTCCCCGTCGACTCCGGCTACGAGACCCCCGGCCCCGTCTCGCTGAACTGGTCGACGAGCACACCCAGTTCGCTGATCAGCGCCTTCGAGCTCCTCGTCGACGGCCGGAGCGTGGCCACCGTCGCGGGCAGCGCACGCTCCGCCTCCACGATGCTCGTCCCGGGCGCCCACAAGGTCGAGGTGAAGGCGGTTCACCAGTCGGGCAGGACCACGGTCACCACGGCGGTGAACGTGAACGTCCCGAGCCCCAAGACGTTCGTGCCCGTCACTCCCCAGCGGGTCATGGACACCCGTGCGGGTCTGGGTGTGCCGAAGGCGCCGGTCGGTGCGGACGGTGTGGTCACCCTCCAGGTCACCGGCACCAACGGCATCCCCGCCACCGGCGTGGGCGCCGTCGTGCTGAATGTGACGGCGACGAACGTGACGGGGGCGACGAGCTATGTGTCGGTCTATCCGGACGGCACGACGAGGACGAGTGCGTCGAACCTGAACCTGGTGAAGGGGCAGACGGCTCCGAACCTGGTGATCGTTCCCGTCGTGAACGGCAAGGTGAACTTCTACAACCGTTCCGGGACCCTCGATCTGATCGCGGACATCACCGGCTACTTCACCTCCGTCGGTGAGGGTTCCACCCACGTCAACCTGGGGCCGAAGCGTCTGATGGACACGCGCACGGGTCTGGGGGCGCCGAAGGCGCCGGTCGGTGCGGACGGTGTCGTGACCCTTCAGGTCGCGGGTGTCGACGGTGTGCCGGCCCAGGGCGTCACGGCGGTCGTGCTGAACGTGACGGCGACGAACGTGACGGGGGCGACGAGCTATGTGTCGGTCTACCCCGACGGCACGGAACGTACGAGCGCGTCGAACCTGAACCTGGTGAAGGGGCAGACGGCTCCGAACCTGGTGATCGTTCCCGTCGTGAACGGCAAGGTGAACTTCTACAACCGTTCCGGGACCCTCGATCTGATCGCGGACATCACCGGCTACTTCGCCTCCGGCGACCAGGGCGCGTCGCACATCAACCTGGGGCCGAAGCGTCTGATGGACACGCGCACGGGTCTGGGGGTGCCGAAGGCGCCGGTCGGTGCGGACGGTGTCGTGACCCTTCAGGTCGCGGGTGTCGACGGTGTGCCGGCCCAGGGCGTCACGGCGGTCGTGCTGAATGTGACCGCGACGAACGTGACGGGGGCGACGAGCTATGTGTCGGTCTATCCGGACGGCACGGAACGTACGAGTGCGTCGAACCTGAACCTGGTGAAGGGGGAGACGGCGGCGAATCTGGTGATCGTGCCCGTGGTGAACGGCAAGGTGAGTTTCTACAACCGTTCGGGGACCCTGGACCTGATCGCGGACGTCACCGGCTACTTCCGCAAGTGAGCCGAGACGGGGGCGGGGGGGGGGGGGGGGGGGGGGGGGCCCCCCCCCCCCCCCCCCCCCCCCCCCCCCCGCGTCCGGTGCGCCGGCCGCTCACCGGTACAGCAGGTACTCCCGCCGCGTCCTGCGGAACGCGGCGAGGTCCGCGGCCCAGGCCCCCACCACCTCGTCGGTGTCCGCCCCCGCGTCGATCATCGTGCGGACCCGGGTGTTGCCCGAGAGCCTGTCGATCGCGTTGTCCGCGCGCCACGCGAACCCGCTCCACGTCCGCTTCGCCGTGACCAGCAGGCCGATCCCGGTGCGTACCGGGTCGAAGACCTTCCGGTCCTGGACGTGCACCTGCACCCCGCCCACCGTCTTCCCCTCGAACTTGGAGAACGTCGGCGCGAAGTACGCCTCGCGGAAGGCGACCCCGGGCAGCTCCAGGGCGTTCGCGGCAGCCGCCCACCGGTGGTCGACGCCCTCCGCGCCGAGCAGTTCGAACGGCCGCGTCGTGCCCCGGCCCTCGGAGAGGTTCGTCCCCTCGAACAGGCACGTCCCGGAGTAGACCACCGCCGTCTCCGGCGTCGGCATGTTGGGGCTCGGGGGCACCCACGGCAGGCCCGTCGCGTCGAAGAAGTCCTCACGGCGCCACCCGGACATCTTGACGACCTCCAGCTCCACCGGCCGGTCACCCAGGAACTCCGCGTTGAAGAGCAGCGCCAGTTCCGCCACCGTCATCCCGTGCGCCTGCGAGATCTCCCGGCGCCCCACGAAGGACGCGAAGGCCCGGTCGAGCACGGGCCCCAGCGCCGCCCTGCCGGTGACCGGATTCGGCCGGTCGAGCACCACGAACCGCTTGCCCGCGAGCGCGGCCGCCTCCATACAGTCGTACAGGGTCCAGATGTACGTGTAGAAGCGGGCCCCGGCGTCCTGGATGTCGAAGACCACCGTGTCCACACCGGACGCCGTGAAGATGTCGGCGAGCGGCTGCCCGTTCTTCAGATACGTGTCGTAGACCGGCAGCCCGGTCGCCGGGTCGTCGTACCGGCCCTCCGAGCCGCCCGCCTGCGCCGTCCCCCGGAAGCCGTGCTCCGGGCCGAAGACCGCGGTCAGGTTCACCCGGTCGTCCGGGTGCATCACGTCGACGATGTGCTCCACGTCGGCGGTGATCCCGGTCGGGTTGGTGACGATCCCCACCTTCTGCCCGGCCAGCAGCCGGTACCCGTCGGCCGCCAGCCGCTCGAAGCCGGTGCGCACCCCGCCTCGCCCGGCCCCGTGCTCCCGGCCGGCCGCGACGGCCGTCCCCGGTGCGGCGGCGGTCGTCGCGAGGGCCCCCATCGCACCGCCGACCGCCAGCAAACCACGCCTGGACAGGGTCATCCTGCTACCTCCATGATCGCGTCGACCGTCATGGTCACGCACGCTAGCGCGGGTGACGGCCGTACGGAACGCCAACGACTGGGCAGATTCCCAGTCCTGCCCCGGACCCCTTCCCCGATCACATACCGACTGGTTAGTCTGCCGGGGAAGACGGCTGAGAGAGGCGGGACCGATGAGTACGGTGCAGGGCGCTGGCGTAGTGGTGACGGGAGCCGGAGGCGGCATCGGCGCCGCCCTCGCCCGCAGATTCGCCGCGGAGGGCGCACGGGTCGTCGTCAACGACCTCGACGGCGGCCGGGTCGAGGCGCTCGCCGAGGAGATCGGCGGCACGGTCGTGGCCGGAGACGCCTCCGCCATCGTGGACGCCGCACGCGACGCGCTCGGCGGCACGGTGGACGTCTACTGCGCCAACGCCGGCCTCGCCTCGGGCGGGGACGCCTTCGCCGAGGAGGACGTCTGGGCGCGGGCCTGGGACGTCAACGTGATGGCGCACGTCCGCGCGGCCAAGGCGCTGCTGCCGGAGTGGCTGGAGCGCGGCAGCGGCCGCTTCGTCTCCACCGCGTCGGCGGCCGGCCTGCTGACCATGATCGGCGCCGCCCCGTACAGCGTCACCAAGCACGGCGCCGTCGCCTTCGCCGAGTGGCTCTCGCTGACCTACCGGCACCGCGGGATCAAGGTCCACACGATCTGCCCGCAGGGCGTGCGTACGGACATGCTCACCGCGGCCGGCTCCGCGGGCGACCTGGTGCTCGCCCCCACCGCGATCGAGCCGGAGGCCGTCGCCGACGCCCTGTTCGACGCCATGGAGCACGACCGCTTCCTGGTCCTGCCGCACCCCGAGGTGGCCGGCTACTACCGCGCCCGCGCCAAGGACCCCGACCACTGGATCGGCAACATGAACCACCTGCAGCAGAAGTGGGAGGAGGCCGGCGCATGAACGGGTCGATCTACGCGGCGAAGCCCTGGACGGGCCTGCTCAGCGAGGCCCAGCTCGCCCCCGTCCACCCCGCCGAGACCATGGTCCACGCCTTCCGGGACGCCGTCGGGCGGGCCCCGGACCACACCGCGCTCGCCTACTTCGACGGGCGCCTCAGCTACCGGGAGACCGACGAGCTGTCCGACTCCGTGGCAGGGCACCTCGCCGCCGAGGGACTGCGGCGCGGCGACCGCGTCGCGATCATGCTCCAGAACACCCCGCACTTCGTGCTGGCGCTGCTGGGGGCCTGGAAGGCCGGCGCGACCGTCGTCCCGCTCAACCCGATGTACAAGTCCGGCGAGGTCGGCCATGTGCTGAAGGACGCGGAGGTGACCGCGCTGATCTGCTCCGACCGGGCCTGGGAGTCCTATCTGCGGGCCACCGCCGAGGCCGCGCCCAGCGTGACGATCGCCCTCACCGCCTGCGAGCTCGACCTCCAGTCCGCCGACGACCCGCGGGTCCTCGGCTTCGAGCGGCTCCCCGCGCCCGGCGCGGACGCGTGGGCCCGTGACCTGGTGGAGGTGGCCCGCCGGGGGCTGCCCGCACCGGGGGACCGGGAGCTCACCGCCTCGGACACCGCCCTGATCAGCTACACCTCCGGGACGAGCGGCACCCCCAAGGGGGCCATGAACTCCCAGGGCAACATCATGGTCAACGCCGAGCGCCAGCGGGCGGGCCACCCCATCGAGGAGGGGGCGTCCTACTTCGCGCTCGCCCCGCTCTTCCACATCACCGGCATGGTGTGCCAGCTCGCCGCCTGTATCGCCAACGCGGGCACCCTGGTCCTCGCGTACCGCTTCGAGGCGAGCGTCGTCCTGGAGGCCTTCGCGGAGCACCGGCCCGCCTACACGGTGGGCCCGTCGACCGCCTTCATGGCGCTCGCCGCGCACCCGGCCGTCACCCGCGAGCACTTCGCCTCCTTCAAGGTGATCTCCTCGGGCGGGGCCCCGCTGCCTCCCGCGCTGGTCGAGAAGTTCCGCGAGGGCTTCGGGCCGTACATCCGTAACGGCTACGGCCTCACCGAGTGCACCGCGCCCTGTGCCTCCGTACCGCCGGAGCACGAGGCGCCCGTCGACCCCGTCTCCGGGACCCTGTCCGTCGGTGTCCCCGGACCCGACACCGTGGTCCGCATCGTCGACGAGAAGGGCGACGACGTCCCCTTCGGCGAGCAGGGCGAGATAGCCGTACGAGGACCCCAGGTGGTCTCCGGCTACTGGAACCTGCCCGAGGCCACCGAGGCCGCCTTCCCGGACGGGGAACTGCGCACCGGGGACATCGGCTTCATGGACACGGCGGGCTGGCTCTACGTCGTGGACCGCAAGAAGGACATGATCAACGCCTCCGGCTTCAAGGTCTGGCCCCGCGAGGTCGAGGACGTCCTGTACACCCACCCGGCGGTCCGCGAGGCGGCCGTCGTGGGCGTCCCCGACGCCTACCGCGGGGAGACCGTACGGGCCTACGTGAGCCTGCGGCCGGGAGCGGAGACGGAGCCCGCGGAGCTCAGCGCGTACTGCAAGGAGCGGCTGGCCGCCTACAAGTACCCGCGCGAGGTCGAGATCCTGGCCGAACTCCCGAAGACGGCAAGTGGGAAGATCCTCAGGCGGGAACTGCGTTCCCCCCGTTAGAACAGTTCACGCACGGTACGAGAGGGCAGGTGGCGGCAATGGCCAAGGCGACGGACGGGAACGGGACGCCCGTCCCCCAGAGGCTGCTGGCCGCCGCCACCCGGCTCTTCGCGGAACGCGGCTACGACCGCACCTCCGTCCAGGAGATCGTGGAGGCGGCGGGCGTCACCAAAGGGGCGCTCTACCACTACTTCGGCTCCAAGGAGGACCTCCTCCAGGAGGTCTACGCCCGGGTGCTGCGGCTCCAGCAGGAGCGGCTCGACGCCTACGCCGACGCCGAGGCGCCGATCGAGCAGCGGCTGCGTGACGCGGCGGCGGACGTGGTCGTCACCACCATCGAGAACCTCGATGACGCCTCGATCTTCTTCCGCTCGATGCACCATCTGAGCCCGGAGAAGAACAAGCAGGTACGGATCGAGCGCCGCCGGTACCACGAGCGCTTCCGTGCCCTGATCGAGGAGGGGCAGCGGGCCGGGGTGTTCTCCACGGCGACCCCCGCCGACCTGGTCGTCGACTACCACTTCGGCTCGGTCCACCACCTGTCCACCTGGTACAGCCCGGAGGGCCCGCTCAGCCAGCAGCAGGTCGCGGACCACCTGGCCGACCTGCTGCTGAGAGCGCTTCGCCCCTGACGGCCCCCACGGCTCCCGCCCCATGTCAGAAGCTGGCGGACGCCTCTGACAGCGCCCACATGTCCGTTATGCGGACATGTCTGTCCGAATCCCGCTCTTGACGGTACGCGGCCATCCCCGCCAGCATCGGTCCCGCACCGCGCACCGCCCGCTCCAGGCCCCGGTCGTGCACGGCCGGGGACCCCCGCACGTTCCGTCAGTCCCCGAACGGAATCCGGAGCCCCCCGATGAGCCCTGCCCGACTCAGATCCCTCCCCGTCGCCGCGCTCGCCGTCGCGGCCCTGCTGGCGACCGCCGCCCCCGCGGTCCAGGCCGCGCCCACCACCGAGGCCGCCCCCGCGGCGCTCGCCGCGGCGCCCGACATCCCGCTCGCCAACGTCAAGGCGCACCTCACCCAGCTCCAGTCGATCGCCACCGCCAACAGCGGCAACCGGGCCCACGGAAGGCCCGGTTACAAGGCGTCCGTCGACTACGTGAAGGCCAAGCTGGACGCGGCCGGATACACCACGGCCCTCCAGCAGTTCACCTCCGGCGGGGCCACCGGGTACAACCTGATCGCCGACTGGCCGGGAGGCGACCCGAACCAGGTCCTCATGGCCGGCTCCCACCTCGACTCGGTGACCTCCGGCGCCGGCATCAACGACAACGGATCGGGTTCGGCCGCCGTGCTGGAGACGGCCCTCGCCGTCTCCCGGGACCGGCTCGCCCCCGACAAGCACCTGCGGTTCGCCTGGTGGGGCGCCGAGGAGCTGGGGCTCGTCGGCTCCAAGTACTACGTCAACAACCTGGCCACGGCCGAGCGTTCCAAGCTCGCCGGCTACCTCAACTTCGACATGATCGGCTCGCCCAACCCCGGCTACTTCGTCTACGACGACGACCCGGTCATCGAGCAGACCTTCAAGGACTACTACGCGGGCCTGTCCATACCCACGGAGATAGAGACCGAGGGCGACGGCCGCTCCGACCACGCCCCGTTCAAGAACGCGGGAGTCCCCGTGGGCGGGCTCTTCTCCGGCGCGGACTACACGAAGACGAGCGCCCAGGCGCAGAAGTGGGGCGGCACGGCGGGCCAGGCCTTCGACCGCTGCTACCACTCGTCGTGCGACACGACGGCGAACATCAACGACACGGCCCTGGACCGCAACAGCGACGCGATCGCCCACGCCGTCTGGACCCTGTCCGCCGGCACGGTCACCCCGCCGACCGGCACGGTGTTCAGCAACGCCGCCGACGTCGCCGTGCCCGACAACGGGGCCGCCGTGACCTCGCCGGTCTCCGTCACCGGCCGTACGGGCAACGCCCCTTCGGCCCTCAAGGTGGCCGTCGACATCAAGCACACCTACCGCGGTGACCTCGTCGTCGACCTGCTCGCGCCCGACGGCTCCGCCTACCGGCTGAAGAACTCCAGCGGCAGCGACTCGGCCGACAACGTGATCGCGACGTACACCGTCAACGCGTCGAGCGAGACCGCCAACGGGGCCTGGAAGCTCCAGGTGCGGGACGTCGCCGCCCAGGACACCGGCTACATCGACAGCTGGGGGCTCACCTTCTGACCGGGCCGGGGAGGCGGCCACCGGCCGCCTCCCCGGACGGGATCAGAGGTACTTCTTGATCTCGCGGCGCGCCAGCGACCGCTGGTGCACCTCGTCCGGTCCGTCCGCCAGCCGCAGCGTCCGTGCCGACGCCCAGAGTTCGGCCAGCGGGAAGTCCTGGCTGACGCCGCCGGCGCCGTACAGCTGCACCGCCCGGTCGAGGATGTCGCAGACCGCGCGCGGGGTGGCGATCTTGATCGACTGGATCTCCGTGTGGGCACCGCGGTTGCCCACGGTGTCCATCAGCCAGGCGGTCTTCAGCACCAGCAGCCGCAGCTGCTCCACCGTCACCCGGGCGTCCGCGATCCAGTTCTGCACGACGCCCTGCTGGGCCAGCGGCTTGCCGAACGCCGTACGCGCCACGGCCCGCCTGCACATCAGCTCGATCGCGCGCTCGGCCATCCCGATCAGCCGCATGCAGTGGTGGATCCGGCCCGGCCCCAGTCGCGCCTGGGCGATGGCGAAGCCGCCGCCCTCCTCGCCGATCAGGTTCGCCGCGGGCACGCGTACATCGGTGAAGACGACCTCGGCGTGGCCGCCGTGCGAGTGGTCCTCGTAGCCGTACACCTGCATCGCACGGCGCACCTCCAGGCCCGGGGTGTCGCGCGGGACCAGGATCATGGACTGCTGGCGGCGGATGTCCTCGCCGTCCGGGTCCGTCTTGCCCATCACGATGAACACGGCACAGTCCGGGTTCATCGCCCCGGAGATGTACCACTTGCGCCCGTTGATGACGTAGGAGTCGCCGTCCTTGGCGATCCGGGTCTCGATGTTCGTCGCGTCCGAGGAGGCCACCTCGGGCTCCGTCATCGCGAACGCCGAGCGGATCTCGCCCGCCAGCAGTGGCTCCAGCCACTGCTTCTTGTGCTCCTCCGAGCCGAACTGGGAGAGCACCTCCATGTTCCCGGTGTCCGGGGCTGCGCAGTTCAGCGCGGTCGGCGCCAGGTGCGGGCTGCGGCCGGTGATCTCGGCCAGCGGGGCGTACTGGAGGTTCGTCAGCCCGGCCCCGTACTCCGCGTCGGGGAGGAAGAGGTTCCACAGGCCCTGCCGGCGCGCCTCCGCCTTCAGGTCCTCCACGATCTGCGGGGTGTCCCAGGGGGACGCCAGCCGCGCGCGCTGCTCCTCGGCGACCTCCTCGGCGGGGTACACGTGCTCGTCCATGAACGTGAGCAGCCGGGTGCGCAGCTCTTCGGTACGGGCGTCGAATGCGAAGTCCACGGGGTGATCAGCCTTCCTGGAGGGTGGTGAGGCCGTGCGCGATGAAGACCGGGACCAGTTCGCCGATGCGGTCGAAGCCGGCGCCGACGGTCTGTCCCAGCGTGTAGCGGTAGTGGATGCCCTCGAGGATCACGGCGAGCTTGAACCACGCGAAGGCCGTGTACCAGGAGATGGCGGAGGTGTCGCGGCCGGAGCGGGCCGCGTAGCGCTCGATCAGCTCGGCGGGGCCGGGATGCCCCGGGGCGCCGCTGGTCGTGGAGACGGGCGACTCGGGCAGGCCCAGGTCGGAGCTGTACATCACGAGCAGACCGAGGTCCGTGAGCGGGTCGCCGAGCGTGGACATCTCCCAGTCCAGGACCGCCTTGATCCGGTCGTCCGGGCCGATCAGCACGTTGTCCAGGCGGTAGTCGCCGTGCACGACCGTGGGTGCGGGGGAGACGGGGAGCTCCCGGCCGAGCGCCGCGTGCAGCTCGTCGATGCCGGCCAGCTCGCGGTTGCGGGAGGCGTCCAGCTGCTTGCCCCAGCGCCGCAGCTGCCGGTCCAGGAAGCCGTCCGGGCGCCCGAAGTCGCCGAGCCCGACGGCCGCCGGATCCACGGCGTGCAGGTCCACCAGGGTGTCCACCAGCTCCAGGACGACGGCCCTGGTGCGCTCGGCGCCCAGCGGGGCGAGCTGGCCGGCGGTGCGGTACGGCGTCCCCTCGACGTACTCCATGACGTAGAAGGGCGAGCCGATGACCGCCTCGTCCTCGCAGAGCAGGAGCGTCTCCGGGACCGGGACCGCCGTAGGGTGGAGGGCGCTGATCACCCGGTGCTCGCGCTTCATGTCGTGCGCCGTGGCCAGTACATGGCCCAGCGGAGGTCTGCGCACGACCCACTGCCCGGACCCGTCGGTGACGATGTAGGTGAGGTTCGAGCGGCCGCCCTCGATGACGCGGGCCTCCAGCGGTCCGTTCACCAGCCCCGGCCGCTCATGGTCGAGATGGCCGCGCAGCAGGTCGAGGTCGAGACCTGGCGGGTGGACTGGGCTCATGGGGCGCACCTCCGGGGCGGTTGAACGGTCGGGACCATGATGCCGACCAGTCGGTATGTCGTCCAGTGTCCGCCCGGAATCCGAGAAGTGATCTCCGGCTCCCCGCCCGGTACGCGGTCAGTCGTCCCAGCCCTGCGCCTCCACGAAGGCGTCCCCGTACGTGGCGGACCAGCGGCCCAGCGCCTCGATCGGCTCCAAGAGCGTCCGGCCCAGCGCGGTCAGGGAGTACTCCACGCGCGGTGGCGCCTCGGCGTACGCCCGGCGCTCCACCAGCGCGTACTCCTCCAGCCTGCGCAGCGTCTCGGTCAGCACCTTGGCGCTGATGCCGCCGATCTCCGTACGGAGTTCACCGGGGCGGCGCGGGCCCGCCCCGAGCGCGTACAGCACCACCGGATTCCAGGTGTTCCCCAGCAGATCGAAGCCGAGCCGTGCCCGGCAGTCGGCGAGCAGCCGGTCCATGACGTCCCCTTTCCCCGCCCATCGGGCACCGAACGGTGCGCAACGGGTCCCCTAACGTCCCCTTCGGCACGGAACACGAGCACGACGCTACGTGACGGACGTTCAGGGGAGCGGGACATGCGCATCGGCATCATCGGGACCGGCAACATGGCGGACGCACTGGGCGGCCGGTGGGCCGCGGCGGGCCACCGGGTGCTCTTCGGGGGCCGCTCCCCGGAACGGGCCGGGGCCCTGGCGGACCGCACCGGCCAGAGCGCCGGCACCGTCCGGGAAGCGGCCGGCTTCGGTGACGCGGTCCTGCTCGCCCTGCCGTACGACGCCGTGGCGGGCGTCCTGGCGGCGCTCGGCGCGGCCGACGGAGCGCTGCGCGACCGGCTGCTCATCGACTGCACCAACGCCGTCGGCCCCGGCTTCCGGCTCACCACCGGCACGGGACCGGGCGCCGCCCGTACGATCGCCGACGCCACCGGGGCACGGGTCGTCAAGGCCTTCAACCACCTGCCCGATTCGGTGTGGCGGCTGCCCCCGCCCGCCTTCGCCGAAGGACCGGTCGCCGTCCCGCTGTGCGGGGACGACCCGGCGGCCCTGGAGACGGTCGGGACCCTGGTCCGGGACCTCGGCTGCGTCCCCCTGCCGGTGGGCGGGCTCGACCGGGCCGCGTACCTGGAGACCACCACGGCGTTCCTCATCGGGCTCTGGCACTCGGGCCACGACCCGCGGACACTGCTGCCGCCCTTCGAGGCGGTCACGGCCTGATTCCGGGGTCCGAGTTGCGGGGCCCCCGGCCCGCCCCGATCGTCGGAGGATGAAGGCGATCAGCTACAGCAGGTACGGCTCGGCCGACGTCCTGGAGTACGGCGAACGGCCCGACCCGAAGGTCGGGCCCGACTCGGTCCTGGTGAAGGTGCGGGCCGCGGCCGTGAACCCGGTCGACTGGAAGGCCCGGGAGGGGTACCTCCAGGCGGGGCTGGAAGCCGTCTTCCCCGTCATCCCCGGCTGGGACGTCTCCGGGGTCGTGGTGCAGCCCGGCGCCGCCGTGGACGAGTTCGCGGTGGGCGACGAGGTCATCGGCTACGTACGCGAGGACTTCCTCTCGCGCGGCACCTTCGCCGAGTACGTCGCCGCCCCCGTGCGCACCCTCGCCCGCAAGCCGCTGAGCCTGAGCTTCGAGGAGGCGGCGGGCCTTCCGCTGTGCGGCCTCACCGCGTACCAGGTGCTGCACCGCACCCTCAAGGTCCAGGAGGGCGAGACCGTCCTCGTCCACGCCGCGGCCGGAGGGGTCGGTTCGCTCGCGGTGCAGCTCGCCCGGCACGCGGGCTGCCGGGTCGTCGGCACGGCCGGGCCCCACAACCACGACTACGTACGCAGACTGGGCGGCGAACCCGTGGAGTACGGCGAGGGGCTGGCCGCCCGGCTCCGGGAACTGGTCCCCGAAGGCTTCGACGCGGCCTTCGACACCGTCGGCGGGGAGGCGCTCCGGATCTCCGCCGAGACCCTCGCGCCCGGCGGCCGGCTCGCCTCCATCGCCGACGCCGAGGTCTTCTCCTACGGCGGGCGCTACGCCTTCGTACGGCCCGACGCCGCGGACCTCGCCCACCTCGCCGGACTCGCCGAACAGGGCATCGTCTCCGTCCACGTGGACCGGGTCTTCGCCCTGGACGAGGCCGCCGACGCCTACCGGCTCAACCAGGAGGGGCGCAGCCGGGGCAAGATCGTCGTCTCCGTGGCCTGGGACGACTGAGGGGCCGACACCTCCGAGCGCGCGGCCAGGTCAGAACAGCGTCGCCACGGCGAACACCGCGAGCGCGACCGTGCACGCGGCCGCCGTCAGCGCATGGCGCGGCGACAGCGGGGCGGGCGGCCGGGCCGACCCCATGCCCGTCACCCGGCGGTGCGCCACCGCGAGGAAGCCCAGCCAGGCCAGCAGACTCAGGGCCACCGCGAGCACCCCGGCGGTGGTCGCCCCGGAGTGCAGAGCCTGCCGGAACGCCAGCAGGGCCACCACCGTGCACGACAGGGTGGTGCGGCGCCAGGCCAGCCGCGTCCGCTCGGGCTGGAGGCCGGGATCGCGTCCGGGGGCGGCGGTCACCGGCCCTCCCAGCCGAACAGGACCACCACCACCATCGCGACGGCCACCACGGCGACCACGAGGCTGAGCAGCGCGGGGAAGCGCGACACCGGCAGGTCCTCCCCGCGCCGCATCGCCCGCTCGCACCGCACCCAGTGGTTGACGGCGCGCAGCGCGCAGAGCACCCCGGTCGCCAGCAGCCCGAGGGCCAGACCGGCGCGGACGCCCCAGGCCAGCTCCGGGAGGAACTGGTCGACGGCGAAACCGCCGCCGATGAGTGCGAGGGCCGTCCTGATCCAGGCGAGGAAGGTGCGCTCGTTGGCGAGGGAGAAGCGGTAGTCCGGGGTGTCACCCTCGGTGCGGATCCGCTCCGGGGCGAACCACAGCCGCAGGCCCCGTACGAATCGGCTCATGCGGTGACCCCCGCCGTGCCGCCCGCCCGGTACGCCCGCAGCCGGTGGTACGTCTCCAGCCCGTCCGGCACCCACGTCCAGTCGCCCAGGCGCCCCTCCAGCTCGGCGTCGGTCAGGAAGGTGTGCCAGGCGACCTCCTCCACCTGCGGCCGCACGGGCGGTGCGCAGCGCACCTCGTACACGTACGACCACCAGCTGTGCCGGGGGCTCTCGTAGAGGTACTTGAAGAGCGGTGCGGGGCGGGGGAGTCCGGAGACCCCCAGCTCCTCCTCGGCCTCCCGCAGCGCCGCCGTGTCGTACGACTCGCCCGCCCCCACGACCCCGCCGACGAACATGTCGTAGTGCGAGGGGAAGACCAGCTTCGTGGGCGTCCTGCGGTGCACGAACAGCCGGCCCGCCGGGTCCCTGGCCTCGATGAAGACACAGCGGTGGCGCAGGCCGCGCGCGGTGGCCTCGCCACGCGGTGCCTGCCCGACGACCTCGTCGTTCTCGTCGACGATGTCCAGGATCTCGTCAGCCGGATTCATGGGGTCCATCCAACATCAACCGGTCGGCGGCCGTTGACCCGTGCCTCTCCTTCCCCTCCGGCATCGCCGGGTGCAGCCCCAGCAGCACGATCCCGGCCACGATCGCCGCGAGCCCCGCGGCCTGCCAGGCCAGGGCGCCCGCGTCGGTGTGCACCTGGTCGCCCAGGAAGCCGATCCCGCAGCCGATGCCCGCCAGCGGCTGTGCGGCGGTCAGCGCCGGCAGGGACATCCTCAGCGGCCCCGCCTCGAAGGCGCTCTGGACCAGGAGCAGCCCGGACACCCCCAGGACGAGCACGGTGTACGGCTGCCAGCCCGTCATCAGCGCCGTCCAGCCGCCCTCGCTCAGCAGCTCCCCGCTGACCCTGGTCAGGGCGTCCTGCAGCCCGTAGAGCAGCCCCGCCGCCAGACCGAGCAGGACCGGGGTGCCCGGGGTGCGCGGGTGCCTGGCGAAGGCGGTCAGGATCACGGCGAGCCCCGCCACCACACCGATGACCAGCCAGTGCCGCAGGGGTGACGCCACCACATCGCCCCCGCGTGGCTCCCCGGCCAGCAGGAACGCGGTGACGCCGCCGGCCAGCAGACAGAGCCCTCCCCAGCCCTGCCGGCCCAGCGCCTGGCCCGTGCGGTGGCGGGACAGGGCCATCGCGAAGAGCAGGTTGGTCGCCAGGAGCGGCTCCACGACCGACACCTCGCCCTGGCCGAGCGCCAGGGCCCCGAGGACCATCCCGCAGACCATCAGGCCGAGCCCGGCCAGCCAGCTCGGCACCCGCATCAGGTCGAGCAGCAGCCGGAACGAGAGGAAATCGCTCAGAGGCGCGCGGCGGGCGGCGTCCTGCTGGAGGACGAATCCGAAGCCCAAGCAGCAGGCGGCGCCCACGGACAGCAGGAGTACCAGCACCGACACGGTCCGACGATAGCCCGGCGGACGTACGGGATCGGTGAGGGCGAGGCCGACCGGACGGTTGACGTGGGCGCGGCCCGTACCGAAGATCTGACCCACAAGTAACTTCGCCCGCCCGCCGCCGCCCGCACCGCCCCGAAGGATGGAACCCATGGCGTACGACGCTGATGTGATCGTGATCGGGGCGGGGCTCGCCGGGCTGGCCGCCACCGCCGAGCTCGTCGACGCGGGCCGCACGGTGATCCTGCTCGACCAGGAACCCGAGCAGTCCATCGGCGGCCAGGCGCACTGGTCCTTCGGCGGGCTCTTCCTCGTCGACTCGCCCGAGCAGCGCCGGATGCGGATCAAGGACAGCCACGACCTGGCGCTCCAGGACTGGTACGGCACCGCGGGCTTCGACCGCGACGAGGACCACTGGCCCCGGAAGTGGGCCGAGGCGTACGTCGACTTCGCGGCAGGGGAGAAGCGGTCCTGGCTGCACGCCCAGGGGCTGCGGCTCTTCCCCGTCGTCGGCTGGGCCGAACGCGGCGGCTACGACGCGAACGGCCACGGCAACTCCGTCCCCCGCTTCCACATCACCTGGGGCACCGGGCCCGGAGTCGTCGCCCCCTTCGAACGGCGGGTCCGCGAGGGCGTCGCGAAGGGCCTCGTCCAGCTCCGCTTCCGCCACCGGGTGACCGGCCTCGGCCGCTCGGCGGGAGCGGTCGACACGGTCACCGGCGAGATCCTCCAGGAGAGCGGCGCCGACCGGGGCACGGCGAGCAGCCGCGAGGCCACGGGCGCCTTCGAGCTCAGGGCCCAGGCCGTGATCGTCACCTCCGGCGGCATCGGGGGCAACCACGACCTGGTGCGCGCGCAGTGGCCCGAGCGGCTGGGCACCCCGCCGGAGAAGATGCTCTCCGGGGTCCCCGCCCATGTCGACGGTCTGATGCTGGGCATCGCCGAGAAGGCGGGCGCCCACCACATCAACCGCGACCGGATGTGGCACTACACCGAGGGCATCGAGAACTGGAACCCGATCTGGGACAAGCACGGCATCCGGATCCTGCCCGGCCCCTCCTCCCTCTGGCTGGACGCCCGCGGCAAGCGGCTGCCGGTGCCGCTCTTCCCGGGCTTCGACACGCTGGGCACCCTCGAACACATCATGCGGTCCGGTCACGGCTACACCTGGTTCGTCCTCGACCGGAAGATCATCGGCAAGGAGTTCGCGCTCTCCGGCTCCGAGCAGAACCCCGACCTGACCGGGAAGTCCGTGCGCGGTGTGATCGGCAGGGCGCGCGCCGACGTCCCGGGGCCCGTGCAGGCGTTCATGGACAAGGGCGTGGACTTCGTCGTCGAGAAGGACCTCGGTGCACTCGTACGCGGGATGAACGCGCTGACCGGGGAGTCCCTCATCGACGAGGACGACCTGCGCCGCGAGATCACGGCCCGGGACCGTGAGATCGCCAACCCCTTCACCAAGGACCTCCAGGTCACGGCGATCAACGGCGCCCGCACCTATCTGGGCGACAAGCTGATCCGCACCGCGAAGCCGCACCGCATCCTCGACCCCGCCGCGGGCCCGCTCATCGCCGTACGGCTGAACATCCTGACCCGCAAGTCCCTCGGGGGACTGGAGACGGACCTGTCCTCCCGGGTCCTGACCGAGGACGGCACCCCGCTGCCCGGGGTGTACGCGGCGGGGGAGGCGGCGGGCTTCGGCGGCGGCGGGGTGCACGGCTACCGCTCCCTGGAGGGCACGTTCCTCGGCGGCTGCATCTTCTCGGGCCGGACCGCGGGCCGGGCGGCGGCGAAGGCGGTCGGCTGAGGCGGTCGGCCGAGGCGGTGGACCGAGGACCCGCGGACCGAGGATCCGCGGACCGCCCCGTGGCCGTCCCGTCCGACGTTCCCGACGGGACGGCCACCGCGGGACTCAGGAGAAGTCGGTGATGACGACGCGCGCCGTGCTGCCCTCCTGGCCGGCGCCCGGGCCCCGCGCCGCACCGAGGGGCTGACGCGCCTCGGCCGGGCCGGAGCCGTCAGGTGAGCCGCTCCACCACCCGGAAGCGCTCCGCCACGATCATCGTGTCGTCGTCCACGGTGAACGACGGGTCCCCGAGCGCCTCCCGCATCTCCTCGCTGTGCCAGAAGGCCTCGTGCCCCGCCCGCCACCCGGCCACCGAGGTGTAGCCCTCGCCCTCGTCCAGCGCGTGCCGCAGCCCTACCGACCCCAGCGGCAGCACCCGTACCTCCGTCAGCTCGACCACGGCGACCTCCCGCCCGTCGGAGTCGATGAGCGCGGACCGCTCGCCCACGGGTGGCAGCTCCTCCCGCTCCGCCTCGTACTCCGCGAGCAGGCCGGAGGTGGAGACCTTCTCGCCGGAGAGCACCGCCGCGACCAACCGGTCGCGCAGGGGCCCGGGGAATGCGAGAAGGAAGGGCTTGAGCGGTTCACGGTTCTCCATCGCCGCAGTGTGGCACGCGTCACCCTGCCCCACCCGTCACTTCCGCACGCGGCTCGCGAACTGCGTGAATGGTTCAGTCCATACCTCCGGTGGGATCAACTGCGTGTTACATAAATGCAGTTGAGGCAGGGTCGGCCTTGACTCGGAGCCTTGCCTACCGCTTTGCTGTGCGCGATCGTTTGCTCGCACACAGCATCGATATGTGCTCGTGTCATGTCGAAGTGGAAAAGGAAACCTGCGGATGTCTCCGCCTCCGCCGCCCCTGGGCCGTCCCCGCCGCAAGGGCGGACGCTCGGACCACGCCTTCGACCTCGCACTCGACGACAGCGAACTCATCGACGTACGCGGGCAGTTCACCCAGGGCCGCTGGACCCGGGCCCGCTCCCTGCTCGTCACGACGGGCGCCGACTGGGACCTGCGAGGCCATCGCCTCCTCGCCCTCGCCGCCGTCCCTTCCGCCGCCGGCTGGGCGCGCGACTGGCTGCTGGCCGAGCCCGACAGCCGCGACGCCACGACCCTGCTCGCCTGCGCCACCGTCGTCCGTGCCCAGCGCCCCAAGGCCGCCGCCGGTGAACGCGACCGGGCGCGCGAGGCGTGCCTGGCGGCAGCCGCACTCGACCCCGCCGACCCCACCCCCTGGCTCGGCCTGATGACGCTGGAGCGCACGCACGGCACCCACGAGGGGGCCGCCAGGCACTTCGAGGAGATCCGCGCCCGCCATCCCGAACACCACCACGCCCACCACCTCATGACGGCCGCGCTGGCCGAGGCGCACCCCGAGAGCGACCCGCTCCACGAGGTCTACGACTTCGCCGCGTGGGCCGCCGAACAGGCACCGGCCGACTCACCGCTCGCCGTGCTCCCCGTCGTCGCCCACGCCGAGCGCTACCGCGTTCTGGTCGCCGCCGGCGCCGTGTCCGGCGACCCGGCGGCCTCGGGCCACTGGTCGGGGCGCCGGGCCAGACAGGTGATGAAGGCCGCCTTCGACTGGTGGCTCGAATGGGAGCGCGAGGACCACCCACGCCACGGCGCGGACCTCAACTTCCTCGCCCACGCGAAGATCTCCGAGGGCCGCCCCGCCGAGGCCGCCGCGATCTTCCACCGCATCGGCCCGCACGCCACCGAGGCCCCGTGGTCGTACGCCGGCCGGGACCCGTACCCCGAATTCCTCGCCGCGCGCGCCCTCGCGCTCGGTTCCCCCTGACGCACGCAGATATCGACGAAGGGACCACCCCCGCCATGTCGACGGGCAGAACAGATACGAGCGAGACCGGCACCACCGGGACGGCCGGCACCGGCGGGATCAACACCTACAAGGGCGAGGAACGCGCACTGCGCGCCGACCGGCTCGGCACCCCGGGGCTGCTCCTGTCCGTCCTCGCCGCCAGCGCCCCCCTGATGGTCGTCGCGGGGGTGATGCCCACGGTCTTCGGGGTGATGGGCATCGTCGGACAGCCCCTGCTCTACGTCATCCTCGGCATCGTCCTGATGCTGTTCAGCGTGGGCTACGCGGAGATGAGCCGGCACGTCCACAACGCCGGCGCCTTCTACGCGTACATCGCCCGGGGCCTCGGCCCCACCGCCGGCGCGGGCGCCTCGCTCGTCGCGCTGGTCGCCTACAGCGCCATGCAGGTCGGCATCTACGGCATCCTCGGCTTCGAGGTCTCGGGCCTCTTCGCCACGTACCTCGACATCGACCTCCAGTGGTGGATCCCCGCCCTGTTCGCCGTGGTCGTCGTCGGCGTACTGGGCTGGCTGAAGATCGACCTCAACGCCAAGGTGCTCGGGGTGCTGCTCGTCATCGAGTGCGCCCTCGTGGTGATCTTCGACATCGCCGCCGTCGGCAAGCCCGGACCCGAGGGCCTCTCCCTGCACGCGTTCAACCCCGAGACGCTCACCGGAGCCGGCCTCGGCACCGCGCTCTGCTTCTGCATAGCCGCGTTCGTCGGCTTCGAGCAGGCCCCGGTGTACGCCGAGGAGACCAGCCGCCCGCAGATCGTGGTGTCCCGGGTGATGTTCCTGGCCGTCGGCTACGCCGCCCTGTTCCTCGCCGTCAGCTCCTGGGCCCTGACCGTCGCCGCCGGTCCCTCGTCCATCGCGGACACCTCCCTCAAGGAGGGGCCGGGGATGCTCTTCGGCCTCACCGAGGAGCGGCTCGGCGCCACGTTCACCGACGTCCTGCACGTCCTGTTCGTCACCGGCATGTTCGCCGCGCTGCTCAGCTTCCACAACGTGGTCGCCCGATACGCGTTCGCCATGGGCCGCGAAGGGCTGCTGCCGGCCGGGTTCGGCCGCACCAACAAGGCGAGCGGAGCGCCCGCCACCGGGTCCATGCTCCAGTCCGCGCTCTCCGTCGTGATCGTGCTCGCCTTCGCCGTCACCGACGACAACCCGGTCGGCGACCCCACCGCGCCCGTCCTGCACCTGTTCACCTGGATGGGCAACGTCGGAGCCCTCGGCGTCATCGTGCTGATGGCCGCGGCCTCCTTCGCCGTCATCGCGTTCTTCGTACGGCGCGGCGCCGGCCGGGCCCAGGCGCCCCGGCTCGTCGCCTCCGGACTGGCGGGTCTCGCCCTGCTGGCCATCGCGGTCTTCACCGTCCGGGACTTCGACGTCCTGGTCGGCTCCGGCCCCGGCTCGGTGCTGAACTGGCTGCTGCCCGGAGTCATCGTCCTGGCCCTCGCCGCGGGCCTGCTCTACGGGGCGGTGCTGCGCCGCACCAGGCCCGAGGTCCACGCGCGGATCGGCCTCGGCAACGAGGCGTTCCAGCTGGAGAAGGCGGCGGAGGGCACGGCGCCCGCGCCGCGCTGAGCCCCCGGCACAGCAGAACACCCGCGCCCCCCGTGGAGGGGGTGCGGGTGTTCTCGTACGTCCGGCCGGTTACCACACCGGCTCGTTACGTCCGGCCGGCTACAACACCAGCGAGAGCAGCAGGATGAAGCCGAGCGAGACGACGGAGATGATCGTCTCCATCACCGACCAGGTCTTGATCGTCTGCGGGACGTCCATGCCGAAGTACTCCTTCACCAGCCAGAACCCCGCGTCGTTCACGTGGCTGAAGAAGAGCGACCCCGCACCGACCGCGAGGACGAGCAGCGCGACGTGCGACGTCGACAGGTCGGCGGCCAGCGGGGCGACCAGTCCGGCCGCCGAGATGGTGGCCACGGTCGCGGAGCCCGTCGCCAGCCGGATCGCCACGGCGATCAGCCAGCCGAGCAGCAGGGCGGGGATCGACCAGTTCTCGGAGAACTCCAGGATCATCTGGCCCACACCGGCGTCGATGAGGGTCTGCTTGAACCCGCCGCCGGCGCCCACGATCAGGAGGATGCCCGCGATCGGGGCGAGCGACTTCTCGACGGTGGAGGAGAGACGGCCCTTGGTGAACCCGGCCGCCCGGCCCAGGGTGAACATCCCGACGATGACGGCCGCCAGCAGCGCGATCAGCGGCGAGCCGATGACGTCGGTGACCCGCTGCACGTGGTTCTCGGGGTCGTCCACCACGATGTCGACGAGCGCCTTGATCAGCATCAGCACGACGGGGAGCAGGATCGTCGCCAGGGTCGCGCCGAAGCTGGGGCGGCGGTCCAGGTCCTCGGAGGGACGCTGCGGGACCATCTTCTCCGGCGCCTCGATGTCCACCCAGCGGGCGGCGTAACGGGAGAAGACCGGACCCGCGATGATCACGGTCGGGATGGCCACCAGCACACCGAGGGCCAGCGTGACACCCAGGTTGGCGCCGAGCGCGTCGATCGCGACCAGCGGGCCGGGGTGCGGGGGGATCAGCCCGTGCATCACGGAGAGACCGGCGAGCGCGGGGATACCGATCCGCATCAACGAGTAGTTGCCGCGCTTGGCGACCAGCAGCACCACCGGAATCATCAGCACGATTCCGACCTCGAAGAACAGCGGGAGCCCGATGATCGAGGCGATCAGCACCATCGCCCAGGGCATGGCCCGACCGCTCGCCTTCGCGAGGATCGTGTCGACGATCTGGTCGGCGCCGCCGGAGTCGGCGAGCAGCTTGCCCAGGATGGCGCCCAGGGCGATCAGGACACCGACACCCGCGACGGTCGAACCGAGACCCGCGGTGAAGCTGGTGATGGTCTTCGCCGGGTTGGCCCCGGCGAAGGAGCCGAGCGCCAGCGAGCCGATGGTCAACGCGAGGAACGCGTGCATCTTGAACTTGGTGATGAGCAGGACGATGACGGCGATGCCCGCCAGTACGGCGATGCCCAGCTGAGCGTTACCGGCCGAAGTGATCGGTTCGACGGCGTCCGCTGCCAGCATCTCGACGCTGAGACTGGTCACGGTGGTGATCCTTAGTTCGCGAGCCGGCGCAGCGCGGCGACGGCCCGGTCGGTGATTTCCTCGGGGGTGCCGGACACGTCGACGGCGACGCCCGCCTCGTCCTCCTGCAGCGGCTGCAGGGTGGCGAACTGGGAGTCGAGCAGCGCGGTCGGCATGAAGTGGCCCTTGCGGTCCGCCATGCGGTGTTCGATGAGGGACCGGTCGCCGGTCAGATGCAGGAAGACGGCACCGGGAGCCTCGGCCCGCAGCCGGTCGCGGTACACGCGCTTGAGCGCCGAGCTGCTGACGACACCGCCGAGCCCCGCCCGGCCGTGCGCCCACTGCCCGATCGCGTCCAGCCAGGGCCAGCGGTCGTCGTCGTCCAGAGGCGTGCCGGCGGACATCTTGGCGATGTTGGCCGGCGGGTGGAAGTCGTCGCCCTCGGCGTAGGGGACGCCCAGTGCGTCGGCGAGCAGGGGGCCGATCGTGGTCTTGCCGGTCCCTGCTACGCCCATCACCACGACGACGTGGGGGGTGCTCATTGGTGCCTCGCTGTCTTCATCGACATCGGTCCGCGACATCGGTCCGTCGCGCTACTGAAACCCATTACATACGACTTATTCAAGTGGCTGTGACATAAACGTCGTACTTTTTGTTCCCGTGGGCCGCCCCGTAGGGTTGTGCGTATGACCACACCTGCCCAGGGGCTCCATACACACGTGCTGGACACCCTGGGGCTGGAGATCACGGCGGGCGACCGTCCGCCCGGCCTGGTGCTGCGCACCGACGAGCTCGCCCAGCGCTTCGACGTCTCGCGCACGGTCGTGCGCGAGGTGGTCCGCGTCCTGGAGTCCATGCACCTGGTCGAGTCCCGGCGCCGGGTCGGGGTGACCGTGCGGCCCACCGAGGAGTGGAACGTCTACGACCCGCAGGTCATCCGCTGGCGGCTCGCCGGCTCCGACCGGCCCCGGCAGCTGCGCTCCCTCACCGTCCTGCGCTCCGCCGTCGAACCCGTCGCCGCGGGCCTCGCCGCCCGTAACGCCACCGCCGAGCAGTGCGCCGCGCTCACGGAGTGCGCCCTCGGCATGGTCGCGACCTCCCGCGGCCAGCAGCTGGAGGGATACCTCCGGCACGACACGGCCTTCCACCGCATCGTGCTCAACGCCTCCGGCAACGAGATGTTCGCGCGGCTCGGCGACGTCGTCGCCGAGGTCCTCGCGGGCCGCACCCACCACCAGGTGATGTTCGAGGACCCGGACCCCGCCGCCGTCACCCTCCACGTCAGGCTCGCCGAGGCCGTACGCGAGGGGGACGCCGAGGAGGCGGAACGGCTGACCAAGGAGATCGCGGTCGGCGCGCTGCACGAACTGGACGTACTCGCGCCCTGAGGTCAGGTGCGTACACGCGCGGCCAGGCCCCCTCGGCCACCGGGCGTACGCGCGCCCCGGGACGCCCTCAGCCGCCCGGACCGGCCGGGTTCAGGTGCAGCAGCCGCGCGGACGCCGCGGCGAGCATCATCTCCAGCGCCGCCGGATATCCGCTGCGGCCCATCTCCGCCACCAGCACCGGGGCGGTCGCCGCGATGTTGGGATGGGTCCGCGCCGGCTGCCGGGCGTAGACCTCCGGCCAGGCCCGGACCTCCAGGGCGCGCGCCTGCTCCGAGAGCACCAGCGTCGAGGCGTCGAGTGCCGCGAACGACAGCGTCTGGTCGACGAAGACGTGGTAGATCCGCACCGCCTCGGCGTCCGGGAAACCGGCCCCACGCAGCACCCCGAGGATCGCCTCCACCGACCGCACCTCGTGCGTCCGGCCGGTCACCCGCGAACAGGTCAGCATCGCCGCCTGCGGATGCGCCAGGTAGTCCGCGTGCATCCGCAGTCCCAGGGCCCGAAGGTCGGCCCGCCACTCGCCTGTCGGCCGCCAGGCACGCAGGGTCCGCCCGATCAGCTCGTCGGCCACCGCCAGGAGCAGCTCGTCCGTGTCCCGGAAGTACCGGTAGAGCGCGCTCGGATCGCAGCCCAGTGCCGCGCCGAGCCTGCGCACGGTGAGGGCCGCCGCCCCGTGCTCGCCGATGAGCCGCAGCGCCGTCTCCACGATCAGCTGTTCCGACAGCACCGTGCCCTGCTTCGTGGGCCGCCTGCGGCGACGCGCGCCCTCGGCGACCACCCGCTCGCTCGCTTTCATGCCGGGCACCTTATGACAACAGCGTTGACGTGCGGAAGCCCCGGGGAGTTCGATGTGCCGCCATCGGGGCCGACGAGCGCCCCTCGGCGAAGGAGTGGCCATGGCGTCCCCTCGTACCCCCTCCGGCGGCGTGCCGCAGGCACCCGCGGGTCTGAACAAGAATCTCGGCGTGATCGACGGGTTCGCCATCGCGGCCTCGTCGACCGCGGCCACCACCAGCATCGGAATCGGACTCGGTGTCACCGCGGGCGCCGTCGGACTGCACCTGCCGATCATCATGCTGCTCGCCTTCCTGCCCGTCCTGGGCATCGCGGGCGCGTACTCCCGGCTCAACAGGGTCGAGCCGAACATGGGCAGCGGCTACGTCTGGGTCGGACGCTCCCTCAGCCCCTGGCTCGGCTTCCTGGTCGGCTGGATCGGCATCGTCGCCACGATGGTGTTCCTCGCCTACACCACCACCGTCACCGGATCCGCCCTGCTCCAGCTCGCCGGCGAGGCCGGAGTACGCGAGGTGGCCGGACTCCGGCTCGACCCGGACTCCACCGCGCAGTCGACCCTGCTCGGCATCGTGGTCCTGGTCGCCGTCACCCTCACCGCGGTCACCGGCATCCGGTCGGCCGCCAACCTCCAGAAGTACCTCCTGGTGTTCGAGTACGTGGTCCTCCTCGGCTTCTGCGGATACGGCCTGTTCGCCGGCCCGCACCCCTTCAGCCTCGACTGGATCAACCCGTTCACCATCCCCTCCGGGCAGCAGCTCGCCCAGGGGCTCCTGCTCTCCGTCTTCTGCTTCTGGGGCTTCGAGGCATCGTTCAGCGTCACCGAGGAGGTCCGCGACCCCCAGGACGCCTCCCGGGCCGGCGTCATCACGCTCTTCACCATGCTCGGCCTGTTCCTGCTCGGCTCCTTCGCCTTCCAGCGCGTCCTCTCCCTCGACGAGCTCACCGGCCACGGCGCCCAGGGCCTCACCTACTTCGGCGACCGGCTGGCCGACCAGCCGCTCGCGGCGCTGCCGTTGATCGCCCTCACCTTCTCCGCCGTGGCGTCCCTGCAGTCCGGCGTGATCCCCACGGTCCGCGGCATGTTCGCGATGGGCCGCGACCGCACGCTCGGGCCGTTCTGGACCAGGGTCAGCCCCCGGTACGGGACACCCGCCGCGGGGACCGTCGCGGTGGGCTGCGTCGCCGCCGCCGTAGCCGTGCTCTCCCTGGTCATACCGAAGGTCGGCGACCTGATCCTCGCCTCCGTCAACGCGATCGGCGTCGTCGTCGCGCTCTACTACGCCCTCACCGCGCTGGCCGCCGCGGCACGCTTCCGGACCACCGTGCGGGAGAGCTGGAACCAGGCGCTGCGCGCGGTGGTGCTCCCCGTGGCCAGCGCCCTCGTCCTGCTCGCCCTCGGCGGCTACCTCTGCTGGACCTTCTACACCTCCGCCGACCACTTCGAGGTCAGCCCGGACAACGGCTGGTTCATGCTCATGTGTCCGGCGGTCATGCTGCTGACCGGGGTCGGAGCCGCCGCCTGGGCCAAGTGGGTGCGGAAGTCCCCGTACTTCACCACCGGCCGCTCCCTCGCACCCGACCCCTTCCCGGAGCCCATCCGCGACCCGGCCTGACGGCCCCCTCTCCCGCACGCCCCGACCGCACGTCCGACGAAACGGAACCTCCCCATGCACCGCACCCCCGCCGACCTCGTGTTCACCGGCGGCCCCGTCCACACGGCGGACGCCGCCCACACCCGCGCCACCACCGTCGCCGTCACCGGAGAGCGGATCACCGCCGTCGGCCACGACGAGGTACGCGCACTCATCGGCCCCCGTACCGAGGTCGTCGACCTCGCCGGACGCCTCCTGGTCCCCGGCTTCCAGGACGCCCACGTCCACCCGGTCACCGCCGGCCTGGAGCTCGCCCGCTGCGATCTCACCGGTGCCCGTACGGCAGCGGCCACCACCGCCGCCGTACGGGCCTACGCCGACGCCGGCCGGGACCAGGAGTGGATCACCGGCGGCGGCTGGTCCATGGAGGCCTTCGACGGAGGAGCGCCCACCCGGCACCAGCTCGACGCGGTCGTCCCGGACCGCCCCGCCTACCTGGTCAACCGCGACCACCACGGCGCCTGGGTCAACAGCCGGGCCCTCGCCCTCGCCGGAATCACCGCCCGCACCCCCGACCCGGCGGACGGCCGTATCGAACGCGACGGACGGGGCGAGCCCACCGGACTCCTCCAGGAGGGCGCCATGGACCTCGTCGCCCGCCACACGCCCCGCTCCACCCCCGCCGACCGGCTCGCCGCCCTCCTCCGCGCCCAGCGCCTGCTCCACGCCCACGGCATCACCGCCTGGCAGGACGCCATCATCGGGGAGTACGGCTCGATGGACGACGTGTCGGACGCCTACCTGACGGCGGACCGCGACGGCTCGCTCACCGCCCGCGTCACCGGCGCCCTCTGGTGGGACCGTGAACGCGGCGGCGAGCAGATCCCCGGACTCCTCGCCAGGCGCTCCGAACTGAACGGCCGGAACTTCCGGGCCGGGACGGTGAAGATCATGCAGGACGGGGTCGCCGAGACCGGCACCGCCGCGCTCCTCGCCCCGTACCTCGACGCCTGCGGCTGCGCCACGGCCGACAGCGGCACCAGCTTCGTCGACCCCGCCGCGCTGTGCCGCTACGTCACCGAACTGGACGCCCTCGGCTTCCAGACCCACTTCCACGCCTTGGGCGACCGCGCGGTGCGCGAGGCCCTGGACGCCGTCGAGGCCGCCCGCGCCGCCAACGGGAACACCGACACCCGCCCCCACCTGGCCCACCTCCAGATCGTCCACCCCGACGACATCCCCCGCTTCCGCGCCCTCGGGGCGACGGCCAACATCCAGCCGCTCTGGGCGGCCCACGAACCCCAGATGGACGAACTGACCATCCCCTTCCTCGGCGGCGAACGGGCCGCGCTCCAGTACCCGTTCGCCGCGCTGCTGCGCTCCGGCGCCACCGTCGCCGCGGGCTCCGACTGGCCGGTCAGCAGCGCCGACCCGCTGCAGGGCATCCACACCGCCGTCAACCGTGTCGCGCCCGGCGGCGACGGGCCCGTCTTCCTCCCGGACCAGCGCATCTCCCTGACCGACGCGCTCACCGCGTACACGGCCGGCTCGGCGTACGTGAACCACCTGGACGACACCGGCGTCATCCGTGCCGGGGCCCTGGCCGACCTGGTCGTCCTGGACCGCGACCCCTACGCCGCGCCCGCGGAGGAGATCGCCGGTACGGGGATCCTGGCCACCTATGTGGGCGGCCGCCGGGTGTACGGGGACTGAGCACGCGGCGTCCCGGGGCCGGGGAGGCCGACACCGTGATGCGCCAACGCGGCACGCTCCCACGGCACCCTCGGACGGCGTACGGTTGTTCGTGATCGATCTCAGAGGAAAAGTCGGGAAAGGGAGTCCACGGGAATGCCGCAGCACGTACAAGGGGTCATCGCTCCGGGAAAGAACGAGCCGGTACGGGTCGAGACCATCGTGATTCCCGACCCCGGCCCCGGAGAGGCCGTGGTCAAGATCCAGGCGTGCGGCGTCTGCCACACCGACCTGCACTACAAGCAGGGTGGCATCAACGACGACTTCCCGTTCCTGCTCGGCCATGAGGCCGCGGGTGTCGTGGAGTCCGTCGGCGAGGGTGTCACGGACGTCGAGCCGGGCGACTTCGTCGTCCTCAACTGGCGTGCGGTGTGCGGCCAGTGCCGCGCCTGTCTGCGCGGCCGCCCCTGGTACTGCTTCGACACCCACAACGCCGAGCAGAAGATGACCCTGCTGGACGGCACGGAGCTCTCCCCGGCGCTCGGCATCGGCGCGTTCGCGGAGAAGACCCTCGTCGCCGCCGGCCAGTGCACCAAGGTCGACCCCGAGGTCTCCCCGGCCGTCGCCGGACTGCTCGGCTGCGGCGTCATGGCGGGCATCGGCGCCGCCATCAACACCGGCCAGGTCGGCCGCGGCGACTCCGTCGCGGTCATCGGCTGCGGAGGCGTCGGCGACGCCGCGATCGCCGGAGCCAGGCTCGCCGGAGCGGCGAAGATCATCGCGGTCGACATCGACGACCGCAAGCTGGAGACGGCGAAGAAGATGGGCGCCACCCACACCGTCAACTCCCGCTCGGACGACCCGGTCGAGGCCATCCGCGCACTGACCGGCGGCAACGGCGCGGACGTCGTGATCGAGGCGGTCGGCCGCCCCGAGACGTACAAGCAGGCCTTCTACGCCCGCGACCTCGCCGGCACCGTCGTCCTCGTCGGTGTGCCCACCCCCGAGATGCAGCTCGAACTCCCGCTCCTGGACGTCTTCGGCCGCGGCGGTTCGCTCAAGTCCTCCTGGTACGGCGACTGTCTGCCCTCGCGCGACTTCCCGATGCTCATCGACCTGCACCAGCAGGGCCGCCTCGACCTGGGCGCCTTCGTCACCGAGACCATCCAGCTCGGTGAGATCGAGCAGGCCTTCGCCCGGATGCACGACGGCGACGTCCTGCGCTCGGTGGTGGTCTTCTGATGACCGCCCGCATCGACCACCTGGTCACCTCCGGCACCTTCGCCCTGGACGGCGGCGAGTGGGACGTCGACAACAACGTCTGGATCGTCGGCGACGACACCGAGGCCGTCGTCATCGACGCCGCCCACGACGCCGCGGCGATCCAGGCCGCGCTCGGCGGCCGTACGCTGCGCGCGATCATCTGCACCCACGCGCACAACGACCACATCGACGCGGCCCCCGCCCTCGCCGACGCGACCGGGGCGCCGATCCTGCTGCACCCCGACGACCTGGAGCTGTGGCGGCAGACCCACCCGGACCGGGCCCCCGACGCCGAACTGGCGGACGGCCAGGAGCTGGAGATCGCCGGCACGCGCCTGACGGTGCTGCACACCCCGGGCCACGCCCCGGGAGCGGTCTGCCTCTACGCCCCCGAGCTGGCCACCGTCTTCACCGGCGACACCCTTTTCCAGGGCGGCCCCGGAGCGACCGGACGGTCCTTCTCGCACTTCCCGACGATCATCGACTCCATCAGGGACCGGCTGCTCGCACTCCCGCCGGAGACCGAGGTCCGCACCGGACACGGCGACTCCACCACCGTCGGCGCGGAGGCCCCGCAGCTGGAGGACTGGATCGCCCGCGGCCACTGACCGCGGCGGGGTTCACCGGTCCGGCCACGCGGCGAGCCGCAGCCCGCTCTCGAAGCGGTGCGGCCCGCCCGTGACCGGGTCGGTGAACTCCAGCACCCTGGCGAGAAGTTGCAGCGGACGCCCGTACTCCACGTGCTCCGGCTCCACCACCGGATAGACCGGATCGTTCACCAACGGCAGCCCCAGCGCGTTCATATGGACCCGCAGCTGATGGGTGCGGCCGGTCGCGGGCAGCAGCCGGTAGCGGCCCAGGGCGCCCCGGTGCTCCAGCAGTTCGACCCGGCTCTCGCTGTTCGCGGCCCCCGGCTCCTCGCGCGCCGCGATGACCCCGCGCTCCTTCACGATCCGGCTCCGCACCGTGCGGGGGACCGTGAGCCCCGGATCGTACGGGGCCACCGCCTCGTACTCCTTGCGCACCAGCCGGTCCCGGAACAGCGTCTGGTACGCGCCCCGGTCCCCGGCCCGTACGACACAGAGCACCAGCCCCGCCGTCAGCCGGTCCAGCCGGTGCGCGGGCTGCAGCTCCGGCAGACCCAGCTCGTCGCGCAGCCGGGCGACCAGAGTCTGGGTGACATGCCGGCCGCGCGGGGTGGTGGCCAGGAAGTGCGGCTTGTCCGCGATCACCAGCCGGTCGTCGCGGTGGACGACGCCGATGGGGAAGGGCACAGGCTCCTCGGGCGCGAAGTCACGGTGGAACCAGAGGTGACGCCCGGCCGTATACGGTTCGTGCGCCCGCACCGCACCGCCGTCCGCCCCGACGAACCTGCCCTCGGCCAGCATCGCGTCCACCCGGGCGCCACCGACCGCCCCCGCGAACCGGTCCAGCAGATGGTCCCGCACGGTCGGCCAGGCGCCCGCGGGGTCCGCCGGGAACCGCACCCGCACCGGATCGACGCCCGCGCGCTGGGGGAGCGGGGCGGCGGGAGGCTTCGCCCGGCCTCTCATCGCATCGGTCCTTGTCTCCGTCAGGGGGCCCGGAACGGACGGGCAGGGTGCCTCCATCATCCCACCGCGTACGACGACGGCTGCGCATTCCGTAGAAAGCGCTTGCCGATGGCGCTATGGTTCCTGCTCGTTGAATCCATTCAATGTGAAGGAGCTCCCGCCATGCGCCGAGCCGGTACCGCACTGCTGGCCACCTGTGCCACCGTTGCCGCCCTGACTGCCGCCGTCGTGCCGGCCCGGGCGCAGGGCCACGCCCCCGACGGGGGCGGTTCCGGTCACTGCACCGGCTCCGGCCCGGTCGTCTGTCACTTCGACGTCGCCCCTGGGACCTACCGCGTCCGTGTCCTGCTCGGCGGGGGCGCGGGACCCGGCGCCACCGCCGTCACGGCCGAGACCCGCAGAACCGTGCTCGCCGAGACGCCCAACGCCGCCGGCCGGACGCTGCGGCGCAGCTTCACCGTGGACGTCCGCGATCCGGAGGGTGAGCCCACCGGCGCCCCCGGCACCCCCGGGCTCGACCTGACCTTCGGCGGCGCGGCCCCGCAGCTCGCCTCGGTACGGGTCGAACGCGTCCGCACGCCCCAGATCCTGCTCGCCGGCGACTCCACCGTGTGCGACCAGCCGGGCGAGCCCTACTCGGGCTGGGGCCAGCAGCTCCCGCAGTACCTCACCGACCGGATCTCCGTCGCCAACTACGCGGACTCCGGCGAGGGTTCGCAGTCCTTCCGGGACAACCCCGCGCTCTTCCCCGCCCTCCGGGCCCGTATGCATCACGGAGACCTCGTCCTCGTCCAGCTCGCCCACAACGACAAGGAGACCGACCGTGACACCTACCGGGCCAATCTCACCGCGATGATCGAGGGCGTACGCGCCGAAGGGGGCCGGCCCGTGCTCGTCACCCCGATCGTCCGCCGCTGGTTCAACACGGACGGCACCCTCGACAACGACACCGCGCTGCTCGTCAACGGCCTGGGCGTCGACCTGCCCGCCGAGGTGCGCACCCTCGCCGCCGAGCAGGACACCCCGCTCGTCGACCTCACCGCCCTGACCAGGGCACGGGTCGAGGAGCTCGGCCCCGAGGCGTCCAAGGCCCTCTACCTCTACGACGAGAAGCGCGACAACACCCACACCTCGGCGCGCGGTGCCACCGAGTACGCCGCGCTCGTCCTGGGTGAACTGCGGGACCAGAAGCTGGTCGAGCCGCGCGCGGTCCGGTGACCGGCGGTCCCGGACCGTGCCGGTAGAGCCGGGAAAAGCGAGAACCCCCAGGATGACCTGGGGGTTCTCCGCTGGTGTCCGAGGGGGGACTTGAACCCCCACGCCCGATAAAGGGCACTAGCACCTCAAGCTAGCGCGTCTGCCATTCCGCCACCCGGACAAGGTGTCTGTCTCGCGGGCTCCTGGCCCGTTCCGACGTGGAAAACCATAGCAAACATTCGGGGGTGCTCGATCACGCCCCTGGTCATGTGAAAGGCGCATGACGGAGCCCGGGCGGTCTTGGGTGCGCGGGGGCGGGCGCGCGAGTATGAGGGGGAGCACCACCGCGACAGTGGAAGGAAGCAGCGTGAGCGAGACCAACACGGCCCGGGCAGGCATCGGCGGGACGGCCGAGAATGAGGTCGTGGACCTCTGTCGTGACCTGATCCGGATCGACACCAGTAATTACGGCGACCACTCGGGCCCGGGGGAGCGGGCCGCCGCCGAGTACATCGCCGAGAAGCTCGCCGAGGTCGGGCTGGAACCGCAGATCTTCGAGTCCCACAAGGGCCGCGCCTCCACGGTGGCCCGGATCGAGGGCGAGGACCCCTCCAAGCCGGCCCTCCTGATCCACGGGCACACCGACGTCGTGCCGGCCAACGCGGCGGACTGGACGCACGACCCGTTCTCCGGCGAGATCGCGGACGGCTGCGTGTGGGGCCGTGGCGCGGTCGACATGAAGGACATGGACGCGATGACCCTCGCGGTCGTCCGCGACCGCATGCGCAGCGGCCGCAAGCCCCCGCGCGACATCGTGCTGGCCTTCCTGGCCGACGAGGAGGCGGGCGGCACGTTCGGCGCCCGGTACCTCGTCGACAACCACCGGGACCTCTTCGACGGCGTCACCGAGGCGATCGGCGAGGTCGGCGGCTTCTCGTTCACCGTCAACGAGGACCTGCGCCTCTACCTGGTGGAGACCGCGCAGAAGGGCATGCACTGGATGCGGCTCACCGTGGACGGCACCGCCGGGCACGGCTCGATGACCAACAACGACAACGCCATCACCGAACTCTGCGAGGCCGTCGGCCGGCTGGGCCGGCACAAGTGGCCGGTCCGGGTGACCAAGACCGTACGGTCCTTCCTCGACGAGCTGTCCGACGCGCTGGGCACCCCGCTCGACCCCGAGGACATGGAGGCCACGCTCGCCAAGCTCGGCGGGATCGCCAAGATGGTCGGTGCCACCCTGCGGAACTCCGCGGCGCCCACCATGCTCGGCGCCGGCTACAAGGTGAACGTGATCCCCGGACAGGCCACCGCGCACGTGGACGGGCGCTTCCTGCCCGGCTACGAGGAGGAGTTCCTGGCCGACCTCGACCGGATCCTCGGCCCGCGGGTGCAGCGCGAGGACGTGCACGGCGACAAGGCGCTGGAGACCGGCTTCGACGGGTCCCTGGTGGACGCGATCCAGCTCGCGCTCAAGGCCGAGGACCCGATCGCCCGCGCCGTGCCGTACATGCTGTCCGGCGGGACCGACGCGAAGTCCTTCGACGACCTCGGGATCCGCTGCTTCGGCTTCGCCCCGCTGAAGCTGCCGCCGGAGCTGGACTTCGCGGGCATGTTCCACGGTGTGGACGAGCGGGTGCCGGTGGACGGTCTGAAGTTCGGCGTCCGGGTGCTCGACCGGTTCATCGACCACTCCTGAGCCCCTCGGGCACCGGAATCGCCAGCTTGTACGCACCTCACCGGAAAGGGTGAAAGGGATCACGCACTCGTAGCCCCGTCACTCCCTCCTCGTTACACGTGATGCGGTCCGCGGCTGGGACCGCACTTAGCAACCAGGAGGAATAATGATCAAGAAGGTCGTCGCAATCGCGGCTGCTACCGGTGGTCTCGTGCTCGCGGGTGCGGGTATGGCTTCCGCCGACTCCGGCGCCCAGGGTGCCGCCATCGGCAGCCCCGGCGTGCTCTCGGGCAACGTCGTCCAGGCGCCGATCCACGTTCCGGTGAACGTGTGCGGCAACACGATCTCCGTGATCGGGCTGCTGAACCCCGCCTTCGGCAACACCTGCGTCAACGCGTGACGATGCGCGTCAACCCGTGAGGGTGTGAGTCCGGTCGGCCCCGGGGTGCGCGCCATGCACCCCGGGGCCGCCGGGCGTTCGGCCCCCGCACGGCTGTGCCCGGGGCATTTCGGTAGGCAGAAGGCAGGAAGACAACCTATGCGACAGGTCACACGTAAAGGCCTGATCACCATGGCAGCGGCGGGTGGAGTGCTCGCGCTCGGCGGCGGCTACGCGCACGCCGACGCGGGTGCGGCCGGCGCCGCGTCGAGTTCACCGGGAGTGCTCTCGGGGAACTCGATCCAGGTCCCGATCGACGTACCCGTCAACGTGTGCGGAAACTCCGTGGACGTCGGCGGTCTGCTCAACCCCACGAGCGGGAACGACTGCGGAAACGGATCCTCGGATTCCGGTCACGCGTACACCTCTGACGACGGTTCCTCGTCCGGCCATGGCTCCGGTAGCCAGGCGTCCGGGCACGAGGAGGTCCGCGACAGCGGGGCGGGGACGGGCCGGCACCGTGCCCCGGGCACCTCGGCCCAGGCGGTGACGAAGGGTTCCCCCGGGATCCTCTCCGGCAACCAGGTGCAGGCGCCGGTGGAGATCGCCCTGAACGTCTGCGGCAACAGCATCACCGTCGGCGGACTGCTCAACCCGGTCTTCGGCAACAGCTGCGAGAACGACACGGAGGCAGTCCCGCCTCCGGCCGTGCCGCGGACGCCGCACACCCCGGAGAAGCCGGTCACGCCGGACGCCCCTCCGGCCCCCGAGACCCAGCTCGTGGTGGGCGAGCAGCTCGCGCACACCGGCGGGGGCGGGCTCGACCTGCTCGTCCCGGCGAGCGCGGGCCTGCTGCTCGCGGGTGCGGGCACGGTCCTGTACCGACGCTCGCGCAGCGCCGCACGGCGGTAACGCGACACCGGTGCGACGAGCGGGTTCCGCGCACGCGGGGCCCGCTCCGTGCTACCAGGTGGGGCGGAGCTGGCGGATGATGCGGCGGCGCAGCCGCACCCGGCGGCTGCCGTCGCGGCGCAGCGTCAGCCGGTCCAACTCCCAGTGCCCGTACTCGGCATGGTCGGTCAGCAGGCGGGCCGCCTCCTTGCGGGACACCCCGCGCGGCACGTACACGTCGATGAATTCGTATTCCGGCATCGCATCTATTGTGCGGGCAGACCCCCGGTACGGATAGCGTCTGTCCTATGTCTGATGCTGCGCAGCCCACCGCTGCCGAGGTACGCGCCGCCGCCGATGCAGTCAAAACCGCGCTCGACCGCCACCTCCAGGCAGTCGAACGCCGTACCGGGGACGACGACCCCGCTGTCTACGACGCGTTCAACGCACTGGCCGCTGCGGCCGAGGTCTACGACGAACTGCTCTACGACCGCCACGACGAGGTCACCCCCTTCGAGATCCCGGCCGCCCAGGACTCCCTCCCGCCGTACGCCGGCCCGGAGGAGCCGCACGCCGTCTCCGTGCTGATCAGGCGCGACTACGCGGTGGCGGAGCCCGCACGGCTGCTCGCACAGGCCCAGCGGCTCGCCGACCTCGATCCGGACGGGCAGGACGACGTCGACGCCGACGCGACCGCCGGTGCCGGCGTCCACGCCGCCCTCGGGGTGGTGTTCGGCGAGTACGAGGCGGACGAGATCGCTTCCCGGCACAAGGAGTTCGGCCTGGAGGAGGGGGACTCCACCCTCTGGGTCTCCGCCGTGGAGGAGCTTCCCGACCCGGGGGAGTGGCTGGGGGCGCCCTTCGACGAGGCGGATCCCGCGATGGTGGTCTGCCGCTTCGACGTGAGCTCGGTCTTCGACGAGGAGGACGAGCTGGACGGGGACCCGGAGGACATCGTCCCGGACCGCTCCTGATCCCACCGCCCGACGGCCCCGGCGCGCAGCGCACCGGGGCCGTCGGCGTGCTCCGGCCGGGGTGAGGCGGCTACGAGGCGTCCGGAGTGGGCAGCGCCTCCAGCAGGGGGCGCAGCCGGGTCGTCCGCTCCTGGGCCGGGACCTCGGCCACCGCGCGCGGCAGGGCCTGGTCCACGCCGTGCACCACGGACAGATGGCGCTCCCCGCGGCTGAACGCCGTGTACACCCAGGGCCTGCTGAGGCTCTGCGCGGCGTCGCCGGGCAGGACGACGACCGCGGCGGGCCAGCGCATCCCCGCGGCCTGGTGGGCGCTGAGCGCCCAGCTGTGGCGTACCGAGGTCTCCACTCGCTCCTGCGGTACGACGACGGGGGTGCCCGAGCAGTCCAGGTGCAGGCCCTCGGCGTCGGCCGAGACGACCGAGCCGGGCACCGCCCTGCCGGGGGCCGGGACGTGGACCACGCGGTCGCCGGGGTCGAAGCCGCCGAACCGGCCCGGCCCCGGATTGAGCCGCTGCTTCAGCGCGGCGTTCAGCGCGGTGGTGCCCGCCGGGCCGCCGTGCCCGACCGTGATCACCTGGGTGTCGGAGGAGGGTACGCCGATGGCGCGCGGCACCGAGTCGGCCACCAGCTGCACCGTGCGGTGGACGGCCTCGCCCGGGTCGCGGACGGGCACGATCACCACTTCCCTGCCGGGCGCCTCGACCTGGGCGAGCTCGCCGATGCCGATGCCGGAGACCAGCTCACCGATCGGCCCGGGGTCCGGCGTGCGGGAGACCACGTGCGGGCAGGCACGCGCCGCGATCACATCGGCGAACACCCTCCCCGCGCCGGCCGAGCCGAGCACCCCGGGGTCGCCGCTCAGGATCAGCCGCGTCCCGTCGGCGAGGGACTCCACCAACATCGCGGCCGTCTCCACATCGAGCTGCGGAGCGTCCAGCACCACCAGCACGTCGAGGGCGAACGCGCCGTCCGCGTCGCGGCCCGGACCGTCCTCGCCGGAGAGCAGGGCGGAGAGCGTGACGGCGGACCTCGGCTCACCGACGGCGGCCGCCAGCCTGCGCTGTCCGTCCGCGCTGTGGGTGGCACCCAGGGCCCGCAGGCCGAGGCCGTGCGCCGCGGCGACGAGCGCCGCGGGTTCGGCCCGGGCGGTCTCGCCACCGCTGTGGGCGACCAGGCCCGCGGTCGCGGCCGCCCGGATCAGCTCGCCCGCCGAGGGGGACGGGGCGGCGGCAGCGGCGTCCGTCCAGTCGGCGCCCTTCTCGCAGGAGTTGACCAGCCGGGCCAGCCCGTCGGCGAGGCTCTCCTCGGCCAGGGCGTACCGGTCGAGACCGAGCAGGACCCGCACCGGCTCCTCGTCGCTCCGTGTCCCGTCCTCGGACTGCTCCGCGGCCTCCTCGTCCCCCGCCGGCTCCGTGGCCTCGGCCGCGGCCTCGTCGTCCTGGAAGACCAGCACGACGCCCTCCGCTACGGCGTGCTGGACGGCCTCCGCGGGGTCGGTCACGGCGAACCCGGCCAGCGCGGTCCGGACCTCGTCGGCGTCCATCGCGGTGTGACCCCGCAGCGCGGCCCGCTCCAGCAGCCAGCCCACCAGGGCCGCCGTACGCCGCTCGTCGTCGGGGCCGCACCCGGCGCCCAGCAGCGCCCGGGCGAAGCCGTCCGCCTGCTCGGGCCGTACGCCGGGCACGGACAGCAGCTGCCACGGGTCCTCCCGGAGCACCTCCGCGGCCCCCTCGCCGAGCGTCGCCGCGGCCGGGCGTGCGAGTGCCTCGGGGGCCCCGCCCTCGGTGAGCACCTCAGCGACCGAGGCGGCGGCCTCGGGGGACGCGCCCCGCGGGGCCGGGCGCTCGGGGGCCGGGGCGGGGCGGGCGGGCGCGGCCAGGGCCTCGGGGGCCGCCCGGCGGGGCGCCGGCGCGGACGCCGGTGAGTCGAAGAAGGCGGTGCCGGGCTTCTCGCCGCTCTCCACCGCACGCACCGCGGCGAGCAGATCCGCGGCCGGTCCGCTCAGCTTCGTACCGGCCGGGATCGGCCCCGCCTTCTCGGCCTTGCGCTGTTCGATCCGCTCGCGGAGCTCGCGCTGTGCGGCCAGCTCCGCCTCGGCCTCCGACAGCGCGGGTGCCGCCGGCGCGTCGGGTGCCTGCTCCGTGTCCTGTGCGCCCTCCGCGCTCTCCGCGCCTTCGTCCGCGCCCTCGCCCTCGCCCTCCGCTCCCTCCGCGCCGGTCTCGTCGGGCGTGCCGGGCGTGTCGACGGCGGCCCGGGGACCGGAGTCCTCGACGGCCTCGTGGTCCTCGGCCGCGGGGTCCGGGGTCTCTCCCCGGGGATGCGCAGTCACAGCGTGCTCCAGTCCTGGTCGGGATAGCGGTGCACGGGCGCCGACACATCGTCGAGCGCCTGGCAGATCTCGTCAGGAAGACTAAGCGCCTCCACTGACAACGCCTCGGTCAGCTGCCGCGCGTTGCGCGCGCCGACGAGCGGGGCCACCACCCCCGGCCGGTCCCGCACCCAGGCGAGCGCGACCTGGAGGGGCGTCGTGGCGAGGCCGTCGGCGGCCGTGGCCACCGCGTCCACGATCCTGCCGGCGGCCTCGTCGAGGTACGGCTCGACGAACGGGGCCAGCTGCTCGGACGCCCCGCGCGAGTCCGACGGCGTGCCCGTGCGGTACTTCCCGGTCAGCACCCCGCGGCCCAGCGGGGACGAGGGCAGCAGCCCCACTCCGAGGTCCAGCGCCGCGGGCAGCACCTCCCGCTCGACCCCTCGCTGGAGCAGCGAGTACTCCATCTGGGTCGACGCCAGCCGGGTGCGCAGCCCGGGCGCGGCGAGCTGCCAGGTGGCCGCCTTGGCCAGCTGCCACCCGCTGAAGTTGGACACCCCGGCATACCGGACGCGCCCCGAGGACACGGCGAGGTCCAGCGCCTGCAGGGTCTCCTCCAGCGGCGTCACCGGATCGAAGGCGTGGACCTGCCAGAGATCGACGTGGTCCGTCCCGAGCCGGCGCAGGGACGCGTCCAGGGCGGCGAGCAGGTGACCGCGCGATCCGTCGAAGCGCCGGTAGGGGTCGGGCACGCTGCCGGCCTTGGTCGCGATGACCAGATCCTGCCGCGGCACCAGATTGCCGAGAAGACGCCCCAGCAGGTATTCGGCCTCACCGCCGCCGTACACGTCGGCGGTGTCGACGAGGGTGCCGCCCACGTCCCAGAAGGCCTTGAGCTGGTCGGCGGCGTCGTGTTCGTCGGTGTCCCGTCCCCAGGTGAGGGTGCCCAGCCCGATCCGGGACACACGAAGGCCGGTACGGCCGAGATGCCTCTGCTCCATGGGCGCTGAGATTACTGGTCAAGGCCCCACGGGGTGGAGGCCTGTGGACAACCGTCGTGCCCGGGCGAGCCTGCCGGATTCCGGCGCCCCGCGCTAGAGTCCCGGACACAGGAACGTTACTGATCAGTAGAGGGAGCGTGGGTATGCGGCTCGGCATCAATCTCGGTTACTGGGGTGCGGGGATGGACGACGACAACCTCGCCGTCGCCCAGGAGGCCGACCGGCTCGGCTACGACGTCTGCTGGGCGGCCGAGGCCTACGGCTCCGACGCACCGACGGTGCTCGCCTGGGTCGCCGCCCGGACCGAGTCCATCGACGTGGGCTCCGCGATCATGCAGATCCCGGCCCGTCAGCCCGCCATGACGGCGATGACCGCGGCGACCCTCGACTCGCTCTCCGGAGGCCGCTTCCGCCTCGGCCTCGGCGTCTCGGGACCGCAGGTCTCCGAGGGCTGGTACGGCGTCAAGTTCGACAAGCCGCTGGCCCGCACCCGCGAGTACGTCGAGATCGTGCGCAGGGCGATGTCCCGGGAGCGGCTGTCCTACGAGGGCGAGCACTGGACGCTGCCGCTGCCCGACGGCCCGGGCAAGCCCATCAAGCTGACCGTCCACCCGCAGCGCGAGCACATCCCGCTCTACATCGCCGCGATCGGCCCGAAGAACCTGGAGCAGACCGGCGAGATCGCCGACGGGGCCCTGCTGATCTTCCCCTCCGCCGACCACCTGGAGGAGACCGCGGTGAAGCACCTGCGGGCCGGGCGCGAGAAGGCCGGGAAGACGATGGACGGCTTCGACGTGTGTCCCACGGTGCCGCTCGCGGTCGGCGACGACGTCCAGGGCCTCGCGGACATGTTCCGCCCGTACACCGCGCTGTACGTCGGCGGCATGGGCAGCCGCAAGCAGAACTTCTACAACCAGCTCGCCCAGCGCATGGGCTACGAGAAGGAGGCCGCCGAGATCCAGGACAAGTATTTGTCCGGCGACAAGTCCGGCGCGGCGGCCGCCGTGCCGCACCAGCTCATCGACCAGACCACGCTGCTCGGCCCGGTGGAGCGGATCGCCGACCGGATGCAGGCGTACGCCGCCGCCGGTGTCACGACGCTGACCCTCGCCCCGGCGGGCTTCACGCTCGACGAGCGGATCGCGGCCCTGCGCGCCGGAACCGACGCCCTGGAGCGTTCCGGCCTCGCCGCGTGACGACACGGGTGCGCCCGTAGCACCGGCGCAGCACTACGGCCGTGGTGGGGGCTCGGGGGTCCTCCCCGCCACGGCCGTCACACGGAACAACGCGCCGCGGGGCCCCGGGTTACGCCCCGTACCCCTCCCGGGACGCCCGGGCAGGTCCGGGAGGGGCGGGGCGCCCGTTCGGCCCTGCCCGGCCCCGCTCGTGTTGCCTACCGACGCGTACCGAATTTGACTGTGTCTCCGCGGACACCGGTGCGAAAGGTGGCAGTGATGCTCTCGGCAAAGAGTCTGTTCCAGGAGATCCTCGACGACGACGAGGCGTTCCGGCTGTTCTGCTCGATCGCCGCCGGCGGGGAGACACAGGGCGGCTGGGAGAACGGACGCATCGCCGCACTCGTGCCCCCGGGACTGAGCGAGCTGGCACCCAAGGTCGCCCGGCACGGCGCCGACGAGGACAAGCACGGCCGGATCTTCAACGCCCTGCTGAAGCAGCGCGGTCTCCAGCCCGTGACGGTGCCGTACGAGACCGACTACACCCTCCTGCTGGAGCGCCACGGCATCGGCCTCGCCCACGACCGGCTCAGCCGCGACGAGCCGCTCACCGAACGCGAGATCATCGTCTACCTGTCCCACAGCAGGGTCACCGAACAGCGGGCCTCCGAACAGATGCGGCTCCTGCTCAAGTACTTCGCGGGGCACCCCACCCTCGGCCGCGCCGTGAAGATGATCTCGCGGGACGAGGACAACCATCTCGCGTACTGCCACGAGGAGCTCCTGCGCTTCGCCCGGGCCGGCCACGGCAGGACCATCCAGTCCGTCCTGCGGGAGTGCGCCCACGCCGAGATCCGCGTGTACCGCGACGTCAGCCTGGCCGTGATGGGTCACATGGGCGCCCTGCTGGGGTGGCCCCGCGCCAAGTCCGCCGTACTCGTCGCCGGCATCCACGCGATGTACGCCTACGAGCGGGCGGTGGGCTGGCGGCGCATGGTGAGCCTCGAACAGCCCGCCCCCGCCCTGCGCGACGCGCTGGGCGGCCCGGCCGTGCCCGAGACCGAGTACGCCTGAGCGGGCATCGGCCCCCTACAGCCAGCCCCGGCGCTTGAACAGCCGGTACAGCCCGCCGACCGCGAGGCCCATCAGCACGATCACCGTCGGATAGGTCCATGCCCAGTCGAGCTCCGGCATGTGGTGGAAGTTCATCCCGTAGATCCCGGCCACCATGGTCGGCACGGCCGCCATGGCCGCCCACGCCGAGATCTTCCGCATGTCGTCGTTCTGCCGGACACCCACCTGCGCCAGATGCGCCGAAAGAATGTCCGAGAGCAGCCGGTCGAGCCCCTCCACATGCTCGACAGCACGCGTCAGATGGTCGTTCACGTCCCGGAAGAACGGCTGCGAACCGGTGTCGACGAACGGCACCCCCGCGCTCGACAGCCGCGCCATCGGCGCGCTCAGCGGGTTGGTCGCCCGGCGGAATTCGAGCACCTGCCGCTTGAAGGTGTAGATGCCCGCCGCCGTGTTCGAGGAGTCCGCGGACCCCGTCGGGGCGAAGACCTGGGCCTCCAGCTCCTCCAGGTCGGCCTGGAGCTCCGCGGCGACCTCGATGTAGTGGTCCACGACCGCGTCACTGACCGCGTAGAGCACCGAGGTGGGCCCGTGCCTGAGGACCTCGGGCTCGGCCTCCAGCCGGCGCCGCACCGCCGCGAGGGGCGCGCCCTCACCGTGGCGCACCGTCACCACGAAGGAATCCCCTATGAACAGCATCAGCTCACCGGCGCTCACGGTGTCGCTCTCCTGCTCGTAGACCACCGGCTTGATGACCACGAACAGGGAGTCGTCGTAGATCTCCAGCTTGGGCCGCTGATGGGCGCGCAGAGCGTCCTCCACCGCCAGGGGATGCAGCCCGAACTCGCTGCTGACCAGGTCGAACTCCTTCTCCGTCGGCTCGTGCAGCCCGATCCAGACGAAGGCGTCCCCGACGGCGCGTGCCTCGTCGAGGGCATCGGAGAAGTCGGCGGGACCCTCGGTCCGGCGCCCGTCCCGGTAAATTCCGCAGTCGACGATCACCCCGCGCATTCTTCCCTGCCGCGAAGCGTTCACGCACCTCTACGCTGGCAGGTATGCCCACGCTCATCCTCGTACGCCACGGACGCTCGACCGCCAACACCTCCGGAGTGCTCGCGGGCCGGACCCCCGGCGTCTCCCTCGACGAACGCGGTGCCGAACAGGCCGCCGCGCTGCCCGGCTGTCTGTCGGCCCTCACGCTCGCGGCGGCCGTCAGCAGCCCGCTGCAGCGCTGCCGTGAGACGCTCCAGCCGCTCCTCGACGCACGCCCGGACCTCCCGCTGCACACCGAGGACCGGATCAGCGAATGCGACTACGGGGACTGGTCGGGGCGCAAGCTCGCCGAGCTCTCCGACGAACCGCTGATGAGGGTGGTCCAGCAGCACCCCTCGGCCGCCGCCTTCCCCGGCGGTGAGTCCATGCGGGCCATGCAGGCCCGGGCCGTCGAGGCCGTACGGGACTGGAACGCACGTATCGACGCGGAGCACGGCGAGGACGCCACGTATGTGATGTGCTCGCACGGCGACATCATCAAGGCCCTTGTCGCCGACGCGCTCGGCATGCACCTCGACCTCTTCCAGCGCATCCACGCCGACCCGTGCTCCGTCACCGCGATCCGCTACACCCCGCTGCGCCCGTTTCTCCTCCGCCTCGGTGACACCGGCGACTTCGCGTCACTGGCACCACGGGAACAGGCCATCGGGGCCGACGCCGCGGGGGACACGGCAACGGATGCGGCCGTCGGGGGCGGCGCTGGGGCACCGTGATCGCTCCGCGCAGTAGGGTGGACGCGCCGTAGAGGCCCCGTGGGACGTCCCGCGTGGCCCCGGGGCCGCCCCCCATCCGCCATCACATTCTCAAGGGAGACAGGACGTGTCCCGTCAGGTGTTCCTCTACGACCCACCGGACCGTTTCGTGGCCGGTACGGTCGGGCTGCCTGGCCGCCGTACGTTTTTCCTGCAGGCATCCTCCCGGGGACGGGTCACCAGCGTGGCCCTGGAGAAGACCCAGGTCGCCGCGCTGGCCGAACGGATCGACGAACTCCTCGACGAGGTCGTCCGGCGGACCGGCGGCAATTCACCGGTGCCCGCCGTGGCCCCCATGGACGTCACCGACAGCGCGCCGCTCGACGCCCCCGTCGAGGAGGAGTTCAGGGTCGGCACGATGGCGCTCGCCTGGGACGGCGAGGAGCAGCGCATGATCGTCGAGGCGCAGGCCCTCGTCGAACTGGACGCCGACTCCGAGGACGATCTCGCCGAGGCCGAGGAAAGGCTTCTGCAGGACGAGGAGAACGGCCCGCCGATGCTGCGCGTCCGGCTGAGCGGCGCTCAGGCGCGGGCGTTCGCCAAACGCGCGCTGGACGTCGTGAACGCGGGCCGCCCGCCCTGCCCGCTGTGCAGCCTCCCTCTCGACCCGGAAGGACACGTATGCCCGCGCCAGAACGGATACCGTCGCGGGGCCTGACGGAGACGGGGCTGCGCACCCTGCTCGCCGAGGGGGAGCTCACCGTCCTCGGCCAGGTCCGGGGCGCGTCGAACGCGGTGCTGTACTGCACGGTCGCGTACGAGGGCGAGGAACGCCCCTGCGTCTACAAGCCGGTGGCCGGCGAGCAGCCGCTGTGGGACTTCCCGGACGGCACGCTCGCCCAGCGGGAGGTCGCCGCGTACGAGATCTCCGAGGCCACCGGCTGGGGGCTCGTGCCGCCCACCGTGCTCAGGGAGGGCCCGTACGGCGAGGGCATGTGCCAGCTGTGGATCGAGGCTGAACCCGAGAGCGAGTCCTCCGAGGCCACCGCCGCCTCCGCCTCCGCCCACGGGCTGCCACCGCTGCTCGCGCTCGTCGAGGACGACGAACCGGGCGAAGGCTGGAAGGCCGTCGGCTTCGCCGAGGTGGGGGAGGGGAAGACTGCCCTGCTGGTGCACGCCGACGACCCCCGGCTGCGGAGGCTCGCGGTCCTGGACGCGGTGATCAACAACGGCGACCGCAAGGGCGGGCACCTGCTGCCCGCGGAGGGTGGCCGGCTGTACGGCATCGACCACGGCGTCACCTTCAACGCGGACGACAAGCTGCGCACCCTGCTCTGGGGGTGGGCGGGAGAGCCGCTGACGGCGGAGGCCGCCGAGGTGCTCGACCGGCTGTCTGCCGGCCTGGAACCGGGTGCGGCGCTCGTCACCCGGTTGGCGCAACTCATCACCGCGGTGGAGATCGAGGCCCTGCGGGGCCGGGTGGAGAGCCTCCGCAAGTCCGGCCGCCACCCCCGACCGAGCGGTGACTGGCCATCGATCCCGTGGCCCCCCGTGTGAGCACCAGGCCCGTCCGGCGCCCGAGGACACCCCGGCCGCAGACAGGTACGTCCGGGGCGGCGCCCCGGACGGGAAGGGGCCCGTAGGGGAAAACCACCCCGCACGCAAGACCGCCTCTTCGGCCATGATCTGGCATCCGGTTCGTATCCGGATGCATCGTCCGGTTACGCTCATGACATGCATGCCTGGCCCGCTTCTGAGGTCCCCGCCCTGCCTGGCAAGGGCCGCGACCTTCGGATCCACGACACCGCGACCGGCGGACGGATCACCCTTGACCCCGGTCCCGTCGCCCGCATATACGTCTGCGGCATCACGCCGTACGACGCGACCCACATGGGTCATGCGGCGACCTACAACGCGTTCGACCTCGTTCAGCGCGTGTGGCTCGACACCAAGCGGCAGGTTCACTACGTCCAGAACGTGACCGACGTGGATGATCCGCTGCTGGAGCGGGCCGTGCGCGACGGCGAGGACTGGACCGAGCTCGCGGAGCGCGAGACGGCACTCTTCCGGGAGGACATGACCGCCCTGCGCATGCTCCCGCCGAAGCACTACATCGGGGCGGTCGAGGCGATACCCGGCATCGTCCCGCTCGTGGAACGCCTCCGCGACGCGGGCGCCGCCTACGAACTCGAGGGCGACGTCTACTTCTCCGTCGAGTGCGACCCGCACTTCGGCGCGGTCTCGGGCCTCGACGCCGAGGCCATGCGGCTGCTCTCCGCCGAGCGCGGCGGTGACCCGGAGCGTCCGGGCAAGAAGAACCCGCTCGACCCGATGCTCTGGATGGCCGCCCGTGAGGGCGAGCCGAGCTGGGACGGCGGCAGCCTCGGCCGCGGCAGGCCCGGCTGGCACATCGAGTGCGTCGCGATCGCCCTGGACCACCTGGGCATGAGCTTCGACATCCAGGGCGGCGGCTCCGACCTCGCCTTCCCGCACCACGAGATGGGCGCCTCGCACGCCCAGGTGCTGACCGGCGAGTACCCCTTCGCCCGTGCCTACGTGCACGCCGGCATGGTCGCCCTGAACGGCGAGAAGATGTCCAAGTCCAAGGGCAACCTCGTCTTCGTCTCGGCGCTCCGCCGGGACGACGTGGACCCCGCGGCGATCAGGCTCGCCCTGCTCGCCCACCACTACCGGTCCGACTGGGAGTGGACGGACCAGGTGCTGGCCGACGCCGTCGAGCGCCTCGCCCGCTGGCGCGCGGCCGTCTCCCGCCCCGACGGACTCCCCGCCGACGCCCTGGTCGAGGAGGTGCGGGCGGCCCTGGCCGACGACCTGGACGCCCCGGCCGCACTCGCCGCCGTGGACCGCTGGGCCGAGCGGCAGAGCTCCGGCGGCGGCACCGACGAAGGCGCCCCCGGCCTCGTCTCCCGCACCGTCGACGCCCTGCTGGGCGTAGCACTCTGACCCGTCCTCACCGACGACCCGTCCTCACCGACGACACCGAACGGCCCCGGACCTCGCGACTGCTCGCGGAGTCCGGGGCCGTTCCCGTGCGGGGGAGGCGGGAGGTCAGTCCTCCGGGGTGTCCTCGTCCGGACCGGCGGACGGCGGGTCCTCGGGCGGGGAGCCCCCGTCGGCGTCCTTCGGCCGGCCCTTCTCCGGGCGCTGCGGCTTCGGCGGCCTCGTACGGTCGCTGGAGGTGTCCCGCAGGTACGGCACGTCGCCGCTCTCGGTGGCATGCCCGCCAGGCCCCTGGCCGGGGCCGCCGATGTCCCTGCGCCGCAGATACCGCTCGAACTCACGGGCGATGGCCTCGCCGGACGCCTCGGGCAGCTCCGCGGTGTCCCGCGCCTCCTCCAGCGTCTGCACGTACTCCGCGACCTCGCTGTCCTCGGCGGCCAGCTGATCGACCCCGAGCTGCCAGGCACGGGCGTCCTCGGGCAGCTCGCCCAGCGGGATCCGCAGACCGAGCAGATCCTCCAGGCGGTTCAGGAGGGCCAGCGTCGCCTTGGGGTTCGGCGGCTGCGACACGTAGTGCGGCACCGCCGCCCACAGACTCACCGCGGGCACGCCGGCGTGCGTACAGGCCTCCTGGAGGATGCCCACGATGCCGGTCGGCCCCTCGTACCGCGTCTCCTCGAGGTCCATGGTCCTCGCCAGATCCGGATCCGAGGTGACCCCGCTGACGGGCACCGGCCTGGTGTGCGGGGTGTCGCCGAGCAGCGCCCCCAGGATGACGACCATCTCGACGCCCAGCTCATGGGCGAAGCCCAGGATCTCGTTGCAGTACGAACGCCAGCGCATGGAGGGTTCGATGCCGCGGATCAGCACCAGATCACGGGGCTTCTCGCCGCCGACCCGTACCACGGAGAGCCGTGTGGTGGGCCAGGTGATCTTGCGTGTCCCGCCGTCCAGCCACACCGTGGGCCGGTTGACCTGGAAGTCGTAGTAGTCCTCGGCGTCGAGCGCCGCGAAGACCTCGCCCTTCCACTCCCGGTCCAGATGCGCGACCGCTGTGGAGGCGGCGTCACCGGCGTCGTTCCAGCCCTCGAACGCGGCCACCATGACCGGGTCGATCAGCTCGGGTACCCCCTCGAGCTCGATCACCCAGGCCTCCTTCCGAAGTTCCCTTGTGTACGGACCAACCTTACGGCTTCCGCCCTGTTCCGCCGCAGCCGTTTGCGCGCGGAGGTGAAGCGTGCCACCTCATGATTCATCCGAGCTGTGCAGATCGAAACTGATCAAACTTCGCCAGGACCCTGGACTGCGGGACCTGCGGGAGGTTATACATCGGATGACCATGCAGAGATCCGATGTTATTCCCCTGGGGGCGCACATGAGTCTGACCGTCATGGATTTCGAGGTCGACGACATCCGGTTCCCCACCTCGGAACAGCTCGACGGCTCGGACGCCATGAACCCCGACCCCGACTACTCCGCCGCCTACGTCGTCCTGCGTACGGACGGCGCGGGTGCGGAGGGGCACGGCTTCTGCTTCACCATCGGCCGCGGCAACGAGGTCATGGCCGCCGCCATCGAGGGGCTCCGGTCCTATGTGGTGGGGCGCCCCGCCCCGCGTACCGCCGCGGACCTCGCCGCCCTGTACCGGGCGCTCACGCACGACTCCCAGCTGCGCTGGCTCGGCCCCGAGAAGGGCGTGACGCACATGGCGGCCGGAGCCGTCGTCAACGCTGCCTGGGACCTCGCGGCGGGACTCGCGGGGAAGCCCGTCTGGCAGTTCCTCGCGGAGATGACCCCGGAGGAGCTCGTCTCCCTCGTCGACTTCCGCTACCTCACGGACGCCCTCACCCCGCAGGAGGCGCTCGGCATCCTGCGCGCCGCGGAGCCGGGCCGCGCCGAACGCACCGAACGGCTGCTGGCCGAGGGCTATCCGGCGTACACCACCTCGCCCGGCTGGCTCGGGTACGACGACGACAAGCTCGTACGCCTCGCCGAGGAGGCCGTCGCGGACGGCTTCACCCAGATCAAGCTGAAGGTCGGCGCCGACCTGGACGACGACGTCCGCAGGCTCGCGCTCGCCCGCAAGGCGGTCGGTCCCGGCATCCGGATCGCCGTCGACGCCAACCAGCGCTGGGACGTGGCCGGCGCGGTGGAGTGGATGAACGCGCTCGCCCCGTACGACCCGTACTGGATCGAGGAACCGACCAGCCCCGACGACGTCCTCGGCCACGCCGCCGTGCGCGCCGGGCAGCCCGTCAAGGTCGCCACCGGCGAACACGTCGCCAACCGGGTCGTGTTCAAGCAGCTGCTCCAGGCCGGCGCGGTCGACTTCGTCCAGATCGACGCCGCACGCGTCGCCGGGGTCAACGAGAACCTCGCCGTCCTGCTCCTCGCCGCCAAGTACGGCGTCCCGGTCTGTCCGCACGCCGGGGGAGTCGGACTGTGCGAACTGGTCCAGCACCTCTCGATGTTCGACTACGTCGCGGTCTCCGGCAGCCGGGAGGGCCGCGTCATCGAGTACGTCGACCATCTCCACGAACACTTCGCCGACCCGGCCGTCATCGAGAACGGCCACTACGTCACCCCACGCGCACCGGGCTTCTCGGCCCGGATGCTCCCCGCCTCGCTCGCCGCACACCGCTACCCGCAGGGTCCCGTCTGGCAGGCCCGCCGCACACCCGAGGAGACCGGCCGATGACCGTGACACAGGACTTCGACGGAATGTCCGCCCTGGTGACAGGCGGTGCGTCCGGTATCGGGGCCGCCGTGGCAGCCCTGCTGCTCGCCCGCGGGGCACGCGTCGCCGTGCTCGATCTGGACCCCGGGGGCGCTCCCGAGGGGGCACTCGCCCTGCGGGCCGACGTCACGGACGACGACGCCGTACGGGACGCCGTCGAGCGGGCCGCCGCGGAACTGGGCGGCCTGCACACCCTGGTGTCCAACGCGGGGATCGGCTCCATCGGCACCGTGGAGGACAACCCCGACGCGGAGTGGGCCCGCGTACTCGACATCAACGTGCTCGGCATGGTCCGCACCGCCCGCCACGCACTGCCCCATCTGCGCCGCGCCGCCGCCGGACGCCCCGGGGCCGTGTCCATCACCCAGACCTGTTCCATCGCCGCGACCGCCGGTCTGCCGCAGCGGGCGCTCTACAGCGCGAGCAAGGGGGCCGTGCTCTCCCTCACCCTCGCGATGGCCGCCGACCACGTCCGCGAGGGGATCAGGGTCAACTGCGTCAACCCCGGCACCGCGGACACCCCCTGGATCGGCCGGCTGCTCGAAAAGGCCGACGACCCGGCCGCTGAGCGCGCCGCGCTCGACGCCCGCCAGCCGCTCGGACGGCTGGTCTCCGCCGACGAGGTGGCCGCCGCCGTCGTCTACCTCGCGAGTCCGGCGGCCGCGTCCGTCACCGGCACCGCGCTCGCCGTCGACGGGGGGATGCAGGGCCTGCGGCTGCGTCCCGCCGCCTCGCAGAGCTGAACCGCCGGGCTCTCACAGGGTCGAGCGCAGCCAGTGCTCCACACTCGCGATGTGCACCGTCGCCCAGGACCGGGCCGCCTCGGCGTCCCGGTCCCGCAGCGCGGCCAGGATCGCCCGGTGCTCGTGCAGGGTGCGGCTGACCGCGTCCTGCTGGGTCAGCCCGCGCCACACCCGGGCCCGGGTGGTCGGGCCGGACAGCCCGTCCAGCAGGGAGCACAGCACCGAGTTGCCCGAGGACGCGACGATGCCCCGGTGGAACTCCAGATCGCCGGCGACCAGCGCCTCCACCGAGGGGTCGGGGCCAAGCGCGTCCAACTGGGCACCGAGGGCGTCCAGTTGTTTCTCCTCGATACGCAGCGCCGCCATCGCCGTGGCCGCCGGTTCCAGGATCCGGCGGACCGCCAGGAACTCCAGCACCGTGTCGTCGCGGTGGAAGTCCACCACGAAGCTGAGCGCCTCCAGGAGCAGCTGCGGGTCCAGGCTGGTGACATAGGTGCCGTCGCCCTGACGGACGTCGAGGATCCGGATCAGCGACAGCGCGCGCACCGCCTCGCGCAGCGAGTTGCGCGACAGGCCCAGCTCGGCCGCGAGTTCGCTCTCCTTGGGAAGCCGGTCCCCCGGGGCCAGGGCACCTGAGACGATCATTCCCTTGATCTTCTCGATCGCTTCGTCGGTGACGGCCATGTGGGGCCTCCTCACGCACAAGACATCCGATGTATAGTCCACATTATGCGGCCCCCGGCCCTACCTGCGTCCCCCTGCCCGGTCACAGGCTCCGCGCACGCTCCACGAGGAGCCGGTGCAGATCGCGTGCCGCCCGCGGGACCGAGCCCGACCTGCGGCGCTGGAGCACCAGCAGCACGGCGGCGCCGGCCTCGTCGAGCGGCCGCCACACGAGCGTGCCGCTCCGCTCCAGGGGGTCCCCGACGACGCTGAAGTCGGGCAGCACGGTCGCGCCGAGCCCCTCCGCCACCATCAGCTTGCCCATCTCCGCGCCGTCCGTGGAGTACGAGAACGCGGGGGTGCGCCCCGCGAGCAGCCGGTGCATGAACCGGTGCATCACGTAACCCGAGCGCATCACGATCAGCGGCTCCGCGAGGAGATCGCTCACCCGCACCGTCTCCCGGGCCGCCAGCGGACTGTCCGGGCGCATGCAGACCACGGCCCGCCCGCGCAGCAGCTCCGTCGTCTGGAAGTCGGGCGGCAGGTCGTCGCCCTGGAGGTAGTTGACGAGCCCGAGGTCGAAACTGCCCTCCAGGAGCGAGCGGTGGATCTCCGCCTGCTGCGCCCCGACGACCTCCACCTGGGTCATGGGGTGGTTCGCGCGGAACTCGCGCACCGCCGGCACGAGCAGGGGGACCGTCGCCGCGTTGACCGTCCCGAGCCGGATCATCCGGCTGATCTGGTGCTGGTGGTCGGCCGCCCGCCGCAGCCGGTCGACCGCGTCGATCACACCGATGATGTGCGGCAGGAGCTCCCGCCCCTCGTCGCTGATCTTCGCCCCGGAGCGTCTGCGGTCCAGGAGGTCCACCCCGAGCTCGCGTTCCAGGTTGCGCACGGTCTCGCTCAGCGCCGGCTGGGAGAGATGGAGCTCCTCGGCGGCCCGGCGCAGCGAGCCCAGCCGTGTCACCGCCTCGATGTACTCGAGCTGTTCGACGCGCACACCCACGCACCCCCGGACCGGGACAGGTTCGACCGGGCTCGGCCGGTTGAAGGGAAACCCTATCAACGCCTCGTGAATGCCTACTCGACTGCCGACGCCGGGGGTGACTAGTCTGAACGGTATGAAGGACCGACGGAATTTCACGCAGCGACGTCATATCGACCTCGCACGTGTCGCCAGTGCGTTCTGTTGTCGCGAGGTCTGAGGGTTCCCTCCTTCGCGCACCGTCCCACTCCGTCCTGACCAGGACGGGCCCGCCCGTTCCAGGGATCTCTCCCCGCCGGTGACCCGGCACTCCTCGCTCACGCCCGTACCGCCTCGCGCCGCCCGGCGCCCGGTGCCGCTCCACGCTGCCCCGGGGTGTGCCGTCCCGCCGTGCGCCGGTCCACGGGCCGTTCCGCGCAGCCCCGTGACGTAACGCGTCGTCAAGGGACGTGACGCGCCGTGATGCCCCGTCCCGTGCCGAGGGGGCCGAGGACCGCCGGGCGCTCTCCGCCCCTGCCTGCTTCCCCGACTCCGGGAGTCCGCATGTCCGTTCCACCCACCACCGACCCCGTGCGCTTCGCGTACTGGGTGCCCAACGTCAGCGGCGGCCTGGTCACCAGCCGCATCGAACAGCGCACCGACTGGGGCTACGACTACAACCGCGAGCTGGCCGTGCTCGCCGAGAACAACGGCTTCGACTACGCGCTCAGCCAGGTCCGCTACATGGCCAGTTACGGCGCCGAGTACCAGCACGAGTCGACGTCCTTCAGCCTCGCCCTGCTGCTGGCCACCGAGCGCCTCAAGGTCATCGCCGCCGTCCACCCGGGCCTCTGGCACCCCGGCGTGCTGGCCAAGCTCGGGGCGACCGCCGACCACCTGTCCAAGGGGCGGTTCGCCGTCAACGTCGTCAGCGGCTGGTTCAAGGACGAGTTCACCGCGCTCGGCGAACCCTGGCTGGAGCACGACGAACGCTACCGCCGCTCCGAGGAGTTCATCCGGGCCCTGCGCGCCGTATGGACCGAGGACCACGCCGAGCTGGCCGGCGACTTCTACCGGATCCGGGACTTCTCCCTCAAGCCCAAACCGCTCAACACCGCCGAACGCCCGCACCCGGAGATCTTCCAGGGCGGCAACTCCACGGCCGCCCGCGCCATGGCCGGCCGGGTCTCCGACTGGTACTTCAGCAACGGCAAGGACTTCGACGGCGTCACCGAACAGATCCAGGACGTGGCCCGCTCCGCGGCCGCCGCGGGCCGCACCGCACCGAAGTTCGGGCTCAACGGCTTCCTCATCGCCCGTGACACCGAGGCTGAGGCCCGCGAGACCCTCCGCGAGATCGTCGCCAAGGCCGACTCCGAGGCCGTCGAGGGCTTCGGGGCCGCCGTCAAACAGGCCGGGCGCTCCGCCGCCGACGGCAAGGGCATGTGGCAGGACTCGTCCTTCGAGGACCTCGTCCAGTACAACGACGGCTTCCGTACGGGCCTCATCGGCACCCCGGAACAGATCGCCGAGCGGATCGTCGCCTACAAGCGGCTCGGCGTCGATCTCCTCCTCCTCGGCTTCCTGCACTACCTGGAGGAGGTCGAGTACTTCGGCAAGAAGGTGCTGCCCCTCGTCCGCGAACTGGAGGCCCAGCAGCCCGTTCCCGAACCCGCCCGCTCCTGAACCGCCCACCCCCACCACGGAAGAGGTCCACGATGAGCACCGTCGCACCCACCGACTGGCAGACCCTCCCCACCCCCCAGGACGCCAAGGGCTGGATCGCCCGCGCCGCCGAGGTCGCCGCGGTCCTGGCCATCGACGCCGCCGCCCGCGACAAGGCCGGCGCCACCCCCCACGCCGAGGTCCGGCTCCTGAAGGACTCCGGCCTCGTCACCCTCCTCGGCCCCGTCGAGCACGGCGGCGCCGGCCAGGACTGGACCACCGCCTACCGCGTCGTACGCGAGGTGTCCAGGGCCGACGGCTCCATCGGCCAGCTCCTCGGCTACCACTACCTGTGGAACTGGGCGGCCCGCCTGGTCGGCACCCGGGAGCAGTGGGAGCACGTCGAGGCCGAAGCCGCCCGCAACCGGTGGTTCTTCGGCGGCGCCGTCAACCCGCGCGACAACGACGTGACGGTCACCGAGGACGGCGACGACCTCCTCTTCACCGGCCGCAAGACCTTCTCCACCGGCAGCAGGGTCTCCGACGTCACCGTGCTGGAAGGAGTCCTGGAGGGCACCGACACGCACGTCTTCGCCATCGTCCCCTCCGACAGCGAGGGGCTGACCTTCCACGACGACTGGGACAACATCGGCCAGCGGCTCACCGAGAGCGGCGGCGTCACCCTCGACCACGTACGTACCCCCTGGTCGTCGGCCGCCGGTTTCGTGGACAAGGAGTTCCGGCCCCGGACGTACAACACCCTCAACGTCCCCGTCATCCAGCTGGTCTTCGTCAGCTTCTACCTCGGCATCGCCGCCGGGGCCCTGGAGACGGCGTCCACGTACACCCGCACCAAGTCCCGCTCCTGGCTGCACGGCGGCCACGACAAGGCGGTCGACGAGCCGTACGTCATCGACGTCTACGGCGACCTCACCGCGAAGCTCTGGGCCGTGGAGGCCCTCGCCGACGCCGTCGCCCTCGAAGGCCAGGTGCTGCACGAGAACCCCGACGACGTCACCGAACAGAGCCGCGGCGCGTTCGAGGTCCGCGTCGCCGCGGTCAAGGCCCGCGCCACCGACGTCGCCCTGGAGGTCACCAGCAGGATCTTCGAGGTCACCGGCGCCCGCGCCACCGCCTCCGCTGAGGGCCTGGACCGCTTCTGGCGCAACGTCCGCACCCACACCCTGCACGACCCGGTCGCCTACAAGCGGCGCGAGGTCGGCCGCCACGTCCTCACCGGGGAGTTGCCCGAACCCACCTGGTACTCCTGACCGCCGCCCGGCGTGCCCGCACCCCCGCGGGCACGCCGGGCCCCCGGTCTTTCTTTCGACCGCCACCACGAGAAGAGGGCCCATGGCCACCGTCCTGTCCGTCTCGGGAAGCCCCTCCGCCACCTCCCGCACCGCCCGGCTGCTGCGCCACCTCGACGCGCAGCTCGCCGACCGTGGCCACACCGTCGTACCTCTCGACGTCCGCACCCTGCCCGCCGACGCACTGCTGCGCGCCGACTTCGGACATCCGGCGGTGACCGGGGCCCTCGACCTGTTCGCGGCGGCCGACGGCGTCGTCATCGGCACGCCCGTCTACAAGGCCGCCTACTCGGGGCTGCTGAAGTCCCTCCTCGACCTGCTCCCGCAGTTCGCCCTCGCCGGGAAGACCGTCCTGCCGCTGGCCACCGGCGGCAGCACCGCGCACGTCCTGGCCATCGACTACGCCCTGCGCCCCGTGCTCAGCTCGATGGGCGCCGCCCACATCACCCAGGGCTGGTTCGTCCTGGACCGCCACATCACGGTGTCCGCCGACGGGACCCTCACCGTCGACCCCGCCGACGCCGAGGCGCTCGGCGCGGTCCTCGACGGGTTCGCCGCCGCGCTCGAGAGCCGCGTACCGGTGGGCGTCCATGGCTGAGATCATCCGCGACGACGCCGAGGCACTGAAGAAGGCCGCCGAACTGGCCGCGGAGTTCCGTACGGGCGCCTCGGAGCGCGACGCCGGGCGCCTGCTGCCCCGCGCCGAACTGGACAGGCTCTCCGCGTCCGGCCTGCTGGCCGTGACCGTCCCCGCGGACCACGGCGGCGCGGACGTCGGCGCGCTCACCCTCGCCCGGATCTTCCGGCTGCTCGCCTCGGCCGACGCCAGCCTCGCGCAGATCCCGCAGAGCCACTTCGCGTACGTCAACGTGATCCGCAGACAGGGCACCCCGGAGCAACAGGCCTTCTTCTACGGCGAGCTGCTGGCCGGCAAGCGCTTCGGCAACGCCCAGTCCGAGGCCGGCACCAAGCACGTCCAGGACATCCGCACCCGGCTGGAGCCCGCCTCCGACGGCTCGTACCTGCTGAACGGCGTCAAGAACTACGCGACCGGGGCGCTCTTCGCCGACTGGATCCCCGTGCTCGCCCTCGGCGCCGACGACAAGCCGCACGTCGCCCTCGTCCCGGCCGGCGCGCCCGGCCTCACCGTCGTCGACGACTGGGACGGCATGGGCCAGCGCACCACCGCCAGCGGCACGGTGCGGCTGGAGGGCGTACGGGTGCCCGCCGACCGGGTGTTCGCCCACCACCTGACCTTCGAGGGCCCCCAGCTGCACGGCGCGGTCGCGCAGCTGCTGCACGCCGCGATCGACGCGGGGATCGCGGCCGGGGCCCTGGCCGAGGCGGCGGAGTTCGTACGGACGAAGAGCCGCCCCTGGTTCGAGAGCGGCTACGACACCGCGGCCGAGGACCCGCTGCTGATCCAGCGGTTCGGCGAACTCGACCTGCGGGTACGCGCCGCCGACGCCCTCCTGGACACCGCGGCCCGCGCCGTGGACACCGCCCGGGCCACCCTGACCGACGGGACCGCCGCCGAGGCGTCCCTCGCGGTCGCCGCCGCCAAGGCGTACGCCGCGGGCGCCGCCGTCGAGGTCGCGGGAGCCCTCTTCGAGGTGGCCGGCACCCGCTCCGCCCTCGACTCGCTCAATCTGCACCGGCACTGGCGCGACGCCCGCACCCACACGCTCCACGACCCGGTCCGCTGGAAGATCCAGCACCTCGGCCGCCACGCCGTCGACGGCACCCGCCCACCCCGCCACGGCCTGCTGTGACACCCCCGATCGGAGACCACCGGTGACTCTCACCTTCCACTGGTTCCTGCCCACCAACGGCGACAGCCGCCATGTCGTCGGAGGCGGCCACGGCACCCCCGTCACCGCGGCGGGCGGCGACCGCCCGCCGACCGTCCGCTACCTCGCCCAGATCGCCCGCGCCGCCGAGGACCTCGGCTTCGAAGGGGCCCTGACCCCGACCGGCGCCTGGTGCGAGGACGCCTGGCTGACCACCGCCATGGTCAGCCAGCACACCGAACGGCTGAAGTTCCTCGTCGCCTTCCGGCCCGGATCCGTCTCACCCACGCTCGCCGCGCAGATGGCCGCCACCTACCAGCGCCAGACCGGAGGGCGGCTGCTGCTCAACGTGGTGACGGGCGGGGAGAGCCACGAGCAGCGCGCCTACGGGGACTTCCTCGACAAGGACGCGCGCTACGCCCGTACCGGCGAGTTCCTGGAGATCGTCCGGGAGCTGTGGGACGGCGGGACGGTGACCCTGAAGGGCGAGCACCTCGCCGTCGAGGACGCCCGGCTCGCCCGCGTCCCCGACCCGGTGCCCGAGGTGTACTTCGGCGGCTCCTCGCCCGCCGCCGGTACGGTCGCGGCCCGGCACGCCGACGTCTACCTCACCTGGGGCGAACCGCCCGCCCAGGTCGCCGGGAAGATCGCCTGGATACGAGGGCTCGCCGCGCGGGAGGGCCGGGCCCCGCGCTTCGGAATCCGCCTCCACGTCATCGCCCGGGACACCTCCGAACAGGCCTGGGCCGAGGCGGACCGCCTGCTGGCGGGCTTCGACCCCGCCACGGTGCGTTCCGTCCAGGAGGGCCTGGCCCGCAGCGAGTCCGACGGGCAGAAGCGGATGCTCGCCCTGCACGGCGGCGGCCGCGACGGCCTGGAGATCCACCCCAATCTGTGGGCGGGCATCGGCCTGGTCCGCGGCGGCGCGGGCACCGCGCTCGTCGGCAGCCACGAGGAGGTCGCCGACCGCATCGAGGAGTACCACCGGCTCGGCATCGACGAGTTCATCCTCTCCGGCTATCCGCACCTGGAGGAGGCGTACTGGTTCGGCGAGGGCGTCCTGCCCCGGCTCGCGGCCCGCGGCCTCTGGGCGCACCCGGGCGGGCCGGCCGACCCCGGACCCGCCCAGGTGCCCTTCGCCGGGGCCTGAGGCCCCGGGCCCCGGTCATTCCCAGAGGGAGGAGGGCGCCTCACGCCGTACGACCGGGGCGATCTCCTCGGCGAACCGCTGCAAGGTCTCCAGCTGTTCGCCGTGCGAGAGGCCGAAGCCGTCGACGGTGATCGACTGGAGGTCGTGCCGGTACACCGAGTGGAAGCCGAGGATCTTGTCGATGATCTGCTGCGGGGAGCCGATGAGCTGGGGCCCGTCGGCTATCGCGTCCTCGATCGTGCGGAAGGGGGTGTTGTAGCCGGCCTTGCCCTCCAGGTGCGGCTTGAAGGTCTGGGCGACCTTGGCCTCGTACAGCTCCTTGTAGCGTTCCACGGCCTTCTCCGTGGTGTCCGCGATCAGCAGGCCGCCCGACCCCGCCGCCACCCGGGCGTCCGCAGGGTCGTGCCCGTACGCCTCGAAGCGCTCCCGGTAGTGGGCGATCAGCCGCGCGTAGGCCTCACGGGGCTGGATCGCGTTGGCGGTGAACAGCGGGTCGCCGTGCCGGGCCGCCAGTTCGGGGGAGTTGAGGCTGGTCGCCGAGCCGTGCCAGACGCGCGGGGGGCCGGCGTACGGACGCGGCACGGTCGTCACGTTCTTCAGCGGCGGACGGAACTCGCCCTCCCAGTCGACCCCCTCCTCGCTCCACAGCCGCCGCAGCAGTTCGTACTTCTCCTTCTGCAGGTCCCACTGCCGCTCCTCGTCCAGTCCGAACAGGCTGAAGTGACCGGCCTCCGCGCCCTTCCCGACGACGAGCTCCAGCCGGCCCCGCGAGATCTGGTCCAGCGTCGCGAACTCCTCCGCCACCCGCACCGGATCGAGGATCGCGACGACCGTGACCCCGGTCAGCAGCCGGATGGTGGAGGTCCTCGCGGCCAGTGCGCCCAGGACCACACCGGGGCTGGACGAGAGGAACGGCCCGGCGTGCCGCTCCCCGATGGCGTACGCGTCGAAGCCGAGCCGCTCCGCCGCCGCACCGGTCTCGAGAACCTCGGTGAACCGCTGGGCTGCCGAGGGGAGTTCACCCGTCAGCGGATGCGGGGCATGGCCGACGAGCGAGAGTACGGAGAACTTCAAGGGGGCCTTCCTTCGGTGTCCGGGGGTGCGAGTGCTTCGGTGCTTTCGCTGCGGGACGGGTGTCAGACGGCGGCGAGGCCGAGGTGGCCGCGCAGGGTCCGGGCGGTGTACCCGGTGCGGAAGAGCCCGCGCCGCTGGAGGACCGGCACCAGCCCGGCCACGATCGCGTCCAGGTCGTCGGGGAGCACCGCCGGCCGCAGCCGGAACCCGTCGGCGCCGCCGTCGAGGAACCACTCCTGAAGAAGGTCGGCCAGACCCTCGGGGGTGCCGGAGAAGACGGCGGCGTCGGAGGTGAACGGTTCGCCCGCGGCCTCCTCCAGACCGGCCAGCCGCGCGTCGGCCGCCTCCTGGCTGTCGCCCAGTACGACGTTCACGTCGGCGAAGACCCGCACGGCCCCGGCCGGCCGGCCCGCCTCCTCCCGCAGTGACTCGACCTCCTTGCGTACGGCGATCAGTCCGGCGGTGTCCTCCGGGGTCACGAAGACGACGTCACCGTGGGCGGCGGCCAGCCGGTAGGGGACCGTGGCGTGCGCGAGCAGCGTCAGCGGCGGCCTGCCCTGCGGAGCCGGCACGGAGTCCCAGGCCGCGGTCGCCTCGGTCAGGAACTCGTCCGCCCGCGCGAAGAGTTCGGCCACCCTCCGGTCGCCCTCGGGAGTGCCGAGGACCGTCAGCAGCTCCGCGTGCTCGGGGTTGCTCGTCGTGGCCCGGGGCCGCACCCCCGCCCGCCCCGCACTCAGATGGTCCAGCGTCGCGATCCGTGTGGCCCAGGCGGTGGGGTCACCCGTCGTCGGACCCAGCGGGACCAGCCCGATCCGGTCGGTGACCTGCGCCGCCAGGGCGAGCAGCAGCGCGGAGTCGAGCCGCCCCGGGCCGTCCTCCACCGTGACGAAGTCGAGCAGTCCGGCCTCGGCGCCGCGCACCAGCCGGGCGTACGCGTCGGGCGTGAAGGGCCTGGAGGGCGCGGCCGGATGCGAACCGGCGCCGTTCAGGGCCACTGACAGATGGAATCCCTGGTGTTCGGACATCCCTCCACTGTCCCCGCGTCATATTGCACCCGTATGGCGGCTGCATGGCACGTCCCCCGGCCGCACGCCGCAGGGGCGGCTTCCCCGACCGGGAGACCGCCCCTGTTGCTGTGTTCCGGCGCCGTCAGCGCCCGTCGGCCAGCATGTCCTCGACCCTGGTCCGGATGTCGTCCGTCGCCAGGCCCCGGATCGTCAGCGTCGTCCGGCGGCGCAGCACGTCGTCTGCCGTCTCGGCCCACTCGCGGTCGCGCGCGTACGCCACCTGCGCCCAGATCTCCGGGGCGTCGGGGTGGATGCGCTCGCCCAGCGCCGGGTTCTCGTTCGCCAGACGCGCGATGTCGAAGGAGAGCGAGCCGTAGTGGGTCGCGAGGTGCCGGGCCGTGTCGGCGGGCATCCGCGGCCCCGGCGTACCGCCGTCGACCAGCAGCCGGTGCGCGACCGCGTTCGGGTTGGCGATACCGGGCAGCGGCACCTTCCTCGGTAGCCGTGCCATCGGCTCCATGTCCTCGCCGAGCGGGTGCCCGGGCAGTTCGGCCAGCTTGTTCATCACCGTACGGCCGATGTGGCGGAACGTCGTCCACTTGCCGCCCGCGACCGACAGCATCCCGCCGCGGCCCTCCGTCACGACCGTCTCGCGCTTGGCCTTGGACGTGTTGCCCGGACCGCCGGGCAGCACCCGCAGCCCCGCGAAGGAGTACGTGATCAGATCGCGGGAGAGCTGCTGGTCCCGTACGGAGAACGCCGCCTCGTCGAGGATCTGGGCCGTGTCCTGCTCGGTGACCGCGACATCGGCCGGGTCGCCCTCGTACTCCTCGTCGGTCGTACCGAGCAGCAGCATGTCCTCCCAGGGCAGGGCGAACGTGATCCGGTACTTGTCGATCGGGGTCGCCAGGGCGGCCTTCCACGGGCGGGTCCGCTTGAGGACCAGGTGGGCGCCCTTGGACAGACGTATGGAGGGCGCGGAGGCCGGGTCCTCCAGCTTCCGCAGGTGGTCGACCCACGGGCCGGTCGCGTTCAGCACGAGGCGGGCGTTCACGCCGAACTCCGTGCCGTCCTGACGGTCCTCCAGCTCGGCCCCCGTGACGCGGCCCTTGGTGAACCGCAGCCCGGTCACCGCGGCGTGGTTGAGGACGACGGCCCCGGCGTCGACGGCCGCGCGGACCGTCATCAGCGCCATCCGGGCGTCGTTCATCTGGTCGTCGCCGTAGACCGCGACGGCCTTCAGGTTGTCCGTACGCAGCTCGGGCACGTCGCGCTGCGCCCGGGCCGGGCTGATCACATGGCCGACGCCGTCACCGAACGCGGACAGCGCCGAGTAGGCGAACACGCCCGCGCCGAGCTTGGCCGCGCCGTGCGGGCCGCCCTTGTAGACGGGCAGGTAGAAGGTGAGCGGGTTCGCCAGGTGCGGGGCGACCTGGCGGGAGACCGCGCGCCGCTCGAAGTGGTTCTCGGCGACCAGCTTCACCGCGCCGGTCTGGAGGTAGCGCAGACCGCCGTGGAGCAGCTTGGAGGAGGCCGAGGAGGTGGCGCCGGCGAAGTCGCCGGCGTCCACCAGGGCCACCCGCAGTCCGGACTGCGCGGCATGCCAGGCGGTGGAGATGCCCAGGATGCCGCCGCCGATCACCAGGAGGTCGTACGTCGCCTTGGAAAGCTGCTCCCGGGTCTCGGCGCGGCTCGGGAGGGAGCCGGAGGCCGGATGCGTCCCGAGGGCGGGGACGCTCTGCAGGGTGGTCATGTCTTGCTCCTCAGCTCTCTTCGTCCTCGATCCAGCCCATGGTCCGTTCGACGGCCTTGAGCCAGCTCTTGTACTCGCGGTCACGTGTGGCCGCGTCCATGCGGGGTGTCCACTCGGCGGCACGGCGCCAGTTGGCGCGCAGTGCGTCGGTGTCCGGCCAGAAGCCGACGGCGAGGCCGGCGGCGTAGGCCGCGCCGAGGCAGGTGGTCTCGGCGACCATCGGGCGCACCACGGGTGCGTCCAGGAAGTCGGAGAGCGTCTGCATCAGCAGGTTGTTGGAGGTCATGCCGCCGTCGACCTTGAGCGCGGTCAGCTCGACGCCGGAGTCCTTGGTCATGGCGTCGCTGATCTCGCGGGTCTGCCAGGCGGTGGCCTCGAGCACGGCCCGGGCGATGTGCGCCTTGGTCACGTAGCGGGTGAGACCCGCGATGACACCGCGGGCGTCGGGGCGCCAGTAGGGGGCGAACAGCCCGGAGAACGCGGGCACGAAGTACGCGCCGCCGTTGTCCTCGACGGAGGACGCCAGCGTCTCGATCTCGGCGGCGGACTTGATCAGGCCCATCTGGTCGCGCATCCACTGGACGAGCGAGCCGGTGACGGCGATGGAGCCCTCCAGGGCGTACACCGCCTTCTGGTCCCCGATCCGGTAGCCGACGGTGGTCAGCAGCCCGTTGTACGAGTTCACCGGGGTGTCGCCGGTGTTCATCAGCATGAAGGTGCCGGTGCCGTACGTGGACTTGGCCTCGCCCTGGGCGAAACACGTCTGGCCGAACAGCGCGGCCTGCTGGTCGCCGAGCGCGGAGGCCACCGGGACGCCGTCGAGGACGCCGCCCTTGGCCGATCCGTACACCTCGGCGGAGGAGCGGATCTCGGGCAGCAGGGCCGACGGGATGTCGATCGACTGGAGGATCTTGTCGTCCCACTGCATCGTGTGCAGGTTCATCAGCAGCGTGCGCGAGGCGTTGGTGACGTCGGTGACGTGGACACCGCCGTCGGTGCCGCCGGTGAGGTTCCAGATGACCCAGGAGTCCATCGTCCCGAAGAGGATGTCGCCCCGCTCGGCGCGCTCACGGAGCCCCTCGACGTTGTCGAGCAGCCAGCGGACCTTGGGTCCGGCGAAGTACGACGCGAGCGGCAGACCGGTCTCGCGGCGGAAGCGGTCCTGGCCCACGTTGCGGCCGAGCTCCTTGCAGAGCGCGTCCGTGCGGGTGTCCTGCCAGACGAGGGCGTTGTAGACCGGCTCACCGGTGTGCCTGTCCCAGAGCAGGGTGGTCTCGCGCTGGTTGGTGATGCCGATCGCCTTGACGTCGGCGGAGGTGATGCCCGCCTTGACGATTGCCCCGGCGACGACTTCCTGGACGTTCTCCCAGATCTCCTTGGCGTCGTGCTCGACCCAGCCCGGCTTCGGGAAGATCTGCTCGTGCTCCTTCTGGTCGACGGAGACGATCCGGCCGTCCTTGTCGAAGACGATGCAGCGGCTGGACGTGGTGCCCTGGTCGATGGCCGCGATGAACGGCCCGGTGGTGTGTGCGTCGGTCACGGTTGGCTCCCGGAAGTCTGTGTGGTGTGGAGGGTGCGGGCTCAGGCGAAGGCGAGGTTGTAGAGCCCACCGGCGAGTGCGCCCCCGATGAGCGGTCCTACCACCGGTACCCAGGCGTAGCCCCAGTCCGACCCGCCCTTGTTGGGCAGTGGCAGCAGCGCGTGCACGATCCGCGGACCGAGGTCGCGCACCGGGTTGATCGCGTAGCCGGTCGGACCGCCCAGCGACAGACCGATACCGACGACCACCAGCGCGGTGATCAGGGCACCGAGCGCGCCGAGGCCGTTGCCCTCGTCGTTGAGGCCCTGGGTGAGGATCGCCAGGATCAGTACGAAGGTGGCGATGATCTCCGTGACCACGTTCTGCACCATGTGCCGGATCTCCGGGCCCGTGGTGAAGATGCCGAGCACGGGGCCGGCCTTCGGCGCGGTCGACTGGTCGACCATGCCCTCCTCGGCCGGCTGGTTCTCCACGATCTCGGGATCCGTGAGGTGCGCGTGGAACTGGCCGTAGTAGACGGCCCAGACCAGCACCGCGCCGATCATGGCGCCGAGCAGTTCGGAGGCGAGGTAGAGCGGTACGTCGCTCCACGCGGTGCCGCCCTGGATCGCGAGGCCGATCGTGACCGCGGGATTGAGGTGGGCGCCGGACACGCCGGAAGCTATGTAGGCGCCGGTCAGTACGGCGAAGCCCCACCCGAAGGTGACGGCCAGCCAGCCGGCGTTCTGGGCCTTGGAGCGCTTGAGCGTGACGGCGGCACAGACACCGCCGCCGAGCAGGATGAGTATGGCGGTACCGATGGTCTCGCCGATGAAGATGTCGGAGCTGGACACCCGCGACTCCTTTGTCCTTCGTCCAGGGGAAGGCGAAACACCGGGTCCCTCCGGTGGATCGCGCCCCAGGTGGGTACCCATCGAACACGGGTACGTCACCTGTAGGGCTTGACCGGCCCTCGGCACTGTCACACCCTAACGCGTATTGCCGTTAGGTGTTCGGCAATGCCGACCGGTGAGCGGCAATGTTTCTCCCCGACGGGGGGTGCGTCAAGGGGTCTGTGACGCGCGACTCGATCGTTACCGACGTCGCGGGAACCCTCAGAAGCGTCCGGCGCCCAGATCCCGGGAGACGGCGCGGGCGCAGTCCCGTACGGCGGCGACGAGCTCGGGCCGCAGCCGGCCGTCGGTGCACACGCGCTCCACGGCGCCCGTCACGGCCACCGCGCCGACCGGCATCCTGCGCCGGTCGTGGATGGGGGCGGCCACCGCGGCCACGCCCTCCCAGGTCTCCTCGACGTCGGCCGCCCAGCCCTGCGCCCGGATCAGGTCGAGCAGCTCCTCGAACTCCTCGTCGCCCGTGACGGTGCGCGGCGTGAAGGAGCGCCGCTCCACCTCGGTCGCCTCGCTGTGCGCGACCGGGTCGTAGGCGGCGAGGACCTTGCCCAGGGCCGTGGAGTGCAGCGGCTGCATGGCGCCCACCTCCAGCACCTGGCGGCTGTCGTCGGGCCGGAAGACGTGGTGGACGATCAGCACCCCGTGCTGGTGCAGCACGCCCAGGTGGACGCTCTCGCCGCTGGAGCGGGCCAGGTCGTCGGTCCACACCAGCGCGCGGGCCCGCAGTTCGTGCACGTCGAGATAGCTGTTGCCCAGGCGCAGCAGCTCGGCGCCCAGCTGATAGCGGCCGGACGCGGCGTCCTGCTCGACGAAGCCCTCGTGCTGGAGGGTGCGCAGAATGCCGTGCGCGGTACCTTTGGCCAGGCCCAGGGACGACGAGATGTCGGACAGGCCCAGACGGCGCTCGCCGCCCGCCAGCAGACGCAGCATCGCGGCTGCCCGCTCGAGCGACTGGATGTTCTTGGCCATCGCGCCGTACTCCTCCACCTCGGTTCGACAATGCTGAACACTATCGGTCGATGCCGACCTCTGTCCGGTGGCGCGAGAATTATGCGTCACTCCGTGAAGGGGCCCGTTCCCCGCACAGCATGCAGTCCGCCTCGTGGGACACGACGACCGGCCCGGGCGCCTCCCGGCTACGCTGGCCGCGTGCCCCCTCCGCAGAAGGGCGCAAAGCCGACAGCCGTCGCATCCCTGGGAGAACATCCATGGCCTCGTTGCCGACCCCCTCCGCTGACAGCCGGAACCGAGCCGCAGCGCTCCGTGAGGCGCTCGCCACCCGGGTGGTGGTGGCCGACGGTGCGATGGGCACCATGCTCCAGGCCCAGGACCCCACCCTCGACGACTTCGAGAACCTCGAAGGCTGCAACGAGATCCTGAACGTCACCCGCCCCGACATCGTCCGTTCGGTCCACGAGGAGTACTTCGCCGTCGGCGTGGACTGCGTGGAGACCAACACCTTCGGAGCCAACGCCTCCGCCCTGGGCGAGTACGACATCCCCGGCCGCATCCACGAGCTCTCCGAATCCGGCGCCGCCATCGCCCGCGAGGTCGCCGACCGGTTCACCGAGTCCACCGGACAGCAGCGCTGGGTGCTCGGCTCCATCGGCCCCGGCACCAAGCTGCCCACGCTGGGCCACGCCCCCTACACGGTCCTGCGCGACGGCTTCCAGCAGAACGCCGAGGGCCTGATCGCCGGCGGCGCCGACGCGCTCATCATCGAGACCACGCAGGACCTGCTGCAGACCAAGGCCGCCGTGCTGGGCGCCCGGCGCGCCCTGGAGGCGATGGGCAGCGACCTCCTGGTGCTGTGCTCCCTGGCCTTCGAGACCACCGGCACCATGCTGCTCGGCTCCGAGATCGGCGCCGCGCTGACCGCGCTCGAGCCGCTCGGCGTCGACATGATCGGCCTGAACTGCTCGACCGGCCCCGCCGAGATGAGCGAGCACCTGCGCTACCTCACGCGCCACTCCCGCATCCCGCTGCTCTGCATGCCGAACGCCGGGCTGCCCGTGCTCACCAAGGACGGCGCGCACTTCCCGCTCGACGCCGAGGGTCTGGCCGACGCCCAGGAGACCTTCGTCCAGGAGTACGGCCTCTCGCTCGTCGGCGGCTGCTGCGGTACGACGCCCGAGCACCTGCGCCAGCTCGTGGACCGCGTCCGCGGCGCAGAGCTGACGTCCCGCAGCCCGCGCCCCGAGCCGGGCGCCGCCTCGCTCTACCAGACCGTCCCGTTCCGCCAGGACACCTCGTACCTGGCGATCGGTGAGCGTACGAACGCCAACGGGTCGAAGAAGTTCCGCGAGGCCATGCTCGACGCGCGCTGGGACGACTGCGTGGAGATGGCCCGCGACCAGATCCGCGAGGGCGCGCACATGCTCGACCTCTGCGTCGACTACGTGGGCCGCGACGGCGTCGCCGACATGGAGGAGCTGGCCGGCCGCTTCGCCACCGCCTCCACCCTGCCGATCGTCCTCGACTCCACCGAGGTGCCCGTCCTGCGGGCCGGTCTGGAAAAGCTGGGCGGCCGCGCCGTACTGAACTCCGTCAACTACGAGGACGGCGACGGCCCCGAGTCCCGCTTCGCCAAGGTCGCCGGACTGGCCGCCGAGCACGGCGCCGCGCTGATCGCGCTGACCATCGACGAGGAGGGCCAGGCCCGCACCGTCGAGCACAAGGTCGCCATCGCCGAGCGGCTCATCGAGGACCTCACCACCAACTGGGGCATCCACGAGTCGGACATCCTCATCGACTGTCTGACCTTCACCATCTGCACCGGCCAGGAGGAGTCCCGCAAGGACGGGATCGCCACGATCGGCGCGATCCGCGAGCTGAAGCGGCGCCACCCCGAGGTGCAGACCACGCTCGGCCTGTCCAACATCTCCTTCGGCCTGAACCCGGCCGCCCGCGTCGTCCTGAACTCCGTCTTCCTGGACGAGTGCGTGAAGGCCGGTCTGGACTCCGCGATCGTGCACGCCTCCAAGATCCTGCCGATCGCCCGGCTGGAGGAGGAGCAGGTCAAGGTCGCCCTCGACCTGGTCCACGACCGCCGTGAGGAGGGCTACGACCCCCTCCAGCGGCTCATGGAGCTCTTCGAGGGCGTCAACATGAAGTCGATGAAGCAGGGCAAGGCCGAGGAACTCCTCGCCCTGCCGCTGGACGAGCGCCTCCAGCGCCGCATCATCGACGGCGAGAAGAACGGCCTGGAGGCCGACCTCGACGAGGCGCTCCTGACCAGGCCCGCCCTCGAGATCGTCAACGACACCCTGCTCGCGGGCATGAAGGTCGTGGGCGAGCTCTTCGGCTCAGGCCAGATGCAGCTGCCCTTCGTGCTCCAGTCCGCGGAGGTCATGAAGAGCGCGGTGGCCCACCTCGAGCCGCACATGGAGAAGTCGGACGCCGACGGCAAGGGCACCATCGTGCTGGCCACCGTCCGCGGTGACGTCCACGACATCGGCAAGAACCTCGTCGACATCATCCTGTCCAACAACGGCTTCAACGTGGTCAACCTCGGGATCAAGCAGCCCGTCTCCGCGATCCTGGACGCCGCCGAGGAGCACCGCGCCGACGTCATCGGCATGTCGGGCCTCCTGGTGAAGTCCACCGTGATCATGAAGGAGAACCTGGAGGAGCTGAACCAGCGCAAGATGGCGGCCGACTACCCGGTGATCCTCGGCGGCGCCGCCCTGACCCGGGCCTACGTCGAACAGGACCTCCACGAGATCTACGAGGGCGAGGTCCGCTACGCCCGCGACGCGTTCGAGGGCCTGCGGCTGATGGACGCCCTCATCGCGGTCAAGCGCGGAGTTCCCGGGGCCACGCTTCCCGAGCTGAAGCAGCGCAGGGTGCCCAAGCGGGACACCCCCGTGGCCGAGGTCGTGGAGCCCGAGGAAGGTGTGCGGTCCGACGTCTCGGTCACCAACCCGGTCCCCGAGCCGCCGTTCTGGGGCACCCGGGTCGTCAAGGGCATCCAGCTCAAGGAGTACGCCTCCTGGCTCGACGAGGGCGCCCTCTTCAAGGGCCAGTGGGGCCTCAAGCAGACCCGCGCCGGTGACGGACCGACGTACGAGGAGCTCGTGGAGCGGGAGGGCCGGCCCCACCTGCGCGGCTGGCTCGACAAGCTGCACACCGAGAACCTTCTGGAGGCCGCCGTCGTCTACGGCTACTTCCCCTGCGTGTCCAAGGGCGACGACCTGATCCTGCTGCACGAGGACGGCTCGGAGCGCACCCGCTTCACCTTCCCGCGCCAGCGCCGCGGCCGCCGCCTCTGCCTCGCGGACTTCTTCCGCCCGGAGGAGTCGGGGGAGACGGACGTGATCGGCCTCCAGGTCGTCACCGTCGGCTCGAAGATCGGCGGGGCCACCGCCGAGCTCTTCGAGGCGAACTCCTACCGCGACTACCTGGAGCTGCACGGCCTGTCCGTGCAGCTGGCCGAGGCGCTCGCCGAGTACTGGCACGCACGGGTCCGCAGCGAGCTCGGCTTCGCCGGCGAGGACCCGTCCGACGTCGAGGACATGTTCGCGCTGAAGTACCGCGGAGCACGCTTCTCGCTGGGCTACGGGGCCTGCCCCGACCTGGAGGACCGGGCGAAGATCGCCGAGCTCCTGGAGCCCGAGCGGATCGGTGTGAAGCTCTCCGAGGAGTTCCAGCTGCACCCCGAGCAGTCCACGGACGCGATCGTCATCCACCACCCGGAGGCGAAGTACTTCAACGCACGGTAAGGAACCGTTCGACGCGCGGTGACGCTCCGTTCCGCGCGCCGGACGGGCACGAGTCGTAGACTGGTCGGTCCAGTGCAGGCCGGTCGCCGTTCCCACCGGGAAGGCGGCCGGCCTTCTCGTCCCTCTTGGAGGTGTGCCGGATGACCAGTACGGTCCCCGCGTCCCTGACCCGTACGGCCGAAGGGTCGGCGCTGCAAGCCGTCCTTCTCGACATGGACGGCACACTGGTCGACACCGAAGGATTCTGGTGGGACGTGGAGGTCGAGGTCTTCGCCGACCTCGGTCACCGGCTCGAGACGGCCTGGCGCGAGGTGGTCGTCGGCGGCCCGATGACCCGCAGCGCCGGCTACCTCATCGAGGTCACCGGCGCCGACATCGCGATCGAGGAGCTCACCGTGCTGCTCAACGACCGCTTCGAGAAGCGCATCGGACGCGGCGTGCCGCTGATGCCCGGCGCCGCCCGGCTGCTCGCCGAGCTCGGCGCGCACGAGGTGCCCACCGCGCTGGTCTCCGCCTCGCACCGGCGCATCATCGACCGGGTCCTCGACTCGGTGGGCCGTCACCACTTCGCGCTCACGGTCGCGGGGGACGAGGTGACCCGTACGAAGCCCCACCCCGAGCCCTACCTCGCCGCGGCGGCCGGATTCGGGGCGGACCCCTGGCGCTGCGCCGTCATCGAGGACACCGCCACGGGTGTCGCGGCGGCCGAGGCCGCGGGCTGCCGGGTCGTGGCCGTACCGTCCGTGGCCCCGATCGCCCCCGCGCCGGGGAGGGCGGTCGTGTCCTCCCTGGAGCAGGTGGATCTCCCCTTTCTGCGCGGCCTGATCGCCGATGAGTGACAGCTGATGCACCGAGGGTGTTCCACCGGCGGGCTGTGAATCAGGTCCATGTCAATAAGACCGCCGGGCCGAAGGGGTGACGTTCGTCACTCGACGTGACATCCGGGGGTTCCGGAGATCGGCCGGGCTGTCCGTTTCGGGACCCCCATACGTCCGTATTCCTGAAGCCGTGTACGAAACATTCCCGAGCGTGACATGGACAACCCGTCATCGGTGATCACCGAGTGCATACGCGGCTGTCCGGCACCGGTCAAGTCCCTCTGCGACGCCTACTAATCTCGGTTTTCTCACATGCCGGAATGAGGGAGAACGTCCAGATGAACCGCAAGACGCTGGTGCTGCCGGCCGTAGTCGGCCTGCTCGCACCCGTGCTCGCCGCCTGCGGCGGGTCGGACGACGGGGCGGACGCCATCGTTGTCGGGACCACGGACCAGTTCATCTCCTCGAAGGACAACCCGGCCCCTCTCGACCCCGCCATCGGCTACGAGGCGGGCGTGTGGAACGTACTGCGCCAGACCGTACAGACGCTGACCCACATACCGCGCGGCGGCGGCGAGCCGGTGCCCGAGGCGGCCCAGAGCTGCTCCTTCACCGACACGGAGAACGAGAGCTACCGCTGCACCCTGCGCGACGGGCTCACCTTCGCCGACGGCACCCCCGTCACCCCGGAGGACGTGAAGTACTCCATCCAGCGGGTCCTCGACATCAAGGACGAGAGCGGCCCGATCGGCCTGCTCGCCAACATCGACACGATCGAGACCAAGGGCGAGAACCAGGTGGTCTTCCACCTGAGCACCCCGGACGCGACCTTCCCCTACAAGCTGGCCACGCCGTCCGCCGGCATCGTCCAGAAGGACAAGTACCCGGCGAACAGCCCCCGTGAGGGCTTCCAGGTCGACGGCTCCGGCCCGTACACCATGAAGCCGGAGGTCGAGGGCGACCAGGTCGTCAAGGTGGTCTTCACCAGGAACCCGAAGTACAAGGGCGACCTGAAGATCAACAACGAGAAGGTCGAGCTGGACCTCTTCCCGGACGCGGAGGCGATGGGGAAGGCGCTCGACGACAAGAAGATCGACATGATGACCCGCACCATGTCGCCCGAGCAGGCCCAGAAGATGATCGAGGAGCCGGAGGACGGCTTCAAGCTCACCGAGATGCCCGGCCTCGCCATCAGCTACCTCGCGTTCAACACCGAGGACCCCACGGTGAAGGACAAGGCCGTGCGCCAGGCGATGGCGCAGGTCGTCGACCGCGGCTCCATCGCGAGCAAGGTGTACGGCAGCACGGCCGAGCCCCTCTACTCGCTGATCCCGTCCGGCATCACCAGCCACACCAACTCGTTCTTCAACAAGTACGGCGAGCCCAGCGTCTCCGGGGCCGCGGCGACCCTGGAGAAGGCCGGCATCAGCACCCCGGTGAAGTTCACGCTGCACTACACGACCGACCACTACGGTCCCGCCACCAAGGCCGAGTTCGAGATGCTGGCGAAGCAGCTCAACGACTCGAAGCTGTTCGACGTGGACGTCAAGGGCACCCCGTGGGCCCAGTACCGCCCCGCCCAGAAGAAGGGCGAGTACGCGGTCTACGGCATGGGCTGGTTCCCGGACTTCCCCGACGCGGACAACTACACGGCGCCGTTCCTGGACAAGAACAACTTCCTCAACTCGCCGTACCGGTCGACCTTGGCGCAGTCCGAGCTCATCCCGGAGTCCCGTCGCGAGGCCGACCGCAGCGCCGCGACGCCGACCTTCGAGAAGCTCCAGGACATCGTTGCCAACGACGTCCCCGTGCTCCCCGTCTGGCAGGGCAAGCAGTACGTCGCCTCGGTCGACGAGCTGTCCGGTGTGGAGTGGGCCGTCAACTCCTCGGCCGACCTCCAGCTCTGGGAGCTCGCACGCGGCGAGTCCTGACGCACCCGACGAAGACCGGCGCGGGGGGGGGGCGGCCGCCCCCCCCCCCCCCCGGGGGGGGGGGGGGGGGGTGTGGGGGCCCGGGGGGGCGCCCCCCCCCCGGGGGGGGGGCCGGGGGTTGTCGGGCCCCCCC
>NZ_JBIWKD010000009.1:0-290808 GCF_044765485.1 Streptomyces sp. NPDC102451 | reverse complement strand
CCCATCATGCACACGACATGACATGACGGAGGAACCGTCCCGTCACCCACGAACGGGTGACACCACATCATCAGGAACGGGACTTAACGTCCTCTGAGCGGACAGCAGCGGTCAGGTACAGCACCCAGAGATCTCGCCGACCTCACCCAATCCAGCCAAGAATGCAGGTCAGAGCAACCATGGCAGCGCACGCGCCATTGATTCCCAAGCTCAGAGCGCGAGTTCGATTCTCGTCACCCGCTCTTTGATGAAGGCCCTGGTCGATGACCGGGGCCTTTCGCTTGCCCTCCAACGGCGTCGGTCCAAATCCTTGCCCCGCAGTGGACGGCCGGAGAGCGGCCGCTCTGTCATCACCCGACGCATGCGGTCGCAACCATCAAGGCAGGGGCCTGTGACTCAAGCCGAGCCTTGCATACTCCAGTATGATGGGACTCATGTCCTCAATGACTCGCATCACCGTCACGCTGCCTAGCGACCAGGTGGCGGAACTCCGCAAGCTCACGGACAACGTCTCCGGGTACGTGGCGGAAGCCGTAGCCCGCCAGATCCGGCACCAGCTCCTGGGCGACGACCTCCGCCGTCACGAGGAGGAGCACGGACCCTTCAGCGACGAGGAGCTCGCCGGGGCCCGCGCGAAGATCTTCGGCTCCGCCGGCACCTCCACGGGCGCGGATGCCGCGTGAGCGAACGCATCGAAACCGTCGTCCTGGACTCGGAAGGGCTCTCCGCCTGGATCGCGCAGGATCGCAAGCTGCTCGCGATGCTTCAGGTCTTCCATGACATGGGAGCCGACCTGGTCATCGGGGCCAACACCATCGTGGAAGTCAGCCACTCCCGCACCAACATGCCTCGCCTGAACTGGGCCCTGTCCCGCGTCAAGGTGGAGCCCGTCACCGAGCAGGCGGCGAAAGCAGCAGCGGAACTCCTCAAAGGTGCCGGACTGCACGGGCACAAGTACGCCATCGACGCCACAGTCGCCGAGGTCGCCCTGCGCCAGCCGAAACCCGTCGCCCTCCTGACCTCCGACAGCGACGACATGACCCAGCTCTGCGGCAACCAGGTCCGCATCATCTCTCTCTGACGGTCGGCCCACCCCGAGCACTCCCCTGGCAGCGTTCGCTGCACCGCTACCCTCGTGCCCCATCCGTGCCCAGCAGAGCGGACACCAGCGGTCAGGTGCAGCCTCCAGAGACCATGGCAATCCAAGCTTCCTCACGAGAAAGCACAGGTCAGGACCATTCCAGCGGCCCAAGCACCGCTGATTCCCAAGCTCAGAGCGCTAGTTCGATTCTCGTCACCCGCTCCACAGCTCGAACCAAAGCCCTGGCCCGCGGCCAGGGCTTTTCTGTTGTTCAGACCGGCCTGACCATCCCGTACCACCTCTGCACCTTGACCCTCTTCGCACTGTTCAGCACCCTTCCACCCGGCCATCACGCCCCGAGCCTGGCTTCCCACAGCATCTGCGAGGCGAGTCCGGTCCGGCACGTCGGCATGCGTCGACTGCCGGAGGCACGCGGACGCAGCCCTGTTACGCACACCTCCCGGCACCCGGTGCCCGCCACTGACGTCGATCTACCCCGGGTGCCGGCGAGCCGGCGTGCGGTAACACGGGCCCACCGCATACAAGCCGACCTTGATCTCCTCCCAGCATCACGGGATGTCGGCAACAACTGCGCAGGAAGCATTGCATTTGCGCAACTTTCATTTAGGAAAGTAACCTGCCCCTGCAGAGGATGAACGCTCGGTGAGGTGGAACCTGTGAACGGATTCGTTGGGCGTCGTACGGAGCTCGGCCTTCTTGATGACCTACTGGCCCCTGTACGGACCGGCGGACGCAGCGGGCGGCCCGGGCGCGCCGTACTGATCCGAGGGCGCCGACGCGTCGGCAAGTCCCGGCTCATGGAGGAGTTCCTGGAACGCTCCGGACTTCCTCATGTCTTCTTCACCGCAGTAGGCGGCTCGAAGGCCGAGGACCTGGCGGGCTTCGCCGCCGAGCTCGCCGTCTCTCCACTCCCCTACGCCGGCCGCGTCGCGGACTTCGCCACCCCGCAGACCTGGGACGCGGCTTTGAGCCTGCTCGCCAGTGTCCTGCCTCAGGACACGCCCAGCGTGGTCGTGCTCGACGAGATGCCCTACCTCGTACGCGAGGACCCCACTTTCGAGGGCGCGCTGCAGAAGGCATTCGACCGGACGTTGTCCAAGCTCCCCGTACTGCTCGTCCTCATCGGCTCGGACATCGCGATGATGGAGCAGCTGAACACCTACGGTCGCCCCTTCTACCAGCGCGGCACCGAGATGGTCGTACCTCCGCTCAATCCGGCCGAGGTCGCCGCCATGCTCGACCTCCCGCCGGCTGAGGCGTTCGACGCCTTCCTGGTCTCTGGCGGCCTCCCGCTCGTCCTTGAGGAATGGCCTCCGGGTGCCACCCTCTGGGACTACCTGGAGCAGGCGCTGGCCCGTCCGACGTCCGCCCTCCTCGTCAGCGGCGAGCGCACTCTGGCCGCCGAGTTCCCCACAGAGGCACAGGCCCGCACCGTGCTGAGTGCCATCGGACACGGGGAACGCACCTTCACCCTGATCGGCCGGGCAGCCGGCGACCTCAATCCAGGCTCTCTGAAACGTTCCCTGGAGGTCCTCACCAGCCGACGCATGGTGGCGGCCGACCTTCCGCTGTCCACCAGGCCGAGCCGCGAGAGTCGCTACCACGTCGCCGATCCATACCTGCGCTTCTGGCTCTCTTTCCTCGGGCCCGGCATCCCCATGATCGAGCGCGGGCGTGGAGACCGTGTACTCGAATCGATCCGCACCAGTTGGATGTCCTGGCGGGGCCGCGCCGTCGAACCTGTGATCCGCGAGGCTCTGTGGCGCCTGACCGACGACCGGCTGCCCGAGGCCACCAACGTGATCGGCGGCTACTGGACCCGCACCAACGACCCTGAAATCGACCTTGTCGGCGCCGACCGGTCTCCTATCGCCAAGAAGATCACCTTCGTCGGATCCATCAAGTGGTTGGAGAACAAACCCTTCGACAACCGCGACCTCGCCCGACTCGTCACCCACCGCTCACAACTGCCCGGCACCGACGACTCCACCCCCCTGCTCGCCGTCGCCCGCAGCGGGAGCAGCGCCAACGGCATCCTCAGCCTCACCCCCGACGACCTCATCACCGCTTGGGCGTGACACGCCAAGGGCCGTTTCCCCGCAGTGACCGCGTTCGTGCCTCATCCGTGCCCTTCGGAGCGGACAACAGCGGTCAAGCCCGGTGCCCAGAGACCACACCGACCTTGCCCGGCCCGGTCAAACATGCAGGTCAGAGTCACTACAGCCGTTCAAGAACCGTTGATTCCCAAGCTCAGAGCGCGAGTTCGATTCTCGTCACCCGCTCACCAAGCTGTAGGACCCGGGCAGCAGGGAACTCCACCGGCCGAGCAGGCCGTCGTGTCGCAGCAGTGACGTCACCGAGGGCTTGAGGTGCGGCCGGGGAGTCAGGCGGCGATGAGGTCCTGCTCACGGTCCGGCGTTCCGACCTTGGGCTGCTTGTTCGGCAGTGCGAGCCGGAAGACCTTGTGCCACGCGGAGAACACCTGCTTGGGCAGCGGGCCGGTGACGTACTCAAGCTCGTACTTCTCGAACAGCGCGCGCACCTTCACCGCGACCTCGGCGTACCGGTTGCTCGGCAGGTCCGGGAACAGGTGGTGCTCGATCTGGTGCGACAGGTTGCCCGTCATGAAGTGCATGGCCTTGCTGCCGCTGATGTTCGCCGAGCCCATCATCTGGCGCAGGTACCACTGGCCGCGTGTCTCGCCCGTGATCGACCGGCGTTCGAAGACCTGTACGCCCTCGGGGAAGTGCCCGCACATGATCACTGAGTGGGTCCAGATGTTGCGGACCAGGTTCGCGGTGAACGTGGCGGCGAGTGTGGTGAGGAATGAGGGGCCCGAGAGCAGCGGGTGGATCACGTAGTCCTTGAGCACCTGCTTGCGGATCTTGCGGCCCACGGCCTTGGCCCGCGCGCGGAACTCCGGGTTCTTGCGGCGGCGCTTGTGGAGGTTCTTGCCGAGCTCCAGGTCGTACGCGGCGATGCCGTACTCGAAGAAGCAGGCGTTGAGGAAGTTCCACAGCGGCTGGCCGAGGTGGAAGGGGTGCCACTTCTGGTCCTCGTCGACGCGCATGATGCCGTAGCCGAGGTCGTTGTCCTTGCCGATCACGTTGGTGTACGTGTGGTGCAGCTCGTTGTGCGAGTGCTTCCACTGATCGGACGGCGAGACGTGATCCCACTCCCAGGTGGTGGAGTGGATCTTCGGGTCGCGCATCCAGTCCCACTGGCCGTGCAGGACGTTGTGGCCGATCTCCATGTTGTCCATGATCTTCGCCACGGACAGTCCGGCGGTGCCGATCAGCCACGCGGGCGGGAAGATCGAGAACAGCAGCACGCCCCTGCTGACAAGCTCCAGCTTGCGCTGCGCCGAGATGACCCGCCGGATGTAGGCGGCGTCCTTCTCGCCGCGGTCGGCGATCACCTCGTCGCGGATGGCGTCCAGCTCGCGGCCCAGTTCCTCGATCTGCTCCGAGGTCAGGTGGGCGGTGGGGTCGATGGCGGTCAAGGTGCTCCTACCGTTCGATGTCGCAGGGGCCCGCCGCGGCGGACACACAGGTCTGGATGAGGACGCCCGGCTCGGCCTCGATGATCTCGCCGGTACGCAGGTCGCGGACAGCGCCGGCCTTGAGCGGCGTGACGCACCCGAAGCAGATGCCCATACGGCACCCGGAGGGCATGAGCACGCCGCCCTCCTCGCCGATGTCGAGCAACGGCGTGGCGCCGTCCGCGCCGATGGTCTTGCCGGTGACGCTGAACGTGACCTCGCCGCCGTCGCCGGCGACGACGATGCCGGGGCGGAAGCGTTCGGTGTGCAGGCGCTCATGGACGCCGTGTTCTCTCCAGTGCTCCTCGGCGGCGTCGAGCAGACCTGCGGGCCCGCACGCCCAGGTCTCGCGCTCGGCCCAGTCGGGCACGAGCTCTTGGAGACGGGCGATGTCGAGCTTGCCGTCCGTGTCGGTGTGCACCTCGGTGAGCCGAAGCTTCTTGTCCGCGACCAGGCTGTGCAGTTCCTTGCGGAAGATCACGTCCTGAGGCTGTGGCGCGCAGTGGACCATGACGACGTCGTCGAGTCCGGTGTCGCGCAGCATGCCCATCACGGGTGTGATGCCGCTGCCGGCCGTCAGGTAGAGCACCTTGGCGGGCTTGGCCCTCGGCAGGACGAAGCCACCGGTCGCCTGGTCGAGCTGGATCAGCGTGCCCGGTTTCGCCCTGCGGACCAGATGATTGCTGACCTTGCCGTCCGGGATCGCCTTCACGGTGATCGTGATGCGGCCGTCCTGGCGGCTCGTCGGCGAGGTGATGGAGTAGGCACGCCACAGGCGCACCCCATCGACGTCGACCCCGATCCGCACGTACTGGCCGGCTGTGTGGCCGCGCCAGCCCCGCCCCGGCTTGATCACGACAGTCGCGGCGTCACTCGTCTCGGGGCGCACGGCCTCGATGCGCCCCCGGAGGTCAGCGCCCGTACGGAGCGGGCTGACCAGGTCGAGGTAGTCCGACGGCAGCAGCGGCGTCGTGACCATCTCCAGCAGTTTCCACGCCCTGCCGCGAAGGGCTGTACTCGTCATGACTCCAGCTTGCTGCGCCTCCAGGCGTAAAGTCCTAACCACAGGACGTAAATCTGGTCGACTGAATTGTTCGCAGGGAACAAAAAATGAGCTATGCAATCCGGAGAGCCAGCGAACTGAGCCTGGATGAGACGACGGTCACCGCCCTTCGGGCCGCGCTCAGGACCACCGCCGACGAAGTCGTCCAGGCGATCATCGACGAGGTTCCTCCCTACGCCCATGCCTTGTCGGGCCGCATGGGCGCCACCATCCGCAGAGCCGTCCGCACCGCCCTGGGGCACTACCTGGACCTTGCGAGCGGGAATGCCACGGGCGGCGACGCCGGGGACGCCGCCTACGAGCTGGGCCGCGGCGAGGTGCGTGACGGCCGTTCCATGGACGCCCTGCTCAGCGCCTACCGCGTCGGCGCCCGGGTCGCCTGGCGATGTCTGGCAGCGGGTGCCGTACCCGCGGGTCTGCCCGCCGCCGAGGTCGCAAAGTTCGCCGAGCTGACCTTCGCCTACATCGACGAGCTCTCCGCCGCGAGCGCCGCGGGCCACGCCGACGAACTCGCCGCCCGGGGCAGAGCCCACGAGCGCCACCTGGAACACCTGGCCCGCGACCTCCTCGCCGGCGCGAGCCCGGACGTGCTGCTGGCCTCCGGCCAACGGGCCAGGTGGCAGCCTCCGGTTTCGCTGACCGCCGTCCTGCTGCCCGCCGCCCTGGCCCGGCCTGCCTACCGGACACTCGACCCGAGCACCCTCGTCCTCGACGATCTGCCGGATGCCACCGGTGTGCTCCTCGTCCCCGATGCCGACCGATCACGTCTCCTACGGCAGCTGACCGACCGCGCCGCCGTGGTCGGCCCGGCCCGGCCATGGACCCGCGCGTCCGCCTCGTACGCACGAGCCCTACGCGCGCGCTCCCTTTCCTCCGACATTCGCGACACCGAGGACCACCTGCCCGACCTGGTGCTCAGCGCCGACGTGGACGCGTTCGCGGACCTGCGCGCCCGAGCCCTCGCACCGTTGCAGACCCAGCCTGCCGCAACCGCACGACGGCTGGAGGAGACGTTGCGGGCGTGGCTGCTGCACCAGGGCAGGCGGGACGAGGTCGCGGCGGCGTTGTTCGTCCATCCACAGACGGTTCGATACCGGATGTCGCAGCTGCGGGAGCTGTTTCCCGATCTCGCATCACCACACCGGGTCCTTGAACTGACGCTGGCGGTCGGTCTCCGGGCCCGCTGACGCGTCACCCGTCCACCGCCGCGTCCGCGGGCGTCCGGAAATCGTGCTGGTTCCCGGTGCCAAACCGCTATGACCCTGGAAATGACTTTCCGGTCGTCATGACAAGGGGCCGGGCCGCTCGTCACCGCGCGAGGGATGATGGGATGGAGTACGGAACGTGAGGTCAGGAGCTCCCATGACAAAGCTGGTTCACCGACCTCGTGAGGACGCGGAGTTCAATTTCATCCTCGGGAGAAGCAAGGTTCCGGTTCTCGCCTACTTCACCGGGGCCTGGCCCAAGGCAATCGAGCCCTGTCGGGCGATGGATTTCGTCGCGGGCGACATCGCCGCCGCCTACACAGGCCGCCTGACGGTCGTCCGCACCGACATCACGCGTTGCCCGGCGGCAACCGAGCGATACGGGATCACCGGAGCCCCGTCCTGCCTCCTGCTGAAGGAGGGAGCGGTGGTGGCGCACGGCACGGGGCCTATGACCACCGACGAGGTACGGGCGTTCCTGGACGATCACCTCTGAGCGGCCGCTGCGGCACCCGGACCGCCGCTTCTCGTCGCGTTCGAAAGCGGGCGCGGGCGGTTGGCAGCCCATCTCCCGCCTCACCACCGCAGGGCGGTTCGAGCCTCGTTGCTCCGCCTCCGTTGAAGGCAGATCCGCTTCGCCGAGACGTCGACTCCGTGGCACCACCTGATGGTGCCGGTAGGCCAAGAACGACCTTGGCCCCACAGCGTCAGAATGACATCCTGTTCGCTTACGCATTCTGCGAACGCAGTTTCGTACGGGGGGATTTCGCACTGTGGCCGTAACGGTGCCCGACTGGGCCGACACCATGCTCGATGTCATCGGCATCAACTGGCCGAACGTCGACGAGGACGCCTATCGCGACATGGCCGACTCGCTGCGTGCGTTCGCAGGTGACGTGGAGGACGACGGCTTCAATGCCAACCAGCATGTGCAGCGTCTGCTCTCGTCCGGGCACGGCGAGGCCCTTGATGCGCTCAACGGCCACTGGGGCAAAGTCAAGGACAAGCACATCAAGGACATCGCCGGCGCCGCCCGGACGATCGCGGGCGCTCTCGACAACGCGGCAATGGCGATCGAGGCCATGAAGTACGCGGCGATCGTCCACCTGGGCGTCCTGGCCGGCAAGGCCGGCATCTCCATGGCACTGATACCGGTGACCGGTGGGCTGTCCATGCTCGTCGGCGGAGCGGCGATCGCAGTGGCCCAGCAGGCCATCCGCCGCGTCATCAAGGAGTGCCTGGAGGAGGTCGTCGGCTACATCGTCTCCGCGATGACCGAGCCGGCCGTCGCCGCGCTGGAGAACATGGCCGCTGACCTGGTGGTGCAGATCGGCGCCAACGCGATGGGGCTCCAGAACGGCGTCGACATGAACCAGGTCGGCCAGTCGGGCAAGGAGGGGTTCAAGGAGGGCGTGGAGGGCGCCAAGGACTCCCTCCACCTCGCTTCCGCCGGCACGGGCCCCGGGCCTGCTTCTGGCAAGGGCGTGCACATCGAGCACTCGGAGCACGACCGCGCCGGCACGAAGCTGAACCTGGTCAGCATCGACATCCACGGCAAGACCGCAGGCAAATTGGCCAGTGCCAAGTCCCACCACAGCCGCACCCGGGGCAAGGACGACATCGCAGGCGCCCTCGACCCGGTGATCGACAAAGCGATGTCCGCCCTCGGCAAGGCGAACAAGGCGATGGGGGACCACCTCGGCAAGTCGCTGCCGAAGGCGGTCAAAGAGATATCCACCATCCAGAAAAAGATCGACCTCGACATCAAGGACGGGATCGGGCCCAAGGACAAGGTTCGCCAGGAGGGTGGCGACACCGTCCCCCGTCCCGAAAAACGCCGCGACTCCATCCGCACCAAGCCGGACGCTCTGAACAACGCCAAGGACGAGCCCCGGCGCAATGCCATCTCGCTGGAGAAGAAAACCTGCGAGAACGACCCGGTGGACGTCGCCACCGGTGAGATGACCCTGCCGCAGACCGACCTCTCACTGCCAGGAGTCCTTCCTCTCATCCTCCGTCGCACTCACCTTTCCGCGTACCGGTACGGCCAGTGGTTCGGCCGGAGCTGGGCGTCCACACTGGACGAACGGATCGAGCTCGACGCGCTCGGCGCCGGTGCGGTCTGGGCGCGCGAGGACGGCTCGGTCCTCATCTATCCGCGGCTGCCGCTGCCCGATGACACCGAAGGCGTACTGCCCGTGGAGGGCGCTCGGCTGCCGCTGCTGCACGGGGACCAGCGCAACGGGCAGACCAGCTACTACGTCACCGACCCGCACTCGGGCCTGACCCGCTCCTTCCAGGGCGGCCCGTACAACGCGTCCCCTGCCTACTGGCTGAGGGAGATCGAGGACCGCAACCACAACCGCATCAGCTTCGCGCGCCTCGGCGACGGCAGTCCCACAGCAGTCGTCCACTCCGGGGGCTACCGGGTCGCCGTGGTCATGGAGGACGCCCGGGTGCGCGAACTGGCGCTGCGCACCCCGAACGGCCCGGTCACAGTCATGCGCTACGACTACGACGCTCTGGGCAACCTTGTCGGCGTGGTCAACTCCTCCGGGCTACCGCTTCGCTTCACGTACGACCCGGACGCCCGGATCACTTCCTGGACCGACCGCAACGACTCCACGTTCCGCTACGTGTACGACGACGCCGGCCGCGTCGTCCGCACGGTCGGTCCGGACGGCTACCTCTCGTCCACGTTCGCGTACGAAGCACACCCGGAGACGGGCGACCGTGTCACCCGGTACACGGACTCCCTCGGGGCGACCAAGGTCCACCACTTCAACGACCGGCTGCAGGCCGTCTCGGAGGCTGATCCGCTGGGCGGTGTCACCCACCGCACCTTCGACCGCTACGACCGGATCCTCTCCTGGACGGATCCGCTCGGCCGGACCACCACTTACACCTACGACGACCACGGAAACCCCACCCGCATCGAGCACCCCGACGGCAGCTCGGCCACGGTCGAGTACAACGAGCTGAACCAGCTCGCCGCCGTCACCGGCCCGGCCGACGCCACCTCACGCCAGGAGTACGACGATCGGGGCAACCCGACGGTTTTCACCCGGCCGGACGGGTCCACCACTCGCCTCACCCATGGCCCGAACGGCCACCTCACCGGCGTCGACGACTCCTTGGGCGCGCTGGACCGGCTGCGCTGCGACGCGGCCGGCCTCCCCCTGGCCATCCGCGGCCCGCTCGGCACGGTCACCCGCTACACCCGCGACGCCTTCGGACGCGCAACAACGATCACCGATCCCCAGGGCCGCACCACCGAGCTGGAGTGGACTGTCGAAGGCAAGCTCGCCCGGCGTACGGACCCGGACGGCGCGCAGCAGACTTGGACCTACGACGGTGAGGGCAACTGTCTCGTCCACACCGACGCGGCGGGGGACGAGAGCCGCTTCGAGTACACCCACTTCGATCTGATCTCCGCCCGCACCACGCCTGGCGGAGCGCGCCAGGAGTTCACGCACGACACCGAGCTACGCATCTCCCGTGTCACCAATCCACAGGGGCTGACATGGGACTACGCCTACGATTCGGCAGGCCGCCTCAGCACCGAAACCGACTTCGACGGCCGCTCACTCCGCTACACGCACGACGCCTGCGGACAGCTCACCTCCCGCACGAACGCCGCGGGCCAGACAGTCCGATACGAGCGCGACACGGCGGGCCGCGTTGCCACCAAAGACGCCGACGGCGCGGTCACGCGATTCACCTACGACATCCGCGGCCGTCTCGCCTCGGCGACAGGCCCGGACACCGAGCTGACGTACGTACGCGACAGCTCGGGCAGAGTCCTGAGCGAGACCTGCGACGGCCGCACACTGACCAACACCTACGACGAAACCGGACGCCGTACCCGCCGGGTCACCCCGTCCGGGGCAGTCAGCACCTGGTCCTTCCCAGCCGGTCTGCAGGCCGAACTGAACGCCTCGGGCCATCAGATCGTCTTCGCCTTCGACGAGACGGGCCGCGAGACAACCCGCCGGATCGGCGACGCCCTGACCGTCGAGCACGCCTATGACCCGGCGGGCCGCCTGACCGACCAGCACGTCCGCGCACCGGGCGACCGGACCCTCCAGAGCCGCTCGTACACCTACCGCGCCGACGGCCACCTCACCTCGGTCAACGAACTGACCGGCGGACACAAGCGGCTGGAGGTGACCCCTGCCGGCCGGGTCACGGGCGTCACCGCCGAGAACTGGTCGGAGCGATACGCCTACGACGAGGCCGGAAACCAGACCACCGCGACCTGGCCCGGTGAGGACCACGCCACCGGCCCGCGCGAGTACGCCGGCACCCGCATCACCCGCGCGGGCCGCGTCCGCTACGAACACGACGCCCAAGGTCGCGTGACCCTGCGCCAAAAGGCCCGCCTCTCCCGCAAGCCCGAGACCTGGCACTACGGCTGGGACGCCGAGGACCGCCTCGTCTCCGTCACCACACCGGACGGCACACGCTGGCGCTACCGCTACGACGCCCTGGGACGCCGCACCGCGAAACAGCGCCTGTCGGGGGACGGGACGACGATCACCGAGGAGGTGACCTTCACCTGGGACGGCGACACCCTCTGCGAACAGACCACCTCCACAACGGGCTCCCAGCACACCGTCGCCCTCACCTGGGACCACGACGGAGTCAAGCCGGTCACCCAGGTGGAGCGCCGCCTCCTGGACCGGGCGGAGGTGGACCGCCGCTTCTTCGCGATCGTCACCGACCTCATCGGCACACCACGCGAACTCATCGACGAGCAAGGCGAGTTGGCGTGGCACACTCGTGCCAGCTTGTGGGGGTCAACCTCATGGAACCGCGGCGCCGGCGCGTACACCCCGCTGCGTTTTCCGGGCCAGTACTTCGACCCGGAATCCGGCCTCCACTACAACCGCCACCGCCACTACGATCCCGAGTCGGGCCGCTACCTCTCCCCGGACCCACTCGGCCTGATCCCGGCCCCGAACGCCGTCACCTACGTCGACAACCCCACACGGTGGATAGACCCGCTGGGGCTATCAGGGTGCCCCCACCGGAGCGGAGAGCACCGGCACAGCGTGGTGCTGGGGGTAGCCATAGAGCCGGACGTGGCGTCGGATTCGCTGGCCAAATACCTTCGCAACGACCTCTCGGACCCCGCCCATGATCCGACCCGTGGCCGCGATCCGGGAGCACACACCTACAACGGCCCGGCCTACTCCGACGACGAGGCGGGAGGCCCGGTATGGATGACGAATGTCATGGGCGCCGTAGGAGACCGCGCCACCACCCTGTCAATCACCCTGGACGGAATGCCCAACAGTAGGGGCGAGAAGGGAAACTGGAGCGAGCCGGCGGACATCGTGGACGCCTTCCAAAAGGCAGCGCAGCACGGGGCACAGTTCAATACCTCGCATGAGGATAACTATCCGGGCCAAGGTGATGGAACTGCCTGGGAGATGAGCGAAGTAGCTTACGCCGTACGCAACTACGATGGAGCCGCTGCGTGGGGCGATCCTGATGACGAACGCCCAGGCCGGCCATGGGAAGAGATCCACTGGTACACCCGCGACGGAGACGACGGAGCTTACAAGGAGGTCAGCGTGCCCAAGCCGGACATTCCTGAGATCAAGCCAAACCTGGCAAGTCTTCCAGAACACTTGAGGTAGGTAACCCATGACGAATAGTGAAACCTCCCGGAGCGATGCTGAAGTCGTTGCTGCAGCTTGGTCTGTTGTTCTGTCCTACGGATCTGATCGTATCGATCCGGTCGTTCCCCAAACTGCTTACAGCCACCCGTCTCTGCGAGTGCTCTGGCCTATGGTCAGCCACGGCGTCCTGTACCTGAGCCGGTGTACCCAGTACCCGTGGTCACGTGATGTGGGAACGGCTTTCCCTCAAAGCGCGGGCGGCTACCGAGTTCGCCGCGAGTCCGACAGGTCCCTCATCGGGGTGACCGCCACTATCGAAGAGGCCTACGAGTTGATCGCGGCCAATCTCCCTGACAACTGCGGACCCGCTGTAGTCGGTACTGCGGACGACCTGTGATCGCGGCGCCCTTCCCACAGGGTCGCGCCGGCGCAGCGGCTCACGGGGCGGATGGTGTACGAAGACCCGCCGGGGGTGCTGCTGAGGCGCACGCGGACCTGCTCTGTGCGGACGGGAGTCGGATCACCGTGGGGACGGCCAACGGCGCGGACGCGGAGGACGGGCCAGTGGCCGACCTCCACCTGCTGTCAGGTGGTCCGCGATCACGAACAGCCATTTCTTGATCGCCGATTCGGGCAGACCGACGTCCGGAACCGGGTAGAACTCACCGAGGCTCAGGGGCCGTCGGCCCGCTGGGTTGTGGGCGTACGCGCAAATCTGCTGTTCAGCGGTGGCACGGGCCCAGGGCGGGTACCCCAGGTATGGCGGAGGTACGCCTGATGGGTCTCGCTCGGCTGATCGGCCTCGTCGTCGGCCGACATGCCCTGGGCAAGCCAGCGGTGGATTTTCTGCTCATGCCCGGTCACTACCTGCTGGGTGGCTCATTGGACGGTCCTCCGGTCGGGATAGATGGCCGAGCTGGTCCGTACGGTCATATTGTCCACTTCAGCTTGCGTCGAACGACCAGATGAGGCCGACTTCCTCGGAGGACACCGCCACAGGGCCGAAGTCCCAGGCGTACTGAGTGATCGGCCAGCAGCTGGTGACTCGTCCTGACGTCCGACAACGACGACATGGCCACACTCTGCGGCAACCAGTCCCGCACCATCCCTCTCTGACCGCCCACCCGGAGCATGCACCTCGGCAGGTTCTGTTGCGCTGCCTCCACTCTCGGCCCATCAGTGCCCAGCGGCGCGGACAACAGCGGTCGTGTACGGCTTTCAGAAACCTCGCCGACCTCACCCGGTCCGGGCCGCCATGCAGGCCAGGGTCACTGTGGCCGTTCAAGAACCGTTGATTCCCAAGCTCGGAGCGCGAGTTCGGTTCTCGTCACCCGCGCCATGAGAAAACCCCAGGCCAGCGGCCGTGATACGGCATCATGCAAGCATGATCACCATTCACCTGAAGTACGAGATCGACGCTGACAAGATTGAGGATTTCGAGGAGTACGGTCGCCGCTGGGTCCGGCTCGTCAACCGGTTCGGCGGGACGCACCACGGCTACTTCCTGCCGAGTGAGGGCGACAGCGACATTGCCTACGCCTTGTTCTCCTTCCCCAGTCTGGCCGCGTACGAGCAGTACCGCTCGGACAGCATGTCCGACTCGGAGTGCCGGCAAGCGATCGAACTCGCGCGTGAGACCCGCTGCATCAAGCGCTACGAGCGCCGGTTCCTCAGGCCGCTCGACGGTCTGTCCTAGGCCGGCGGGAGGCATGCGGTGCGATCCCGCCGAGCAACTGGGCCCAGCGCTGTGATGACGGCTGCTTTCGTGGGTTCACAGGCCATGACCTGAGCCTCTTGACGCGTACTCCAGCATGCTTGCCTCTGTCCTCAGCGACTCGTATCACCGTCACGCTGCCCAGAGAGAGCGGGGGAGGTGAAACCCAACCCCGCTTCCTGGAACCGATCTTGCTGAGACGGAACCCGGACATGCGCAGGATCATTTCGGGATCGACCCGGCCCTAGTGTCATCGGTGCAAGCAGGAAGCACCGAACCGAAAGCCGCTGGAGATAATGATGCGTTCGCGCCTCGCCGCCCGTTCCGCCCGTCTCGTCCTCGCCGCCGCGGTCGTGACGGCCCTCGCCGCCACCTCCACCGCCTGCAGCCCGGACGATGTCGAGGACACCAGCAGTTCCTCGGTTCCCTCCGCCGGCAGCGGCAAGACCGACAGCCCTTCCTCCGGCGAGAGCCTTTCCACCAGCGCGTCCGGTTCCGGCGGCTCCTCCGACTCCGGCGGCTCCGATGCCAAGACCGACGCCTCCGGCGACGGCGACAAGAGCGGCTACGGGCAGTCCTGCGGCACCAACGACCTGGACTTCACGGTCACCTCGGAGACCCAGGCCGGCGGCTACTACCTGGTCACCGCCAAGGCCAAGTCCGGTATCACCTGCTACCTGGACGTCAACACCCCCAGCGTGTCCTTCGGCTCCGGCGCCGACGGCGTCGCGTCCCCCGTCGGGCAGGGTGGCGAAGACCCCATCAAGCTCACCGGCTCCGCCGTCGCCTACACCGGTATCAGCCCCAAGAGCACCAACACCGATGGCGGCGTGGAATTCGAGAACGTCATCATCGCCATCACCAACGACGACCCCGACCCTGCCGAACTGAAGCTCCCCGACACCGCCACCGTCGACAAGCCCATCGTCACCAACTGGGCCACCGACCGCGCCGAGGCCGTCCCCGTCATCGTCTGACGGAACGGAACGGAACGGAACGGAACGGAACGGGCCGGCATCGTCGGCATCGCGCTCCGCACGGCGTACGCGGGCCCCGCGCATACCGCCCGGCCCCTCCTCACCGCTGCGGCACCGCGGTGAGGAAGTCCAGGACGAGCGGGCTCGCGGCGGTGCGGAACTCCTCGAAGTAGGCGTGGCGCGCTCCAGGGATCATGTGCAGCCTGGCCCCCGGGATACGGTTCGCGAGCAGTGGAGCGTTGGCGGCGGGGTTGAGCAGGTCGTCGCTGCCGTGCACGACCAGAGTGGGCGCCCCGACACCGGGCAGGAGCGCCCAGGCGTCGTGCTGGGTGCTGGCCACCAGGTGGCGGCGCTGGGCGTGGGCGGGCATGCCCGGGTCGCCGAGTGTCCAGTAGGGGCCCGTGTGGGTCGCCAGCCAGGCCGGGGTGTACATCAGCTCAAGAAGGGCCTGCCGCGCCGCGCCCGGTTGCGGCTGTACCAGCGACCTGCGTACGGCGTTGTCGCGTTCGACACCGTGCGGTCCACCGGGTGACGTGCAGCCGAGCACCAGGGCGCGCACCCGGTGCGGATGGCGCGCCGCGAGCTGCTGGGCCACGCGCCCGCCCATGGAGGTGCCGTAGACGTCGGCCCGGTCGGCGCCGATGTCGTCGAGCACCGCGATCACGTCCTGAGCGAAGAGCTCAGTGCTGTAGGGCTTGTCGGGTTTGTCGCTCTCCCCCGTGCCTCGGTAGTCGAGGGTGAGCGTGCTGCGGGCCGCGTGGAAGTCGTCGCGTACCCCGTCCCACCAGTGGTGGCTGTTCGCCTGGCCTGCCAGCAGGACCAGCGGGGGACCCTCGCCCCGGACCTGATAGGCGATTCGGACCCCGTCAGGCGTCGTCGTGTGCGGCATGCGGCTCTTCCCTCTCCTGGAAGCAGGATCCAGCGCGCGTCATGGCGCTGAGAACGGTCGGCGCACCAGGCAACTCGTCCTGGCAGCCGTGTGATCGGTGGGCAACCATTCCCGCCCCATGATGGTCATGTCCGTGCCACCCGCGTCCGGGTGGGCATGGCCGGCTCCGCCTCGGGACGTTCCGCAGGCGCTGGAACACGGGGAAACACCTTCATGCAGCACCGCACCACCGTGGCAGGCTTCGTCGGGGCCCTCGCCCTGTCCGCGCTCACGATTCCCGGGACCGCCCAGGCGGATGCCTTCTCGGGCGACATCAGGATCACGAAGGTGGTCGTCAACGGGGGGAAGGACATCGTCCTGGGGACCACGGCCGTGAAGACGTTCACGATCGCGGTGACCGCCATGGACGACTCGGGCATCGAGACCGGAAACACCTTCCCCGTCATGTGGCACACCCGCCTCCCGGACGGCGACCGTTACGGTCTCGTGATCCCCGACAACATCGCGGGCACGTGCGTGCGCCAGGGCTTCACCACGACCACCTGCACCTACACGCTGAAGATCAACCCGCGCATCCACCCCCAGGACAACACCACGGCCGGCACCTGGACCGTGGCGGCCCACGCCCTGGCGAACGACGGTGACTACATCACCAAGGAGGCCGCTGCCAGGGCGAAGGTCCTGCGCAACTCCGTGCTGACGGTCAACGCCTCGCCGGAACCGGTGAAGAAGAACAGGACGATCACCGTCACGGGCGCCCTGACCCGCGCCAACTGGAAGACCTACAAGTACGGGGGCTACGCCACGCAGCCGGTGAAGCTCCAGTTCAAGAAGCAGGGCACCAGCACCTACAAGACCCTGAAGACCGCCACGACGGACAGCAAGGGCAACCTGAGGACGACGACGAAAGCCACGTCGGACGGCCACTTCCGCTACTTCTTCGCAGGCACGTCCACCACCCCGGCGGTCGCCTCCGCGGCGGACCACGTCGATGTGAAGTGACTCTCGGGACGGCCTCCGTCCCCCAGCACCGGTCCGGGCGCTCCACGTCATCAGGCACGCCGTGCAACCTTCCTCCCAGCTCACGGGTCTCCACGCTGTACGTCATGCCCGCACAGTGCGAAAGGTCCCCGTGCACCCGAAGAGTCTCATCGCCGCCCGGACCGGTGGTGCCATGTCCGCCGTCGTCCTCGGCAGCCTGCTGGTCTCCGCCCCGCAGGCGGCAGCCGCCGACGTCACCTGCTCGACCAACGTGTTCAAGCGGACGTTCTACAAGAACACGTCGTTCTCCGGAACCCCGGTGAGGACCGACTGCGACAGCGCCATCAACCAGAGCTGGTCCGGCGCCCCGGTCTCCGGCGTGCCGTCGAACAACTTCGGCGTCCGCTGGTCGGTGACCCGCGACTTCGGCTCCGGCGGCCCCTTCACCTTCACCGCCTCCGCCACCGACGGCGTCCGCGTCCACCTGGACGGCGTGCGCAAGATCGACCTGTGGAAGGGCACCGGTGACACCGCCCGCTCCAAGAGCGTCAACCTCACCGTCCCCTCCGGCAAGCACACCCTCCGCATCGACTACGTGAACTGGACCGGCGCCGCCAAGGTCAAGTACATGTACGCCCCCCGGACCTCGGCCACGTACGACAAGAAGAAGCCGCTCGCACCCACCGGCGTGAAGACCGCTTACAACACGACGACCCACAGGACGACCGTCTCCTGGTCGGCCAACAAGGAGATGGACCTGGCGAGTTACTCCCTCTACCGGCGGCCCGTCGGCTCCAGCACCTGGACGAAGGTCACCACGGGCACCGGCCGCAGCCACACCGACCCCTTCGTCAATCCCGACGACCGTACGCCGTACTACTACGAGGTCCGCGCCAAGGACAAGGCGGGCAACACCTCGTCGGGCAGCACGGACACCATCGTCCGTCCGCTTCCCGTCGTTCCCTCGCTGACCGGCACCTACGACAAGGCGACCGGCAAGGTCACCCTGAAGTGGCCCCTCAACACCGAGCCGCACTTCGACCGCTACACGGTCCTGAGCAACGACAAGGTGGAAGGGTCCTACGTCTGGGTCCCGCTGGGCACCACCAAGGGCAGCACCTGGACCACCGCCCCGGTCACCGCCGACGGCGAGACCCGCCACTACCGCGTCCTCGTGACCAACGACGGCGGCACCACCACCTACAACCCGGGCTGGCTCGACGCCACCGCCACCAACGAGCTCTGGCTCGACATCCCCGACGGCATCGCACCCGCCTACGCCCCCGAGCTGACCCTGGGCTCCTGCGCGAGCGGCATACAGGCGACGGCCACCGACTACACGCCGGCCCCGATCCGCGACTTCACCGGCTTCTCGATCGAGCGCCGCGCGGCGGGCACGGACACCTGGTCGGTCGTCCTGCACAAGGCCTACGATCCGCGCCTGGGCGCCACGGCCGGCGTGTGCGACCCGCTGCCCGCCGACGGGACCACCTACGAGTACCGGGCGCGTACCTATGACGCGGCCGGGAACTACTCGCCGTACAGCGAGATCCGTGCCCTGACCGTGCCGGTCGGCTGACGGCCACGGGGAGCACGCGGCTGAGGCCCCAGGGCTCGCCCGCTCCACGGAGAAGCCCCAGGCCGGCGGCCTGGGGCTTCTCCGTCGTCCGGACCCCGGGATGACCGGGCGACGGGATCCCGGGCGACATCGGGATCGAGGGTGGCCGGCAGCACGAGAAGCCGCACCACTGGGGAACGACGGCCGATCGGCCGCGCCGGGAACAGCTGGTCCGGCCGGCGCGGTTGCAATCGAGGGACCGGCGCCGCACGGGCGGGGAACTCGGAGACCACAGGGTCGTCCGCCCCACCAGGACCCGGGCCCAGGATCGCGGTACGCGCGCCGCACACTCGGATCACGACGTAGTTCTGCAGGAGGACTGTTTTCATGACTGACCGGCCCTTGACGCTCATGGCGGTACACGCCCACCCCGACGACGAGGCCACCGGAACCGGAGGGGTCCTCGCGCGGTACGCGGCGGAAGGCATCCGCACGGTTCTCGTGACCTGTACCGACGGCGGTTGCGGTGACGGAACGGGGGGTGCCAAGCCGGGCGACCCCGGGCACGATCCGGCGGCCGTCGCCTCGATGCGCCGCCGTGAGCTCGAGGCGAGCTGCGACGTCCTGAAGGTCAGCGACCTGGAGATGCTGGACTACGCCGACTCCGGGATGATCGGCTGGCCGAGCAACGACGCCCCCGGATCCTTCTGGCGGACCCCCGTGGAGGAGGGCGCCGCCCGACTCGCGGAACTCATGCGGCACTACCGGCCCGATGTGGTCGTCACCTACGACGAGAACGGCTTCTACGGCCACCCCGACCACATCCAGGCCCACCGCATCACGATGGCGGCGCTGGAGATGACCGAGCTGACACCGAAGGTGTACTGGACGACGATGCCCCGCTCGGCGATGCAGCGGTTCGGGGAGACCATGCGCGAGTTCGGCGAGGACATGCCGGAGCCGGATCCCGCCGAGGCCGCCGCGATGGCCGAGATCGGCCTCCCGGACGAGGAGATCACCACCTGGGTGGACACCACCGCGTTCAGCGGCCAGAAGTTCGATGCGCTGGCCGCGCACGCCAGTCAGGGCGAGAACATCTTCTTCCTCAAGATGGGCAAGGAGAGGTTCGGTGAGTTGATGGGCACGGAGACGTTCGTACGCGTCAAGGACGCCACCGGCGCGGCCGTACCCGAGACCGACCTCTTCGCCGGACTGCGCTGATCCCCCAGGTCCCATGCCGGTGTCCGGCACCGGCCCGGGCCTCACGTCCTGGCCTCACGAGCCGAGGCCCCTCCGGCAGCCGAAGCTGTCCGGAGGGGACCTGATCAGAGCCGGCAGCTGATCTCGAGGCCGTCCTCGACGGGGAACGTGACGCTCTGGTAGCCGTTGGCGGTGTCGCGGACGTGGTCGAGGTAGGGGGCCAGGTCCGGGAGGGCCTTCTTCCACATCCTGTCCGGACGCAGCGCGGACGACATCGACACCGGACAGCTCGCGGAGCAGTTCGTGCGCGCCCTGAGCCATGCGGGAGCCTGAGGCGCCCCGACACCGACGGCGGCGACCGTCGCACGCGCGCGGTGAAACATTTCCCGGCGGTCGGTGCATCTAGAGGGTGTAGGTGAGAGGGGGTGGCGGATGAGGCAGTCCAAGGAGGGCGCCTTCCGTGAGTTCGCGGAAGCCCGCATGGGTCATCTGTTCCGTTCGGCATGCCTGCTGACCGGCGGGGACACACATCTTGCAGAGGATCTCGTGCAGGGAGACGCTCGGCCGGATGTACGCGGTATGGGGGCGCACATCACGCGTCGGGAACCCGGCGGCGTACGCGCAGACCGTGCTGGTGCGGTGCTACCTCGGGCACCGGCGGCGCAGATCGTCCGGGGAAAGACCGAGCGGCGAACTGCCGGACCGCGCAGGGGAGTCGGCGGGGGACGCGTCCTTGAGGATGACGCTCCTCGACGCGTTGCGCGGTCTGCCGCCCAAGGACCGGGCGGTGATCGTGCTGCGTTACTGGGAGGACCGGTCGGTCACGGAGACGGCAGCCGCGCTGCACGTCAGTTCGGCTGCGGTACGCACCCGCAGTACCCGTGCGCTCGCCCGGCTGCGTGAGCAACTCCAGGGCTCCATCGGCGAGCTGGCCGCGCACTGAGCCGGCCGCATACCTCAATCTCTTCGTTCTTCTTCCCTTTTCTCCTTTCCACAGATGTGGGGACGGTGGTGGACGGCATGCACGGAAACAGTGCTCAGCGGGACCAGGACGCCTTCGAGGGCGAGCTCGGCGCGGCGATCAAACAGGCAGGAGAAGGGTTCTCCGTCACAGGACGGCCGCTGGTGGACGGCGGGGTCGTGCGCGGCCGTCGCCGGACGGTGCTGCGTCGCAGCGCCGCGGTGACCGGAAGCGTGGCTGCGCTGGCGGTGATCGGGTTGGGCGGGTCGTACGTCACGGGGGTAGGAGCGCAGTCCAAGGAGGACGTCGGCAGTGCACAGGAAGCGACGGGGCCCGTGTCCCCCGAGCAGCAGGTGATCAGGACGCTGACGGCTCTGCTGCCGGAAGCGAAGCTCAGCGAGCAGCCGAGCCCCGGCACCGGGTCGAAGGCCGCCCGGAAGTCCGCACACGCGTCGTCCGCCTCCGTGGTGTACGACGACGGCCACGGGAAGGCCGCGCTGTCGGTGAGCCTGAGCCGGCAGAACCCCGACCAGAAGCTGGGCGAGGGCGAGCTCTCCTGCCCGGACAAGAACCTGAGCGCGTTCGAGCACTGCTCCGCCACGACGCTGAAGGACGGCTCGCGCCTCGTGCTCTTCAAGGGCTGGGAGTACCCGGACCGGCGCGAGGAGACGCGGCTGTGGTCCGCAGACCTGCTGACGCCCGAGGGCTACCGGGTCTCGCTGTCCGAATGGAACGCGCCCACCGAGAAGGGCACTCCGGTCAGCCGTCCCGCCCCGCCACTGTCGACGGCCCGGATGAAGGCACTGGCCCAGGCCGAGGAGTGGCGTCCGATCGTCGAGGCCCTCCCCGAACCCGCGGAGCCGGTCCGCGAAGCGCCGGTTCCACAGGGTCGGAGCGGTGACGCGATCCTGGACGAGCTGACCGGGCTCCTCCCCGACGGCCTGACGGTGAAGGCGTCCGGGAAACAGGAGACGGAGTACGCCTACGTCGTGGTCGACGACGGCCAGGGCAAGAGCTTCGTGCAGATCAACGTCCAGCCGGGCATGTCCGACGTCGCGGCTGATCTCTTCGGCTCCGACGCGAAGGTCCTGGCGGACGGTACGAAGGTCGCCACGGAGCAGGGGCCGGGCGAGAAGGGCGGTGCCGGCGTGAAGATGAGGCAGGTCGACACGATCCGCCCGGACGGCCTCCGGGTGGCCATCTCCGCCTTCAACGCGGCGAACCAGAACGAGGCCGCCACCCGCGAGGAGCCCGCCCTCACCCTCGCCGAGCTGGAGAAGATCGCCACGAGCACGGTGTGGCAGAGCTGAGAGTGGGACGGATGGGTGCCGCAGAAGCCCCTGCGGCACCCGCACCGGTTCGCTACGGACGCGGCAGGACACCCACCGCGACACCGCGCCGGTACGGACGCGGCAGCACGCCCACCGCGACGCCGCGCCGGTGCGGGCGGCTCCCGCTCACCGCACGGGGAAGCCGAAGGAGTATCCCTGCTCCTTCAGCCAGGGCAGCACCTCGCGCAGAGCGGCCACGGTCTGGGAGCGTTCCCCTCCCGCATCGTGGAAGAGCACGGTCGGCCCGTTGGAGATCTCGCTCTTGACGGTGGCGACCATGGTGTCCACGCCGGGACGCTCGAAGTCCTTGGAATCGACGTTCCAGCCCAGCGGCCGCATGCCCCGGGACGCGGCGAGCTTTCGGCTGTACGGGGTGAAGGCACCGCCCGGCGCCCGGTAGTACTGCGGCCGGACCCCTCCGGACGCCTCGGTGATCATGCGTTCGGCATCCAGGATCTGCTGGGACTGGTATTCCTCGGACTTGGAATCCATGGCGGTGTCGTGCGAGATCGTGTGGTCACACAGCCGGTGCCCGTCCGCCACGACCTTCTTGACCAGGTCCGGGTACGCCTTGGCCTGCGTGCCCACCATGCAGAACGTGGCCTTCACACCGTTGTCCTTGAGCAGTTGCAGCACCTGCGGTGTCCAGATCGGGTCCGGTCCGTCGTCGATGGTGATGTTGACACCCCGGGCGCCGCGGTCCGAGGCGTGCGCGATGTCCGCCGCCACCTTCGTCACGCTCGGCGCCGAGACACGCGCCTGCGGCTGCTGCGCTCCGGCGGGGTCGGCCTGCGCGGTCCACACCGAGGTGGCGGCGGCCACCGCCGTCACGCCGAGTCCCGCCGCGAGAAGACGGCTGTGCCATCCTCTTCCCTTGTGCTTCGCCATGTCCGCCCGCCCCTTTGCTGCCTCCGCCGATGCCGTGCCCTCATCAAGCCATAGGAATGCCCGTACGAGGACCCCCTGTTACCGACCGCGGACGAACCCGCAGGAGGCCGACGACATACGCAGGGGTTCCGCCACATTTGCAGGCCGGAGGGCATGCGGCTGATCGTCCACGCCGAACGACGCTCCCCTGGAGCCCCGTTGCGCCCCGTCGGCGCCGACAGCACGGAGAAGAGCCCGTCAGCAAGCTGACGGGCTCCCGCGAAAGGTAGAGGATCAACCTGCCATCAGGTCAGATCGTCGGTGTGTCGTCGACGACCTCCTTGTGCGGCTCGACAACGAACTTCCAGCCGTCACTGGGCTCCAGGAACCGCACCCGGGTCGGGTAGATGTCCAGAGCCCGACGGTCGCGATTCTGGTTGTTCGTGTTCTTCCGCCCCCGCGCCGGCTCCTCGTACAGGTCGACCTTGACGTCGGGAACTTCGACGGTTTCCTCGCTCCAGCGCTGAACGATCCCGGCGCCGAACGCCTCCCGTGCGGCGGAGTAGAGCGCACCCAGCGATTCCTTGTTCCCGTCGGGCACGAAGAGCGCGAGGTTCAGGAGCACGCCCGCGCTCCGGAGGACCTCGATCTCCTCCCCTGCCTTGTCGGCGACCCAGATCCCGCGCTCCTCGAGGTTGTCAGGGAGGACATGGACCTCCTCGCCGAAGACAGTCCTCGCGGTGAAGGACCCTCCCTCGAAATTCTTACCCGGCTCCGTGAGGAAAGCCGGAGCGCAGCAGTCGAGAGGAAGGCCATTCGTCTCCGCCGATACGAAGATGGCGTCCTGGAGACCCAATTCCGAAACCTCTTCGGCCGTAAGACGTCGAGCCGTGACCTTCTCGGTGTTCACGCCATTCCCCTTTTTTCGCGGCGTCCTGTGAATTCATTAGGACTATACCACGGAACGAACAGCCACTTTCCTTGCGCACGCCTTCGCACCCACGGCAGGGAAGCTAATTCCGGGCCCACGGGCAAATGCACGTCACCCCGGAGCCGAATCGCCATTCCGGCGCCCTTTCGAGCAGGTCAGCCCGCCAAGTGCAGCGCGGACGCCAGACGTTGAACGGCGCGCCCGCAGCGGCCGGATATTCTCCGGACGACCACCGAACCACACGTAAGAGCACCGAGGTCCACCATATCGGCCCGGGCCCCTTTTATTATCGGGGCGGCTTGCACACGGCGCCGGGCCCCGTAAATCGTACCGCCCGGATCCGGGCCCACATGTATTGGCAATGCATGCGGAAGTCCGGGCCGAGCGGACCGTGCGCAGGATTCGCCCGATAAGCGATTATCGGTGGCGGTTCATCCTGACCGAGGCATACGCGACGACTGACGCACCCCGCCGCCGCGCCCCTCCCGTCGGCCCGAGCCGTCACGCCGGTAGTCTCATCTGGCCGCTGTCGTGGGTGGGGGGACGCACAAATGGAACGAGCACGCGCGGAACGCTCGCGCCCGGACGGGACGCGCCGGATCGGCCCGTACCACCTCGTCACCCGCCTCGATCCGAGCGGGCCGGGCCAACCACCGGTCCCCGAGAGCCGGTTCATCGGGCGCAGCGCGGACGGTGACCGTACGGTACTCATCAGCACGCCGCTCGACGGCACCGATCCGGAGCGCTTCCGCGTCGAGGCAGACGCCGGACGCCGGCTCCTCGGACCGTGGGTACTGCCCGTCACCGAGCTCGCCGCGCCGTCGGAGACCGCCTGGTACGCCTCTCCTTACCTTCCCGTACTCCCGCTCCCGGTCGCGCTCGCCGTGCACGGCGGCCCGCTGCCCGAGCGCACGGTCCGAGCCCTGGGCGCAGCCCTCGCCGAGACCCTCGCGGGGGCGCACGCCATCGGCATCACGCACGCCGGTCTGTCCCCCGCTTCCGTACTCCTGGCCTGGGACGGGCCGCGCCTGACCTGCTTCGGCGCGGTCCGCGCGGCGGCCCCAGACGGCGAGCGGCGCACCGGCCTGCCCGGACTGGAACCGGGCAGCCTGGCCCCCGAGCAGGCGTCGGGCGGCCGGCCCCGGCCGGCCGGTGACCTCTACGGGCTGGGTGCGGTCCTGGCGTATGCCGCGACCGGCCACTCGGTCCCGGACTCCGCGGAACTCCCGAACTCCCTTCGCGCGCTGGTCGCGCACTGCCTGACGCGCGACGCCGCCGGCCGCCCGACCGCCCCCGAGGCACTGAACGCACTGGCCGGGGTGGCGTCCACCCCCATGGCGACGGTCCTGGACTCAGCCGGTGTGCTGCTGGGACAGGGCTGGCTGCCGAGCCGGGTGGTCGCGGCCCTGGCTCGCCAGTCCGCGGAGGTCCTCGCCGCGGAAGTCCGTACTCCGATCCCACGGACAGCAAGGATCTGACGCGATGCTCTCCCCTCTGACCCATGACGATCCGGTCGGGCTGGCAGGCTTCCGGCTGCTCGCACGGCTGGGCCACGGCGGCATGGGAACCGTCTACCTGGCTCGTTCGGCCGGCGGCCGCACCGTCGCTCTGAAGACGATGCACGCGTCCATCGCGACCGACCCGGCGTCGCGCACCCGCTTCCGCCTGGAGACGGACGCGGCACGCATCATCGGCGGCCACCACGGCGCCGCCGTCGTCGACGCCGACCCACTGGCGCCCACCCCCTGGCTCGCCACCGAATACGTCCTCGGCCCGCCGCTGGACGACGCCGTCGCCCTCTGCGGCCCGCTGCCGGAGGAGTCCGTACGCGCCCTGGGCGCCGCGCTCGCCGGAGCCCTCGCCCAACTCCACACCTCCGACGTCGTGCACCGCGACCTGAAGCCGTCCAACGTGATGGTCACCGCATACGGCCCGAAGATCATCGACTTCGGTATCGCCCACGCCCAGGGCGACGTCCACCTCACCCACACCGGGGCGGCCGCCGGAACCCCTGCCTTCATGTCCCCCGAGCAGGCCACCGGCCAGGAACACACCTCCGCAGGCGACGTGTTCGCCCTCGCCGGTGTCCTCGTCCACGCCGCCACCGGCCACGGCCCCTTCGGTTCCGGGCAGCCGGCCGACCTCCTCTACCGCGTCCGCTACGCCGACCCGGATCTCACCGGCCTCCCCCAGGCCCTGGCCCCGGTCCTCGGCGACTGCCTGGCCAAGGACCCCGGCCGGCGGCCCACCACACATGAACTCCTCGCCCGACTCCACAGCGGTGAAGGTCATTTCGCCGACCATCTGCCCGATGCGCTGCTGACGGAGATAGCCCGGCGGGCATCCGAGGTCTGGCTGCACCGGCCCGAGCGGCTTCCCGCTCCGGCCGATCACGCGACCGCCGAGACCGTCCCGGCCGTCACCGCTCGCGGCTTGAGCCGCCGCAAGCTCTTCACCATCGGCGGCGGCTCGCTGCTCGCCACGACGGCGATCGGCGCGGGTGCGTGGGCATGGACACGGGAGCGGGGCTCCGGCACGCCGAAGTCCACGGACCCGGCCGGCCCTCCCGCGGCTCTGTGGCGAAGAAACATCACGACGGCGGCACCCGCCGAGCTGGGACGTCCCCTGGTGGTGGGCGACAAGCTGATCGTGACCACCGGGGACGGGGTGAGCGCCGTCGAGGCGTCGAGCGGGCAGAACCTCTGGTCAGGCAATCCGGTGCTGAGTTCCTGGGACGTGGCCACGGACGGAACGAATCTCTTCGCGGTGGACTACTCCCTGTACCCGAGAGAAGGACTGCGCATCGCGCAGATCGACCTCGACGACGGAACTCTGATGGATCCGGCCGTCACCGAGAAGGCGTACAACGGGAAGCTGCTGAACAATCAGCTCCTCTGCGTCGACGGTGACGTCGCCTGGCTGCTCACCGCGCGGGTGCGTGCGGAGGACACCGACGAGTCGAGCGGCATCGGCCCCGACCGGGGGTGGCTCATCGCCTCCTTCTCGCTCTCGACGGGCAAGAGGCGCTCCGAGCTGATCCTGGACGAGGCCATACCCGAGGAATACCCCTGGGTGACCGGTGCGCGCGCCATCGGGTCGAGCCTGATCCTCTTCTTCCGTACGGAGTCCGGTGGGGTCGACGTGCTCGTCTGCGACATGCGCACGGGGACCGGCGTATGGCGGGCGCCGCTCGACATCAATGCCGACGATGCCGCCCGCAGTCCCCTCGCCGTGGACGACAAGCACCTCTACACCGCGTCGGACGCCGTACGGGCGCGGCGCGTGTCCGACGGCGAGAAGGCCTGGACGTACCAGGGGACGAACGTGACCGCGTACGGCCCTCCCACGGTGAAGGACGGCGTCGTCTACGCGGTGGAGGGAGTGGGGGCGTGCGGTCTCGTCGCCATCAGCGCGGACACCGGGGCCCTCCTGTGGCGGGAGAAGAACCCCGTGGCGTCCGGGCACGAGCTGAAGGTGGCACCCACCGTCGACGGCACGTACGTCTACAAGCACTGCGCGGCAGGGCTGCGCGCCATCGACCTCCGGACCCACGAGACCGCCTGGCTCCACCCGGAGAGCCTCGACAGGTTCAGCGCCCTGATCGCAGCGGGGCTTCTCATCGGGCTCGGGGAGGGTCCCGTGGTCGCCCTTCCGCTGGACTCCCCGGCCCCTGCCTCCTCGTAGGCTCCCCACACCATGAAGGGCTCGGTTCACACCATGCAACCTCTCAGTTTCGGCGACCCGATCCGGCTGGGTCCGTACCGCATCGCCGGAGTGCTCGGCGAAGGCGGCATGGGCAAGGTGTACGTGGGCCAGGACGGTTCGGGCCGGCTCGCGGCCGTCAAGGTGCTGCGTCCTGAACTCGCGCACAACCGCGACCTCGCCCAGCGGTTCCTCCGCGAGGCCCGGACCGCGCAGGCGGTGACCAGCACCGGCGTGGCCCGTGTCGTCGGTTCGCAGACCGAGGGCGGACGCCCCTGGATCGCCACCGAGTATCTGTCGGGGCCGACGCTGCAGCAGGCGGTCACGGCTCACGGGCCCCTGGACGAAGCGGGGGTACGCGCGCTGGCGGGCGCCCTGGCCTCGACCCTGCAGGAGATCCACGCGTCGGGGCTGATCCACCGCGACCTCAAGCCGGCCAATATCGTGCTCACCTCCTCGGGGCCCCGCGTCATCGACTTCGGTATCGCACGCCCCGAGCACGGCCTCACCCTCACCACCACGGGCCAGGCACCGGCGACCCCTGGGTACGGAGCACCTGAACAGGTCCTGGGCCGACGTGTCGGCCCGTCGGCCGACGTGTTCTCCCTCGGTGCGGTGCTGGTGTACGCGGCAACCGGCAGGCAGGCGTACGAAGGTGCGCACGTCGCGGCGGTCCAGTACGAGGTGGTGCACGGAAGCCCCGCCCTCCACACGGTGCCGGAGGCGCTCCGCCCCCTCATCGCCCCCTGCCTGGCCAAGGAGCCCGCCCACCGGCCGCTCCCCTCGTCGGTCATCCAGGCATTCGCACCCCCTCGCGGTGCGGACCGGTTGTGGAGGAGAGGCACTCTCGGCCGGCAGATCAAGGAGCACGAGACCCGGACGAATACGCTCACCGGTGCCGCGGGCACCACTGTTGCGGCGGCGAAGCCGTCGCGGCGGCGCTTCCTCACCTCGCTCGCCGGCGGCGGAGCGGTACTGGCACTGGGCGGAGGCGCGGCGGCCTGGTGGCTGACCAGGGGGCCCGAGCTGCCCGCTGCCGCGGACGCCGCACCGGCGGAGCGGCTGACTTCCGGTGAGTACGAGCGGGGCGCGCCACCCCAGCCACTCTGGGGGCCGCTGGAGGTGGCCTCCCGGAGCGCGTCCATGCTGCTGCCGGTGCGCGATGTCGTCGTGTTCGCCGGCCCGTCGGAAGGGCTTGCCGCACACAGGGTGACGGACGGCCGACGTAAGTGGACGCTTCCGAAGGTGTCGCCGTCGGCGGGCTTCCTGCGGCTGACCGCCGAGCAGTTCGTGGCGGCCGATGCCGGCGGCAATGTCCTGGCCCACGACGCGTCCACCGGTGAGTTCCGGTGGAGCGTCCCGGCGAAGGCGGAGAAACTGCTGACCACCGCGCCCGACGCGGCGCTCGTGTACGTACTGACGAAGGACGGTGAGATCGCTGCGGTCGACACCGAGGACCGCGAGATCCGCTGGACCGGGGAGGCCCCCGCGGGCATCACCGTCGATCCGGCGGCGGTGGCGGCTGCCGGGGCCGGCCGGCTGGTCGTCTGCACCGCGGACGGGCACTACTTCGCCCTCGACTCCGCCGACGGCCGCAACGCCTGGCAGCTGGACGGCCATGCCGGGACGGCGCTGACCCCCGCCGTCGAGGAGCGACTCGTCCACGTCGGCGGGAAGTCGCTCCTGGCACTCGACCTGGAGAGCGGCGACGAGGTGTGGTCCGCGGCTTCGCACTCGTTGGACCCCGATCAGAACGGATGGGGCTCTCCCGCGATCACCGGCGACCACGTCGCCGCCATCGACGACGGGCGTCTCTACCGGGTCGACAAGGCATCCGGTACCGAGGGCGGATACCTCGCCTGGCCGGACGGCACCCTTCCGTCCCGCACACCGCCGGTCGTCCAGGGCCGTTCCGTCTGGGTCATCGAGGGGGGCTCCTCCTCAGGTGTATCGGCCTTCATGAACTTCCCGGGCGACGAATCGGACAGCGACCTCATGTGGACCTACGAACCCGAATCGGAAGGCCCCTGGCACATGGCCGCTGCGGGCAACCGGGTGTTCCTGCTGAACAAGGGGTCGGTCGTCGCCCTTCCGGTGTTCTGACCTGCGCCCGTCGAGTACCGGCCCGGCTCCGGCCGCTCAGGCGCTGCGATTCCGGGCGGGCCACGTGTGTGTGCCTACCTCTACCCTGGGCCGGCCAGGTACTCGATGGACCATCAGTCAAGGAACGGGGCGTGCGGTGACGGCGGGGGAAGAGAACGGCAGGAGGCGAAGGTGACGGCGGACAGGTAGACCAGCGACTCGGCTCCGCTCATGGGCCGTCGGTCCTGTTGTCCCAGGACGAGGGTGACGAAGTAGATGGCGGGCCAGGGGTTGAGCGCGGTCAGCGAGAGATAGGTGACGTAGGCCCGCAGCGGGGTGATCCGGCGCTGGGCCGGGGTGTCCGCGGCGTCGCCGGGCCCGCGTCGCAGGGCTCCGGCGAGGATGCGTGCGGCCATGACGGCGAGGATCGCGAACGCCGCCCACCGCAGCGGCCCCAGCACCGGCCGCACGACCGCCACCAGCGCGCTGCCCCCGAGTACGGCCGCCACCGCGTAACCGGCGTCGGCGGTGGCCGCGCCGAACGCCGCCGCTGCACCCGTCCGAAGCGATGTCGCGGCCGTCATGTTCACCATCAGCACCGCGACGGCCCCGACGGGGACCGCGAGACCGTACCCGGCGAGCAGGCCGACGACGACCGTGCCGGTCATGAGACGGCCCCACCGCGTACGGACACCTGATCCGGCCCGCTGGGCGCACCGGGCCTCCTGCCCGACTCCACAGCAGCGCCGCCGAGTCGGCGTCCGGTGGCGGCGGCCGCGTCAGTGAGTACCTCGTCGTCGATCATGGTTCGGCTGCTCCTTCGAAGGGCGCGGACATCGCCGCCGCAGCCGGTCCCACGACCGCCCCGGCGGCGACAAACGGGCCGAGCGGCCCGGTCACGGACCAGGCTGCGGGGCTACGATCGTGCGCGGCCATCGAAGATTCGTGCACGGAATCATGTGAGGGCATTACATGATCGACCCGCGTCTGCAGACCCTCCGCGTCCTTGCCGAGACCGGCACCGTCACCGCCACGGCCGAGTCCCTGCACCTCACCCCGTCCACCGTCTCCCAGCAGTTGCGCCGTCTCTCCGCCGAGCTGAACGTGCGTCTGCTCGAACCGCAGGGGCGCCGGGTCCGGCTCACGCCGGCCGCCCGCACCCTCATCGAGCATGCGGACGCGTTGCACGCGCAGTGGGAGCGAGCCGTCGCCGACCTCGCCGGCCACCGGGACAACGGCCCGGGCGAGCTGCGCGTCACCTCGGTGGCGACGGCGCTCGGCACGCTGGTGGTGCCGGCCATGGCCCGGCTGCTCTCCTGGCATCCGGGGATGACGTACTACCTCGGCGAGGACCCGGAGGCCGACCGCTTCCGGATGCTGCTGACCCGCGAGCGCGACATCGCCGTCGTCATCCCCGTCCCGGGCACACCGCCCTCCGACGACGAACGCTTCGAACAGCACCTCCTCCTCCAGGAACCGCAGGACCTCCTGGTGCCGCGGGGGCACCGGTTCGCCGGCCGGACCGCGGTCGAGCTGCACGAGGCCGCCACGGAGACCTGGCTCCGCGCGGGCGACCCCCGCGACCAGCACCTGCTGCTCACCTCGGCCTGCGCCGCGGCCGGTTTCTCGCCCCGTGTCACCCACAACGCCGTCGACTGGTCCGCGACCGCCGCCCTGGTCGCGGGCGGTCACGGCATCTGCCTGCTGCCGCGCCTCGCGACGTTCCCGCGGAGCGATGTGCTCGTACGCGTACCGCTGGCCGGCGACGTCGTGCCGACACGGCGGCTGGTCGCGTTCGTGCGACGGGGCGGTGGGCGCACGCCCCTGGTCAGGGACGGTCTGCGGGCGCTGCGGGAGGCGGCGGCGGAGAGGCCCTGACTGCCGGTCTCGCGCTTCGGCCCGGGAGGCCCGGGAGGCCCGGAAGGCCCGGGAGCGGCTTCTTCCGGCCGGTTCCGGGCCCGGCCGGGGTGTTTCGCGAACAGCCGGGGCGGCGGCCGCGCAGAGTGGTCCGTATGACGACACCCGCAGAGCTGCTCCGCTCCCTCGCCCGCACCCGTGCCTCGCTCGACGGCGAGGAGGTCACGTACTGGTGGTCGGGAGACGTGTACTCCTGGGCCCCGGACGAGCCCTACCAGCGCGTCTTCGGCTTCGAGGGGCTCAACGTCGCCCGTCTCGTCCAGGACGCCGACGCCGGCCCGGACGCCTACCAACTGCTCACCCGGGAGGCCGCGTTCTACCTGGACCCCGCCACCCGCGAGATCCTGGAGAGCTGGCAGGACCTGCCCGTGGTGCACGTCTGGAACGACCCGGCGAACCAGAGGTGGCGCCCCTTCCCGGTCCCGACGACCGAGCTCGGCGGGCAGGTCTGCTTCAGCCTGGAGATCCCGCTCTCCTACCCCTCGCCGCTGCCGGTCGCGCAGTACCCCGTCCACTCGGCGGGCGACACATACAAGGCCCTGGAGCTCTTCCAGTTCTTCGCCGACCGCGCCGACCTGGCCGGCCCGGCGCCCAGCGTCCCGGCCACCATGTCGTGGACCCGGATGTCCCCGTGGCTCCCCTGGATGGCCCGGGGTCAGCGGCCCGGCGGCCTCACCTTCCACTGCCGGGGCCGCAAGCTCGGCTCGTACGCCGAGGTCCCCGAGCGGACCCGGGCCTACATCGCGGACCACCACCCGGAGTTCGCCCACGCCCCGGAGAAGTGGAGCGAGCCGAACGAGACCAGCTGGACGTACTTCCGGAAGCTCAACCCGCCGCAGTGACTGCCGCGCCCGGCCGTCGGCAGCGCAAACAGCCCTACCGCGTACGCCAGTTATTGACCGATCGTTCTGCAATGGAATAGGGTCTCGACCGTGGCCAGGACCAAGGAATTCGATCCGGACGCCGCGCTCCAGGCAGCCCTCGAACTGTTCTGGCGACGCGGATACGAAGCGACGTCGATGGCCGACCTCGTGGAGCACCTCGACATCGGACGCGCCAGCATCTACGCCACCTTCGGCAACAAGCACGAGCTGTACCTGAAGGCCATGGACCGGTACTCCGAGGGGTGCGACCCCTTCATCCTGGCCGAGCTGTCGCAGCCGGGCCCCGCACTCCCGGCGGTGCGGGCTGTCGTACGCCGCTTCGCCGCGGAGGCCGCCGCCCCCGAGAGCCGGCTGAACGGCTGCCTCATCACCAACACCGCGTCCGAGCTCGCCCCGCACGACTCCGACGCGGCCCGCCGCGTCGAGATCAGCTGGGAGCACATCGAGACCCTGCTGCACTCCGCACTCGTACGGGCGCAGGCCCAGGGCGAGTTGCCGGAGACCCGCGACCCGCGGGCGCTCGCCCGCATGCTGCTCGTCCTGTTCCAGGGCGTACGGATCGTCGGGAAGGCGTCCAGCGATCCCGCCAGGGTGCGGGACGCGGCGGAACAGGCGCTGACCCTGCTGGACTGAGCCGCCGTCACCGCCCCTGCAACCGCAACCCCTTGACACCACCGGAGCCACCGAGCACGCCGCCGCACGCTGCCGCACGCCCGAATAATAGACCGATCGATCAATTATTAAAGGGAAGGGGGAGGCATGACCGCCGAGGGAGTCACGGGAGCCAGAGGCGTGCGGCAGCACCGCTACGCCTTCGTCCTGCTCGGGAGCCTCCAGACCACGCTGATCTTCACGCTGGCCGCGATCGCCGTGCCGCTGCCCCGCATCGGCGAGGAGTTCGGCCTGGAGCGGCCGGACCTGATCCTGCTCAGCGCCTCCTACGGGCTGACCTTCGCCGGGCTGCTGCTGTTAGGGGGCCGTCTGGCCGACCGCTACGGCGGGCGGCCCGCCCTCGCCGCCGGGCTCGTCCTCCTCGGCGCCGCCTCGGCCGCCGCTCCGTTCACCCCCGGCGTCGAGGCGCTGCTCGCGGCCCGCTTCGCCCAGGGCGCCGGCGCGGCCCTCGTCGCACCGGCCGCCATGGCCGTGCTGCGCGCCACTGCCGCCTCCCCCGCCGCGTACAGCCGGTCGATGGCCACCTGGGGCGGTCTCTCCGTGCTCGGCGCCACGGCCGGCAATCTGCTCTCCGGCATCATCTCGACGCTGCTCTCGTGGCGTTGGACCTTCGCCGTACCCCTCGTGGTGTCGGCCGCGGCCCTGGCGCTCATGTCCCGGCTGCTGCCGCGCACCGAACCCGACCGGAGCAGGGCGCTCGACCTTCCGGGGGCTCTGCTCGCCACCGCCGGTATCACCGCGGTCAGTTACGGGTTCGTCTCCACCGACACCCGGCCCTGGTCGTCGGCCGGCGTGCTCGTGCCCCTGCTCGGCGGGACCGCACTGCTCGCCGCCTTCCTGTACGCCGAGCGGCGCACCCCCGACCCGTTGCTGCCGCCCCGCTTCCTGCTCGTGGAGCGGCGGGCCCTGGCCCTCGCGGCCATCGCACTGAGCGCCTGCGGGACCGCGATGACCTTCGTGGTCCTCTCCCTCCACCTCCAGCAGACCCGCGGCTGGTCACCCCTGCAGACCTCGGCGGCCTTCGTCCCGTTCGCCCTCGCGCTGATCGCCTCGGGCCGGGCGGCCGGGCCGCTCATCGTCCGGTACGGGGCGCGGGCGGTCACGACCGCGGGGCTGGCCACGGGCGCGGCCGGGCTCGCCCTCCTGGCCTGCACCGGGCTCGATGCCCACACCCCGTACGCGTACGGGCTGCTGCCGGGCCTCCTGCTGCTGCCGGCCGGCGCGGCGGCCTCCTTCGGTGGCGCCACCGTGCTCGCCACCGAGGGCGTGCCGCCGCAGCGGTCCGGGCTCGCCGGGGGCGTGCTGAACAGCGCGATGGAACTGGGCCCGACCGTCCTGTTCGCCGTCCTGCTCACGCTCGGCAGCGACGCCCGGTCCCTGGCCGCGACGGGTGCCGCCCTGGTCGTCCTCGCCGTCGCCCTCCTGCTGAACCACCCGACCGGCAGTCCGCCCCATCAACTGGCGTACCGCGCCGACTGATCCCTCGCTCAAAGACACCCGAAGACACCCGAAGACACTCAAAAAAGGGGAACGCCGACATGGACCGCTTCACCGGCACCACCGTGCTCGTCACCGGCGCAGGCTCCGGTCTCGGCCGCGCCATCGCACGCGCCTTCGCCGCCGAGGGGGCCTCGGTGGTCGCCGCCGGGCGCACCGCCGCCTCCTTGCACGAGACGGTCGGCCTCATCGAGGCCGCCGGCGGCACCGCCGCGGCCGTCACCGCCGACGTCACCGACTCCGGGCAGCTCCGCGATCTCGTCCGCGAGTCCGTCACCCGCTTCGGCGGCCTCGACATCGCGGTGAACAACGCCGGGATATTCCGGGGCTCCGGGCCCGTCGGAGAGGTCGGCGAGGAGGACTGGGACGCCGTCATGCGGACCAACCTCACCGGCGTGTGGCTGGCCATGAAGCACGAGATCGCGCACATGAAGGAGAACGGCGGCGGAGTCATCGTCAACGTCTCCTCCAACCTGGGCGCGCACCTCCGCGTCCCCGGTGCCGCCGCGTACCTCACCTCGAAGGCGGGGGTCTCCGTGCTGACCCGTGCCGCCGCTCTCGACCACATCCACCAGGGCATTCGCATCAACGCCGTCAGCCCCGGCGCCTCCGCCGCCCCCATGTCGCTCCGCCCCGGTGAGACAGAGGCCGAGCGTACGGAGCGGATGAAGTCGGAGAACCCCCTCGGCCGGGTCGCGGAGGCCGAGGAGGTGGCCGCCGCGGTGCTCTACCTCGCCTCGCCCGCGGCCGGTGCGGTGGTCGGCACCGACCTGGTCATCGACAGCGGGGCCTCGGCCTGACGGTTCGGGGCGTCCGTGCGCCTCACGGCGCGGGGACGCTCCCGGGGATTGTCTGGCTCCGGCCGGTTGCCACCGCGGCGTAGCGTGCGGCGAGTTCGGCGAACGCACTGGTCAGCTCGGGTGGTCCGATGACCTGGATGTCGGCGTCGAAGTGGCCGATCGTGGTGGCGAGGCCGGTCCACGACCAGGAGCCGAGGGTGAGGCGGCAGCGGTCGGGGCCCAGTTCTTCGACGATTCCGTCCCGCGCGAAGGGGGCCACCGCCTCGGCGGGGAGACCGAGGACGACTTCACCGCGGCAGGGCCAGTCGGTGGTGGAGCCGTCGGTCCCCCGGAACCGGCCGGCGACGAACGCGGCCACGTCCTCGCCGGGCAGCTCGCGTGGGGTGAAGCGCGGGCCGGTGGGGGTGCGGGGGCGTATGCGGTCGGCGCGGAAGGTGCGCCAGTCGTCCCGGTCGAGGTCCCAGGCGACCAGGTACCAGCGGTCGCGCCAGGTGACGAGGTGGTGCGGCTGCACCCGGCGTGGCCACCCGGCCGCTCCGGCCGCTCCGGAGGCTCCCGGAACACCGGCGGCCCCGGAAACACCGGAAGCCCCGGCCGCGTCGGCCCCGTAGTCGAAGCGCAGTTCCTCGCGGGCGTCGATGACGCGGCCCAGCTCCGCGAGCAGCCCCGTGCCGACCGGGGAGGCGCCGGCGGCCCCGGGCGGCCGGACGGCGGTGACCCGCAGCGTGTCGATGCGCCGGCGCAGGCGCGGTGGCATGACCTGGCGCACGGTGACCAGGGCCCGGGCCGCGTCCTCCCCGATCGTTTCGTCGGACTCCGCCGACCGGAGAGCCAGCGCCAGGGCGACCGCCTGGCCGTCGTCGAACAGCAGCGGGGGCAGGTGCGCACCGGCGTCCAGGCGGTAGCCACCGGATGGCCCCTTGGCAGCGCGGACCGGGTAGCCCAGTTCCCGCAGCCGGTCGATGTCGCGGCGCACCGTGCGCGGAGTGATGCCGAGCCGCCCGGCGAGGTCGTCACCGGACCGGTCGCGGTGCGTCTGAAGCAGCGAGAGCAGGGCGAGCAGCCGCGCGGACGTCTTCTGCATGTCCCTCATTCTGCTCGCAGTACAGGACACAACCTGTCCGCTACTCATGGAATGGTCGGCCCCGAAGTCAGCGGAGGCCGGACAGCATGGTGTGCGGCAGAAAGGAGGGCCGGCTCCCATGACCGTCCTCGGCGCACGCGCTCTCAACCGCGCCACCCTCGCCCGGCAGCACCTGCTGGAGCGCACGGCCGCACCGGTCCAGGAGGTCGTGGCGCATCTGGCGGGCCTCCAGGCCCAGGAACCGCAGGAACCCTTCACCGGCCTGTGGTCGCGGCAGCGCGGCTTCACCCCCGGCCTGCTCGACCGCGCCCTGACGGACCGGCACGTCGTACGCACGCATCTGATGCGCCGCACCGTCCACCTGGTCACCGCCGACGACGCACTCGCCTGGCGGGCCCGCCACGACGCCATGCTGCGCGGGCGGGTGCTGGCCACCTACCGGAGCGAGCTCGCCGGGATCGACCCCGCCGAGCTCGCCGCGGCCGGGCGAGCGGTGATGGCCGACGGCCGGCCCCGCACCATGGCCGAGCTCGTCCAGGCACTCCAGGACCGCTGGCCCGGCCCGCCGCGCCGCGCCCTGGGCGAGCTCCTCGTCGCCGCGCTCGTCCCGATGGCCCAGCTGCCCCCGCGCGGTCTGTGGCGGACGACGGCCGGCGTGCGCAACCTGCCCCTGGACGCCTGGACCGGACGGGACCTCGCTCCGCTGCCCGAGGGCCCCGACGCCGACGACGACCCCGTGGGCCAGCAGCTGGTGCGCCGCTATCTCGCCGCCTACGGGCCCGCCTCCACCGCGGACCTCCGCTCCTGGAGCGGGCTGGCCGGCCTCCCCGCGGCGGTGAGAGCCGTCCGGGACGAGCTGGTCACCTTCCGCGACGAACGCGGCCGGGTGCTCCTCGACCTGCCCGACGCACCACGCCCGTCCCCGGACACCCCGGCCCCCGTCCGCTTCCTCCCGGCGTTCGACAACGCGATCCTCGGCTACCGCGACCGCAGCCGCATCATCGACGACGCCGACCTCGGGCTGTCCGTCGCGGGTCTGCGCGCCGTGCTCGTCGACGGACGCGTCGCCGCCACCTGGACCACGCGCGACCGGCGGCTCGGCATCACACCCCTGCGGCCCCTCTCCCCTCAGGAGCGGGAAGCCGTCGAGGACGAGGCCCATGCCCTGGCCGCCTTCCTGGACCAGGGCATCGACGACATCGGCTTCACGGCGCCGTGACCGGCACCCACGGACACCACATCCGCCGAAGGGCTCGGCCTCAGCGCAGCAGACGCAGAGGAACCGCCCGCGCCATCGCCTCCGCCCCCGCGTCGTCGGGGTGGAGGTGGTCGCCGCTGTCGTAGCGCGCGAGGAGGCGCTGCGGATCGGACGGATCGCGCAGCGCCCTGTCGAAGTCGATCACCGCGTCGTACTCCCCGCCGGTGCGGATCCAGTGGTTGAGGGCCTGGCGGGCGGCCTCGTTCTCCGGGGTGTAGAAGCCCAGGGTGTCGCCCTTGAAGGGCAGGACGGTGCCGCCGTACGCCTTCAGGCCCCGGTCGTGGGCGCGGGCGATGATCTGACGGTGGGCCTCGATGAGGTCGGCCGCGGTGACCCGTTCCGACACGGGGGCGACGGTGCCGGGGTGGCCGAGGTCGTTGACGCCGAGGAGCACGATCAGATGGCGGGCGCCGGGCTGGGAGGCGACGTCCCGGTCGAAGCGGCGCAGGGCGCTCTGCCCGAAGTACGCGGCGAAGTCCTCCGCGTCGGACCCGGCGGGCGGGTTGGGGTCGTGCAGGAGGCGATTGCCGCTGACGCCCTCGTTGAGTACGCCGATGGTGTCCGGCCCGGCCGAGGCACGCAGCCGTCGGGCGAGGAAGTCGGGCCACCGGTGGTCGGCGCCGACCTCCGTCTCCGCGCCGTCGGTGATGGAGTCGCCGAGCGTGACCACGGCCGAGGAGGCCGGGCCGGTGCTCACACTCACGCCGGTCAGGAAGTACCAGCGGTCGACGGTCGCGGTGGGCTCGATGTCGGTACGGCCGGTGACGTTCCCCGCGGCCACGTAGTTGTGCCGCTGGGCGAACGCGTGGAGCGTCGAGCCAGGGGTGGGGCCGGGCAGATGGATGCTCACCACGAGGTCGGTCCCGGCGGGCACCCTCAGGGAGACCGGATCGCTGAGGAGCGGCGCCCCGGCCGGGACGGTCACGGAGGTACGGCCGCCGAAGGTGAGCGGCCGGTCGGTGCGCGGGTCGATGCGGGTGGAGGGCCCGCCGGCCGCCGGACGCGCGACCCGGGCCTCTCCGATGACGAGGGGCCCACTGCCGAATTCGTTGGACAGCCGGATACGGACCCGGTCGCCGCCGATGCTCGTACGAACGGTCTGCCGGATCGTCTCGTTCGCGAACTCCGTGGTGTCCGAGGCCGGAGTCGCCGTCGGTGTGGTGGCCCACGTCCCGGTCCAGGACGTGGGCGCGGTGCTACGGGACACGGGCTCGGCGGAGACGGCCGGAGCAGCCACCGTCGCCAGGAGCAGCGCCCCCGTGAGTAAGGCCACCAGACGGCCGGCGGGGCGGGCGGGGCCCGTGGATCGTGCGGAGTGCGGTCTCATACGTCGATGTCTCCTGGTCCGGACGGCAGCGGGAGGGGCGTCGCCCGTCGCGGGACCCGAAAGTTTCGTACGGATCCACGATCGGGCGAGCAGACGGTAAGGAAGCCCGCAGGCCCGCGTCAAGAGGGCGTCCCACCTGCACAACTTCGCGTACACACAGGTCAGATGGTGTCCCGTCGGGGTCTTCCAGCCTGTTCCGTCGCGTCGGCACCACCACCCCTGTGACCGTCCGTTCCGGACACGGCGGGAGGTCACGGTGTACAGTTTTTGAGTCCTGTTGTCTCCGATAGAGGTGGACGTTGCGCATCTGAGGTCCGCGATCATCGCGCGGTACGGCCCCTGCCGTAGCTCGTCACGCCCTGTCGGCTTTCCTGCCGCCCCGTGACCCACCGCGTGGATGCGACCTCGGTGCATGAGCCGTCCTCCGTACGTCGGACGGACCACACCCCTTCCTCTCCCGGCCGGTCGCCGCGTGGTGCTCGCACACGAAGCCCCTGTTCACACGCTTTCGACCGCGAGGATCACATGTCTCATCCCACCGCCCCCGCCGCTTCCCTCAGCTGCTCGTCCCTGTCCTTCCGGTGGCCGGACGGCACGGAGGTCTTCGACGGGCTCTCCCTCAGCGTCGGCCGGGGCCGCACCGGGCTCGTCGGGACCAACGGTTCCGGCAAGTCGACCCTGCTGCGGCTGCTGGCCGGCCGGCTGAGGCCCTCCGCCGGCTCGGTGACCGTCGGCGGGCACCTCGCCCACCTCCCGCAGAACATCACCCTCGACACCGGCCTCCGCGTCGAGGACGCCCTCGGCATCACCGCGCGGCGTACGGCGCTGCGCGCGATCGAGGCGGGTGACGTCGCCGACGAGCACTTCGAGACCGTCGGCGACGACTGGGACGTCGAGGAGCGGGCCCTGGCGACCCTGGGTTCGCTCGGCCTCGGCGACATCGGTCTCGACCGCACCGTCGGGCAGCTGTCCGGCGGCGAGACCGTGCTGCTGCGGCTGGCCGCCCTGCTGCTGGAGCGCCCCGACGTCCTGCTGCTCGACGAGCCGACCAACAACCTCGACGTGTTCGCGCGCCGTCGGCTGTACGACGCCGTCGAGTCCTGGCGCTCCGGAGTGCTCGTGGTCGTCAGCCACGACCGTGACCTGCTGGAACGGGTGGACCGCATCGCCGATCTGCGCGCGGGCTCGGTGAGTTGGTACGGCGGCGGCTGGTCGGCGTACGAGGAGGCGCTGGCCACCCAGCAGGAGGCGGCGGGCCGCATGGTGCGGGCCGCCGAGTCCGACGTACGTCGGCAGAAGCGCGAACTGGAGGAGGCCCGGATCAAGGTGGCCCGCCGCCAGCGGCACAACAAGAAGATGGACGCGCAGCGCCGTGCGCCGAGGATCGTCGCGGGCGAGCACAAGAGGTCCTCCCAGGAGGCGGCGGGCAAGCTCCGCGGGCTGCACGAGGACCGGCTCCAGGAGGCACGGGAGCGGCTCGACACGGCGTCGGAGGCGATCAGGGACGACGCCGAGATCCGGGTACGGCTGCCCCACACCGCCGTCCCGGCCGGCCGTACGGTCCTGAGCGCGCACGGGCTCCGCCCCCGCTTCGGCACCCTGCGCGACGGCGAACTCCACGTCCAGGGGCCCGAACGCATCGCGCTCATCGGGCGCAACGGGGCGGGCAAGACGACGCTGCTGCGCACCCTCACCGGGGAGCTGGCGCCGGAGGCCGGCGAGGCCAGGACGCACGTGCCGCTGCGCTTCCTGCCGCAGCGGCTCGACGTCCTGGACGACGGGCTGAGCATCGCCGCGAACGTGGCCCGCGCGGCACCGGGGACCACCGACAACGAGATCCGCTCGCAGCTGGCCCGGTTCCTGTTCAAGGGGGCGCGCGCCGAGCAGCCGGCGGGCACCCTCTCGGGCGGTGAGCGCTTCCGGGCCGCTCTCGCAGCGACGATGCTGGCCATCCCGGCCCCCCAGCTGCTGATGCTGGACGAGCCGACCAACAACCTGGACCTGGCGAGCGTGCGCCAGCTGACGAGCGCCCTGGAGTCCTACGAGGGCGCGCTGATCATCGCGGGCCACGACCTGGCGTTCCTGGAGTCGGCCGGCATCACCCGCTGGCTGCTCGTGGGGGAGGAGCTCACGGAGCTGGACGCCGAGGAGGTGCGCGCGCTGCTCGGCACGCCCGACGCGATCGGGTGACCGGTGGTGTACTGGAAGGGTGCGGGCCGCGCTCCCGGGCCCGCCCACCAGGCACCACCGGCTACCGATCCGGATCCCGCCATGCACCCTCCCCATGGATTCCGAGGCGTTCCCCGGGCCCTCGCGGGCGCGGCCGTCGTCCTGCTGGCGGCCGGAGGCCCGGCGGCCGCCGGGCCTCCCCCGGCCGTAGCAGTCGCCGCACCGGCCACCACCGGTCCGTCCGCCGGGCCCCCGACCGACCGGACCGATCCCCGTACGGCGACCGCCGAGCTCACCATCCCGGCGATCGGCATGACGGACCTGCGCGTGGTCCCGTACGAGGGCACGACGGACGACGGGCCCGGCACCCGTATCCAGGACCGCGGGATCGCGGCCAGCCCGTACGGCGAGGACGGCGGCGTCGGGCCGGGCGAGACGGGGAACTACCTCGTGACGGCCCACCGGATCTCCGCCGGAGGCCCGTTCCACGACCTGCCGTCGCTGCGGAAGGGCGACAAGGTCCTGGTCACCGAGGGCGGCACGGTCTACGAGTACCGGATCACCGAGACCCGGCAGACGTCCTTCCGGTCCGAGCGCTCGCTCGCCGAACAGCGGGCCGAGGTGCCGGGCGAATCGGGCGAGGAGCCGACCCGGGCGATGATCACCCTGTCCACCTGCGCGACCCCGGAGGACGACGCGGCCGGGAACTTCTGGCGCGACGCCCACCACAACCCGGAGCACCGCATCGACAAGATCGGCGTACTGGTGTCGTCCAGGCCGTCATGAACCGCCGGGCATGTCGTCGGGCAGCTCCAGCCACCGTGCCTCGCCGGGCTCGACGACGTACGCGCTGCCGTCCAGCCTGACCCGGACGCCCGGACGCTCCGAGTCCGGTACGGCGATCCTGAGGCGTTCGGCGCGCAGGCGCAGGTCCACGTCCCAGTGACGGCGGAAACGGATCCGCATGCGGAACTTGGAGAGCTGGGGCAGCGTGGCCGGGGCGAGCCACAGGGCGTCGTCGCGGGTCGCCAGGCCCGTCATGCCGCGCTGGACGAAGTCGAGGGTGCCGGCCATCGCGCCGAGGTGGATGCCCTCCTCCGTCGTACCGCCCTGGATGTCGGCCACATCGCCGATCAGCGCCTCCTCGCAGTACGCCCAGGCGTCGTCGCGGTGGACCCTCGCCAGCACCCAGGCGTGGACGAGGGAGCTGAGGGTGGAGCCGTGGCTCGTACGGCCCACGTAGTAGTCGACGGTGGCGCGCCAGGTCTCGTCGTCGAGCGCGTGGCCGAGCCGCCGGAACAGCGCGACGAGTTCCTTGGGTGAGAAGAGGTAGCCGAGCATCAGCACGTCGGCCTGCTTGGACGCCTGGTAGCAGTTGACGGTGTCGCCCTCCGCCTCCAGGATCCGGTCGAGCCGCCGGATGTCCCCGTACCGCTGCCGGTAGCCCTCCCAGTTCAGCTCCTCCAGGTCCCCGTATCCGGCGAACTGGCTGATGACGCCCCGGTGATGGGGGACGTACAGCCGCCGGGAGATGTCGTCCCAGCGGTCCAGCTCCGCCGGGTCGAGCCGGATCATCTCGAGGAGCTGCGCGCACCGGCTCGGCGGGAGGGTGCGGCAGAGCTCGCCGGCCCGTTCCAGCACCCAGGACGCCGTCACGTTCGTGTACGTGTTGTCGTCGAGCCCCGCCGTGTCGGAATCCGGATAGGCGTCGTGGTACTCGTCGGGTCCGACCACTCCCCGGATGCGGTATCGCCCGACGGAGTCGTCCCACTCCGCGCTGTCCGCCCAGAAGCGGGCGATCTGCATCATCATCTCGGCGCCCTTGGAGTAGAGGTACTCCGTGTCGCCGGTGGCCTGGCAGTACTGCCACACGTTGTAGGCGACCGCCGAGCCGACGTGGTGCTGGAGCCGTGACCGGTCGGGCAGCCAGCGCCCCGAACGGGGGTTGAGGTGGACCTCCTGGGTCTCCTCGCGCCCCTCGTCGGCGCTCTGCCACGGGTACATCGCCCCCTCCCTGCCCACCGCCCGCGCGGCGGCGCAGGCCGCGGGGAGCCGCCGGTGGCGGTAGTCGAGCAACCCCCTCGACACCTCGGGGAGATGGAGGTTCAGGAAGGGCAGGACGAACAGCTCGTCCCAGAAGACGTGCCCCCGGTACGCCTCCCCGTGCAGCCCTCGCGCCGGCACCCCGACATCGAGTTCCGCCGTGTGCGGGGAGAGGGTCTGGAGCACGTGGAAGAGGTGCAGCCGCAGGATGTGTCCGGGCTCGCCGGGCACCTCGACCTTCACCTGCTGCCACAGGTCCGCCCAGGCCCGGCGGTGCGAGGCACGCAGCCGGACGTACGCCGGTGCGTCGGCCACCGCGGACACGGCGGCCCGCAGCGGGCTGCCGATGGCCGGGTCGCGGGAGGTGTACAGACCGACCGTCTTGTCGACGACGGCACCGGAGTCCGGGGCGATCGGGAGCAGCAGCCTCTGGTGGACCGCGCGGGGCTGCTGCTCGGGTTCGGCCCGGTGGTCGCCGTTCCGCTCCGGTCCGCAGGAGGCGACCGTACGGGCGGCCAGGGCGATGCCGATGTCCGACTCCACCGTGCGGCAGCGCAGCCAGACGAGGGAGCCGGGTTCCGTGCCGGTCTCCCAGCCGGTGAGGTGGCGGTCGGCCAGTTCGCGGTAGCGCGCGACACCGTTGTTACGGATGTCCCCGTCGATCCCGGACTCCACCTCCAGCTCGCCCGACCAGCCCTCCGCGGTGAACACCGTGTGCAGCGCCGCGAGATGGGGGTCGCCCATGTGGACCAGGCGCTCCTGCTCCACCGTCAGCCGGCGACCGGCCCTGTCCTCGTACACCGAGCGGCGGATCAGCGTGCCGCCGCGCAGGTCGAGCGACTGCCGGTGGTCCACGAGGTGGGCGTGGTCCGGGGTCAGCCAGGGGCCGGTGCGGGAGCCTGCGGGATGGATGCGGTAGCGCAGCGGCAGCCAGTTGGGGAGGTTGACCATGTCCTCGTTCTCGACCTGGCGCCCCTGGACGGAGGACGTCAGCCGGTTGTAGCAGCCCGCCACATACGTGCCCGGGTAGTGCGTCTCGGCGGCGGGTGTCTCGGGCGCGGCTCCCCGGGTGGCGAAGTAGCCGTTGCCGAGGGTGCACAGCGCTTCGCGCAGGCGCTCCTTCTCCGGGTCGTACCCCTCGTACGCCCAGACCCAGCCACGCGCCATCAGTCCTCCCCGGTGATCAGCAGGTCGCCCGGGTCGGCCACCACGAGGTCCGCGCCGTGGCGGCGCAGGGCTGCGGTGCCCTCGGTGCTGTCCGTCCGGTCCACCCCGACGACGAGCCCGAAGCCGCCCCGCCGGCCCGCCTCCACGCCGGCCAGCGCGTCCTCCACGACTGCGGTGTCCCCGGCCGGGACCCCCAGTCGCCGTGCCGCCTCGGTGAACAGGGCGGGGTCAGGTTTGCCCGGCAGTTCCAGTCGGTGCGCCTCGTTGCCGTCGACCACCGCCGTGAACAGGTCCAGGAGACCGGCCCCGGCCAGCAGTTCGGTCGCGTGCCGGGACGCGGACGCGGCGGCGAACGGGACGCGCGCGTCGTGCAGCACGTGCAGCAGGCGGACCGTGCCCGGCCAGACCGCGATCGGACGGGTGCGCAGGGTCCGGGTGAACGCCTCGTCCTTCCGTGCGGCGACGGCCCACACCGTCCCGGTGCCGGGGGGATCGTCGGGGCTGCCTTCGGGGAGGTCGAGGCCCCTGGACGCGAGGAAGGCGGCGGCACCGTCCTTGCGCGCCTTGCCGTCGACGTAGCGCCGGTACTCGTCCGATTCGTCGAAGGGACGCGGGTCGCCGTGGTCGGACAGGCAGGTGTCGAACGCTTCCTTCCAGGCCGCGGCGTGCGCCGGGGCGGAGTCGGTGATCACACCGTCCGTGTCGAAGACGACGGCGTGCACGGAGAGCAGGACTGCGGCCGGGGACGGTGCGCGTGCCATGACCGGTGGTCCCTTCGTCGAGGTGTCCCGAGGCCGAGGTGGATCGAGCAACCTCTCACTCAAGCCCTGGCAAAAAGTCGGAAAAGTTTCTAAATGTTCCCTTCGGGTCTACCGTGAAGACATGGCCAGAACCGAGCGTCAGACCGACCGGCAGGCGGAGTACGTGTGTCCGGCCTGCAAGCAGCCCGTCGCGACCGTACTGGCGCGGCACAAGACCCTCGGCATCTTCGTCCCCCTCTGGGGCGCGGGTCCGTGTCACAACACCGAGTGCCATCTGCACGAGGACGAGTCCGGGGTCACCTCCGGGTCCACCCGGCGAAGGGGCTCCGTCCACCGCTGAGCTGACTGCGCTTCGGACGTTCAGGCGTTCGGACGTTCAGGCGTTCAGCTGGAGGCGCTGACCGGGGAAAATGAGGTGCGGTCCCTGGTCCAGGGTCTCGCGGTTCAGCTCGTACAGCGCGGGCCAGCCACCGGACACGTCCGCGCGCTCGGCGATCACCGAGAGGCAGTCACCCGGCTGGACGATGTACGTCTCGGCGTCGGCGAGGTCCTCGGAGTGGTGCGTGACGGCGCTGTCGTTGCTCGCGGTGCTCTCGTCGCTGTGGGAAGAGCTTCCGGACGACGTGCTGCCGGAGGACGTGCTGCCGGAGGACGTGTTGCCGGAGGAGCCGCTGTTCGAACTGCCGGTCGACGGGCGCTCGGGGGCGGCCTGCGCCGTGTCACTTCCGTCGACGCCGCCACCACTGGCACTGCTGCCGGAGTTGCCGCTGCTGCTGCCGCTGCCCGACGAGGAGCTCGACGTACCGTTCGCACCGAGGCGTCCGCACGTGGGCCAGGCGCCCAGCCCCTGCGAGCGGCGGACCCGCTCTCCTACGGCGATCTGCTCGGACTTCGTGGCGAGGTCGGCGCGGGGTGCGTACTGCCCGCCTCCGTAGGCCCGCCAGGTGGAGGGCGCGAACTGGAGGCCACCGTGGTAGCCGTTGCCGGTGTTGATGTCCCAGCGGCCGCTGCTCTCGCACTCGGCGATGCGGTCCCAGTCCGTACCCGCCGTGACGGTCGGTGCGACTACGGTCGGCGCGATCACGGCCCGGGCGGGGGCGGCCTGGGCCGGTACGGCCTGGGCGGGGGTCCGGGCCGGGGCCTGGGCGGGGGCGTCCGCGACACTGCGACCGGCGAGGCCGAGCACGCTCAGGAGGACGAGCAGAAGGGCGAGCACCGATTCGACGGGCCGCTTGGCGAGGGTTGATGCCGGCATGACGGTATTTCCTCCGCTGTGCTCCAGAAGGTGTGCAAGGGCACGAACAGATAAGCCGCCGATCATCTTTTCCGGGAGCTTCGACGCGTCCGACGCCCTCACATTCACCCGGGTGGGCCCGACGGCCGCTGCACAGCGTGACCAAGCACGGCCCCCAGGGGTGCCGGCCCCCATGAGATGCATGCCGGACGTCGTGCGGTGAGACCCGCCGCTACTTCTTGCGGTCCCGCAGTCTGGCCATCTCCGCCCGGATCGCGGGCAGTTGGGCGTAGAGCGCCTCACCGGGGCAGTACGTCGAGAAGGTGTCGCGGTGACCGGCCACGGCGTGGAGGTAGACCACCTCACCGCGCCTGTACAGGCTGTCGTCGTTCGTCGACACCATCCGCACGATGCCCCGCGGGTCGACGGACCGGTCCAGCTTCCACGCGCCGACCTTCGCGATGCCCTCGATGAGCGCCTTCGGCACGGTGACACCGGGATCGAAGGTGCCGAGCGCCGCTATCCCCACGCTGTGCGCGTTGAACCCGGTCGTATGGGCCCCGCGTACGGTGCGTCCGACGCCGCCTGCCCTGCCCTCGTATATGGTCCCGCAGCGGTCGACCACGAAGTTGTAGCCGATGTCGTCCCAGCCCTCGCCCCGGACGTGGGCCTCCTCCATCGCCCGGAGCATCTTGGGGGCGTCGGCGCAGTCGTAGTTGTTGGTGTGACCGGTGTGATGGACGAAGACGGCCCGCACCGTCCCCGTGTACACCGCGTCCTCCCTGACCAGGCTCTCGTCCGCGTGCCACTGCGCCCGGCTGACGATCGCGGGCCGCGGGGCCGCGGGCTGCGCCGCCGGCTTCGCGGTGGTCTGCTCGGGCGCGGCGAGCCGTACCGGCGCGTCCCGGAACACCAGGAACGCCAGCGGCACGACCATGGCGCACACGGCGGTTCGGCGAAGCCACATAGGGCCACCATGCGGGCTGACCAGCCACTTCGCAGGCGCCCACACCCGATCGGGTGACATGGGCCGTGACACCGCCCGGGCGGCCCGCGGCCCCGCCCGGGCGGTCAGGAGACGGCGACCGCCTGCCGCTGCTCGATGATGCGCGCCGCGCGGTGCGGGGAGGTGTCGAGCCGGGCCAGCACACCCGGGACCGCGTTGTTCGGGAGGATGAGCTCGAAGAGCGCGGAGATCTCGGTGACCAGGTCCGGCGGCTCCGCCATGGACTCGGTCACCAGCTGGACCCCGGTCCACGCCCCGACGAAGAGCCGCGAGGTGGCCTCCGGGTCGACATGCGGAAGGAGCTCGCCCCGCTCCCTGGCCTCGGTGAGTATCTCCGTGCCGAGCGTGATCCAGTCCGGCCAGCGGGTACCGAACAGTCCGCGCGCCCGGGGGTCGACGGACAGCCGGATCGAGGCGCTGAGCAGGGGTTCCCTGGGCAGCCGGTAGGCGAGGAGGAGCGCTATGTCCACCCATTCCTGCAGCTTGAAGGTCTGCGGGGTGACCCCGTCCGCGGTCACCGCCTCCTGGAGGACCCCACGGGCCAGCTCCTCCTTCGACGTGAAGTGGAAGTAGAGCGCACCCCGCGTGAGACCGGCCCGGTCGAGGATCGCGGCGATCGTGGCGGCGTCGTAACCGTGCTCGTCGAAGACCTCGGCAGCGGCTTCCAGGAAGATTCTGCGCGTGCGGATCGCCCGTTGCTGTCGTGCCAACTCGCGCTCTCCTTGAACGTGGCCTGACGCTTCTTCAAAAAGTACCGGTGAACCGGTATCATAGCAGCGCCTTAATGCCCAATTTGTTCCAGTGTCCGGGAGGGCCGTGCCCGACATACCCGTTGTTCCGAGACCACCGCAGACCGCAGCGGAGGACCGGGACGGCGTTCCCAAGGAGTACGTCCATCTCGGGCGTGCCGACATGGTGTTCCTCACCGCCTGGCGAAGCCTGGAAGATGGCGAGTTCTCGTTGTCCGCGAGGTGGCCCGCCCCCGCGGAGGACCTCCCTTACGACCCCAGGGTGCTCACACAGACCATCCGGCAGAGCGGTCTGGTCATCGCCCACGCGGCGTACGGCGTTCCCCTCTCCGATCAAACCCTGCTCCACTACTTCGACTTCACCGTCGCCGCGGGGTTCACCGTTCCCCCCGGGAGGCCGTGCGACCTCGCCGTCGAGGTCTCCGTGACGGAGCCCAAGAAGCGCGGGCGGACGGTCAGTTCACTCGGAATGGATGTCCGCGTACTCCAGGGTGACAGCTTGGTGGCCCGGGCGGATTCCGAGTTCGGCTGGATTTCTCCACGCGCCTACCTCCGGCTCCGCGGTGAACACCTCGCCGTCGACTGGAACGCGTGGCCGCTGCCCGCCCCGGACGACCCCCGCACCGTCCGGCGGCCCGCCCCGAGCGACGTGGTCCTGGCGCCCGGCGAACGGCCCCTGCACTGGCAGTTGAGGAACGACGTGGAGAACGTCGTGCTCTACGACCACCCGGTCGACCACGTGCCGGGGCTCGTCCTGATGGAGGCCGCGCACCAGGCCGCGAACGCCGCCCTGTACCCCGCGTCCTTCGAACCGACCACCGTCACCAGCTCGTTCGAGCAGTACACCGAGTTCGACCGGCCCTGCTGGATCGAGGCGGAGGTCCTGCCCGCCGGCCCCGGGGAGACCTCCGTCCTGGTGACCGCGACACAGGACGGGAAAACGGTCTTCCGGGGCCGGCTGAGCGGCCCTTGCCGCTGACGGTTCACTGGTTGATGAAGCCGCCGTCCACCGGAAGCACGGTGCCCGTGAGGAACGGGCAGCGGTCGCTGAGCAGCCAGGCCACCGCGTTGGCCAACTCCTCCGGCTCGGCCGTACGTCCCTGCGGCGTACGGCTGTTGACCATTTCCTCCAGGCCCGGGTTGCGGCCGAACCAGTCGGCCGTGATCTCGCTGCGGGTGGTGCCGGGGGCCACCGCGTTGACCCTGATGCCCTGTTGGGCGTACTCGTCGGCGGCGGCCCTGGTGAGGCCCACGACGGCGTGCTTGGCCGCTATGTAGGGCGCGGCCGCCGGTATGGCCACCAGCCCGCCCACGCTGCTGTTGTTCACGATGGAACAGCCCCTGGTGTTCGGCAGCATGGCCGCGATCTCGTGGCGGAGGCAGTTCCAGACGCCGCGCACGTTGGTGTCCATGACGGCGTCGTAGACGTCATCTCCCATGAGGTGCAGGGGAGTCCGGTCGCCGCCGAGCCCCGCGTTGTTGAAGGCCGAATCCAGACGCCCGTAGGTGTCGACCGTGAAGTCGACCGCACGGGCGACGTCGTCCGCCACCGTGACATCGCAGACGACGTACGAGGCTTGGGCGCCCTTGTCCTTCAATTCGGCTGTCAGCGAGGCCAGTCGGTCCTCCCGGCGCGCGGCCAGGACGACCGTCGCGCCCTCCTCGGAGAACACCCGTGCCGCCGCCGCGCCGATACCGCTGCTCGCCCCGGTGATCAGGACGACTCTGTCGTGAAGAAGATCGCTCATGGCGGCAGTCTGGCAGGCGCCACCGGCCGCGACCATGGGCGATCCGCCCGGAATCCCGCTCCGAGGGCACGACCATAACCGACCGATTGTCCTGTTTTCGGCTCGCCCCTCACCGTTTTCCGACGGCGGGTCACCGGGCCCTGCCCACCCGGAGGCCCCGCGATACCCTGCGGCATGCTCGCGATCCAGTTCGACCGCTTCGGCGGCCCCGACGTACTCCGCCCCGTGGAACTGGCCGCTCCCGTGCCAGGTCCCGGAGAGGTCCTCCTCACCGTCGAGGCGGCCGGGGTGAACTTCGCGGACACCCATCAGGTGGACGGCTCCTACCTCGGCGCCGACGCCCTGCCGTACGTCCCCGGCAGCGAGGTCGTGGGCCGCACCCCGGACGGCCGGCGGGTGCTGGCGCGGGTGTCCCACGGGTACGCGGAGCAGGTGACCGCCAAGGAGTCCGCCGTCCTGGAAATCCCCGAGGACCTCGGCGCGGCGCAGGCCCTCGCCCTCATGATGCAGGGCCTGACCGCCTGGCACCTGCTGCGGTCGGCGGCCCGGCTGCGCGAGGGGGAGACCGTCGTCGTGCACTCGGCGGCGGGCGGCGTCGGCAGCCTGGCCGTCCAGCTGGCCCGGGAGTTCGGAGCGGGCCGGGTCCTCGCCCAGGCCTCCACCCCGGAGAAGGAGCGGCTCGCCCTGGACCTGGGGGCGGACGCGGTGGTCGCCTACCCCCTCGCGGAGAAGGCGGACGTCGTCCTGGACGCCGTGGGCGGGGACCTCTTCGACCAGGCCCTGGACTCCCTGGCATCCTTCGGCCGGCTGGTGACCTACGGCAACGCCGCCCGCGGCGGCTTCACCCCCGTCGACCCGGCCCGTCTGGGCCGCCTCAACGCCTCCGTCGTCGGCTTCTGGCTGCGCCCCGCCCTCGCGGCCCCGGGCGGGGTCAGCGGCCCCCTCAAGGAGCTCTTCGCCCTCGTCGGCGAGGGTCGCCTCAGGCCCGTGACCGGTGGCAGCTACCCGCTCGCCGACGCCCGGCGCGCCCATGAGGACCTGCTCGCCCGCAGGACCACGGGAAAGCTGATCCTGACCCCCTGAGGGAGGCGGGCTCCCGCCCGAGGCCCAGGACGCACCGCACCCCCGGGCCGGGAAGGCCTCGGGGGTGCGGTGTGCAGGAGGGAGCTGCGGCTCAGGCCTCGCCGGGCGTTCCGAGCATGGCGGACGCGTTCTCCAGCGGGGTGAGGGCCACCACGGGGGCGGGCACCTCGGCCGGGCGGCAGGTGAAGCCGAGACGCGACAGCGCCCTGGTGACCTCTCCGGCGGAAAAGTCCCGGCGGTCCTGCCGGGTGATGATCTCGCCGACCTGCTTGACGGGGTAGACGCGGCGGTTGATGACCACCGCGTCACCCGTGACGGGCTCGGGCTTGACGCCCTTCATCAGGCCCTCCACCTCCGCCTTGGAGAAGTCGAAGGGGAAACGGGCGATGACACAGCGCATGGTGCCTCAACAAGGGTGTCGTGGAGAAAACCGGACTGGGGCGGCCGGGCTCCCGGCCGGATGACTACGCGGCCTTGTTGGCCCGGCGCTGCGCCGCCGCGGCACGCGCCTGCGGCGTCGGCGTGCCGGCGTTGGAGCGGCGCCCCTGGCCGGGACGCGCGCCGCGCCGGCCACGCGGACCGGAGCCGCTGCTCTTGCGCTCGGACACCGGTGAGGTGATCGTGACGGGCACACCCGACGGGGCCTGGGCCCCGGTGATGCGGTTGAGCTCGGCCTCGCCGGAGCGGACCTGGGCGACCTGCGGCGTGATGCCCGCGTCGGCCATCAGCCGGGTCATCTCACGGCGCTGGTTGGGCAGCACCAGCGTGACGACGCTGCCGGACTCCCCGGCGCGCGCGGTACGGCCGCCGCGGTGCAGGTAGTCCTTGTGGTCGCTGGGCGGGTCGACGTTGACGACGAGGTCGAGGTTGTCGACGTGGATGCCGCGGGCGGCGACGTTCGTGGCGACCAGCACCGTGACGTGACCGGTCTTGAACCGGTCCAGGGTGCGGGTGCGCTGCGGCTGCGACTTGCCGCCGTGCAGCGCGGCCGCCCGGACACCGCTGTGCAGCAGGTGGTCGGTGAGCTTGTCCACCGCGTGCTTGGTGTCGAGGAACATGATCACCCGGCCTTCACGGGCGGCGATCTCGGTGGTCGTCGCGTACTTGTCGGCGCCCTGGACGTAGAGCACGTGGTGCTCCATCGTCGTCACCGCACCGGCCGCGGGGTCCACGGAGTGGACGACCGGGTCGTGCAGGTAGCGGCGGACGAGCAGGTCCACGTTGCGGTCCAGGGTGGCCGAGAACAGCATCCGCTGACCGTCGGCGTTGACCTGGTCGAGCAGCTCGGTGACCTGGGGCATGAAGCCCATGTCGGCCATCTGGTCGGCCTCGTCGAGGACGGTGATGGCGACCCGGTCCAGCTTGCAGTCGCCGCGCTCGATGAGGTCCTTGAGCCGGCCCGGGGTGGCGACCACGACTTCGGCACCGCCGCGCAGCGCGCTGGCCTGGCGGCCGATCGACATCCCGCCGACGACCGTGGCCAGCCGGAGCCTGAGGGACCGGGCGTACGGGGTGAGCGCGTCGGTGACCTGCTGGGCCAGTTCCCGGGTGGGGACGAGGACCAGGGCCAGCGGACGGCGCGCGTCGGCGCGGTTGCCCGCGGTGCGGGCGAGCAGCGCGAGACCGAAGGCGAGCGTCTTGCCCGACCCGGTGCGGCCGCGGCCCAGGACGTCCCGTCCGGCCAGCGAGTTCGGCAGGGTGGCGGCCTGGATCGGGAACGGCACGGACACGCCTTCGGAGGCCAGCGCCGCCAGCAGGGGCTCCGGCATCTCCAGGTCCGCGAAGGCCTCGACGGCCGGCAGGGCGGGGGTGATGGTCACCGGCAGGGCGAACTCACCCGAGACGGAGGAGGAGCGGCGGCCGTAGCCACTGGAGCGCTTCGGTCCGCCGGAGCGGCCCTGTGAACCCGGGGCCCCCTGCCGGCCGGACGCCGTGCCGCGGAATCCGTTGGCGGTACGACTGCCGGCGGACCCGCCGGAGCGCGTCCGGGAAAATCGGTCGTTCGTGCGAGCTGTGCGATCGCGGTTCAATGGAGAACCTTTCCCTCGAATGGCACGTATCGAGGGATTCTTTCCGGGCGGCTGCAGCCATGTACGGCGCCAAGAATCGCAAGAACGAGCCGGTGAAATATCGAAAAACGAAGCCCGTCCGGCGGATGAACCAGCCGAATTCGGCACTCCATATGACTGCAGATAACCGGACCGACCCGGCTCGTGCGCACCGGGAATTACTCCGCCGGTGCGACGGCCTCGGCAACGGCCGGGAAAACGCAACGAGCTGGGGCCCGCACCCCAAGGTGCGGGCCCCAGCTGCGCCATACGCCTGAGTGATCAGGCGGGGGTGATGTTCTCCGCCTGCGGGCCCTTCTGGCCCTGCGTGACGTCGAAGTTCACCTTCTGGCCTTCCTGCAGCTCGCGGAAGCCCTGGGCGGCGATGTTCGAGTAGTGGGCGAAGACGTCAGCGCCGCCACCCTCCTGCTCGATGAAGCCGAAACCCTTTTCCGCGTTGAACCACTTCACGGTGCCAGTAGCCATGTCATATCTCCTTCGGGGCGTTGCCCGTGGACCCACACTGTGTGAGTCCTACGTCGCCGCAAATGATTGCCCCGTCCGGAAGAGACCGGAAATACAAAAGTGCGCCCACCGGAGTGAAAACGGTGAGTGCACTTGAAGTTTTGGGAACCACAACTGCAACTGAGATCAACAGTAGCACGATTCGGGCACAAGCGGGCTGTACGCCATATCACTCTGCCGTCGCTCCACCGCACACGGCATATACCCTCACCGCGCATTGCGCGTATTTCTGTGCCGACGGAAACAGATATACACCCGCGCGCCGGTCAGGAATCGATGCCACTCCGGCCCGCGGCGGGCCGCCGCAGTTCCTCGTTGAGGCGCAGGGCCTCCTCGAGCTGGTCCTCCAGGATGACGATGCGGCAGGCCGCCTCGATCGGTGTGCCGGCGTCCACGAGCTCACGGGCGCGGGCCGCGATGCGCAGTTGGTAACGCGAGTAGCGGCGGTGGCCGCCCTCGGAGCGCAGCGGCGTGATCAGGCGGGCTTCGCCGATCGCCCTCAGGAAGCCTGGCGTCGCACCGATCATCTCGGCGGCCCGCCCCATCGTGTACGCGGGGTAGTCGTCGTCATCGAGACGGTCCGTGGCATGCGACGGGGAATCCGGGGGCATCTGCACCTCTTCTGCTGCGCACCTGGCCACTGATATGGCCTGGCTGCACAAGAAAGCCTAGGCGTACGCATAGGTCATGTCTATTGCCGCCGAAACAGGTTTCCTCCGTCCCCGGCGTGGACCGGTCGCGCTCCGCGCCCGGCGGGTGCCGGGCGGGAGCCCTCCGTAGCCGTCCGGACACCTCAACAGGACTGACCGACCGGTCAGTTGTCGGCAGACCGGCGAACGGTCATACTGCACGGGTAGCCCTTCACGCATCCCCCGTCGTGAAGGGCTACTTCACGCGCGGCCGCCGGTATCCGCGCGGCCCGCGCGGACCGGAGCACCCACCATGAGCAGCACCGACACGACCACGGACCTGACCACGACGGTGGCCCGCACGGTCACGGACGTCCTGCAGCCCCGCAACGTACTGCTCGTCGGCATGCTCGCCATCGGACTGGCCTCCGCCGGTGACTGGACCGGGCTCCCCTGGGGCTTCCTCGGCGCCCTCTGCGCCGGGCTCGTACCCGCCGGTTACATCGAGTGGGAGCGCGGGCGCGGCACCTGGGGCGACCGGCACGTCGTGGACCGGACCCAGCGGGCGCCCATCTTCCTGGTGATCCTGGGCTCGCTCGGCACCGGCGCGCTGATCATGGTCCTGGGGCACGCGCCCGTCGGCATCCTGATCGCGATGATCTCCCTGTGGGTGATGACGACGGTGCTGCTGGCCGTCAACACGGTCTGGAAGATCTCGGTCGACTCGGCGGTCGCATCGGCCGTGGTGGCCCTGCTCAGCGTCGCCCACTCCCCGTGGTGGCTGTGCGCGGCCGCACCGGCCGTCGCCGTGTGCTGGTCGCGGGTGGCTCTGCGCTACCACTCGGTGGCCCAGACGGCCGCGGGGGCGGCTGTCGGCGCGGCGACGGCGGCCGGCTTCCTCTTCGCCTGACGCCCGCCGGGTGCGTGCGCCCGTCGGCCCGGGCGGCCCCGATTGCGGACCCGCCCCGGAGCCGGTTACGTGGAGCGAGGGGCCGTGCAGCGATGTCGGGAGGCACACAGATGCCGAGGAAGCCCGCGAACTCGAAGGCCGGTCTGCTCCTGAGCCTGGGCAGCAGCGCGATCGCCGTCGTCCGCACCGTCAAGCAGATGCGCCGGACCAGAGGCACCGGGGACAAGCTGACCACCGTGAACACCCTGGCGGGGCTCCTCCCCGTGGTCACCTCCGCCCTGCTCGTCCTGCGCCGGCTGCGCGGACGCTCCCGGCACGCCGGGTGATCCGGGAGCGGCGGCCCGCCGGCAGGCGCGTGCTCAGACCGTCCCGGCCCGCGCCGCCGTCCGTCCCCGCAGCCTCTCCCGCACCCGGGCGCTCAGCAGCTCGTACTCCTCGCGGAGCCGCACGATCTCCGCGGGGCGCTCGACGGCCACGCCCCCGGTGACGGTCTCGTGCGGGCCGAACTGCTCCCGCGTGAGGTCGATCTCCGTGGTCCCGCCCAGCCGGTTCCACCAGTGGTGGTCGACGCGCTCGCCGTCGACCAGCACCTCGCCCCGGATCAGCTCGCCGCCCAGCAGGTCGTTGACCACGAGCGCGGTGACCCCGCACTGGTCCCGGGCCGGATTCCCCGGATCCCAGTGCGGCCGGTGCGCGGGCGTGGTCGTGTCCGCGTCCCAGCTGCTGCGGACGGCGGCTTCGATGTCGGTGAGGAGCAGAGGTCCCATGCCGAGATCCTCGCACCGGGCACTGACAACGCCCCCGTTCCGCAGGGGCGTTCAGTAGCCCCGGCTCCGCGAGACGAGCACCGCGATGTCGTCCTCGGCCGAGTCCGCGAACCGGTCGACGACGTCCTCCAGCAGGTCCTCCAGCCGTCCGCTCACCGGGATCCTGAGCCGCGCGAGCCGTTCGATCGACACGTCGATGTCCTCACCCCGGCGCTCGACCAGGCCGTCGGTGTACATGAACAGCACCGTCCCGGGAGCGCACGGCAGCACCGTCGTGCGGTAGCCGCCGAAGCCCGTGCCCAGCGGCGGGCCCACGGGGATGCGCGCCACCCGCGCCCCGGGCGCACCGGGATCGATGAACACCGGCGGCGGATGTCCGGCACTGGCCACCTCGCAGAGCCCCGCCTTCCGGTCGACGACCGCGATCAGGCATGTCGCCGCCCGTTCGAGGCCGGACTGTCCGATCGCCCGGTCGAGCCGCTCCAGGATGCGGTGCGGCGGGTGGTCGTCGTCCGCCGTCATCCGCAGCATCGAGCGGTAGTTGCTCATGGCGACGGCGGCCTCGACACCGTGGCCCATGACATCGCCCATCACCTTGAGGTGACGGCCGCCCTGCAGTGGAATGGCGTCGAACCAGTCACCGCCCACCAACGCCCCCTCGCCCGCGGGGAGGTAGAGGGACGCGATCTCGATGCCCGGGTTCGGCACGCGCGGCTCGGAGAGCAGGGAGCGCTGGAGCTCCCGGGCGATGTGGTGCTCGTGGGTGTAGCGGTAGGCGTGGTCCACGTCGACGGCGGCGCGGCCCGCGAGCGTCCGGGCGACGACCACGTCCAGCCCCTCCGTGAAGGGGGGCGAGTCTCCGGACCGCACCAGGCTGAGCGTCCCCAGCGGGCGTCCGCGCGCGGTGAGCGGCACGACGACGGCCGAGTGCAGACCGATGGCGCGGTAGGCGGCGGCCCGCTCGGGTGTGGGCCCCGAACGGTTGAGGTTGAGGCCCTCGCCGCCGACGAGGTTCTCGATCACCGGCGCGTCGGCGGCCAGACAGCGCGCCACGGCCGCGTCCTCCAGGTAGTCGATGTCCGTCCCCGGTCCGCCGAACTGCGCGACCGCCTCGGCGAGTTCCGGGACCACCGCCACCCCGGACCTGTGCATCCGCAGCACTCCGGCCGACGGCTCACGCCCGGTGTGCCCGTCGCTCTCGGGAATCATCTCGACGACGGCGACGTCGGCCATCTCGGGCACCACGAACTCCGCGAGTTCCTGGCAGGTGGTCTCCACGTCCAGCGTCGTACCGATGCTGGCGGCCGCGTTGTCCAGGAGCGTGAGATAGCTCCTGGCCCGCCGCAGCTCCTCCCGCTGGTTCTCGGTGGCGGTGACCTCCTGGCCGATCACGATCAGCCCGCGCACCCGTCCGTCCTGCTCGTACCGGTGGATGGCGACACGCCAGTAGCGCCGCTCGATGACGGAGTCCACCCAGGTCTGGCCGCTGGTGGTGATCTCACGGGGCCGGCCGTCGGCCAGCACCTGTCGCATGACGTCCGTCCGCACCTTCATGTCCGGCAGCACCTCGGCGATGGGCCTGCCCATGTGCGCGGCGGCGGGCACCCCGTTGAGCCGTTCGAGTGCCGGGTTCACGTACACGTAGCGGAGTTCCGTGTCGAAGACCGCCACCCCGGCCGGGGTTTCGCCGATCAGTGCTGCCAGCGCCGTCACGTCGAGGTGCGACGGATCGGCGTGCTCTTCGGCCTGCAACGGAGCCTCCAGAGGGGTCGTGCCCGGCAGGCGCGGAACGGTCGGCCCTCACGGGCCACCGAGCACCCGGTCCCTCATCGTCCGCCGCTCCGCACCGCCCCGCATCTCCGGGGGCGCGGCCCGCCGGCGTCGAGTCCGTCCAGCGACAGGGTCCCCTCGGAGGCCGCAGCCCCCCGGGGCAGCCCGAACGCCGCCTCGACCCGCTTCGGCACCGGGGTCAGCCCCAGCAGCCCCGTCACCAGCAGCCCCGCCAGGTGGTGCCAGGCCGGGGCCCGGCGGATCATCGCGTGATCGCTGCCCGGGATCGTCACCAGACAGGTCCGGGCGCCCGCCCGGCGGGCCCTCGCGGTCAGCGACTGGGACGCCAGGGGGCTCGTCACCCGGTCCCGGGTGCTGTGCAGCAGGACGACGTCGCGGCCCGCGAGCTGGGTCACCGGGTCGCCGGGCGGACACCAGGGGGCGAGGCCCACCACCGAGCGGACCAGCGGGTGTCCCGCGGCGTGCAGAGCGGCGCGGGCGCCCATGGAGTGGCCGAGGAGGACCACGGGGATGTCGCCCGCCTCGCGCCGCAGGGCGTCCAGCGCCCGTAAGGCGTCGTGCAGCGGGTCCTCGCGGGAGCCGTTCCAGCCCCGGTGCGTGTAGCGGACGCGCTGCACGCGCACCCCGGAGTCCCCGCGCACCGCGCGGGCCACCACGCGCGCGACCGGCAGCATCCGCAGACCGGGCAGGTTCAGCGCGCCCGGTGCCGGCGCCGCCATGCCCGTCTCGTAACCGCCGTGGAGGATGAGCACCGCTGCCGACGGCGGTCTTCCGGCCACACGTACCTCCAGATCGGGGGCGGGCCGACGCCCGCGTACACCCCCATATTCGGTGCCGGAGGGCGTACGGATGGGTCGAACGTGTCGATGCGTGGAAAGTGCCGTTCACTGGGGGACGCGACAACCGTTCCCGCACCCGAACCAAGGAGCCGCCGACATGGCGTCAGGACCCCGAATCGGCCAGCCCGCACCGGACTTCACCCTCCCCGGGGGCATACTCGCCGACGACACCTTCACGCGGCGCGACCACACGCTCTCCGCCGCACGCGGCCGGACCGTCGTCCTCGCCTTCTACCCCGGCGACAACACCGCCGTCTGCACCAAGCAGCTCTGCTCCTACTCCTCGGGCCTCGAAACCTTCGAGGGCCTCGACGCCGAGGTCTGGGGAATCAGTCCACAGGGTGTGGACAGCCATGAGTCCTTCGCCCGCGACCACGGGCTGCGCATGCCGCTGCTGGCCGACACGGGGCGGGAGACCGCCCGGGCGTACGGGGTCGCCGCACCCGGCATCGGTGTACGCCGCTCCGTCTTCCTGATCGGTCCGGACGGTGTGCTGCGGTGGAAGCACGTCGCCCTGCTCGGTGCCACCTTCCAGTCGCTCGACACGCTCGCCCAGCAGCTTTCCGGCATCGGAACTCCGTAAAAACTGCCGGACTCCGGCAGTGCCACGGCCAGGTCCCCTATGCGACCATTCAGCCAGTTCGACGGAAGCGTTTCGGGGGACAGCGAACATCGGGGGAGTGATCACGTGACCGTTTTCCTTGGTCTCGGCATTGCGGGAATCGCACTTCTCGCCCTTTCCCTGATCTTCGACGGGATCCTCGAAGGGCTCCTCGGTGACGCACTGGGCGGGCTGCTGAACGGTTTCTTCGACGGTCTGCTGTCCCTGCCCGTCATCGCCGGTTTCCTGTCCATGCTGGGCTTCGGGGGCGCCATCGTCCTCGGCACCACCGAGGTCGGTGTCCCCCTGGCCCTCACGGCCGGCGCGGTGGCGGGCGTCGTCGCGGCCTGGCTGACGTGGAAGTTCAGCAAGGCCCTGATGCGGGACCAGACCACGGCCACGCCACGCGGCGACGACCTGGTCGGCACCTCGGGCTCGGTGGTCACGCCGATCCCGGCCGAGGGTTACGGCGAGGTCCTGCTCCGACTCGCGGGCCAGACAGTGAAGTTCTCCGCGAAGAGCGCCGTCCCGGTCGAACGCGGCGCCGAGGTCTGGGTGGAGGCCACGCTGTCCACCACGTCGGTCACGGTCCGCCCCGTAGAGCGCTGAACCACCGAGCCACACGCCTGTCAGAAACCCGTACAACCGAACACACCGCCGTCCCTTCGGGAGGGCAAGGGGGACATCTTTCATGAGTCCAGTAGTGATCGCCATCATCGGCATCGTCGTACTTCTCGTGCTCCTGGCCCTGGCCGTGATCACCCGGTACAAGGTCGCGGGCCCCAGCCAGGCCTTCATCATCACGGGCCGCCGCGGGAAGAAGTCCACCGATCCGGTGACCGGCCGCACCAGCATCGACAACAGCGGCCAGAAGGTCGTGGTCGGCGGCGGCGTCTTCGTCGTGCCGTTCGTCCAGCAGAAGTTCACCCTGGACCTCTCCAGCCGGCACATCCCCGTCGCCGTGCGCGGCGCCGTCACCCTGCGCGGGGTGAAGTCCAACCTCGAAGGCGTCGCGATCGTCAAGGTCGGCGGCAGCGAGGACGCGATCCGCGCCGCGGCCCAGCGATTCCTCCAGCAGCAGAACGGCATCGTCGGCTTCACCCAGGAAGTGCTCTCCGGAGCGCTCCGCGCCATCGTCGGCCGCATGTCCGTCGAGGACATCATCCGCGACCGGGCCGCGTTCGCCGGGCAGGTCGCCGAGGAGGCCGAGGCCAGCCTCTCAGGACAGGGCCTCATCCTGGACGCCTTCCAGATCCAGGACATCACCACCGAGGGCTCCTACCTGGAGGACCTCGGCCGCCCGGAGGCCGCCCGCGCCAAGCAGGAGGCCGACATCGCCGAGGCCATCGCCCGGCGCGCCTCGGAGCAGGCCCGGCTGAAGGCGGCCGAGGAGATCGCCATCGCCGAGCGGACCTTCTACCTCAAGCAGGCCGAGATCAAGGCCGAGACCGAAGCCGCGGCGGCCAAGGCCAACGCCGCCGGTCCGCTCGCCGAGGCCGCCCGTCAGCAGGAGGTCCTCAGCGAGCAGGAGAAGGTCGCCGAGCGCCAGGCAGCCCTGACGGACCGTGAGCTCGACACCAAGGTCCGCAAGCCCGCCGACGCCGCCCGCTACCAGGCGGAGCAGGAGGCCGAGGCCCGCAGGATCGCCCAGGTCAAGGAGGCCGAGGCCGACGCGGAGCGCTCCCGCCTCACCGGTCAGGGCGAGAAGCTCCACCGCTCGGCCCTCGCCGACGCCGTACGCATCGAGGGTGAGTCCGAGGCCGCCGCGATCGCTGCGAGGGGTGCCGCCGAGGCCGAGGCCATGCAGAAGAAGGCGGACGCATTCAAGCAGTACGGCGACGCGGCCGTCCTGCAGATGCTGGTCGAGGTGCTGCCGCAGGTCGTCGCCAAGGCGTCCGAGCCGCTGAGCGCCATCGACAAGCTGACGGTGATCTCGACGGACGGCGCGAGCCAGCTGTCCCGCACCGTCACGGACAACGTGGCCCAGGGCCTGGAGCTCCTCAACTCCACCACGGGCGTCGACCTGGCCGCGCTGCTGCGGAACCTGCAGGGCAAGGCGGGGTCCACGGAGTCCGCGCCGGCGGTCCCCTCCCCCGCGGCCAACGGCGAGGAGATCCAGATCAAGGGCTGATACGTCACACGGCCACACGTGCCCGGCCGACTCACCGGCCGGGCACGCCCATGTCCGCTGCGGCCCAGGCCCGGCAGACGAGTCCTCGCTGCCCGGGAGCCCTTGATTTCGCCTCCCGGTGGCCGGTCAACGGCTCCGGTTAAGGTAATAGGCAGCTAAAGAGATGATCAAAAGCGCCGCCCCGCCACCGCGCGCACTCGGGAGGAAACCATGGGAACCCACCGCACTTCGCTGCCCGGAGTCGGCGTCCAGTACGACTACACCACCGAGTCGGGGCAGCACATCTCCGTGGTCGTACACCACGACGGACGGCGGTTCCTGGGGTTCTACGAGAAGGACGACCCAGATTCGTGCGTCCTCTCCGTACCCCTGACGACCACCGAGGCCACCGGGCTCGCGCACCTCATCGACGCGGCGCCGATCGACGCCGTACGGACCGAGGGCATCGACCTGGTCACCGAGCACATCCCGCTCGGGACCCGCTCCCCGTACGGCGGGCGGCTGCTCGGGGACACCCGGGCGCGGACGCGGACGGGTGCGTCGATCGTCGCCGTCCTGCGCACACACAGTGCGCATCCGTCACCGGGGCCGGACTTCCGGCTGGCCATCGGCGACACGATCGTCGCTGTAGGAACGCGTGAGGGCGTGGACGCGCTCTCCGAGATCATCGCGGAGGGCTGACCATGCACGACACGACCGCACTGCTGGTGGAGCTGGGCGCCGTCATTCTGGGGCTCGGCATCATCGGACGATTCGCCGGACGGATAGGGCTCTCCCCGATCCCGCTCTACCTGCTGGCCGGGCTCGCGTTCGGTGAGGGCGGTCTGCTGCCGCTCGGCGCCAGCGAGGAGTTCACCGCCATCGGGGCGGAGATCGGCGTCATCCTGCTGCTGCTCCTGCTCGGCCTGGAGTACAGCGCCTCGGAGCTCGTCACCAGTCTCAAGACGCAGTATCCGTCCGGGGCCGTCGACTTCGTGCTCAACGCGACGCCCGGTGCGGCAGCCGGTCTGATGCTCGGCTGGGGGCCCGTGGGGGCAGTCGCGCTGGCCGGCGTCACCTGGATCTCGTCGTCGGGCGTGATCGCCAAGGTGATGACCGACATGGGGCGGCTCGGTAACCGCGAGACGCCCGTCATCCTCGGTGTCCTCGTCATCGAGGACCTCGCGATGGCCGTCTATCTGCCGCTGCTCACCGCGATGCTGGCCGGTGTCGGTCTGGCGGGCGGCAGCATCGCGCTGCTGATCGCGCTCGGGACCGTCGGGTTCGTGCTGTACCTCGCGCTGCGCCACGGCCGGCTCATCAGCCGCGCGGTGTCCTCCGACAACCCGGAGATGCTGCTGCTCGTCGTCCTCGGGCTCACCGTCCTGGTGGCCGGGGTGGCCCAGCAGCTCCAGGTCTCCGCGGCAGTCGGCGCGTTCCTCGTGGGCATCGCCCTGTCCGGTGAGGTCGCCGAGGGTGCGCGCAAGCTGCTGACGCCGCTGCGGGACCTGTTCGCCGCCGTCTTCTTCGTGTTCTTCGGGCTGTCCACCGACCCGGCCGAGATCCCGCCCGTGCTGCTTCCCGCGGCGCTGCTGGCGATCGTCACCGTCTTCACGAAGATCGGCACCGGCTGGTACGCGTCCCGGCGGGCCGGGATCGGTCCGCGCGGCCGCTGGCGCGCGGGCGGCACGCTGGTCGCGCGTGGGGAGTTCTCGATCGTCATCGCCGGTCTGGCCGTGGCGACGGAGCCGCGGATCGGGCCCATCGCGACCGCGTACGTGCTGATCCTGGTGATCGTGGGACCGCTCACCGCCCGGTGGACGGAGCCGGTCGCCTCGAAGCTCCAGGCCGCGCTGGCCGGCAAGCGGACGAAGCCGGCCGTGGCGGCCGAGCAGCCGATGCCGTCGCACGACGACCTCACGCCGGAGCACGCCGGGCGCGACGCCGACTGACGGTCCGCCGACAGCGGTTCAGAGCGGGGTGGCCGCGTGGAGTATCCCGACGAGCGTCACCGTCGCGTTGAGCGACGAGAGCGCCGAGGCCGCCGTCCCCGCCGTCGCGATCACCGCCGCCAGGGCCAGGTGCGCGGAGGCGGGGGGCCAGAGTCCGGCCGAGGGTTCGGGGTCGAGCAGCGCCGCCACCCGGCGCGGCACGGGGCCCGCCGCCGCGAATGCGGGGAGCACCGCGGGCCCCGGCGGGCGGTGCGAGAACAGGGCCGCCTTGCCGACCGCCGTGGCGACGGCCCTGCGGCTGCCGACGGCGTACGCCGCCTCCTCGTCCGCCCAGCGTTCGGTGCTGTACGCCACCGCCGTCCGCAGGGGCAGGAGGAACGGGTTGGCGCGGGCCGCCAGTTGCGTCACCAGCAGATAGCGGTGGTGGCGGCCGGTCAGGTGCGCGCGCTCATGGGCGACGAGCGCGTCACGCTCGCGGGCGTCCAGGCAGTCCATCATCGCGGTGGAGACGACGACCCGGCCGCCCCGGCCGCGGCCCGCCGGAAGGGCGTACGCGTACGGCTCGGGGGACGGGACCAGCGCGAGGTCCCCCGTGGCGCCGGGCCCGGTGGTCCCCGGCAGGGCGCGGGCGGCGCCGATCCGGGCCCGGGCGTGCCGCAGCAGCGTGCCGCCGCAGGCCACCAGCACCGCACCCAGCACGCCGATCGCGATCAGTCCCGCCTTCTCGTCGTACGGCACGGCGGCGCGCACCTCGGGGTCCGACCAGCCGTCGGGCAGCGGGTTGCCGGGGAGCTGGGCGGTGCCGACCACCATGAGCAGGGTCAGGCACAGGGTGCTGCACAGGGCCAGTGTCGAACCCACGACGGCCAGCAGCCGGGTGGCGCTCCTGGGGTGCAGATGCTGTTCCGCGAGACGCGCCATGGGCAGGGCGGTCAGCGGCAGGACAAGTGGCAGGTAGACGAAGACGCCCATCGCGATGACTATCGGCCTTCTGGAGCGGTGGGATCGCCGGGGTCGTCCGCCGCGCGGGAGAGCAGCGCGCGGAGCCTGGCCTCGTCGCCGGGGGACAGCGCGGACACGAACCGGGCGAGGACGGCCGCCCTGTCGCGTTCGCCGTCCAGGACGCGGCGCATCCGCAGGGCGGCGAGGCCCGCCTCGTCGGAGGCCGGGGTCCAGGCGTAGGAACGGCCCTGGCGACTGCGGGTCACGGCCTTCTTCGCGTAGAGGCGGGAGAGGATCGTGATGACCGTGGTGTAGGCGAGGTCGCCGTCGAGGTGCTCCTGCACCCAGCCGGCCGTCGCGGGGCCGTCCGCCGTGCGCAGCACGGTCAGGACCTGGGACTCCAGCTGTCCCTGGCCGCGCCTGGGCAGCCGTCGGCCGTCCCCGGTGCCGCCGTCGTCCGTGCCAGTGGGCCTGTTCATCCGCCGCATCCTACTGAGTGGCCGGATACGGGTGTGCCGCCCGCCGTGCTGCCGACGGCCACCCGCGGTTCTTCTACACAGTTGTAGAGTTTGCTGGGTTCCCGCACCACAGGCAACGCAACGTATGGAGACGTCATGGCCCTTTGGGATCGGATCAAGGAATCCGCGTCGACGATGCAGACGCAGCTGGAGGCGAAGAAGAACGACCTGAAGAGCGGGGCGTTCCGGGACGCGAGCATGGCCATGTGTGCCCTGGTCTCCGCGGCGGACGGTTCCATCGACCCGTCCGAGCGGCAGCGCGTCGCCTCGCTGATCGCCACCAACGACGTGCTGCAGAACTTCCCGGCGGACGACCTCCAGCGCCGGTTCAACGACTACGTCAACAAGCTGACCGCGGACTTCGCCTTCGGCAAGGTCAGCATCCTCCAGGAGATCGCCAAGGCGAAGAAGAAGCCCGCCGAGGCGCGTGCCGTCATCCAGATCGGCATCGTGATCGGTGGCGCCGACGGCGATTTCGACAAGTCGGAGCAGGCCGTCGTGCGCGAGGCGTGCTTCGCGCTGGACCTGCCGCCGCACGAGTTCGACCTGTAGGGCTTCCCCCGCGAGGCGTACGGCCCGGGCCCTCGGGCCGGGCGCCTCGCGGACGCCCCTGGACCGGTCCGTCAGAGCTCCTTCGCCGGCCAGTCCAGCAGCCGGGCACCGATCACCGCGGTCTGCAGGGTGTAGCGGTGCATCGGGTCGGAGGGGTCCGAGCCGGTCAGCTGGTGTATCCGCTCCAGCCGGTACGTCAGCGCGCGCACGCTCAGCGAAAGCCGACGGGCCGTCTCGGCGGCCACACAGCCCGCGTCGAAGTACACGGACAGCGTCCGCAGAAGCGGTTCCGCGCCGCCCCGAGCCTCCTTGAGCGGGCCGAGCTCGCTCCGCACCAGATCGGCCATCGCCTGCCGGTCCCTGGTCAGCACCGGGTAGACGAGCAGGTCGGCGGCGTACAGCACGGGGTCGTCGAGGTTCATCCGCTGGGCCAGATCGAGGGCGTCGAGCGCCTCGTCGTACGAGTGGACCACCCCGCCGGGGCCACGGTGCGGGCGGCCGACCGCGACCTGGCCGCCGTCCGTCGCGACGTGCGCCTGCTTCGCGAAGTACCGCAGGACGTCCGGCTGACTGCCGGGGGCTATGCAGACGAGGCGGCCGTCCTTCGTGGTGAGCAGGATCTTCCGGCCGCTGAAACGGGAGAGCAGTGCCGCCTCCACGCTGCGGGGCACGGCGTCGGACTCGCTGTAGGCCTCCGGGCCCGCCGCCACGGCGACGGCGTGGGCCCGTGAGAGCCGCAGCCCGAACCGGGTGGCGCGCTCCGCGAGCCGCCCCAGGTCGCTGCGCCCGTACAGCAGGTCGTCGATGAACTCCCGCCGCGCCGCCTCCTCACGGCGCACGGTGATGCGCTGCGCACGCTCGAAGCCCTCCGCGAACGCGTCCACCGTCTGTTCCACCGCGCCCAGCACGGCGTCGGTGACGGCCGCACCCGTGGTGGTGAGCGGCCAGGCCGCGCGGGTCTCCGCGAGATGGAGGCGCACCAGCGCGCGCAGCTGATGCCCGGCCTCCGCTGCCTCACGGCCGAGCGTGCGCCGGGTCTCCAGCTCGTCCCGGGTGAGACGGCGGCCGGTCTCCGCGACCTCGGCCAGGATCCGGTCGTAGCCCTCCAGGAACCGCTCGGGGATCTCGGGCTCCGCCACGGCACGCTCCTCCACACATCGACAGCATCGGCACCTCGCCATCCCGTCAACGCACGGAAGCCTGTGCCGGTGCCCGGCAGGGCGATCCCGCAAAGGCTGCCGGATTCCGGCAATGCGCCAGGACTGCCCCGGCTGACAGGATCGGTTCAGCAACACACGGGGGAATCACGGGGGTTACGGGGGATCACGGGGGAAGGAACCGGTTGCTGCGGGACCGTTCGCGGCGACGCAGCGCCGGTGCCCCCGTGCCGCCTGCCGCCGCCCGGTCTCCCCGGACCGTACGGCATCGCAGGGGGTGGGCCGGATGACCGAGTTCTTTTCCGCAGCAGTCGCGTTCCCGGCCGTCGTCTTCGGCGGCGCACTGGTGGTCGTCGTCTGTTTCTGGCTGCTGGTGCTGGCCGGAGCGGCCGGGCCCGACTCCTTCGACGCAGACCTCGACGCCGAAGCGGTCGGCTTCGGCGGGGTGCCGGTCTCCGTTTCGGTGTCGCTGTTCATCGTCTTCTCCTGGTTCACCGGCCTGGCCGGCTCGGTCCTGGTGCTCCGCAGCGGAGCCACCGGCACCCCGCGGGCCGCACTGCACCTCGCCGTCCTGGCGGGGGCGCTCCTGATCGCCTGGGGGGTGGTCCGCATGCTCGTACGCCGCTTCCGCCGGCACTTCCCCGCGGAACCTCCTCCATCCCGCGAGGACTTCGTGGGTCAGGTCTGCACGATCCGTACGGGATCCGTCAGCGACGACTTCGGGCAGGCCGAGGTCGCTGCCGCCGACGGGTCGACCGCGATCGTGCAGGTGCGGCAGCCGCTGCGGCCGTCCGCGCCCGGTGACGTGTTCACCTCCGGCAGTACGGGCCTCCTGTACGCGTACGACGCCGACGGCGAGTTCTTCTGGGTCTCGCCGTACGACGCGTCGCTCGCCCCGCGCCCGCTGCCGCGCAAGGCCGGCTGACCCCGCCTCCCCTTCTCCGGGCCCCCGGCCCGTGGTTCCGCGCGCCGTCGTGCGGACCGGGCCCCCCTTCCTCTTCCTCGTACGTCATCACCAGCCGCAAGGACTGACATGGATGCCATCTCCTGGGGCATCGGCGTGCTCGTCGCCGTTGTCCTGCTCATCACCGTCGCTCTGGTCTTCGTCATCACCCGTCTCTTCCGCAAGGTCGAGCAGGGGAAGGCCCTGATCATCTCCAAGACCAAGAAGGTCGACGTCACCTTCACCGGTGCGGTCGTCCTCCCGGTGCTGCACAAGGCCGAGACCATGGACATCTCGGTGAAGACCATCGAGATCCGCCGCACCGGGCGCGAGGGCCTGATCTGCCAGGACAACATCCGCGCCGACATCCACATCACGTTCTTCGTCCGGGTCAACAAGACCATCGAGGACGTCATCAAGGTGGCGCAGGCCATCGGCACGGAGCGGGCGAGCGACAAGGTCGCCATCCAGGAGTTCTTCGCCGCGAAGTTCTCCGAGGCGCTCAAGACCGTCGGCAAGCAGCTCGACTTCGTCGACCTGTACACCAAGCGTGAGGAGTTCCGGGACCGGATCATCCGGGTCATCGGGACCGACCTGAACGGCTACCACCTCGACGACGCCGCGATCGACTTCCTCGAGCAGACGCCGATGGCGCAGCTCGACGGAGCCAACATCCTGGACGCGCAGGGCATCCGGAAGATCACCGAACTGACGGCGATCGAGCACGTACGGACCAACGAGTTCCAGCGCACCGAGCAGAAGGAGATCACCCGGCAGGACGTCGACGCCCGCGAGACCATCCTGGAGCTGGAGCGCCGGCAGGCGGAGGCGGAGATCAAGCAGCGCCGCGAGGTCGAGACGCTGCGGGCCCGCGAGGAGTCGGCCACCGCCCGGGTGCAGGAGGAGGAGCGGCTCGGTTCGCAGAGCGCGTTCATCCGCACCGAGGAGCAGCTCGGCATCCAGCGGGAGAACCAGGCACGCGAGGTCGCCGTCGCGCAGAAGAACCGTGAGCGGGTCATCGCGGTGGAGAACGAGCGCATCGAGAAGGACCGGATGCTGGAGGTCATCGGGCGCGAGCGCGAGACCGAGCTGAACCGGATCGCCGCGACGAAGGAGGTCGAGGCCGAGCGCCGTGAGGTGGCGGACGTGATCCGGGAACGGATCGCGGTGGACCGCACGGTCGCCGAGCAGGAGGAGTCGATCCTGACCCTGCGGTCCGTCGAGGAGTCGGAGCGCACCCGCCGGTCCGTGATCATCGCGGCCGAGGCGGAGGCGCAGGAGAAGCTGGTCAAGGACATCAAGGCGGCGGAGGCCGCGGAGGCGGCGGCGGTCCACCTGGCGGCCGAGCAGCTGACGCTCGCGGACGCCCGGCTGAAGACGGCCGACCTCGACGCGCAGGCGAAGCTGCGGCTGGCGGAGGGCATCCAGGCGGAGTCCGCCGCGGCGGGGCTTGCGGAGGTCCAGGTCCGGGACGCGGAGGCCGTGGTCACCGAGAAGGCCGGTCTCGCGGAGGCCCAGGCGACCGAGGCCCGGCTCAGGGCCGAGGCGGAGGGCGCGCGCCTGAAGGCGCTGGCGGCCGCGGAGGGTACGCAGGCGCAGGCGACCGCCGACGCGGCGGTGATCGGCGAGAAGCTGAAGGCCGAGGCGGAGGGGCTCACCCAGAAGGCCGCGGCGATGGCCGCGCTCGACGAGGCGTCGCGCGGGCACGAGGAGTACCGGCTGCGGCTGGCCGCGGAGAAGGAGATCCGGCTGGCGGAGTTCGATGTGCAGCGGCAGGTGGCCGAGGCGCAGGCGACGATCCTGGCGACGGGTCTGGAGAACGCGGACATCGACATCGTGGGCGGGGACTCGGTCTTCTTCGACCGGCTCGTGTCGTCGATCTCGCTGGGGCGGAGTGTGGACGGGTTCGTCGACAACTCCCGTACGGCGCAGGCCCTTGCGGGGCCGTGGCTGGACGGCAGCTCGTCCTTCACGGACGACCTGACCCGGGTGCTGGGGTCGGTGTCCTCGGGGGACGTGCAGAACCTGACGGTGTCGGCGTTGCTGATGCAGCTGATGCGGGGGACGTCGGGGGCGGCCTCGGGGCAGGTACGGCAGTTGCTGGCGGCGGCGGAGGAGCTGGGGCTGGCGGGGATGACGGTGTCGTCGCTCGCGGGCGGGTCGTCGCTCGCGGGCGGGTCGTCTCCCACGGGTGGGTCGTCTCCGGCGCCGTCGAAGAACGGGGCCGCGCCTGCGGGGGTGGCGTAGCGGGGGGCTGTTCCTGCCCCGGGGCGAAGGGTTCGGCCCCGCCCCGGGCGAGGGTTCCGTCCTCAATCGCCGGACGGGCTTGATTGTGCCGGGCTGGGTGTGAGAGCGCGCCTGTTCGCACGGCGATGCGCTCCGGAGAGGGCGTTGTCAGTGAGTGTTATTTCGTAGGGAGCCGTGCGCATGGACCGTGACACCACACTCACCGACGGCGGTGCCTACGAGGTGCTCCGGCGGCGGCTCGCGGCGCAGGCCGATGAGCTCGTCCGGCGGGCCGAGGCGCTCAACGCGCGGCGGACCGAGGAGTTCGGGTCGACCGGGCTGCGGCTGCTCGCCACCGAGCAGGTGCACACCGAGCGCCCCTCGCAGGCCCGGGACCTGGTCGCCGTCGGCGACCGGCTGCTGTTCGGCTTCGAGCGCGGCCCCGGTGTCGGCGGGGAGACCGGGGTCGGTGACGTCCTCGTCCTGCGGGAGGCCGGCCTGGACGAGGTGACGGGCGAAGGGCCGCTGGCCGACGAGGCGTTCGTACGGGAGTTCGCGGGCCTGCACCGCTACTTCCGCGATGCCCGGCTGCTGCGGCTGCGCAGGGTCAACGGCCGGCTGATCGCCGTGTTCCGCACCGGGGAGAGCGCCGAGGACGTCCGTGTCCTGCGCTGGGCCCTGGGCCCGGACGGGACGCCCGGGGAGTTCCTGGACGCCCGGGGCGAGAAGGACCACGTCTTCCCGCCCTCGCACGACTTCGACTGGACCCCGGCCGGCCGGGACGCCCACCGGCCCGGCCGGCACCCGCACATCGCCGTCGCCGAGGACGCGCTCTTCGTCGACACCCTGGGCGGCACGCTCACCGTCAAGACCGAGGACGACACCGAGACCCCGGACGGGATCTACGAGGAGCCCGTCGACGAGCCGCTGCAGTCCCTGGCGGACGCCGACGTCGAGTACGCGCGGGCCGGGCCGCTGGTCCTGCTGCGGGTGCGCCCGTACAAGGAGGAGGCCTGGCGCCACCTGGTCTTCAACACCCTGCTCGGCCGGGTCCAGCGGCTGGATGCGATCGGGCCGTCCTGCCACCGGCTCCCCGAGGACCAGGGGATCATCTTCCCCGGCGGCTACTACCTGACCACCGGCGCGGCCAAGACGTTCGACACCGCCGAGGAGCTCACCGACCCGGTCTTCGAGGGCGCGGTCCGCTCGCCCAACGGCGAGGACGTGCTGTACGTCTTCCGGTCACGCGACGAGAGCCGCACCCTGCTCCTGCCGTACAACCTGATCCGCCAGGAGGTCGCCACCCCGCTGCTCGGCCGGGGGCACGCGCTCCTGGACGACGGCACCCTCGTCCTGCTCAAGGGCGGCGAGGACGGGCCCGCCCGTGTGCACCCGTTGCAGCGCTGGCGGACCCCGTACGCCTCCGACACCTACGCCGCCGCGCGCCCCGCCGGGACCGGCCCGCTCGCCCGGACCGGCAACGCCGACCTGGTGCGCGGGATCTCCGACTGCCTCGCCCTGGCGCACGGCATCCGCGACATGACGCCGACCGCCGCCGTGTACACCCGGCTCGTCGCCGACTGCGCCAGGGCCGGCGACCGCTACCACTGGCTCACCGACCCCGAGCTGGGCGGACTCGGCGAGCCCCTGACGGAGATCGGGGCCACCGCGGGCCAGGTCCTGGCCGAGTTCGGGACGGTGCAGGAGCTGACCCGGCAGGCCGCCGAGGCCCTGGAGGAGACGGCGGCCCGGCTCACCGCCCTGGTCCGCCGCATCCGGGGCGAGGCGCCGCGCACGGCGGCCGCCTGGGTCGACCAGCTCACCGAACTCCGCCGTACACACGGTCACTTGGCGACGCTCTCGGAGATGCGGTACGCCGACACCCAGCGCATCGCCAAGCTGTCCGCCGAGGCCGAGGACGACCTGGCGTCGGCCGCCCGGCGGGCCGTCTCCTTCCTGGCCCGCGAGGACGCCTTCGCCGGGTACCACGAGGAGCTCGCCGCCCTCACCGCCACCGCCGACGCGCTGACCGCGGTCGCTGACGCCTCGGAGGTCGGCGACCGGCTGACGGCGATCACCGAGGGGCTGGCGACCGTCACGGACGTGGTGGCCGGGCTCGACATCGGGGACGCCACCGTCCGTACGTCGATCCTGGAGCGGATCGCCGGGGTGCTGGGCGACGCCAACCGGGCCCGCGCCACCCTCGACGCCCGCCGCCGGGAGCTGCTGTCGCAGGAGGGCCGGGCCGAGTTCGCCGCCGAGTTCGCGCTGCTCGGGCAGGCCGTCACGGGGGCGCTGGCCGCCGCCGACTCCCCCGAGGCCTGCGACGAGCAGCTGGCGCGGCTGCTGCTCCAGCTGGAGAACCTGGAGTCCCGGTTCGCGGAGTCCGACGACTTCCTCGGCCGGCTGACCGAGCGCAGGACCGAGGTCCACGAGGCGTTCTCGGCCCGTCGGCAGACCCTCCAGGACGCCCGTGCCCGGCGGGCAGAGCGGCTCGCGGACTCGGCCGCCCGGGTGCTGGAGACAGTCACCCGGCGCCTGGCCGCGCTGGAGGACCTGGACGCCGTCCACACGTACTTCGCCTCCGACCCGATGGTCGCCAAGGTCCGGCGCACCGCCGAGGAGCTGCGCGAGCTGGGCGAACCGGTGCGCGCCGAGGAGCTCGACGGGCGGCTGAAGGCGGCCCGCCAGGAGGCCGGGCGCGCGCTGCGGGACCGCGGCGAGCTGTACGCGGACGGCGGCGCGGTCCTCAAGCTGGGCCGCCACCGGTTCGCGGTGAACAGCCGGCCCTTCGACCTGACCCTGGTCCCGCACGGCGACCGGCTCGCCTTCGCGCTGACCGGCACCGACTACCGGGCGCCGGTCACCGACCCGGAGTTCGCGGCGACCCGCCCGTACTGGGACCGGCTGCTGCCCTCGGAGTCCCGGGACGTCTACCGCGCCGAGCACCTGGCCGCCCGGCTGCTGGACGAGCACGGCGCCGACGCCCTGGCGGACGCGCGGGACCTGGCCGGACTCGTCCGGGAGGCGGCAGCGGCGGCGTACGACGAGGGTCACCAGCGTGGCGTCCACGACGAGGACGCCACCGCGATCCTGACCGCCCTGCTGGAGCTGTACGCCGGTGCGGGGCTGCTGCGGTACGAGTCCGCTGTGCGCGCCGCCGCGCAGCTGTTCTGGGCGCACGAGGCGGACGAGGCGCTCCGTACGTCCTGGGCGCGCCGGGCCGTGTCGCTGGCGCGGGCCCGCGACACCTTCGGGCTCGCCCCCGCCATCGCCGTGCTCCAGGAGGAGTGGGCGGCCGTGATGGGCGCGGGGAGTACGGCCGCCGTGTACCTCTTCGAGGAGCTGACGAGCGGCCCCGCCGGCTTCGTGACGAGCGCCGCCACCCGCGAGTTCCTGGAGAAGTTCCGCCGGGCGACCGGGACTTCGGCGTACGACGACGACCTGGCCGCCTTCGGTGACGACCTGCCGGCCCGGCGCCAGCTGGTCGAGGGCTGGCTCGGCTCGTACGCCGCCGCGTCCGGCACCGACGTGGACGCCGGGGACCTGGCGGAGGCCGCGGCCGTGGAGCTCTGCCCCGGCCTGGAGCGGTACGACCGCGACGCCCCGCTCACCGCGACCGTGGACGGACTGCTCGGCGACCACCCCCGTGTCGAGAGGGGGTCGCTGACCGTGCGGCTGGACGAACTCCTCGCCCGTACCGCCGAGTTCCGCGCCGAGGGCGTGCCCGGCTTCCGCGCCTACCAGCGGCTGCGCACCACGCTGGTCGACTCCGAGCGCGCCCGGCTGCGGCTGGACGACCACCGGCCGCGCGTGATGTCGGCGTTCGTCCGCAACCAGCTGCTGGACGAGGTGTACCTGCCGCTGATCGGCGACAGCCTCGCCAAGCAGCTCGGCACCGCGGACGCGGACCGGCGCACCGACTCGCAGGGCCTGCTGCTGCTCGTCTCCCCGCCCGGCTACGGCAAGACGACGCTCATGGAGTACGTCGCCGACCGGCTCGGCATGGTCCTGGTGAAGGTCAGCGGGCCGAACCTCGGCCACGACGTGACGTCCCTGGACCCGGCGCAGGCGCGCGGGGCGACCGCACGCCGCGAGGTCGAGAAGATCAACTTCGCGCTGGAGTCGGGCAACAACACCCTGCTCTACCTGGACGACATCCAGCACACCTCGCCGGAGCTGCTCCAGAAGTTCATTCCACTCTGCGACGCCACCCGCCGCGTCGAGGGGGTGCGGGACGGTGAGCCGCGCAGCTACGACCTGCGGGGCAAGCGGTTCGCGGTGGTCATGGCGGGCAACCCGTACACCGAGTCCGGGGACCGGTTCAGGATTCCGGACATGCTCGCCAACCGGGCCGACGTGTGGAACCTCGGCGAGGTGCTGAGCGGCCGGGAGGACGTGTTCGCGCTGAGTTTCGTGGAGAACGCGCTGACCGCCAACCCGGTCCTCGCCCCGCTCGCGGGCCGCTCCCGCGCCGACCTGGCGCTGCTCGTGCGCATGGCGTCCGGCTCCGGGCTCGCCGCGCGTGCCGACCAGCTGGAGCACGCCTACGCGCCGGCCGAGCTGGACCGGATCGTGTCCGTCCTGCGCCATCTGCTCACGGCCCGGGAGACGGTCCTCGCGGTGAACGCGGCGTACATCGCGTCGGCGGCGCAGACCGACGCGGCGCGCACCGAGCCGCCGTTCCGGCTCCAGGGCTCGTACCGCAACATGAACAAGATCGCCGAGCGGATCGTGCCCGTCATGAACGATGCCGAGCTGTCCGCCGTCGTCGACGACCACTATGCGGGCGAGGCCCAGACTCTCACCACGGGCGCCGAGTCGAACCTGCTGAAGCTGGCCGCCCTGCGGGGCACGCTCGGCCCGGCACAGGCCGAGCGCTGGGCGGCGGTCACCTCCGCCTACGTACGCACGCAGGCCCTCGGCGGGCCCGACGGCGACCCCGCCTCCCGGGCGGTCGGTGCGCTGGGCCTCCTCGCGGACCGGATCGCGGCGGTCGAGGCGGCCATCGAGCGGGCGACGGGCCCCGACGGGGTGACGCGGGCCCACGCCCCCGTCACGCGATGATCACCGACACGCCCGACTGAACCGGAGGGAGCAAGGCATGCTGGGTTCCGTGACCTCACTTCCCCAACAGCCCCAACGCCCCGCGAGCAGTGGCCACATGGTGGTCTGCGGCGACGACGCCCTCGCCCGCAGGCTCGCCGTGGAGCTGCGCTACGTGTACGGGGAGCGGGTCACGCTCCTGGTCCCCCCGGGCCGGGAACCCAGCAGGCCGGACCTGCCCCTGACCCAACGGGCGCGGGCGGGCGCCCTGTTCGGGCGGATGTCGGCCGCGATGATGCGCAACGGGACGGCCGGCGGGAACGGCACGGGCGACACGAACGCCGGCGTCGAGGCCGTCCGCATCATGGAGGCGCACGAGCCCTCCGACGACGTGCTGGAGGAGGCAGGCGTGGACCGCGCCGCCGCGCTCGCGCTCGTCTACGACGACGACGAGCTCAACATCCGCGCCGCCCTGACGGCCCGTCGGCTCAACCCGCGTCTGCGCCTCGTCATCCGGCTCTACAACCGCAAGCTGGGGCAGCACCTGGAGACGCTGCTCGACCAGGCGGCCGCCGTCGCCATGCCCGGTCTCGACCCGGCCGTGCTGGACGCCTCCACCACCGTCCTCTCCGACGCCGACACCGCCGCACCGGCCCTCGCCGCCACGGCCCTGACCGGCAGCAGCAAGGTCATCCAGGCCGAGGGACTGCTCCTGCGCGCCGTCGAGCGCACCCCGCCGCGTCCGGGCGAGCTCGCCGATCCGGGGCTGTGCACCCTGGCCCTGCTCTCCTCCACCAGCCAGGACCCGGCCGGCAGCGAGGGCTCCGACAGCAGCGGCGACGAGGGCCCGCAGCTCCTGCCCGACCTGGCGACGGTGAACGCCGCCACGGGCCGGGGCACGATCGTCCTGGAGGCCATCAGCCAGGCGGGGCCCGACCAGGCACCCACCCGCATGGGAGGCAGGGGCGCACCGCTCGGCCAGGTCTTCTCCCGGCGGCTACGCTGGTCGGCGCTGGGCGTCGCGGCGGCCGTCGTCGCCCTGGCCGTCGCCTCGGTGGTCACCACGGGGGACAGCCCGCTGCACGCCGCCTATCTGACCCTGCTGGACCTGCTGGCGATGGGCGACCCGGCGGTCGAGGACACCGATTCGGCGTCCCGCCAGGTCATCCAGCTGCTCTCCGGCATGGCCGGGCTCCTGCTGCTGCCGCTGCTGGTCGCCGCCGTCCTGGAGGCGTTCGGCTCGCTGCGCACCGCGTCCTCCCTGCGCCGGCCCCCGCGCGGTCTGTCGGGCCATGTGGTCCTGCTGGGTCTCGGCAAGATCGGTACGAGGGTCCTGGTGCGGCTGCGGGAGCTGGACATCCCGGTGGTGGTCGTCGAGGAGGACCCGGAGGCGCGCGGCATCCCGCTGGCCCGCAGCCTGCACGTCCCGACGGTCCTCGGCGACGTGACCCAGGAGGGCGTCCTGGAGGCGGCCAAGATCCGCCGGGCCCGCGCGCTGCTCGCCCTGACCAGCATCGACACGACGAACCTCGAAGCCGCGCTGTACGCCCGCTCGGTGAAGCCGGAACTGCGGGTGGCGCTGCGCCTGTACGACGACGAGTTCGCCACCGCCGTCTACCGCACCCTGCGCACGGCCCACCCGCAGGCCCTGACCCGGTCCCGCTCGGTGTCCCATCTGGCCGCGCCGTCGTTCGCCGTCGCCATGATGGGGCGGCAGATCCTCGGCGCGGTGCCGGTGGAGCGCAAGGTGATGCTCTTCGCCGCCCTGGAGGTGGCGGGCCACCCGCAGCTGGAGGGCCGGACCGTCGACCAGGCGTTCCGGGCGGGCGCCTGGCGGGTCCTGGCCCTGGACGCCACCCCGCCGGCCGACCGCCTCCCGGACCTGGCCGCCGTACCGCCGTTCGACCCGGACGGCCCCACCGGCCCCGGTGCCCCGGACCGGCCCTCCGGCCTGGTCTGGGACCTGCACCCGGGCTATGTGCTGCGGCGGGAGGACCGGGTGGTGATCGCCGCGACCCGGCGCGGGCTGGCCGAGCTGCTGCGCGGGCAGCGCTCGGTCTCCCGCCGCTGAGCGGGGGGCGGGGTCCGGGGGCCGGGCCGCCGGGGGCGCGCGGGCCCGGGAGCGCCCGCTAGCCGATGAGCGTCTCCTTCGGGCGGACCACGCAGAACTCGTTCCCCTCCGGATCGGCCAGCACGGTCCACGACTCGTCGCCGGTCTGGCCGACGTCCGCGTGGCGGGCGCCGAGAGCGAGGAGGCGCTCGATCTCGGCCTCCCGGTCCTCCGCGGCGGACGTCAGGTCGAGGTGCAGACGGTTCTTGCCCGCCTTGCGGTCCGTCACCGGCATGAAGCAGATGCCCACGGGTGAGGTCTCGTCCGGACCGATCACGACCTCCCTCTCCCGCTCGGACAGGATGCGCCAGCGCAGCGCTTCGGCCCAGAAGCGGGACAGGGCGGGCAGGTCGTGGGTGTCGATGACGATGTGGTGCAGCGAGACGGGCATGTCGGCCAGTGTTCCCGGCCTCCGCCCTAGAGGAACATCCCCATCGCCTGCCGCACCTCCGTGAGCGTCGCCTCGGCCACGGCGTTCGCCCGCTCGTTGCCGGCCCGCAGCACGTCACGTACGTACCCCATGTCCTGGGCGTACTCCGCCCGGCGGGCGCGGATCGGGGCCATCGCCGCGTTGACGGCCTCCGTCACGGTCCGCTTGAGACCGGCCGCGCCGCTGTTGCCGATCTCCTCGGCGACCTCGTGCGGGTCGCGGCCGAGGCAGAGCGCGGCCAGCAGCACCAGGCTCGACACCCCGGGCCGCAGCCCGGGGTCGTAGGTGATGTGCCGGTCGGCGTCGGTGGTGGCGCCCTTGATCAGCCGGGCGGTCTCGTCGGCGTCGGCGCCGAGGGCGATGGAGTTGCCGCGGCTCTTACTCATCTTGGTGGCGTCGGTGCCGAGCAGCAGGGGCGCGGCGGAGAGCAGCGCGTCGGGCTCGGGGAAGACATCGCCGTACCGCTCGTTGAAGCGCCGGGCGACGGTGCGGGTGATCTCCAGGTGGGGCAGCTGGTCCTGGCCGACGGGGACGAGGTTGCCCTTGCAGAACAGGATGTCGGCGGCCTGGTGCACCGGGTAGGTGTACATGAGGCCGCTGACGGCGGACTGCCGGGAGTGCGCGATCTCGTCCTTCACCGTGGGGTTGCGGCCCAGTTCGGCGACGGAGACCAGGGACAGGAACGGCAGCAGCAGCTGGTTGAGGGCGGGGACCGCGCTGTGGTTGAAGACCGTCGTACGGGCGGGGTCGATCCCGATGGCGAGATAGTCCAGGAGCAGCCCCTCCACATGCTCGGTGAGCCGCTCGGCCACGTCCCGGTCGGTGAGGACCTGATAGTCGGCGATCAGCACGAAGACGTCCACGCCCAGGTCCTGGAGGCGCACCCGGTTGTGGAGGGTGCCGAAGTAGTGGCCGAGGTGCAGGGCCCCGGTGGGCCGGTCGCCGGTGAGGACGCGGAAGCGTCCGGGGTCCAGGGCGAGCTGCTGTTCCAGTTCGGCGCTGCGGCGCACCGCGGGACTGACGGAGAGGTCGGCGGTCGTGGTCACGGGGGTCTCCTCGCTGGTGGTGTATGCGTGGAGGACGGCCCGTCACGGGGCACCGGGGCAGCGAAAAGGGCCGTCCGAAGATCGAACGGCCCTGGTTCCGTGCAGAGAAGGTGGCCGCTCCTAGGAGGAGCGCCACCAGTTTCGGCACGGTACGGAGGTCATGGCGCGAGTGTAGCGCGCAGCGGCCTTCCGGCACGGGAGCGTTTTCCTACTTGTCGCCGCCACCGACGTAGAAGAGCAGCATGACGAACCCGGCGAACAGGTGCGTCGCGAAGACGTAGACGAAGACGCGCAGGGCGACGCCGCGTTCCTTCCAGCGTTCGCTCTCGCTCATCAGGCGTTCCTCCGTCCGGCGGCCGCGGCGGGCGCCGTGTCCAGGGTACGCAGGGCCCGGTGGACAGGTGTCCTGGAGCGGGTGGAATAGGGAGAGGGGGTGCTCCGTTGTAGGGTGTGTTCACATAGTTCAACGTTCAACCAATAGCCACGGACCACGTGCTCAACACTTCTCGCTCAACACCTTTGGAGGCGGGCGCCATGCAGTTCGGGATCTTCACCGTCGGGGACGTCACCACCGACCCCACGACCGGTACGACACCGAGCGAGAACGAGCGGATCAAGGCGACCCTCGCGATCGCGCTCAAGGCCGAGGAAGTGGGCCTGGACGTCTTCGCGACCGGCGAGCACCACAACCCGCCGTTCGTCCCGTCCTCGCCGACGACCACGCTCGGCTACATCGCGGCCCGCACCGAGAAGCTGATCCTCTCCACCTCGACCACGCTGATCACCACCAACGACCCGGTGAAGATCGCCGAGGACTACGCCACGCTCCAGCACCTGGCCGACGGCCGCGTCGACCTGATGATGGGCCGCGGCAACACCGGGCCGGTCTACCCCTGGTTCGGCAAGGACATCCGTCAGGGCATCCCGCTGGCGATCGAGAACTACGCGCTGCTGCACAAGCTGTGGCGCGAGGACGTCGTCGACTGGGAGGGGAAGTTCCGCACCCCGCTGCAGTCCTTCACCGCGACCCCGCGCCCGCTGGACGGTGTCCCGCCGTTCGTCTGGCACGGCTCGATCCGCTCGCCGGAGATCGCCGAGCAGGCCGCGTACTACGGCGACGGGTTCTTCCACAACAACATCTTCTGGCCCATGGAGCACACCAGGAAGATGGTCGACCTCTACCGGCGCCGCTACGCCCACTACGGGCACGGCACCGCCGAGCAGGCGATCGTGGGCCTCGGCGGCCAGGTGTTCATGCGGAAGAACTCGCAGGACGCGGTGCGGGAGTTCCGCCCGTACTTCGACAACGCCCCGGTCTACGGACATGGGCCCTCCCTGGAGGACTTCACCCAGCAGACCCCGCTGACCGTCGGCTCCCCGCAGGAGGTCATCGAGCGGACCCTGTCCTTCCGCGAGGACGTCGGTGACTACCAGCGCCAGCTGTTCCTGATGGACCACGCGGGGCTGCCGCTGAAGACGGTCCTGGAGCAGCTCGACATCCTGGGCGAGGAGGTCGTGCCCGTCCTGCGCAAGGAGTTCGCCCGCCTGCGCCCGGCCGGAGTGCCGGACGCCCCCGTCCACCCCGCGGTCGCCGCCGCCCGCGCCGCCGCCGCAGACCCGAAGGAGCTCCGATGACCGTGCCCGCCACCGCCCCCCTGAAGATCGTCGCCGTCGCGGCCGGTCTCAGCAGCCCCTCCTCCACCCGGCTGCTGGCCGACCGGCTCGCCGGGGCGGCCCGCGAGAGGCTGGCGGCCGAGCAGGACCGCCGCGTCGAGGTCGAGGTCGTCGAGCTGCGCGACCTGGCCGTCGACATCGCCAACCACCTGGTCACCGGCTTCCCGCCGGCCGGCCTGAAGAAGGCGCTCGACGCGGTGACCGGGGCGGACGGACTGATCGCCGTGACGCCCGTCTTCACCGCCTCGTACAGCGGGCTGTTCAAGTCCTTCTTCGACCTGGTCGACAACACCGCGCTGACCGGCAAGCCCGTCGTCATCGCGGCGACCGGCGGCACCCCTCGCCACTCGCTGGTCCTGGAGCACGCGATGCGCCCGCTCTTCGCCTACCTGCGGGCCGTCGTCCTGCCGACCTCCGTGTACGCGGCGTCGGAGGACTGGGGCAGAGACGGGGACGAGTACACCGAGGGGCTGCCCTCCCGGATCCGGCGCGCGGGCGGCGAGCTCGCCTCCGCAGTGACGGGCCGGACCGTCTCCGGCGCCTCACGGACCCCGACCCTCGACGACGGCGAGGACGCGCTCGTCCCGTTCGAGCAGCAGCTCGCCGGACTGCGGGTCGGCTGAAGCCGGCCCCGGGGGCCTGAGCGGCCCCCGGAGTCCGTGTTGACTACAGTTGCTCCCTGTATGCCGTAAATGTTGAACACACTGGAGGCAGACATGGGCAGGATCGTCGTGGGCGTCGACGGGTCGGACCCGTCGATCAAGGCGCTGCGCTGGGCCGTACGCCAGGCCGAGCTGACCGGCGACACCGTCGAGGCGGTCAACAGCTGGGAGTACCCCGCGACCAGCTGGGGGTCCATGATGCCGGGCATGCCGGAGGACTTCGACCCGCAGGCGGTGGCGACCGTGGCGCTCAACGAGGCGCTGGAGGAGGCCCTCGGCGCCGAGGGAGCGGCGGCGGTCGAGAAGATCGTCGTGATCGGCAACCCCGCCCAGTCCCTGCTGGAACGCTCCAAGGGCGCCAACCTGCTGGTCGTCGGCGCCCGTGGCTACAGCGGCTTCAAGGCGACGCTGCTCGGCTCGGTCAGCCTCCATGTCGCCCAGCACGCGAGCTGCCCCGTCACCGTCGTCCGCGACTGAGCGGACGGTACGCACGAGAGCGGGCGGGCCCCCGGCACCCGGGGACCCGCCCGTTCGCCGTGTCCGCCTCCCGCCCGTTCGGCGTCACTTCCGGTCCGACGCGCTCTCCCTGCTGCCGCGGGTCACCCTCGCGGGTGTAGTAGGCGTAGAACATCGTGGCGAGCGTCCCCGCTCCGACCACCAGTCCGATGAAGCCCGACATCAGGACGCTCCTGCCGTTCAGGCTGGACAGGAAGCCGACCGCGCCTCCGGCCAGCACGCCGAACGCCGTCGCGCGCAGCTCGCGCGGCAGGGACCACCGGACCTGCGCGAGCAGGTAGCAGAGCGCGGCGAAGGCCACCCCGGAGACGACTCCGAGCCAGATCTGGCCGCTCGTGGTCGCCCCGCCGTCCCGGTTGATGAAGAAGGCCCAGAAGCCGAGGATCACGCCCAGCACCAGGGGCACCGCCCAGGCGAGCGCGGTGTGCCGGTGTTCCTGCTGGGCGGGGGCGGGGGCACGGGCATGCGTCCGCCGGCGCACCGGCATCGTTGCGTGTGTGGCCATGGCGCACAGCTCCTTCCGTCGCCCCCGTCCTCTCAGCGCACACCCGGCCGGGCCGCCCGGCAACTCGAATGGCGTACGGCCCGGAGCGCCCCGCCGCCGCACGGGATTGGCTGGTGCCTGTGCGGACCTATCTCTCAGCGGCTCTGTCGGCGGTACTGCTCGTCCTGCTCGCCGTGCTGGTCCCGTTGAGTGCGCTCTCGGCCTGGGTCGACCTGGAGCTCGACGACACCGACCGGTATCTCGCCGCCGTCTCCCCGCTGGCCTCCGACGACGACGTACGGAACACCGTGGCCACGCTGGTCACGGACGAGGCGATGAAGAACATCGACGTCGGGCCGCTCCAGGACACGGTCGAGCAGTTCCTGCACGAGACCGCCCTGTCGTTCACGACGACCGAGGCCTTCCAGCGGGCCTGGGACAGCGCGAACCGGACGGCGCACCAGGACGTGACCGCCTCGCTGCACGGAGAGGACGGGCAGGCGGTGACCATCGATCTGGCCCCGGTGATCGAGGAGGTCAAGAAGCAGCTGGTCAGCGACGGGGTGCCGTTCGCCGACCGGATCCCGGTCCGGGAGACCTCCATCACCGTGCTGTCCGCCGACCGCGCCGACGAACTGAGGTCCTCGTTCCGGTGGCTCAGGTACTGCAGCGTCTGGCCGGCCGTGGCGACCGTGGTGCTGCTCGTGCTGGTGCTGGGCCTCACGCTCGTACGCGGCGGTCTGCGGGCCTGCCTGACGACCGCGGCCGTGGCCGGTGGCGGGCTGGTCCTCGGCGCGGCCCTGCTGCGGATCGCGGTCGCCGTCGGCCGCGACCGGGTGCTCGACCAGGTGCCCGGCACCGACCGGGACGGAGCCGCCGCCGTGTACGACGCGCTGACCGCTTCCCTGCGCACGACGGTGTGGATCGTGCTGCTCGTGGGCGCGGTCCTGGTGGTCGGCGGTGTGGTCGGGCGGGCCGTGGCGGGCCGGCCCTCCAGGTCCTCCAGGCCCTCCTGAGCCCGACATGCGGGGGTGCGTGGGCCGGGCGAGAGTGGGATGCGTGAGAGCCCAGGGGGCGAGTGAGAGGTCTGCCGTATGCGTGCCATCGCTGTCAGCGCGTTCCGTGCGGAGCCCTGTCCCGTCGAGATACCGAAGCCCGACCCCGGGGCCGGCGAGGTCCGGGTGAAGGTCGAGTACGCCTCCCTCAACCCGCTCGACCGGCGGACCGCCGACGGCACCCCGGAACGCGCCGCGTTCCCCCTCGTCCTGGGTACCGACTTCGCGGGCCGGGTGGACATGATCGGCAGCGGCGACAACACCTTCCGGGTCGGCGACCCGGTCTTCGGCCGGGTGACGGCGCCGCCCCACGGCCGCTGCGGGGCGTACGCCGAGTACCTGTGCGTCCCGCAGGACTCCCCGATCGCCCTGGTGCCGCGCGACATGCCGCTCCAGCTCGCGGCGGCGCTCCCCACGGCCGGGACGACCGCCGCGCAGATCCTGTCGAGCACGGCCGTACGCAGCGGACTGAGCCTGCTGATCGTCGGGGCGACGGGAGGCGTCGGCAGCTTCCTCACCCAGCTCGCGGCGGCCCGGGGGACCGCGGTCGTCGCCGCCGTACGGGGCGACGAGCGGCGGCGGATGCGGGCGCTCGGCGCCACCGCCACCGTCGACACGACCACCGGCCCCGAGGCGCTGGAAACGGCCGTGCGCGATCTGTACCCGGACGGCGTCGACGCGCTCGTCGACCTCGTCTCCGCGGACTCCGCCTCGTTCGCCGCGTACACCGCCCTGGTCCGCGACGGCGGGGTCGCGGTGACCACCCGGGGCGTCGCGGCCCCGGCCGGCGTCGCCTGGGCCGACTTCCGGATCGCCCCGACCGCCGCGGTGCTGGACGAGCTGGCCGCGGCGGTGGCGCGCGGCGAGCTGACCGTGCCCGTCGACATGGAGCTCCCCCTGGAGAAGGCTCCTCAGGCGCTCGCACAGAACCGCGCGGGCGGGGCGCGCGGCAAGACCGTCTTCGTCATCTGAAGGACACCGGACCGGGAGAGACTCATGGCCGACCAGGACATCTTCGAGAACATCGACGGGCTGATCACCGAGGAGCGCGCCCTGCGCGCCCGCTCCACCGCCGAACTGGGCCTCACCGGCGACGAGCGGGTACGGCTGCGTGAGGTGGAGGTCCAGCTGGACCAGTGCTGGGACCTGCTGCGGCAGCGGCGCGCGCTCAGCGAATACGGCGAGGACCCCTCGGAGGCGAAGGTGCGCCCCGCCTCCGAGGTGGAGGGCTACCAGAGCTGACTAAGGGCTGTCCCGCAGGCGTTCCATCTCGCGGCGGTCCCGCTTGGTCGGGCGGCCGGTGCCCCGGTCGCGGACCGGGACCTGGAGGGCCACCTCGCGCGGCGGCGGGGGCGGGCTGTTGTCGACGAAGCACTCCGCCGCGACCGGCGGGCCCACCCGCTTCTTCACGATCCTGGAGACGACCACGATCCGGTCCCGGCCCGCGTGCCGCAGCCGCACCTCGTCGCCCGTACGCAGGGCCTGGGCGGGCTTCGCGCGCTCGCCGTTGACCCGCACATGTCCCGCGCGGCAGGCGGCGGCCGCCTGCGACCGGGTCTTCGTCAGCCGGACGGCCCAGATCCAGGCGTCGACCCGGACGCTTCCCTCCGCCTGCGGCGCCTCACCGGAAACCATGCGTACGACTGTAGTGCGATGAGGCGCCGTGGTGGGGTCAGGAGCCGAAGCCGCTGATGACCTCACCCATGTCGTAGCTGTACAGCTCCCGCTTGCACACCCCGCACTTGCTGGGCGCGTGCTCGCTGAGCGACCACAGCTTCGGCGGCAGGCCGTCGCCCCGGCCGTGCGCGAGGTACAGGTCCTCGGGGCCGAACGAGCTCTCCAGGATCTTCGGGTTGGCGACGAGCTGCGTCGTGCCGTCCACGGTCTTCGGGGTGGCCTGCAGCAGCCGGCCGTTGTCGTAGGCGTTGCTGCGGTGGAAGTACCACGTGCCGTCGTAGCGCGTGACGCCCTGGATCTTGTGCCAGAGGGCCTCGCCGCCGAAGGTGCCGGTGTCCGGCAGCCCGTACGCCAGGTCCGCCTTGGCCGTGGTGCCCGCCGCGCCCTCGACCGCGGCGGTCAGCGCGGTCATCGGGTAGGTGCCGACGCGGCCGTGGCTGGACCCGCCGTTGTTGACGTTGCAGTACTCACCGAGGACCATGTGGTCGTCGCCGGTCCGGTCGAGCGAGATGTACGAGGCCTTCGGGCGGCCGGTCGCGTAGCACTGGTTGCCGCTGGTGGTCCCGCTGTTCTTCGCGGTGGTAAACTTCAGCGTGGCGATCTGGGGCATCACGTACCGGTAGCCGTAGGCGTACCAGACGTTGTTCTGACGGCCGACCCGCTTCTTGTCGACGACGTTGCTGACCAGGCCGTCCGGTGTCGGGTCGTGGACCGAGGAGTCGTTGTCCGGGTTGAGGTCCATGATCTTGCGGAGGTCGAAGACCCGCATGCCGTTGGCCGTGTCGGCGACGTACAGGTAGTTGCCGTACCAGACCATGCCGCCCGCGTGGATGCCGTTCTGCGCCTTGCAGGAGGCCGTCACACCGGAAGCCGCCGTGCACTTGCCCTCGCTCGCGTGCAGCGCGTCGAAGGAGATGTGGTCCTTGGAGTTCAGGTAGGGCCAGGCCAGCAGCACATGGCGGTACTTCTTGGTCGCCTGGTTGAAGAAGCTGACCCGGATGCCCTTCTCGTTGCAGGCGTCGGACGCGGATGCCTGCACACAGTTGTCACGGCCGGAGGCGTAGTCGCTGCGGCCGGGGTTCTGGTCGTCGTAGCCGGCCACCGCGACGGGTTCGGCGTCGGACGTGCCCCAGTCCTCGTCCTCCTGGGCGTCGGAGACGCCGGTGATGGCCTGCGGGATCCACTCGGAGGAGGTGGCGTCGTCGTCCGCCCAGCAGACCCGGGGCGCGGCGACCAGGTCGGGACCGTAGATGGCGGCGTCACCGCAGGTGGAGTTCCATCCCGCGTCCCGGTTGGCCTGCGTCACGAGTTCGGTGAGGCCCTGCTTGGGCAGGGCGGCGTCCAGCTTGCCGACCAGCCCGGTCAGGCCCGTGCCGGTCTCCAGCGTGAAGTCGCCCGGGCGGCCGGGGACCACGGCCTGGGCGTCGGCGCCGGCCGACGCCGAGGAAGAGGTGCCCGCTCCCGCGAGGTCGTCCTGCTCCCCTTCGGGCGCGTCCTCGAAGCCGTCGTCCGGCATGCCCTCATGGCCCGGGACGGGATCGTCCGCCGCGACGGCACGCGGGGCGTCGGCGGTGGCTGCCGTGGCACCCGCGGCCGGCACCAGGGCGGACAGCAGCGCGCCTGCTGTCACGGCACAGGCAGCGAGGCGTGTTCGGCGGGATGGTCGTCCCATGTGGGGGCCCTTCGTGAGTGCGCGTACTGATCGGCCGGTGCGCTGACCTGACATCAGGCACACCGGCCGGTCACGCTAACAACGCAACTCTGTTCCCCGTGGGCGCATTTGAACGACACCCATCAGCAGTGCACCGCACGGACACAGGCCGTAGACGGGCTTCCGGTTCCGGCTGCCCCGTGCGTCTCAGACGCCGATGTCGCTGCCGTCCTTGCGCCAGACGGCGACGACCGACGGGCGCACGATCCTGCCCCGCCCGTCCGGCCAGGTGCTCGCCGGCTTCTCCACTGAGGCGCCGTCGACCTCGCCCGGGTGCTGCACGGCGACGAGGACACGGCGGTCCTGGATCACCGGGCCGCAGGTCTCCGCACCGGTCGGCACGGTCAGGAACTGCTTGAGCTCGCCCCGCCGTTCGCCCTGCGTCGCGACGCCGAACAGACCGTCGTGCGAGCCGAGCTGGTTGCCGTCCGTGGAGATCCACAGGTTGCCGTGGTCGTCGAAGGCCACGTTGTCCGGGCAGGAGATGGGGCTGACCTTCTCCTTCGGGAAGCCGGAGAAGTACGTCGACGGGTCCTCCGGATCACCCGCCACGAGGAACAGCCGCCAGGCGAACCCGTCCCCCGCCGGGTCGTCCCAGTTCTCCGCGAGCTCCAGGATCTGGCCGTGCTTGTTGGCGTTGCGCGGGTTGGCCTCGTCCGCGCCGGCCTTGCCCGCCTTGCCGCGGTCGGTGTTGTTGGTGAGGGCGATGTAGACCCGGCCGGTGCGCGGCGAGGGCTCGACGTCCTCGGGGCGGTCCATCTTCGTCGCGCCGACCTTGTCGCCTGCCAGCCGGGTGAAGACGTACACCTCCTCGGCCGTCATGCCCGGGACGTGCGAGGTGGTGCCCGTGGCGAGCGGGATCCAGACGCCGCTGCCGTCGAACTCGCCGTCGGAGGGGAGCTTGCCCGTGCCGTCGAACTCCGCGGCCGGGGAGTCCCCGGTCAGCTTGGCGACGTACAGCGTGCCCTCGTCCAGCAGCGTCAGGTTGTGCTCCCGGGCGGCCCGCGAACTCCCCTTCTTCATCCGCTTGCTGGAGACGAACTTGTAGAAGTAGTCGAACCGTTCGTCGTCGCCCATGTAGACCACGGGACGGCCGTCGGCGGTCAGCCGGGGCTGCGCCGCCTCGTGCTTGAACCGGCCGAGCGCGGTCCGCTTGCGGGGCGTGGAGTCCGGGTCGTACGGGTCGAGCTCGACGACCCAGCCGAAGCGGTGGGCCTCGTTGGGCTCCTGCGCGAGGTCGAAGCGCTTGTCGAACCGCTCCCACTTGCGCTCGGTCGCGGTGGTTCCGATGCCGTACCGCTTGTCGGTGGCGCTGGAGCCGTTGGCGAAGTACTGGTTGAAGTTCTCCTCGCCGTGCAGCGTGGTGCCCCAAGGGGTGGTGCCGCCCGCGCAGTTGTTGAGGGTGCCGAGCACCTTGCGGCCGGTGCGGTCGGCGGAGGTGCGCAGCAGCGGGCTGCCGGCGGCGGGGCCGGTGACCCGGAATTCGCTGGTCGCGGTGAGACGGCGGTTCAGCGGGTGGCGGGTGACCGGGGCGAGCCTGCCGGTGCGGTTCTCCTCCTGGACGACGACCACGGAGAGTCCGTGCGCCGCCCAGGCGATCTCGACCTGCTCACGGGTCGGACTGGCCGGATCGTAACCACGGAACATCAGGATCTCGTCCGTGTACTCGTGGTTGGCGACCAGCACCTGACGGCCGCGCTCGCCGCCCAGCGGGAGCAGGGAGAGGAAGTCGTTGTTGTAACCGAACTGGCCCGCCTGCGCCTTCGCGGACTGCTTGTCCGGGTCGAAGGCGGGGGCGCCGCGCAGGATCGGTTCGCCCCAGCGGATCACCACGTTCTGGCTGTAGCCGTCGGGGATCGTGACCTTGTCGTCCGTGTTCGGTGCGACGGCCGCGAAGCGCAGGCCCCGGGCGCCCGGGGCCGTGGGCTTCGGCCTGCCGCCGGTCCGTCCCGCGAGCGGTGCGGCCTCGGCGCTCGGGGCGGCGGGCCCGGCGAGAGCGGCGGTCCCGGCGGCCGCGGCCACGGTCACCACTGCGGCGGCGCGCATCATGGACCGGCGCGACAGGGCACCGGCGATGATGTCGCCGGCGTACTCGTTGTCGCTGGTGTTCGGAACCTCCTGGAAGCAGGCGTCACCGCAGCGGTAGCGGCAGGTCAGCGCAGAGCGCCCGCCCTGGTGCGAGCCGATGAGCGGAAGCAGTTCGCGCACGTTTTCGTCCCTCCGTCTGTGTGTCACGCGGTGACGGTAGGGGCGCATCCACGCCGTTCGAGGGACTGCCGGTGAACGGAGGGTGAAGTCCGGGACACCGCTCCACTTCCGGCCGTACGGGCCCCCGTCCAGGACTCGATGACGACTCGGTTGGGGCTCGGTTGACGCAGGGGCGGGCCGCGCAACCGAACGGCCGGATCCGGCCGCTAACCTTACGTATCCGCCCTGGCCAGGGATCAATTCCCGCAGTACGGACATTTATCGCACCCAACTCATGCGAAAGGCCTCGCCCATGGGCATTCGGAGCTTGCTGCGCAAGGTGTTCGGCCGCACGGAGCAGGACGAGCCGACCACGGCCACCGTCCCGCCCCAGGCCGAGCGCACCCAGCCCACGGAGCCGGAGCCGGAGACCGCCACTTCGGCGGCCGAGCCCGCGAAGGCCTCGGTACCGGCCCCGGCCTCCTCCTCGGACCGGTCCGCCGGTACCGAGCACGACAGCGGACAGGCGTCGGACCTGGTCGCGGCGGCCTTCGACAAGGCGTCAGCCACCTCGACGGGCGCGACGACCTCCGCACCCGCGCCGAAGGTTCCGGCCCAGGGGTCGGACCCGGAGGCGAAGCCGGCCGCGCCGACGGCCGACACCGCGGACGCCGGGAAGGACGCTGCCGCCGACGCGGCGGCTCCTGCTGACACGGCCGCGGAGCCGGCCGCGGAGGCCGTGGTCGAGACCGAGGCGGCCGCCGTCGCGCCGATCACGATCGACATGGACCCGGAGCCGGAGCCGGAGGCCGAGAAGCCCGCCGCCGAGGCTCCGGTTGCTGAGGCGCCCGTTGCCGAGGCCGAGGTGGAGGCGGAGGTGGCCCCCGAGCCGGCCGTCGTCGAGAAGCCCGTCGAGGAGCCCGCTGCCGAGAAGGCCGCTGCCGAGCCGGTCGCCGTCGAGCCCGAGCCGGAATCGGCACCCGAGCCGCCGAAGGCCGAGGCGGCGGTCGCCGCGCCCGAGCCGGTGGCGGCACCCGAGGCCGTGACCGCACCCGAGCCCGTCGCCGTACCGGAGCCCGTCGTCGTACCGGAGCCGGAGGCCGCCGAGCCGGTCGCCGCGCCCGAGCCCGTCGCCGAGCCGGAAGCCGCGCCCGAGGTCAAGTCCGCCCCGGCCGGCAAGCCCGCCGTCACCCTCGCCCGGGTCAAGGCCGCGGCGCCCGCGCTCGTGGCCCCGTACAAGGCCGCGCAGGCCGGGCTCAAGGCCCACGGGCTGACCGGGCTGCGGGCCACCGTGTACCTGGTGCTCGACCGCTCCGGTTCCATGCGGCCGTTCTACAAGGACGGCAGCGCCCAGCACCTGGGTGACCGCACGCTGGCGCTGGCCGCGCACCTGGACGCGAACGCCACCGTGCCGGTCGTCTTCTTCTCGACCGACATCGACGGCACCGGGGCGGTCGACCTCACCGCCCACGAGGGCCGGATCGACGAGCTGCACGCGGGCCTCGGCCGCCTCGGCCGTACGAACTACCACCGGGCCGTCGAGGAGATCGTCACGCACTACGAGAAGTCCGGCGCCACCGGCCCCGCGCTGGTGATCTTCCAGACGGACGGCGCCCCGGACGCCAAGGTCGCGGCCAAGGAGGCCCTGGCGGACGCGGCACGGCTGCCGCTGTTCTTCCAGTTCGTCGCGTTCGGCGACGAGGACGCGAAGGGCTTCGACTTCCTGCGCAGGCTGGACGTCGAGAACGCCGGGTTCTTCCACGCGGGCCCCGCCCCGCGCGAGGTGCCCGACGCGACGTTCTACCGGGAGGTGCTCGCCGGGCTCCCCGCCTGGGCCGCCGCCCGCGGGGTCGTCGCGGAGGACTGATCCGCCGGCAGCCGTACGGTCACGGCGAGCCCGCCCTCCGGGCCGGGTACCGCCGTGACCGTACCGCCGTGGGCCAGCGCGATGGAGCGCACGATCGACAGGCCGAGCCCCGAGCCCTGCCCCATCCGGTCCCGCCCCTCACCGCGCCGGAACGGCTGGAAGAACCCGGCAATGTCCCCCTCGGCCACCACCGGGCCGGTGTTGCGGACCGCCAGGACCCCGTCCGCCGACAGTGACACCCCCACCCGGCCGCCGGGCACGTTGTACCGCACCGCGTTGGACAGCAGATTCGCCGCGAGCTGCGCGAGCAGCTGCCTGTTGCCCCGTACGACACAGGGCTCGGCCGCGACCGTGACCTCGGGCCGGATCGCAGCCGTCCGCTCCGCCGTCGCCAGGGGCCGGGCCGCCTCCTCCGTCACCACCTGCGCCAGGTCGACCTCCGCGCGCTCGCTGTTCGCCAGCCCCCGTTCGCTGCGCGCCAGCACCAGCAGCCCCTCGATGAGCCGCTCGCTGCGCCGGTTGTTGTCCAGCAGCGTCTGCCGGGTCCGTACGAGGTCCTCCGGCGACGGGTCGTCCAGCCCCACCTGGATCGCCGCCCGCTGGGTGGCCAGCGGGGTCCGCAGCTCGTGCGAGGCGTTGGCGATGAACCGCCGCTGGCTGTCGAAGGCCTTCTCAAGACGGGCCAGCAGCGCGTCGAGCGTCTCCCCGAGCTCCTTCAGCTCGTCGTCCGGGCCGCTGGACGCGATCCGCTCGTGCAGGGTGTGCTCGGAGAGCCGTCGCGCCTTCGCCGTCATCGCGTGGACGGGCCGCAGCACCCGGCCCGCTGTCCACCAGCCGACCCCGACCGCGCACCCCGTCATGACGAGCAGCGCGGCGACCGACCAGTACAGGAGCTCCCGGCTCGCGGCGTCGCTGACGTCGTCGGTGACGTCGTAGACCGTGGGCGGGCCGAGGCGGCCCCGTGCGTGCAGGGGGCCGTTGACCGCGAAGCCCGGCTGGGCGACCGCGGCGGACGTGGCGATGGCCCGCGCCTGCGAGTCCGTACCGGCGCGCGAGGCCAGGTTGACCGTGGTGAGCAGCGCGGTGCCGAGGACCAGGAAGACCCCGCCGTAGACGAGGGCGATCCGCATCCGGATCGTGGAGTGCCGCACGTGCGCCGTCCCCGTGGTCCGCATCAGCCCCAGCAGCCCGCTCACAGGGTGTATCCGACGCCCTGGACGGTGCGGATCAGCGCCGGTTCCCCGAGCTTGGCGCGCAGCTTGCTCATGCAGACGCGGACGGCGCCTGTGAAGGGGTCGGTATGGGCGTCCCAGGCACGCTCCAGCAGCTCCTCCGCGCTGACCGTGCCCCCGTCGGCCTCCAGCAGCAGCTGAAGGACGGTGAACTCCTTCGGCGACAGGTCCAGGTCCCGCCCGTCACGGGTGGCGGCCCGGCGCACACTGTCGAGCCGGATGCCGTGTCTCTCCAGCTGCGGCGGCACAGGGCGGGCGCTGCGCCGTCGCAGGGCGCGCACCCGGGACACCAGCTCGGGGAACTCGAAGGGCTTGCTCACGTAGTCGTCGGCGCCGAGGTCGAGCCCCTCCACCCGGTCCTCCATCGTCCCGGAGGCGGTGAGCATCAGGATCCTGGTCCGCGAGCCGGCGGAGACGAGCCTGCGGGCCACGTCGTCACCGTGCACCCGGGGGAGGTCGCGGTCCAGGACGACGACGTCGTAGTCGTGGAGCCCGAGGTAGGCGAGCGCGGCGTCGCCGCTGTACACGGTGTCGACGGCGAATCCGGCCCGCCGCAGCCCGGTCGCCACCAGCTCCGCCAGAATCTCCTCGTCCTCGGCGACCAGTACCCGCATCGTGTTGTCCCCTGCCTCGTGCACGCGTGCCCACTCCTCCCAGGATGCGTCTTTGGTACGGGAAAGGATGTTTCGCAAAGCTCTCCGCGCCCCGGGCCGCCGTTATCGATGTGAGTGGATCTCCCACGGGCCGTTAGGATTTCGACCATGGCGGCCACTGGATCCGAGAAGCAAGAGCGCGACGTGGTGAAGAGTTACTACGTATCGACCCCCATCTACTACGTCAACGACGCTCCTCACCTGGGCCACGCCTACACGACCGTCGCAGGCGACGTGCTCACCCGCTGGCACCGCCAGCGCGGCGAGAAGGTGTGGTACCTCACCGGCACGGACGAGCACGGTCAGAAGATCATGCGCACGGCCGAGGCGAACAACGTCACGCCCCAGGCCTGGTGCGACAAGCTCGTCGAGGAGTCCTGGAAGCCCCTCTGGGAGCACCTGAACATCGCGAACGACGACTTCATCCGTACGACGGAGAAGCGGCACACCGACCGTGTGCAGGAGTTCGTCCAGGACCTGTTCGACAAGGACCAGATCTACAAGGGCGGGTACGAAGGCCCGTACTGCGTCGGCTGCGAGGAGTACAAGCTCCCGGGCGACCTGATCGAGGCCGAGGACGGCACGAAGCTGTGCCCGATCCACAAGAAGCCGGTGGAGCTCCTCAAGGAGGAGAACTACTTCTTCAAGCTCAGCGAGTACGGCCCGAAGCTCATGGAGTTCTACGCGGCCAACCCGGGCTTCATCCAGCCCGAGTCCGCCCGCAACGAGATCGTGAACTTCGTCAAGCAGGGCCTGCAGGACCTGTCGATCTCGCGCTCCACGTTCGACTGGGGCGTCCCGGTGCCGTGGGACCCGAAGCACGTCATCTACGTGTGGATCGACGCGCTCCTCAACTACGCGACGGCGGTCGGCTACGGCGCCAACCAGGAGAAGTTCGACGGCACCTTCCCGGCGGACGTGCACCTGATCGGCAAGGACATCCTGCGCTTCCACTCGGTCATCTGGCCGGCCATGCTGATGGCGCAGGGCCTGCCCCTGCCCGGCAAGGTCGTCGCCAACGGCTGGCTGATGGTCGGCGGCGAGAAGATGTCCAAGTCGAACCTGACCGGCATCAAGCCGCAGGACCTGACCTCGCACTTCGGCGTGGACGCCTACCGCTGGTACTTCCTGCGGGCCATCGCGTACGGCAGCGACGGCTCGTTCTCCTGGGAGGACTTCAGCGCCCGCTACACCTCCGAGCTCGCCAACGACTACGGCAACCTCGCCTCGCGCGTCGCGGCCATGGTCGGCAAGTACTTCGGCGGGGCGCTCCCGGAGGCCACGGCCGCCGGTGACGCGGAGCGGGCGGTCCAGGAGGGCCTGGCCAAGGCCGTCGCCTCCGCCGATCAGAAGATCGGCGAGGAGCTGGACTTCCAGGGCGGCATCCTGGCGATCTTCGACTTCGTGAAGCAGGTCAACGGCTACATCACGGAGCAGGAGCCCTGGAAGGTCGCCAAGGACACCTCCCCGGAGGGCCAGGCCCGGCTCGCGACCATCCTGTACACGGCGGCCGACTCCCTGCGCGGTGTCGCGGTCCTGCTGAACGCCGTCATGCCGGACACCTCGCAGAAGCTGTGGGAGTCCCTGGGCGCCGAGGCGTCCCTGGGCACCCTGGCCGACCAGCCGGTGCAGGACGCGGGCCGCTGGGGCCAGCTGCCCGTGGGCGCGACGGTCACGAAGGGCGCGGTGCTGTTCCCGCGTCTGGAGGAGAAGCCCGCGTAAGCGGCGTACGCATGGCAGGAGCCCGGGTCCCGGACACATCCGGACCCGGGCTCCTCCGCGTCGCCCACCGGCGCGTGTTCCGTCGTCACAGGGCCAGCGACGCGGCGTCCCCCATCACGATCACGGGGTTCTTCGCGGGGTCCAGGGTGAGCAGCAGCTCCCGCATCCGGTCCTCGGTCAGCGAGACACAGCCCTGGGTGGGCCCGCCGTGGTCCACGTGGATCCAGATGCCGCCGCCCCTCTCCTCACCGAGCGGCCGGGTGCGGTCGAGCGGACTGGTGCCCGGGATCCGGTTGTAGTTGATGGCGACGACATAGTCGAAGGAGCCTTCGAGCGGCTCCCCCAGGAAGCCCTCGCCACTCACCGCGAAGCGGTGCTGCTCGTCGTACGGGAGCAGCGCGCCCGGGTCGGGCAGCCTGCCGCCCGCGTCGGTGAGGCCGAAGACCCCGACGGGTGAGCGGAGGTCATCGGCGAGATGGTGGTCCGTCCAGCCCTCCATGCCGTTGTGGGCGGGCCAGGGGCCCGCCCCGGGTCTCCAGCCGAGAGCGGGGTCGTCGAAGCTGTAGAGCGTGACCGCGGAACGGTTGGAATCGGGGCCCTGACCGGTCACCACGACGGCCTGCCGGGCCGTGGCCGGGATCTGCGCCCGGGTCTGCGGGCCCAGATCCGGAATCTCCGCAGGGGGGCGGAGGCTCTCCACGGGGCGCGGCGGGGCGGGCGAGGCCTCGGGGGCGGCCGCGCCGCGGGGCGCGGAGGGGTCGGTGGTCTGCACCGCCCCGGCGGAACAGCCGATGACCAGCAGGAACAGGGCGACGAGCAGGACGTACGGACGACGCGGGACGGACACGGTGCGGGACTCCTCGGTCGGGGGCGGACGAGCACTTCCCGTGCCAGTCCTTGCCGGGCCCGACGGCGCCGAATCGGAACCGGGGCCATCCGGATGTACCCGGTTCGTGCACCCGAGGGCCGGGAAGTCCGGCAGGGTCCACCCGTACGCAGGCAAAGAGCCCGGAACCGCCATGGGTTCCGGGCCCTCCGCCGAGGGGCCACCGGAGGATCCCGCCCTACGCCGAAACAGCCCCCGGCCGGTGGCCGGAGGCTGTTTCACGTGGAACCGAAGCGGAACTGCTGACGCTTACTTCGCGCCGGTGTCCCTCGCCACCGAGTCCTTGGCCTCGGCCTTCTCCTTCGCCGGCGCGGCCGGCTTGCGGAGCTGGATGTTCAGCTCACGCAGGCGGGTCTCGTCCAGCACCGTGGGCGCACCCATCATCAGGTCCTGGGCGTTGCCGTTGAGCGGGAAGGCGATCGTCTCGCGGATGTTGGGCTCGTCGGCCAGCAGCATCACGATGCGGTCGACGCCCGGGGCGATGCCACCGTGCGGCGGGGCGCCGAGGCGGAAGGCCTTGAGCATGCCCGCGAACTCGTGCTCGACGGTCTCGCGGTCGTAACCGGCGATCTCGAACGCCTTGATCATCAGCTCGGGCTCGTGGTTACGGATGGCGCCGGAGGACAGCTCGATGCCGTTGCAGACGATGTCGTACTGCCAGGCGAGGATGTCCAGCGGGTCCTTCTCCTCCAGGTCCTTCAGGCCGCCCTGGGGCATCGAGAAGGGGTTGTGCGAGAAGTCGATCTTGCCGGTGTCCTCGTCCTTCTCGTACATCGGGAAGTCGACGACCCAGCAGAACCGGAAGACGCCCTCCTCGAAGTGGCCGGCGCGCTTGGCGGCCTCGACACGGACGGCGGACATGATCTTGGAGACCTCGTCGAACTCGCCCGCGCCGAAGAAGACCGCGTGGCCGGGGGCCAGGGACAGCCGCTCGGTGAGGGTCTTGACGTCCGTCTCGGTGAGGAACTTCGCGATCGGGCCGGCCAGCGTGCCGTCCTCGCCGACGCGGACCCAGGCGAGGCCCTTGGCGCCGTGCTCGACGGCGTACTCGCCGAGGCCGTCGAAGAACTTCCGGGACTGGCCCGCGGTGTCCGGCACCGGGAGGGCGCGGACGTGCTTGCCGGCGAACGCCTTGAAGCCGGAGTCGGCGAAGACGTCGGAGATGTCGACGAGCTCCAGCTTGGCCCGCAGGTCCGGCTTGTCGTTGCCGTACTTCAGCATCGACTCGCGGAAGGGGATGCGCGGGAACGGCGAGGTGACGTGGCGGCCGTTGCCGAACTCCTCGAAGAGCTCGGTCATGAGCTTCTCGATCGGCTGGAAGACGTCCTCCTGCTCGACGAACGACATCTCGACGTCGAGCTGGTAGAACTCGCCCGGCGAACGGTCGGCGCGGGCGTCCTCGTCGCGGAAGCAGGGCGCGATCTGGAAGTAGCGGTCGAAGCCGGAGATCATCAGCAGCTGCTTGAACTGCTGCGGCGCCTGGGGGAGTGCGTAGAACTTGCCCGGGTTCAGCCGGGACGGGACGACGAAGTCACGGGCGCCCTCGGGGGAGGTCGCGGTGAGGATCGGCGTCGCCATCTCGTTGAAGCCGAGGGCCACCATCTTGGAGCGGATGGAGGCGATCACGGCCGAGCGCAGCATGATGTTGCGGTGCATGCGCTCGCGGCGCAGGTCGAGGAAGCGGTACTCCAGGCGCCGCTCCTCGTTGACCCCGTCCTCGGCGTTGATCGTGAAGGGCAGCGGGCCGGCCTCGCCCAGCACCTCGACCTCGGTGACCTCGATCTCGATCTCGCCGGTCGGGAGCTCCGGGTTGACGTTGTCGGCGCCGCGCGCGGAGACCTTGCCGTCGATCCGGACGACGGTCTCCTTCGTCAGCTTCGCCAGGGCGTCGTTGCCGGGCGTGCCGGGGCGGGCGACGAGCTGCACCAGACCGTAGTGGTCACGCAGATCGATGAAGAGGATGCCGCCCAGGTCTCGGCGATTGTGCAGCCAGCCGCTCAGCCGGACGTCGGTGCCGACGTCAGAGGCGCGGAGCTCGCCGCAGGTGTGGGACCTGTACCGATGCATCGTCGTTCATCCAGTCTTCGCGGTCGGGGGTGGAATGACACCCCAGGCTACCGCCCGTGGACGCACCGCTTCATTGGCATTGTTGCCGCACGGCTGTCCGAGGCGTGCCCGACGGCCTCCCGGGGACGGCTGTCGTGCGCCTTCCCTCGGTGGCGACCGCGCAGAACATCTTCCTAAAGTGGGGCAATGCGCACCGAGGAGATCCTGGCTGCGATCGGGACCGGACTGTGGAGCTGGGACAGCTCGTCGGGGACGGTCACGCTCGACGCCGAGGCGGCGCGGCTGGTGGGACTGCCCGCCGAGGCCACGATCCGCCCCGGCGAGGAGGTGCGCCCCCGTTTCCACCCCGCCGACTGGGAGGAGATCGACGGAATCGTGAACTTCGCGATCGCGGAGGGCACGGTGGCCGAGGCCAGGATGCGCATCGTGGACGAGCAGGGCGCGGTCGTCCGCACGGTGCGCACCCGGTCCAAGCCGGTCCCGCTGGACACCCCGGGCCGCCACGCGTACGTACTGATGGGCATCCTCCAGGAGGTCGCCCAGCCCCCGGAGGCCACTGCGGCGCACACGCCGCTCACCGGCGACTGGCGGCGGTCACGCGAGGCGTTCCTGCTGGACGCGGGGCGGGCGCTGGCCGAGGCGGTGTCCACCGAGGAGGTCCTGAGGGTCGCCGGTTCGCTCTCCATGCCCGGCTTCTCGCCGGACGGACTCGCCGTCTTCGGGGTCTCGGGCGAGCGGCTGACGGTCATCGGGCACCACGGGCACAACGTCGGCGACGAGAAGCCGTTCACCGACATGCCCCTGGAGACCGACTACCCGGCCGCCGAGGTCGTACGGACCGGCCAGGCGATCTACCTGGAGTCGCCCGAGGAGTACCGGCGGCGCTTCCCGGCCACCTGGCCCCTCGCCGAGGAGTTCGGGCGCCAGTCCTGGGCCTTTCTGCCGCTGATCTCGTCCGGGCACACCACGGGTGCCTGGATGGCCGGCTTCCGGCACAACGTGGCCTTCTCGCCGGACGAGCGCTCCGTGCTGTCGACGGTGGCCAGGATGCTGGCACAGGCGCTGACCCGCGCCGGTGCCGCCGAGACCGAGCGCGAACTGTCGCTGGGCCTCCAGAGGGCGATGAGGCCGTCCCTCGGCCCCGATGTGCCCGGCCTGACGGTGGCGGCGCGCTACATCCCGACGGGAGGAGGGCTCCAGGTCGGCGGCGACTGGTACGACGTGATCCCGCTCCCCAACGGCCGTATCGCCCTCGTCATCGGTGACGTCCAGGGCCATGACGTGCGGGCGGCGGGCCTGATGGGCCAGCTGCGGATCGCCCTGCGCGCCTACGCCTCCGAGGGGCACCGCCCCGACGCCGTGCTCTCCCGGGCCTCGCGGTTCCTGTTCGGGCTGACCGAGACGTACGACCTCGCCGACGGCGAGGACCGTTCCGACGCGACGCGCTTCGCGACCTGCCTGTACGCGGAGGCCGATCCCGAGACCGGGACCCTGGACGTCGCCCGGGCGGGCCATCCGGACCCGGTGGTGATCAGCGTCGACGGCACCGCGGTGATCCGGCAGACCGCCGGGGGGCTGCCCCTGGGCGTCGAGAAGGACGCCGACTACCCGACGACCCGCGTCGTCCTGGGGTCCGGCGAGACGATCATGCTGTGCACGGACGGGCTCATCGAGACCGGCGGACACGACATGGCCACCGGATGGACCAGGCTCAGGCCGGTCCTGGAGAAGAACGCCGAGGACCTGGAGGAGCTCGCGGACGCCCTCGTACGGACGGTGCACGGCCCGGACTCGCACTACACGACCGGGCCGCTGGTCGACCGCCGTGAGGACGACATCGCCGTCCTGGTGCTGCGCCGCGACGGAGCGCGGACCCGCAGGACGCCGAGGCGGCGCTCGGCCATGACCATCGCCCAGGCCGAGCCGGAGCGCGTCGCGTCGGCCCGGCAGCAGCTGCGGGAGCTGCTGCACGACTGGGCGGACGCGGAACAGGTCGACTCCGCGGAGCTGATGGTCTCCGAGATGTCCACGAACGTGCTCGTCCACACGGACGGGGACGCGCTGCTCGTGGCGGAGGTGAGGGGCGAGCGGGGCGAGCGGCGGCTGCGCGTAGAGGTGGCCGACTCCAGCGACGAACTGCCGCACAAGCGGCGGCCGGGGGAGATGGCCTCCAGCGGCCGCGGACTGGTGCTGATGGAGATGCTCGCCGACGCGTGGGGGGTGGACCCGCGCGGCGAGGGGAAATCGATCTGGTTCGAGCTGTACGAGTCGGCGGAGCCCGCGGAGCTCGGCGGCTCCGCAGGCTCATGAGCGCTCGGGGACCGCGCCTCCCCGGCCGCCGGCCGCCTTGCGCAGCTCGCCGATCACCCCGAACCCCGCGGCGCACAGCGGCACCGCCAGCAGCATGCCCAGCAGCCCCGCGACGCTCGCGCCCGCGGTCAGCGCGATCATGACCATGGCGGGGTGCATCTGGACCGTACGGCTCTGGATGAGGGGCTGGAGCACATGGCCCTCCAGCACCTGGACGGCGAGCACCACTCCCAGCGCCCAGAGCGCGATCACGAAGCCCCGGTCGGCGAGCGCCACCACCACGGCGACGGCACCGGAGATGAAAGCCCCGAGGTACGGGATGTAGGCGCCGACGAAGACCAGGGCACCCAGCCCCACCGCCCCGGGCACCCGCAGGATCAGCAGGCCCACCGTGATGCACAGCGCGTCGATCAGGGCGATGAAGGTGGTGCCGCGCATGAACCCCTCGACCGCTTCGAAGGCCCTGCGTCCCATGGCCTCCACGAGGGCGCCCGTCCCGCGCGGGGCGACCGCGTGGGCGAGGTGGGCGGCCCGGTCGGAGTCGCGCAGGAAGAAGAACGTCAGCAGCAGGGCCAGGACGGCGGTGGTCACGAGCGAGCCGATGAGGCTGATCCCGGTGAGCAGGCCCCCCGCCGCGCTCGCGCCGAACTTCTCGACGAGGTTCTTGGCGTTCTCCGCCAGGTCGTCCACATCGGCGACGCCCGCGATGTCGAAGTGGTCGATGACCCACTGTGCGGCTTCCTTCAGCGAGGCCACGATCTGGTCGCCGGTGTCGACGAGGACGGTGACCACGATGTACCCGGCGCCGCCGACGACCGCGACGAGCGCGGCGCAGGTCAGCCCGGCCGCCACCGATCTGTTCACCTTGTGGGCGGTCAGCCAGCGGTGGACGGGCCCGAGGAGTGCCGTGCCGAGCAGCGCCAGCAGGACCGGGGTGACCGCGGTCTTGAGCGTCACGCACAGCCAGACGGCCACCGCCGCGACACCGGCGACCAGCAGCAGAACACCGCACCAGGCGGCCGTCCGCCGCGCCACGTCGGGCAGGAGGGGCTTCCGGGCGGGCAGCTTCCGGGTGGGCAGCTTCCGGGTGGACACCCTCCCACCCGATCACGGGCGGGGAGCGGTGTCCCTCCCGCACGGGCGTACGGGTGACGGGCCGTCACCCGTACGTCCGGCAGGGCGGGTCGACCGCGCCGTGGCCCGCCGGCCGTCCACCGCCGTGGACGGCCGGGGCGGGTCACATGCCGTGGACGGCCGGGACCTTGCCGAGCCGGCCGGCCTGGAAGTCCTCGAAGGCCTGCTTGAGCTCGTCCTGGGTGTTCATCACGAACGGCCCGTAGTGCGCCATCGGCTCACGGATCGGGCGCCCGCCGAGCAGCACGACCTCCAGGTCCGGTGTGTTGCCGTCCTGCGTCTCGTCCGCGCGGACGGTCAGCGAGGACCCCTTGCCGAAGACCGCGGTCTGCCCGGTGCGGACGGGCCGGCGCTCCGCGCCGACGCTCCCGCGCCCGGCGAGGACGTACGCGAGGCCGTTGAACTCCTCGCGCCAGGGCAGGGTCGCCTCGGCGCCCGGGCGGACCGTCGCGTGGACCATGGTGATGGGGGTGTGGGTGATGCCCGGACCCTCGTGACCGTCGAGCTCACCGGCGATGACGCGGAGCAGCGCACCGCCGTCGGGGGAGGCGAGGAGCTGGACCTGGCCGCCACGGATGTCCTGGTAGCGGGGCGCCATCATCTTGTCGGCCTTGGGCAGGTTCACCCAGAGCTGGAGGCCGTGGAAGAGGCCGCCGGACATGACGAGCGCCTCGGGCGGCGTCTCGATGTGGAGCAGCCCGCTGCCCGCGGTCATCCACTGCGTGTCGCCGTTCTCGATGGCCCCGCCGCCGCCGTGGCTGTCCTGGTGGATGAAGCTCCCGTCGATGATGTACGTGACGGTCTCGAAGCCGCGGTGGGGGTGCCAGGGGGTGCCCTTCGGCTCACCCGCGGCGTACTCCACCTCACCCATCTGGTCCATCATGATGAACGGGTCGAGGTGCCGGTAGTTGATCCCGGCGAAGGCGCGCCGCACCGGGAACCCCTCGCCCTCGAAGCCGCTCGGCGCGGTCGTGACGGTCAGCACGGGGCGCGCCACGGCCTCGGCCTGGGCCGCGACCTTCGGCAGGGTCAGCGGGTTTTCGACGGTCACTGCGGGCATGGGAGCCACCTCCGGGAGTCTTCTGATCCCAATTTAGTTGAACGGTGAACATCTAGCAAGGCGACATCCATTCCCGCCGCCGCTCCCGCCCCTCCGGACAGCACCGAGGGCCCGCACCTTTCCGGTGCGGGCCCTCGGGCGGCCGGTGTGCGGCGGGCGCCGCTCAGCCGTCTGCGCAGCAATGGCGTCTAGCCGTACATGCGGCGCATCGCGAAGTCGACCATCTGCTCCACCGCCTTGGCGTCGAAGACCATGCGGTGATCGCCCTCCATGTCCAGGACGAAGCCGTAGCCCGTCGGCAGCAGGTCGATCACCTCGGCCCCCGTGATCACGAAGTACTTGGACTCCTTGCCGGCGTAGCTCCGGAGCTCCTTGAGCGTGGTGAACATGGGGATCACCGGCTGCTGGGTGTTGTGGAGGGCCAGGAAGCCCGGGTTGTCGCCGCGCGGGCAGTAGACCTTCGCCGTGGCGAAGATCTGCTGGAAGTCCTCGGCGGACAGCGATCCGGTCGTGAAGGCCCGTACCGCGTCGGCCAGGGACGGCGGCGAGGGCTCGGGGTACAACGGCTGCTCGCCGTAGCCGCCGCCCATCTGCTGCTGTGCGCCCGGGTTCTGGTCGTAGCCATACATGCCGCAAAGAGTAATCGGACACATCTGTGCCTTGAGGGGTTGCGTCTTATTACTGACGGGTAGCATCATCGTGGGGGTCAGGTGATATACCCACGCCAGGCCGTCCGTCGCCCGATCCTCACTCCTCCACGGGGCGCTGCGCGCCACTGCTATTGATTACGGAGCCTTCCCATGGGGCACTACAAGTCGAATCTCCGCGACATCGAGTTCAACCTCTTCGAGGTCCTCGGGCGCGACAAGCTGTACGGCACCGGTCCGTTCGCGGAGATGGACGTCGACACCGCGAAGAGCATCCTGGACGAGGTCACCCGCCTCGCGGAGAACGAGCTCGCCGACTCGTACGCCGACGCCGACCGCAACCCGCCGGTCTTCGACCCCGAGACGAACACCGCGCCCGTCCCGGCCTCCTTCAAGAAGTCGTACCAGGCGTTCATGGACTCCGAGTACTGGCGCCTGGGCCTGCCCGAGGAGATCGGCGGCACGACCTCCCCGCGCTCCCTGATCTGGGGTTACGCGGAGCTGCTGCTCGGCTCCAACCCGGCGGTCTGGATGTACTCCTCCGGCCCCGCGTTCGCCGGCATCCTCTTCGACGAGGGCAACGAGGCGCAGAAGCAGATCGCGGAGATCGCCGTCGAGAAGCAGTGGGGCTCGACGATGGTGCTGACCGAGCCGGACGCCGGTTCGGACGTCGGCGCCGGCCGCACGAAGGCGGTCGAGCAGGAGGACGGCTCCTGGCACATCGAGGGTGTGAAGCGCTTCATCACCTCGGGCGAGCACGACATGTCCGAGAACATCCTCCACTACGTCCTGGCGCGCCCCGAGGGCGCCGGCCCCGGCACCAAGGGCCTCTCCCTCTTCCTGGTCCCGAAGTTCCACTTCGACTGGACCACCGGCGAGCTCGGTGCGCGCAACGGCGTGTACGCGACGAACGTCGAGCACAAGATGGGCCTCAAGGCGTCGAACACCTGCGAGATGACCTTCGGCGACCAGCACCCCGCCAAGGGCTGGCTGATCGGCGACAAGCACGACGGCATCCGCCAGATGTTCCGCATCATCGAGTTCGCCCGCATGATGGTCGGCACGAAGGCCATCGCGGCCCTCTCCGCCGGTTACCTCAACGCGCTGGAGTACGCCAAGGAGCGCGTCCAGGGCACCGACCTGTCGCAGTTCATGGACAAGACGGCCCCCAAGGTCACCATCACGCACCACCCCGACGTGCGCCGCTCCCTCATGACGCAGAAGGCGTACGCCGAGGGCATGCGCTCCCTCGTGCTGTACACCGCCTCCGTCCAGGACGCGATCCAGGTCAAGGAGGCCGCGGGCGAGGACGCCAAGGCGCTCAACGGCCTCAACGACCTGCTGCTCCCGATCGTCAAGGGCTACGGCTCGGAGAAGTCCTACGAGCAGCTCGCGCAGTCGCTCCAGACCTTCGGCGGCTCCGGATACCTCCAGGAGTACCCGGTCGAGCAGTACATCCGCGACGCCAAGATCGACACCCTGTACGAGGGCACGACGGCGATCCAGGGCCAGGACTTCTTCTTCCGGAAGATCGTCCGCGACCAGGGCGCCTCGCTGAACATCCTCTCCGAGGAGATCAAGAAGTTCCTCGCGAGCGCCCAGGGCAACGAGGAGCTCTCCGGCTCGCTGGACAACCTCGCCAAGGCCGCGGTGGACCTGGAGGCGATCGTCGGCACGATGATCACCGACCTCACCGCGACCGGCGAGGACGTCAAGAACATCTACAAGGTGGGCCTCAACACGACCCGCCTGCTGATGGCCTCCGGCGACGTCGTCGTCGGCTACCTGCTCCTCAAGAGCGCGGTCGTGGCCTCCGAGAAGCTGCGCAACGCCTCCGCCAAGGACACCGCCTTCTACCAGGGCAAGATCGCCGCGGCGAAGTTCTTCGCCGCGAACGTCCTGCCGGGCGTCTCCGCCGAGCGCGCGCTGGCCGAGGCCGTCGACAACTCGCTGATGGAGCTGGACGAGGCCGCGTTCTAGTCCTCGCCCTCGCGCGTCCGTCACCCGGCGCCGCCACCCGGACACCCCGGGTGGCGGCGCCGTCGGCGTAGCCGACAACTTTCCGGACACGGGGCCGCGCCCGCCGTCGTACACCGTTAAACGTCCCGGTCCGCCGTCGTTAAAGTGAGGAACATGAGCTCTCCCCTCCGCTTCGACCGCGGGCACACCGACGATCTGATGGCCTTCCTGATGGCCGCCCCCTCCCCGTACCACGCGGTGGCCGCGGCCGCCGCACGGCTGGAGAAGGCCGGATTCCGGCAGGTCGAGGAGACGGACGCGTGGGACGCCTCCCTGGGCGGGAAGTACGTCCTGCGGGGCGGCGCCATCGTGGCCTGGTACGTGCCGGAGGGCGCCGACGCCCACACCCCGTTCCGGATCGTGGGGGCCCACACCGACTCCCCCAACCTCCGGGTCAAGCCGCTGCCCGACACGGGCGCGTACGGCTGGCGCCAGATCGCCGTCGAGGTCTACGGCGGGACGCTCCTGAACACCTGGCTGGACCGGGACCTCGGTCTCGCCGGCCGCCTCTCCCTCCGCGACGGCACGCACCGGCTGGTCAACATCGACCGGCCCCTGCTGCGGGTCCCCCAGCTGGCCGTGCACCTGGACCGGTCCGCCAACCCCGACGGCCTCAAGCTCGACCGCCAGAAGCACATGCAGCCGATCTGGGGCCTCGGTGAGGTCGAGGAGGGCGACCTCATCCGCTTCGTCGCCGAGGCGGCGGGCGTCGACCCCGCGGAGGTCACCGGCTGGGACCTCATGCCGCACGCCGTCGAGCCGCCCGCCTACCTGGGCCGGGACCGTGAGCTGCTCGCCGGTCCGCGCATGGACAACCTGCTCTCGGTGCACGCCGCGACGGCCGCCCTGGCCGCCGTGGCCTCACAGCCGGACGCCGAGCTCCCGTACATCCCCGTGCTGGCCGCCTTCGACCACGAGGAGAACGGCTCCCAGTCCGACACCGGCGCGGACGGCCCGCTGCTCGGCACGGTCCTGGAGCGCTCGGTGTTCGCCCGTGGCGGCTCGTACGAGGACCGCGCCCGGGCCTTCGCCGGAAGCGTCTGTCTCTCCTCGGACACCGGCCACGCCGTCCACCCCAACTACGCCGAGCGGCACGACCCGACGCACCACCCGGTGGCCAACGGCGGACCGATCCTCAAGGTCAACGTCAACATGCGCTACGCGACCGACGGCGGCGGCCGTGCCGTGTTCGCCGCGGCCTGCGAGAAGGCGGGCGTGCCGTGGCAGACGTTCGTCTCCAACAACTCGATGCCGTGCGGCACGACGATCGGCCCGATCACCGCGGCCCGGAACGGCATCCGGACCGTCGACATCGGGGTGGCGATCCTGTCCATGCACAGCGCGCGCGAACTGTGCGGCGCCGACGACCCGTACCTCCTGGCCAACTCGCTCACGGCGTTCCTCGCGGGCTGACCCCCGCACCGCCTTCGACCGCCCCAACCGCCTCCGTGGACATGGTTGTTACCGGGCCGGGTACGCGACCCGTACACCGGCCCGGATTCACCGGGCCGTCGAGGAGGCGGAAATCATGGGACTCGGAGGATGCATTCTCCTGATCGGTGCCGGAGCGATTCTGGCCTTCGCCACCGACTGGGAAATGGATACCGTCAACGTCGACCTGGTCGGCTGGATCATGATGCTCGTCGGCCTCGTCGGGGTCTTCGTCTACGTGAGCATCGCGCGCCGCCGCCGCATGGTCGTGCCGCCCACCACCACGGTCGTCTCGGAGGACGAGCGCCGCTACCGGTGACGCCGCGCCCCGGCAGGCGGCGTGGCGCCGCCTGCCGGTCCGCCGTCAGCCCTGCTCGTCCATCCCGGCCAGCACCAGCGGGAGCCTGGACGTCCCTCCGGCGGTGACGTTCACGGGGACGCCCCAGTCCTGCTGGTGCACATGGCAGGCCGGGTACTCGTTCGCCGGGTCGTCGTCGCAGGACGCCGCCATCGCGGACACGTGCAGGACGCCCTCGGTGACCCCGTCCGCGAGGACCAGGTCACGGCTCAGGTCCGTCCCCGGTCCTGATCCCTCGGCCAGCAGCTCCGGCGGGGTCGAGGAGACCAGCAGCCGGGTGGAGGGGCCGTACCGGGTGTCCAGCTTCTGCCCGGCGGGGGCCTGGAAGACCACGTCCAGCCGCAGGGTGCCCGCGGCGACCTCGGTGGCCGCGCGCTGGGTGCGGTGGGCCCGGTCCGCGACGCGCACGGCCTCCTCGGGAAGCCGCAGCCTGGTCAGCCGGTGCCGCGCGGACTCGACGACCACCAGGTCGCCGTCCACCAGCACCGCGTCGCTCGGCTCCCGCAGGTCCGTGGCCAGCGTGGTGACCTCGCCGCTCTCCGGGTCGTACCGCCGCAGCGCGTGGTTGTAGGTGTCGCTCACGGCGACGGAGCCGTCCGGGAGCGCCGTGACGCCCAGCGGGTGCTGGAGGAGTGCCTGGCCGGCCGGGCCGTCGCGGTGGCCGAAGTCGAAGAGACCGGTACCGACGGCGGTGTGGATCGCGCCCTCCCGGTCCACGTAACGCAGCGCGGAGGTCTCGGAGTCGGCGACCCAGAGCCGGTCCCCGGCCGCGGCCAGACCGGACGGCTGCGCGAACCACGCCTCGTCCCCCGGCCCGTCGACCAGACCCTCGTTGGTCGTTCCTGCGGCGACCCGCACCGTGCCCTCGGCGGGGTCGTACGTCCACAGCTGGTGCACCCCGGCCATCGCGATCCACAGCCGGTCCTCGAACCAGGCGATGTCCCACGGCGACGACAGGTCCACCTCACCGGCCGGGCCGCTGGTGGCGGAGCCCTGCCACCACTGGCGGCCGGTCCCGGCGAGCGTGGTCGTCAGGCCCGTCGCGAGGTCGAGCGCCCTGATCGCGTGATTGACCGTGTCCGCGACGGCGATCCGGCCGTCGGGCAGGACGGCGAGACCCTGCGGTTCGCTGAACCTGGCCTCCTCGGGGCCGCCGTCCGCGAATCCGCGCTCACCGGCGCCGAAGTGGCCCCGCACGGTCTCGCCGTCGGCGTCCAGCTCCACCAGGCGGTGGCGGGTGGTGTCCGAGACCAGGAAGCCGCCGTCGGGGAGGACGAGCGCCTTGCTGGGGAAGCGGAGGTGCGTGGCGACCGGCTCCGGAGCGACATAGGGGCCGTCGCCGCGGCGCAGGGTGCCCTTCGCGGCGTGCTCGGCCTCCAGCTCCTCGACCAGCTTCTCGATGGCATGGGCGTGGCCCTCACCGGCGTGCTGGGCGACGACGTAACCCTCGGGGTCCACGACGACGAGCGTCGGCCAGGCCCGGACGGCGTACTGCTTCCAGGTGGCGAGCTCGGGGTCGTCGAGGACGGGGTGGTGCACCTCGTACCGCTCGACGGCGTCCACCACGGCCTGGTGCTCCGCCTCGTGCACGAACTTCGGGGAGTGGACACCGATGATCACCACGGTGTCGCGGTGCTTCTCCTCCAGCTCGCGCAGCTCGTCCAGCACATGCAGACAGTTCACGCAGCAGAAGGTCCAGAAATCCAGGATGACGATGCGTCCCCGCAGGTCAGCAAGGGTGTACTGCCGGTCGCCTGTATTGAGCCAGCCGCCCTTGCCGATCAGTTCGGGGGCGCGGACACGTGCACGTGCTGTCATGCCACCAGTCAACAGCACCGTGGCCTGCGCGCATTCCGGCGGGGCGTCGGGGAACCTGTGATCCATGAGACTTCTCGTACGTGAGCGACTGTTCGGCGTCGGCGACGACTACTGGATCGAGGACGCGGACGGGCGGAAGCTCTTCCTCGTCGACGGCAAGGCCATGCGGCTCCGCGACACCTTCGAGCTGAAGGACACGGACGGCCGGGTGCTGGTGGAGATCCGCCAGAAGCTGATCAGCCTGCGTGACACGATGCTCATCGAGCGGAACGGCGAGGAGCTCGCCAAGATCAAACGGAAGCGGCTCTCGCTCCTGCGCAACCACTACCGGGTGGCCCTGGTGGACGGCACCGAGCTGGACGTCAGCGGCAAGATCCTGGACCGCGAGTTCGCCATCGACTACGACGGTGAGCTGCTCGCCCAGATCTCCCGACGCTGGCTGACCGTCCGCGACACCTACGGCGTCGACATCGTGCGGGAGGACGCCGATGTACCGCTGCTGCTCGCGGTGGCGGTGTGCGTGATCGTCCTCGCGGACAAGGAGCACGACAAGGAGCACGGCGACGACTGACCGGCTGCCGGCAGGGACCGAGGGCGCCGGTTTCACGTGAAACCGGCGCCCTCGGTCCGTCTGCGTACGGCTCAGGACAGGCGCCGCGCCGCGAGACCCAGGCGGCGGTCCTTGAGGGCCGGGAACTGCTCCCGGGTGGTGGTGGCCTTCGCCGGGTCGAACTCCACGGTGAGCACCTCCTCGGCGGCGCCGGCCTCGGCGAGCACCTCGCCCCAGGGGTCGACGACGATGCTGTGGCCCGCCTGCTCGACCCCCGCATGGGTGCCTGACGAACCGACCGCCAGGACGTACGCCTGGTTCTCGACCGCGCGGGCCTGGGCCAGCAGCGTCCAGTGCGAGCGGCGGCGCTCCGGCCAGCCGGCCGCGACGATCAGGGTCTCGGCGCCCGCGTCGATCAGCCCCCGGAACTGCTCGGGGAAGCGCAGGTCGTAGCAGGTGGCGAGGCCGAGCGTGGTCTCCGGCAGGGCGACGGTGACGAGTTCCTCGCCGGCCCCCATCATCACCGCCTCGCCCTTGTCGAAGCCGAAGCGGTGGATCTTGCGGTAGGAGGCGGCCCGCTCGCCCTCGGGCGAGAACACCAGCGAGGTGTTGTAGAGGGTGCCGTCCTCGGCGCGCTCGACGAAGGATCCGGCGTGCAGCCAGACGCCGGCCTCGGCCGCCGCCTTCGCCATGATGTCGTGCGTGGGGCCCCGCAGGGGCTCGGCCTCATCGGCGAACGCGGTGTAGGCGAAGGCGCCGACCGGCCAGAGTTCGGGGAGGACGACCAGGTCGGCTCCCCGTTGGGCCACGACCAGTGAAGCCGCGCGCTCTCTACGGGAATTGACCGATTCATCCGGGTTTACTGCGATCTGGATGAGGGAGCCGAGCACACTACCACCGTCCTGGCATGGAAGCCGTCAACGCGGGCCTACGATCGTCACACGAAAGCACTGCCGGGGTGCCTGCTCGCAGCGTAACTTAGCGAGCGAACCTCCCACGCAGCCCGCAGACAGCGACGTCGGTGCCGGCCCTCCCGTCGGCACTCCCTGCTCTTCAGCCCATGCACCGCAGAACCGCACGAGGGGTCCCGTGACCGTCCATCCCAGCCTCCAGACCTATGCCGATGCCTGGACCCACTCCATCGAATCGATAGCCGAGCTGGTCAAGCCACTCGCAGAGGGGGAGTGGAACCGCCGGACACCCTGCCCGGGCTGGTCGGTGCGCGACATCGTCTCGCACGTCATCGGCATGGAGTGCGAGCAGCTCGGCGACCCCCGTCCGATCCACACCCTGCCGCGCGACCTCTACCACGTGCAGAACGACCACCAGCGCTACATGGAGATGCAGGTCGACGTACGGCGCCACCACACCGCGCCGGAGATGACCTCGGAGCTGGAGTACACGCTCATCCGGCGCATGCGTCAGCTGCGCAACGAGTCGCGCGCTCCCGAGACCATGGTGCGGGCACCCCTGGGCGCCGAGCAGACACTGGAACTGGCGCTGCGCATGCGGGCCTTCGACGTCTGGGTGCACGAGCAGGATCTGCGCACCACGCTGGGACAGCCCGGCAACCTGGATTCCCCCGGCGCCCTGATCGTCCGGGACACGCTGCTGATCGGGCTGGCGAAGGTGGTCGCCAAGGACGCGGGCGCGCCGCCCAACTCGGCCGTGGTCTTCGACGTGCACGGCCCGCTGGAGTTCCTGCGCACGGTCAGGGTCGACGGCGAGGGCCACGGGTCGGTCGACGGTGCGCCGTCGCTGGGCCCCGCGGCGACCCTGGGGATGGACTGGGAGACGTACTACCGGCTGGCCTGCGGACGGGTCCGGGCGGGGGCCGTGGAGGACCGGATCAAGATCGAGGGTGACCAGGAGCTGGCGGCCGAGATCCTGCGCCACTTCGCCGTGACCCCGTAACACCGCGGCCGGCGGCGCCCGTCCGTGACGGACCGGGACGGGCGCGCCGCCGCCGCGCTGTCAGGCGGGCACGTGTACGGCTTCGACCCGGCTGACGACATGGTGGTCGCGTTCCCTGTGCGTGGCCCTGGCGTGCAGCCGCAGGATCTGTACGACCCCGAGCGCCTCCAGGACGAAGACCGAGGAGAACGCGATGCGGTAGTTGTCCCCGGTCGCGTCCAGCAGCACGCCGACCAGGAACAGGGTCGTCATCGAGGCGACGAAGCCGCCCATGTTGACGATGCCGGAGGCGGTGCCCTGGCGTTCCGGCGGATTGGCCGGCCGGCCGAAGTCGAAGCCGATCATCGAGGCCGGGCCGCAGGAGCCGAGCACCACGCACAGGGTGATCAGCAGCCACATCGGCGCATGGTCGCCGGGGTAGAAGATCGTGCACGCCCAGAGCAGCGCCGTCGTCGCGACCGTGCCGAGGGCCAGTGGGGCGCGCGCCGCGTGGTGGCGGGCGATGACCTGCCCGTAGACGAGCCCCACCACCATGTTGGAGAGCACGACCAGGGTGAGCAGTTCACCGGCGGTGCCCCTGCTCAGTCCCTGCGCCTCGACCAGGAACGGCATGCCCCACAGCAGCAGGAAGACCATGGCGGGGAACTGCGTGGTGAAGTGGACCCACATGCCCAGGCGGGTGCCCGGCTCCCGCCAGGAAGCCGCGATCTGCTTCCGCACGTATGTCGCTCCGGCGTGCTCGGCGGGCGGCGGCTCGTGGCCCTCGGGGTGGTCCTTGAGGAAGAGCAGCAGCAGGACCAGCACCAGCACCCCCGCCAGCGAGCTGCCGACGAAGGTCGCGGTCCAGCCGAACCCGTGCAGGGCGCGTGCGATCACGAGCGTCGAGACCAGGTTGCCCGCCATCCCGAAGAGCGCGGCCACCTGCCCGATCAGCGGCCCGCGCCGGGCCGGGAACCACCGGGCGCCGAGCCGCAGCACGCTGATGAACGTCATCGCGTCACCGCAGCCGAGCAGGGCACGGGAGGCGAGAGCCATGCCGTACGAGGGGGAGAGGGCGAAGCCCAGCTGCCCCAGCGTGAAGAGCACGACCCCGATGGTGAGGACCTTCTTGGTGCCGAGCCGGTCGACCAGGAGGCCTACGGGTATCTGCATGCCGGCGTAGACGAGCAGCTGCAGGATGGAGAACGTCGACAGGGCCGAGGCGTTGACGTCGAACCGGTCGGCGGCGTCGAGTCCGGCGACACCCAGGCTCGTACGGAAGATGATGGCGACGAAGTAGACGGCGACACCGATGCCCCAGACCCAGGCGGCACGCCGGCCGCCGGGCGGGTCCCCGGGCAGGGAGAGGGTGGGGGCGGCCGAGGTCATCGGTCATCACCCCGGACCAGCACCTTGACCCGGCTGACATGGCGCCGTACGACCGCGGCGGCGCCCTCGGCGTCGCCGGCCCTGATGGCCTCCAGCAGCTCTCCGTGCTCGGTGATGTTGGCGGCGATCCGGCCGGGATGCGCCTCCATCACGGCGACGCCCATCCTCAACTGCCGGTCGCGGAGCTGGTCGTAGAGGCGCGAGAGGATCTCGTTGCCCGCGTTCTTCACGATCTCGGCGTGGAAGCAGCGGTCCTTGACGGAGACCGCGGCCAGGTCGCCCGCCTCGGCGAGCTCCCGCTGCTCCTCCAGGAGCTGTTCGAGCCGCGCGATCAGCTGCGCCGGGGCGGGCACCGCCTTGCGTGCGGCGAACTCCTCCACGATCAGCCGGGTCTCCACCACGTCGGAGATCTCCTGCGCGGAGACCGCCAGCACCAGCGCGCCCTTCTTCGGGTAGAGCTTGATCAGCCCTTCGACCTCCAGGCGGAGCAGTGCTTCCCGCACCGGGGTCCGGGATACGCCGACGGCCTCGGCCAGGTCGCCCTCGGTGAGGAGCGTGCCGCCCTCGTAGCGGCGGCCGAGGACCGCCTCCTTGACGTGGGTGTAGACGCGTTCGGCTGCGGGTGGCGGCTTGGGGACGGCGGGTGCGGCAGGCATGCACACAGCATAGATACAAGATGGGTGCGTCCGCTCGCCCGTCCGCGATCCGGACCCGGTGCCGCTTTCCTGGCTCCCGCCACGGGCTCAGCGCCGGAGAGCCTCCGCCGGTTCGATGCGGCTGGCGCGCCAGGCCGGGTACAGCCCGGCCAGCACGCCCGTGACCAGTCCGGCCAGCGGCGCCGCGGCCACGGTCCCCGGATGGACGACCGGGGTCCATTCCTTGGCCATGGCCACGATCACCACGGTCGCCGTCCCCAGCGACGTACCCACGAGTCCGCCGAGCGTCCCGAGAGCTCCCGACTCCGCGAGGAACTGGGCCGTCACATGCCGGCCCCGCGCACCCAGCGCCCTGCGCAGCCCGATCTCCCCGGTGCGTTCCAGGACGGCCACCAGCGTGGTGTTCGCGATGCCCACGGCCCCGATGACCAGGCAGATCCCGGCCAGGACGAGGAAGAGCTGGTCCAGGTCCGAGGTCACGTTGTTCCGCAGCTTCCTGGGATCGGGCGGCGGGGTCGAGCGGAAGCGCTCCGGGTGGGCGGGGTCGAGAGCCAACGCCGCTTCCTCCGCTATCTGCCGCGCGGCGCCCATGTCGGTGCTGACGAGCATCTTCGCCCGGTCACCGGCGGCGGGCGGCCCCCACAGCCGCTCCGCGACGGTACGCGGCACGATCACCGACAGGAGCAGCTCGGATCTGCGGTCGACATCGTCCAGGATCCCGATGACCAGGAACGGCCGCTCACCGATGAAGACGGCGGGCCGGGTCTCCAGCGTGGTGATGCCGAGCCGGGCGGCCACCCCCGCCCCGAGGACCACGACGTCCTCGCCCGTACGTTCGTGGAAGGCGTCGAAGACCCTGCCCTGGGCCAGTTCGGGACCGGCCGCCCGCAGCACCCCGGCGGAGGCCGCGACGATCCGCGTCGGCTCCTCGTTCCCGCCCGTGGCGACCGGCGCGGCCCGCACGGTCCTGGCCCGTTCCGACGCGACCGTCCAGTAAACCCCGGCCGCCCGCACCCCGTTGAGCCTGCCGAGGCGGGCATCGGCGTCCGCGGGGAAGGAGTTGGCGACCTGGGCGGCGTCGCTGCCGCCCGTGTCCTCGACGGTCACCTCGGTCGCCGTGAGGGTGTTGAAGCGCGAGTCGATCTGGGACGACGTGGTGGCCGTGAGACCGAGGACCGCGACGAACGTGCCCACGCCGAGCACGGTGCCGAGCCCCGTCAGCGCGGAGCGCAGGGGCCGCTGGAGCATCCCCGCGACCGCCTCGGAGACGAGGTCGCGCGGCAGGAGCCGGGACAGGGGCACGACCCGGCGGCGGCGGAACGGATTCCTCATGCCGCGCCTTCCGGCCCGGCCGGCACGCGGTCCGAGGGCGCCCCGGACAGCTCGCCGAGCACTCCGTCCTGGATCCGCAGCGTGCGCCGGCCGCGCCGGGCGACCTCACCGTCGTGCGTGATGACCACCAGGGTCATGCCGTCACGGTGCAACTCGTCCAGCAGTTCGAGTATGGAGAGGGCCGTGCCCGAGTCGAGGTTCCCGGTCGGCTCGTCGCAGAGCAGCAGGGCGGGCCGGGCGGCGAGGGCGCGGGCGATGGCCACCCGCTGGCGCTCACCGCCGGACAGCCGCGTCGGCAGGCTGTCCATCCGGTGCCCGAGACCGACCCGGCGCAGGGCCTCCTTCGCCCTCCGGCCGCGCTCGGCGCGCGGTATGCCCGCGTACACCATCGAGAGGGCGACGTTCTCCCACGCGCTCCGGTGCGGCAGGAGGTGGAACGACTGGAACACGAACCCGATCCGGCGTCCCCGCAGCCCCGTGCGCTCCGCGTCCGAGAGCGTGCCGGTCGCGACCGAGTCGAGGAGGTATTCGCCGCCGGTCGGGCTGTCCAGCAGCCCGACGATGTTGAGGAAGGTCGACTTCCCGGAGCCCGAGGGGCCGACCACGGTGATGTACTCCCCGGCCACGATGCGCAGATCGGTCGGCCGGAGAGCGGTGACCGGCGGGGGCCCGGTGTACGTCAGCTCGACCTGGCGCAGCTCGATGACGCTCCGCCCGGCGTCGTACCGTCCGGTTGTCTCCATGGGGGTGTGTCCCTCCGTCATCCGGCCTTCCCCGCAGCCGGTTTCACGCCCACGATCACCCGGGCCCCGGGCGCGAGGGCGTCCGCCGTCTCCGGCCGGACCTCCACATAGCCGTCCCCCGACGTCCCCGTCCGGACGGGGACCCGGCGGCGCTGCCCCTTCTCGTACACCGTGACGACCGTCGTGCCGTCGACCCCGGCCGAGACCGCGGAGACGGGGACGACCAGCACCTTCCCGTCGGACGCCGCGGCTTCGACGGTGAGGCGGACGTCCTGGGACGCGAGCGCGGGCGGCAGCGGCTTGTCCGGCTTCACCGTGTACGGGAAGCCCGACACCTGCGCTGCCGCCCCCTCGCCGGCTTCGCCCTCCGCGCCCGTACCGTCCGCCGCGCCGTCGGCGGCCGGCGTGCCGGGCGTGTCCGAGACCGACGTGATCCGGCCGGTCACCTCGGCGCCGGTCGCCTCCGACAGGATGCGCACGCGCTGCCCCCGGCGTACGAGGCCCTTCTGCGCGGAGTCCAGCGAGCCCCGGACCACCAGCTCACCGGCCGAGAGCACCATCAGACGCTCGCCGGGCACGCTGCCGGGCTGCGCCGTGAGCGAGTCCACACGGGCGGGGAAGTCCTTGAGGAAGACGATCTCGGATGCGGGGACGACCGGTCCTGCCGCCGCCTCCGCCTCGGTCAACGCCTGCCGGGCCTCTGCCAGGTCCTCCCGCGCATAGCGCAGCGGCCGGCCGCCGGTGTCGTCGGCCTCCAGCTCCTCCAGGGCCCGGCGTGCGGTCTTCTCCGCCGTACGCGCCGCGCTCACCGCCTCCTCGCCGCCCTCGGCCTCCAGCGGGTCGTATCCGATGGACCTGTAGAAGGACCGCACAGCCGCCTGCGTGCCCGGACCGTACGTACCCTTCGGATCCGAACCGGTGGAGTGGCCCAGGCTGTTGAACGCCTTCTGCACCTGGGCGACGTCGTTCCCCCGCGCACCGGGCTTGAGGTCGCGGTACACCGGCACAGTGCCCTTGAGCACGAAGAGCGGCCGGGCGGAGACCTCCAGGAGCACCTCGCCCTGCCGTACGGTCCCACCCGCCTTGGCCTTGACCTTGGTGACGATCTGCCGGGCGACCTCCTCGCCGCTCGCGCCCACCGGGGTGACCGGAACGGACTGAGCGGCCGTCACGGTGCCGCGCGTCACCACGGTGTCGGTGATGACCCGTTGCTCCACCGGGGCGGTCAGCACGTCGCGTTCCGGCGGGGCCGTGTCGGCGGCCACCTGGGCCGGCGACTTCACGAAGGCGGAAGCCGCGACACCGCCACCGGACAGGAGGAGCGCCCCGACCGCGACGGCGACGACCGTACGGCGACGACGGGCGGTGCCGTCGCCCGCGTGCGGACGGCCCGGACCGGAACCGTCCTCGGAGGGGGAACCCTCGTCGGAGAGGGACCCCTGGCCGGAGAGGGAACCCTGGCCGGAGGCGGAGGCGCCCCCGGATACCGCGCCGCCGTCGGAGGCGGAACCGGAATTGATTCCTCTGAATTCGCTCATGCCGTGTCCGCTCCCAGCCGCCCCTTATCAGCCCTGACCGAGCAGAGCCGCGGCATTCTTGACCCGCGCCTCGGTGTTGGACCGGACGGATTCCAGCATCTCGCCGTTCTCCTCGATCATTCGCTGCTGATAAGCGGAATCCAGAGCTTGATCAATTCCGAGGTAATTCACCTCCAGCCGGCACCGCATGTCCGCGACAGCGGTGTTCTTCTCCTCCTGGGTCGCCGTCGTCGATTCCGACCAGCGGGGATCCTCGGCCGCCGCGGAAAGACTTCCCAGGGGGTATCCGGCCGCCTTCATGCACTTCTTCCATCCGTCGATCATCCCGACGAAACGCTCGTCCTTCGTCACGAGGTCGGCCGCCTTGCCGCGCAGCGCCAGGACGGCGTTGACCGGGCCGTTGCCGGCGGCGGTGCGCAGGCTCTCCTTCGGCGCTCCCTCGGGCAGGTCGTCACCGGATCCCCCGGTGTCCGGCGCCGGCGCGCCGTCGGCCAGCTCGGCGTCGGCCTCGCCGACACAGCCGCCCTCGGGGACGGCCTTCCCGGCCACCGTGTCCCGCTCCGAGGGGCGGACCTTCTCCTGGGACTTCCCGGTCAGCACCAGCTCCATCACGGCACGGTCCCCGCCCGTCGCCGCCCCGCTGCCCGACTCGGCCTGCCCCTCGCCGCCCCCGGGCTTCGGGTGGTAGCCGTACTGCGCGGCGTCGCTCTCGCTGCGGAAGGCCAGCGCGCCCTCCCCGCCGGAGCGGATCATCGCGAGCACCGGGTCGGGAACGGGCTCGGCCGGGTAGGTGAAGCCGAACCTCTTCATGCAGGTGGAGACCAGTACGGCCTTGGCCCGCTGGATGCTCTCCTCCTGTTCCCTCGTCGGCAGGTACACGTCGAGCGGCAGCGGTACGTCGGTGTCCGCGGTCGGCGTCGGGATCGCCCCGACCTTCACCGGCCCCTCGTCGGACTTCCCGTCCCCCTGGCCCGATGAGCAGCCTGCGGCACCCGCCACGGCCACCACGGCGACGACCGCCGCCAGAGCCCTCTTCGCCGACCTCATCACGCCCGGTTCCCCTCCGTCATGGCGCCTCCCGGCCGGCCCTCCCCGGGCCCGGCCGCGGGAGTGCGGCGCCGGTGTACTGCTTGCCCGGCACCGCACACGCCCCGTCAACTCATGCTACTGGTAAGCCAGTTGCTGGATCAGGTCGTCCCGATGGAGGCGTAGGTGTCGCAGTTGTAGACCTTGCTCTTGTTCGACGACTCGCCCCAGCACGCCACATAGGCGATGCGGAGGTTCTCCGTCAGGTTCCCGATGCCGACCTGCCGGGTGCCGGCCCCCTTGGAGTTCCAGACCGATCCGCTGGAGGAGGAGGTGGACCAGACACCGACGGCGGAGTGCCCGTCGGCCTCGTCGTCGTCCACCCAGAGGTCGTCGCCGTTGGCGATGAACTTCGCCGAGGCGGCGTAGTCGGTCGAGAAGGACCAGGGACCGTCCGCGCTCGCCGCCGCCATACCGGAAGCGCCGAGAGTGAGGCCGCCGGCCGCGACGGCGACCAGCGCCGATCGGCCGAGACGCGTGGTGAGCATGCTCATTTCTATTCGCCCTCCGTTCACCCGTCCGAATTCCGGACGGAAGGTACCCAAGACCCGTCGGCACCGGAAGTACCGGGGCCAGCGAGACAGTAGGCAGGAGGGTCCGGAGATAGCCATGTTTCACGGGGTTGCTGTCACGTTCCCGCCATCAGATCAGGACACGGAAAGCGACTGACTTCGGCCAGAAAACAAAGTTCCGGCCAGAAAGATTCGGGCGAACCCGGCATACCCATCCAGGCCAACCACGAGTGTCGGTGCGGTTGGTTACATTCAAATTGCAGGTCAACACAGGGGGGCAACGTGAGATCGATAATCGAGCACCACAGAGTCGAACCCGAATCGTCCAGCAGCACCCATGCCGCGTCGGACAGGACCCGGCAGCCACTCCACGCACATCAGTCCCGGCGGGCCGCGATAGCGCCGGCCTCCCGCACCTCGGGACGGGAGAACAGCGAGACGAAGCGCATCATCCAGTTGTTGATCAGCGGCCTGAGCGATGAACGCATCGCCTACGAGATGTCGCTGAGCACCCGGACCGTCCAGCGCCGCATCCACCGGCTGATGGAGGAGCACGACTGCGTCAGCCGCTTCTCCCTCGGGTTCCACATCGGCCGTACGCACGCGACGGCCGCCTGATCCGGGGAGGGGCAGACCTACGGAGCAGGCGCCGCGCGCCCGGCCGTACGGCGCCGGGGGCCACGTTCCGGATCCCCCGGCGCGACCCCCGGTCCGCGTCGCACACATGACGCGGTTCACTCTTACGGGCGTACAGCCATTCGGCACCCTCATGAGTCTCATGACAGGGCGGCACTCCCGTGCGACGGCCCTTTCAGGGACACTTGGAGCATCTACCTTGAAATACGGCATTACGGGCATTCGCCGCGCCTCCGTAGCGGCCACGGTCTCCCTGACGGCGGGGGCCGTCCTCGCGAGCGGGGCGTTCGCCTCGGCGGCAGTGGCGGCGACACCGCCGACGCCCTCGATCACCGCCAAGGGCGGCTTCGTGATGAACAACGGAACCGCGAAGACGCTCTACGGCAAAGCCGCGGACACCCGCCGCTCGACCGGCTCCACCACGAAGATCATGACCGCCAAGGTGGTCCTGGCGCAGAAGAACCTGAACCTCGACGCCAAGGTCACGGTCCAGAAGGCGTACAGCGACTACATCGTCTCGAAGAACGCCTCGTCGGCCCGGCTGATCGTCGGCGACAAGGTCACGGTCCGCCAGCTCCTGTACGGCCTGATGCTGCCGTCGGGCTGCGACGCGGCGTACGCCCTCGCCGACAAGTTCGGCTCCGGCTCCACGCGCGCGGCCCGGGTGAAGTCCTTCATCGGCAAGATGAACTCCTCCGCGAAGAGCCTCGGCCTGAAGAACACCCACTTCGACTCGTTCGACGGCATCGGCGGCGGATCGAACTACTCCACGCCGCGCGACCTGACGAAGATCGCAAGCAGCGCGATGAAGAACTCCACGTTCCGCACGATCGTGAAGACGAAGTCGACGAAGCAGAAGGTCACGACCAAGACCGGCGGCTACCGCTACATGTCGTGGGCGAACACCAACGCCATGCTGGGCAGCTACACCGGGATGATCGGTGTGAAGACCGGCTCCGGCCCGACGGCCAAGTACTGCCTGGTCTTCGCCGCGACCCGTAACGGCAAGACGGTCATCGGGACCGTCCTGACCTCGACGTCCGCGACCACCCGGACGGCCGACGCGAAGAAGCTCCTGGACTACGGCTTCAAGAAGTAGCCCGGCCGGCGCACAGGGGAAGGGGTCCGTCGCACCGTGCGACGGACCCCTTGCCGTGTTCTCGTGCGGCTCGTCAGCCCCAGGTGATCAGACGCTTCGGCTGCTCCAGGACCGCCGCGACATCCGCGAGGACCTTGGAACCGAGCTCGCCGTCGACCAGCCGGTGGTCGAAGGAGAGCGCCAGCGTCGTCACCTGACGTGGCTTCACCTTGCCCTTGTGGACCCACGGCTGGAGCTTGATCGCCCCGACCGCGAGGATCGCGGACTCGCCCGGGTTGAGGATCGGCGTACCCGTGTCGATGCCGAAGACGCCGACATTGGTGATGGTCACCGTGCCGCCCGCCATGGCCGCCGGGGACGTCCTGCCCTCGCGTGCCGTGGAGACCAGCTCGCCCAGCGCCTCGCCCAGCTGGGGCAGGGTCTTGTCGTGCGCGTCCTTGATGTTCGGCACGATCAGGCCGCGCGGGGTGGCGGCGGCGATGCCCAGGTTGACGTAGTGCTTCTGCACGATCTCCTGGTTCGCCTCGTCCCAGGCGGCGTTGACCCCCGGGTTCCGCTTGATCGCGACCAGGAGGGCCTTGGCGATGATCAGGAGCGGGTTGACCCGCACCCCCGCCATGTCCTTGTCCTCCTTGAGCTCCGCCACGAGCTTCATCGTGCGCGTCACGTCGACGGTCACGAACTCGGTGACGTGCGGAGCCGTGAAGGCGCTGCCGACCATGGCCTGCGCGATGGCCTTCCGTACGCCCTTGACCGGGATACGGGTCTCCCGGCCCGCCGGGGCCACCGGTGCCGCCACGGGTGCGGGGGCCGTGACGGCCTCCTCGGCCCGTACGGGGGCTTCGGCGGGGGCCGGCGCGGCAGCCGCGTGGACGTCCTCGCGGGTGATGATGCCGCCCTCACCGGTCGGGGTGACCGTGGCGAGGTCGATGCCCAGGTCCTTGGCCAGCTTGCGCACCGGCGGCTTGGCGAGCGGCCGGCTCTCCGTGGCCTTCGCGCGGTGGCCGTTGATCTCGGCCTGGGCCGCCGCTGCGGCCGGGCCCGGGATCTCGGCACCCTTGCGGGCACGGCGCTTGGTGGAGCTCTCGGCCACGCCGTAGCCGACGAGCACCGGCTGACGGCCCTTGGGCGCCTCCGGCTCGGGCTCCTGAACGGGCTCCTGCACGGCCTCGGCAGCCGGCGGGGTCTCCCCGCTGCCCGGCGCCACGTCCACCGCGATGATCACCTCGCCGACGTCCACGGTCGTGCCCTCGGGGAAGCGCAGCTCGTGCACCACCCCGTCGAACGGGATCGGCAGCTCCACCGCGGCCTTGGCCGTCTCGACCTCGCAGACCACCTGGCCGTCGGTGACGGTGTCACCGGGCTGGACGAACCACTTGAGGATCTCCGCCTCGGTCAGTCCCTCGCCCACGTCGGGCATCTTGAACTCACGGAAACGAGCAGACGTTTCGGTCATCGTCGTCACGACCCTCTCCTCAGTACGCCAGCGAGCGGTCGACGGCGTCGAGCACCCGGTCGAGACCCGGCAGGTACTCGTCCTCGAGCCGGGCCGGCGGATACGGGACGTGGTAGCCGCCGACCCGCAGCACGGGCGCTTCGAGGTGGTAGAAGCAGCGCTCGGTGATCCGGGCCGCGATCTCGGCCCCGGAGCCGTAGAACACGGGTGCCTCGTGGACCACCACCAGCCGGCCGGTCTTCTCGACCGAGGTCTGTACGGCGTCGAAGTCGATCGGGGACATCGACCGCAGGTCCAGGACCTCGACCGACTTGCCCTCCTCCTGCGCCGCGGCGGCCGCCTCCAGGCAGACCTTCACCATCGGGCCGTACGCGACGAGCGTGAGGTCGGATCCCTCGCGGGCCACGGCGGCCTTGTGCAGCGGGCCGGGGATGGACTCGGTGTCGAGCTCACCCTTGTCCCAGTAACGCCGCTTCGGCTCGAAGAAGATGATCGGATCGTCGCTCTGGACGGCCTGCTGCATCATCCAGTAGGCGTCGCTCGCATTGGACGGCGAGACGACCTTCAGGCCCGCCACATGCGCGAACAGCGCCTCGGGCGACTCGCTGTGGTGCTCGACGGCCCCGATGCCGCCGCCGTACGGGATGCGGATGACGACCGGCATCTTGACCTTGCCGAGCGCGCGGGCGTGCATCTTGGCGAGCTGCGTGACGATCTGGTCGTACGCGGGGAAGACGAAGCCGTCGAACTGGATCTCGACGACCGGGCGGTAACCGCGCAGGGCCAGGCCGATCGCCGTACCGACGATGCCGGACTCCGCGAGCGGGGTGTCGATGACCCGGCCCTCGCCGAAGTCCTTCTGGAGCCCGTCCGTGATGCGGAAGACTCCGCCCAGCTTGCCGACGTCCTCCCCCATGATGAGGACCTTGGGGTCGGTCTCGAGAGCCTTGCGCAGCGACTCGTTGAGCGCCTTCGCGATGGACATCTTCGTGGTGGCCATGGCTAGTTGCCCTCCTCGGCGAACGATGCCTGGTAGGCGGCGAACTGGGCGCGCTCCTCGTCGACGAGCGGACTTCCGTCGGCGTAGGCGTGGTCGAAGATCGCCAGCCGGTCCGGGTCGGGCATGGCCCGTACCGCTTCGCGCACCCGCTTGCCGAGGGCCTCGCTCTCCTCCTCCAGCGCGGTGAAGTACGCGGCGTCGGCGAGGTCCTGCTTCTCCAGATAGGTGCGCAGCCGCAGGATCGGGTCCTTGGCCTCCCAGGCCGCCCGCTCCTCGTCCGCCCGGTACTTGGTCGGGTCGTCGGAGGTGGTGTGGGCACCCATCCGGTAGGTGAACGCCTCGACGAGGGTGGGCCCCTCGCCCCGGCGGGCCCGCTCCAGCGCCGACCTGGTGACGGCCAGGCACGCGAGTACGTCGTTGCCGTCGACCCGTACGCCCGGGAAGCCGAAGCCCTGCGCGCGCTGGTAGAGCGGCACGCGCGTCTGCTTCTCGGTGGGCTCGGAGATCGCCCACTGGTTGTTCTGGCAGAAGAACACGACGGGGGCGTTGTAGACGGCGGAGAAGGTGAACGCCTCCGCGACGTCGCCCTGGCTGGAGGCGCCGTCGCCGAAGTACGCGACGACCGCCGAGTCCGCGCCGTCCTTGGCGACGCCCATGGCGTAGCCGGTGGCGTGCAGGGTCTGCGAGCCGATGACGATCGTGTACAGGTGGAAGTTGTTGCTGTTCGGGTCCCAGCCGCCGTGGTTCACCCCACGGAACATCCCGAGCAGATTGGTCGGGTCCACGCCCCGGCACCAGGCGACGCCGTGCTCCCGGTAGGTCGGGAAGACGTAGTCGTCGTCGCGCAGCGCCCGGCCGGAGCCGATCTGCGCGGCCTCCTGGCCCAGCAGCGAGGCCCACAGGCCCAGCTCGCCCTGGCGCTGCAGCGCGGTGGCCTCGGCGTCGAAGCGACGGGTCAGGACCATGTCCCGGTAGAGACCACGGAGCTCGTCCGCGCTCAGGTCGATCTCGAAGTCCGGATGCTCGACGCGCTCGCCCTCCGGCGTCAGCAGCTGAACCAGCTGGGGGCCGGAACTCTCGGGTGTCTTCGCGGGCGTCTTCGCGGCGCTTGTCCGCTTACTGCTGCGTCGCGGTTTGCTCGCGGCAGTGCTCTCCACGGTCACGTGCGTGCTCCTCCGTCGGTCCGGCCCCCGGGATGGCCGGGAACCAGTGCGGCTCGCCTGTGTCCGGACCCGTGCACGGGGTGGGTGCCGCTCGGCCGGGAACAGGCGTGACAGGTGCCCCGGCGAGCGTCCTGTCATACGCACGTTACCCAGTGCACCGCATAACTGCGAAACACCTTGTGACCTGCGATTTTGCTTGGATTTCCAAGTAAATCCAGAAAAGCGCGAACTCCCGCTGGTCACAGCACTGGTAACAGCCTGGCAGGCGGCCGGAACAACGGCACGTTATCCCGGCCGGGAGTCGCAGGGAAGGGCGGACGACAAAGGAGTGTGTGAGACTGCGAATGTGCGCGAAGAAGGAAAAATCACGGTATTCCTGCTCGATGATCACGAAGTTGTCCGGCGCGGCGTCCACGAGCTGCTCGCCGCCGAGGAAGGCATCGAGGTGGTCGGCGAAGCGGGCACGGCCGCGGACGCGCTCGCACGGATCCCGGCGACCCGGCCCGACGTCGCCGTCCTGGACGTGCGACTGCCGGACGGCAGCGGGGTGGAGGTCTGCCGGGAGGTCCGCTCGAAGGACGAGAGCATCAAATGCCTGATGCTCACGTCGTACGCCGATGACGAGGCCCTCTTCGACGCGATCATGGCGGGCGCCTCGGGGTACGTACTGAAGGCCATCCGCGGCAACGAGCTGATCGGCGCGGTACGCGACGTGGCGGCGGGCAAGTCCCTGCTGGACCCGGCGGCCACCGCCCGCGTGCTGGAACGGCTGCGCGAGGGCAAGGACGGCAAGGGCGACGACCGTCTCGCCGGGCTGACCGAGCAGGAGCGCAAGATCCTCGACCTGATCGGCGAGGGGCTGACGAACCGGGTGATCGGCGAGCGGCTGCACCTCGCCGAGAAGACCATCAAGAACTACGTCTCCAGCCTGCTCTCCAAGCTGGGCATGGAGCGGCGCTCGCAGGCGGCGGCGTACGTGGCGAGGCTGCAGGCCGAGAAGCGCTGAGAGCCGGAGAGCGCCGAGGGGGAGCGGGGCGGGGACTTTGGTCCCTGGCCGGTCGGGGCGGCGGACTCTTACACGGCCCCTACCTGTGACGGAGAGTGGAGCACATGCTTTCTCCCCGTCCCTCCGGCACCGGAACCGCGGAACGCGGCCCTTCCGGCTCCACCGGCTCCTTCAGCTCCTCCGTCGCCTCCGTCGCGGACAAGCTCCGGGCCATCGAGCTGCTCGCCAGCGTCCGCTACGGCCGGCTGGCCATGAGCATGCGGGCCCTGCCCTTCCTGGCGGTGGCCCGGCACCTGGTGATCGAGGGGCGGGTCGTCCTGCGGATGCACAGGGGGCTCGGCTTCCACGAGTCCTGCGACGGCAGCGTCGTCGCCTACGGGGCGGACAACTTCAACTCCCCCGCGCCCGGTGGCGTGGAGGACCTCTGGTCGGTGCAGTTCACCGGTCCCGCCGAGATCGTGCATCTGGCCTCCGACCAGCGGAAACGCTTCGGTGCGGGCCCGGCCGAGGTGAACGGCGAACACTTCGATCCGGTGTATCTGCGGCTCGATCCGCACCTCGCCCATATGCACACTCTGACCTTCGACGCAAGTCCGTAAAACCGGCCACTCAGCGTCACCTAACATGTGTCGCGTGCTGCGCTCATCTGTGACCCTCCCACCCGTCCCTCCGGTCGGCGAGGTCCTGCGCCGCTACCCGGACGCCGGTGAACCCCTCGCGTGCGAGCCCATCGGCAAGGGCCTGCTCAACCACGGTTACCGCGTGTCCACCACCCGAGGCTCGTACTTCCTCAAGCACCATCTCGACAAGCACCACCTCGACGACGCCAGCGGCGATCACGCCACGATCGTCCGGCAGCACCGGGCGACCCAGCAGCTGCACTCCCTCGGTGTGCCGGTGGCCCCGCCTCTTTCGGACACACAGGGTGACACGGTCACGGTGATCGACGGGCAGCGCTACGCCCTGCACCGGTGGGTGGACGGCCTCCACCGGGACGGCACCCAGCTGACGACCGCCCAGTCCCGCCGGCTCGGGGCGCTCCTCGGGGTCGTACACATGGGCCTGGAGCAGGTCATGGAGGCGGACCCGCCGCCTCCCGTACGGGGGCAGAGCCCTGATGCCGCCGACACGTTCACGCTGATCGACGAGCTCCTGACGGCCGCGCGGCGCTTGGGCCCCCGCGACGCGTTCGACGAGCTCGCCGTGCACCGTCTCGTCGAACGCCGTGCCCTGCTGGAGCAGCACGCGCACCGCCGCCCGCCCACGCCCGAGGGCTCTGCCCGGGGCTGGGTGCACGGCGACTTCCACCCGCTGAATCTGCTCTACCGGGGCGCCGACCCCGTCGCGATCGTGGACTGGGACCGGCTCGGCGTGCAGCCGCGCGCCGAGGAGGCCGTACGCGCGGCGGCGATCTTCTTCGTCCGGCCGGACGGGAAGCTGGCCCTGGAGAAGGTGCGGGCGTACGCCCGCGCCTACCGGCGGTCGGCGGGCGCCGGGGCGGCCGAGCTGGCGGCGGCGGTGCACCGGGTGTGGTGGGAGCGCCTCAACGACTTCTGGATACTGCGCTGGCGCTACCGCCTGCACGACCGCAGGGCCGACCCGCAGTTCCCTGCGGTGTCGGCCCTGGCAGTGTGGTGGACGCGCGAGTACGAGGCGGTCGGCGAGGCCTTCACGGGGTGAGGGCCGGGGCCGCTACCCGGTGGTGCCGGTCGCCCCTGCGGCGGTGCCGGCCGCGGCGCCGGCCGAGGTGCCGGCCGCGGTCCCCTCCGTCGTTGCCCCCTCGTCGTCGCCGGTGCCGCCGTCTTCGGTGCCGCCGTCGGTGGCGCCACCGTTGTCACCGGTTCCGCCGTCCGTAGTCGTGCTACCACCGTCGCTCGTGCCCGGGACAGGCGACGTGGGCGTGTCCGTCGGCTCCGTGGTCGGCTCGGTCGGCTCGGTCGTCGGGGTCCACGTGGGCTCCTTGGTGGGCCACGTCTGACCGCCCGAGGAGGTGTCGGGCTCCTCGGTCTCGTCCGTCTCCTCGTCCGTCGGCTCCGGTGAGGACGGGGTCGGCGAAGGGGAGACGCTGGTGGTGGGCGAGGTCGGGGACTTCTTGTTGCCGGCGTCGTTCGCCGCCTGGAGGGCGAACGCGACGCCCGCACCGATCGCGATCAGCGCGAGCAGGACGAACAGCCACATCTTGCCGCGGCCGCCGCCGTTGTGCTGACCGCCCGCGTACGCCCCGTCGTCGGGGTTCATGGGCGGCAGGATCGGGCCCTGCGAGGTGTCCCCGTGCATGGGGTGGCCCATGGCCGCCGTGCTGCCGCCGACGTTCATCGCCGCCGTGTGGCCGCCGTCCTGCACGTTGACCGGGCCGGTGTTCCACGTCCCCGTGTGCCCGCCCTGGACCTGCAGCATCTGCAGGCTGTACTGGACGAGGCCACGCATCTCCTCGGCGCTCTGGAACCGGTCGTCCGGGTCCTTCGCGAGGGAGCGCATGACGAGCCCGTCCAGCTCCGGCGGAACGGCCCCGACCTGGGAGGGCGGGACCGGGATGTCCTGGACGTGCTGATAGACGACGGAGAGCGGGGTCTCGCCCGTGAACGGGGGCCGCAGGGCCAGCAGTTCGTAGAGCAGGCAGCCCGTGGCGTACAGGTCCGAGCGGTGGTCGACCGCCTTGCCGAGGGCCTGCTCGGGGGAGAGGTACTGGGGCGTGCCCATGACCATGCCGGTCTGGGTCATCGTCGACTGGGCGCCGTGCAGCGCGCGGGCGATGCCGAAGTCCATCACCTTGACCGCGCCGGAGTGCGTGATGATCACGTTCGCCGGCTTGATGTCCCGGTGCACGATGCCGTGCTGGTGGGAGTAGGCCAGAGCCTCCAGGACGCCCGAGACGATGATCAGCGCCTGCTCGGGCGGCGGGGCCTCGGCCTCCAGCAGCAGGTCGCGGATGGTGTTGCCCTCGACGAGCTCCATCACGATGTACGGCACGGTCGACCCGCCCACGACGTCCTCGCCGGAGTCGTACACGGCGACGATCGCGTGGTGGTTGAGGCCCGCGACCGACTGTGCCTCGCGCGTGAACCGGGCCTTGGAGACCGGGTCTTCGGCAAGATCGGAACGGAGCAGCTTCACCGCCACCGTGCGCCCCAGACGGACGTCCTCCGCGGCGTAGACCTCGGCCATGCCGCCGCGGCCGAGCCGGTGGGTCATGCGGTAACGGCCGTCCCCGACCACACCGCCGACACCCCAGGAGTCGGTGCCATCCGAGACTCCGCCGCCGTTTGCTTCGGAATCGGGTGCCATCAGTCCTCGCCGTCGTATCTGTCCGCGCGTCCGCGGGTTCTCACGGTGCCTTGCTGCATTGCCACGTCACGCTACAGCCTCTGCCCGACACACCGGTTCACAGAGTGACCGGCCATCCAATCGGCTCGCGCGTCGTCCACGCAAATTCCATGCGCGTCCTGTAACGCTTCCGAGACGCTTCTTGTGCGTAGGGTCACGGAACGGGCACCCGGCTTGACGTGTCGTACCCCTCGGGCAGACTTGGCGCGTAATAGGGATGATCGCGTCCGTCGGGCGCCGAGGGGGATGCAGTCATGAGCCACGACGGCGCACAGGGGCGTTACGCGGGCGGTTCCGTGGCCGGCGGCCGCTACCAGCTGCGCGACCTGCTCGGTGAGGGCGGCATGGCGTCCGTCTACCTCGCGTACGACTCGGCTCTCGACCGCCAGGTCGCCATCAAGACGCTGCACACGGAGCTGGGGCGCGAGCAGTCCTTCCGCGAGCGCTTCCGGCGCGAGGCGCAGGCCGTCGCCAAGCTGCAGCACACCAACATCGTCTCGGTGTTCGACACCGGCGAGGACGAGCTCGGCGGCGCGCTGATGCCGTACATCGTCATGGAGTACGTCGAGGGGCAGCCCCTCGGCTCCGTGCTCCAGTCGGACATCCAGCAGTACGGCGCGATGCCGGCCGAGAAGGCGCTCAAGGTGACGGCCGACGTTCTCGCGGCCCTGGAGACCAGCCACGAGATGGGCCTGGTCCACCGCGACATCAAGCCCGGCAACGTGATGATGACCAAGCGCGGCGTCGTCAAGGTCATGGACTTCGGCATCGCACGGGCCATGCAGTCCGGCGTCACCTCGATGACCCAGACCGGCATGGTCGTCGGCACCCCGCAGTACCTCTCCCCCGAGCAGGCGCTCGGCCGCGGGGTCGACGCGCGCTCCGACCTGTATTCGGTCGGCATCATGCTCTTCCAGCTGCTCACGGGGCGCATCCCGTTCGACGCGGACTCCCCGCTCGCCATCGCGTACGCGCATGTGCAGGAGGAGCCGGTCGCCCCGTCGAGCATCAACCGGTCGATCACGCCGGCGATGGACGCCCTCGTCGCCCGCGCGCTGAAGAAGAACCCGAACGAGCGCTTCCCGAGCGCCGCGGCGATGCAGGACGAGATCACGCGCGTGCTGAGCGCGACCGGCCCCGCGGGCGCCCCGGTGATCATCGGCGGCGGCACCCCGGCGAACAGCGGCTCGGGCGTGGGCTCGGCGGTCTTCCCGCCCGTCGACCAGGCCACCCCGGCCCCGCACAGCGTGCAGACGCCGTACCAGCCGCACCCGCACCAGCCGGGCCCCTACGGCGTACCGACCCCCGCCCCCACGCCGGGCTACGGCTACCCGCAGGCGGCCCAGCCGTACGGGACCCCGGCGCACCTGGCGCACCAGACCCCGCCGCCATACACGATGTCGCCGCAGACGGCGACCAGCCCCAGCGGCTCCAGGCACAACATGCCGGTCGTCGTGGGCTCGATCGTGGTCGCCCTGGTCGCGATCGGCGGCCTGGTCGCCTTCCTGAACATGGACGACGACCCGGAGAACGGCAAGGGCGGCGACCCGGGCTCCAGCGATTCCGCCGTCGCGGGCGAGCACAAGCCGCCGGAGCGCAACCGGACGATGGAGACCACGAAGTGCACGGACGCCTCTGAGGACAGCAACGACCCGGCGAAGGTCCAGGCACCGAAGTTCGTCTACAAGGACATCCTTTCGGTGAAGGACTGCTTGAACGCCGCGGGTTGGACCGTCAAGGTCATCGACGAACCGGGCAACACCTACGCCGAGGGCCAGGTCGTCGGGCAGTTCCCCTCGGCGGGCACAGCCGTTTCGGAGACCGGAGCCCACTTCGAACTGCAGGTCTCCACGGGCGACCCGGCCTGATCGGCCGCTCCGGGACCGACCCCGCACGGATGAGGTGCGGCCTACGGACGCACTCGGAATGCCGGACATATCAGACCGTGTGACCCTGGTCCCATGCCTCCAGGACTCCCGGCTTCACGGTCGTCACGGTGTGTCGTCTGTCTGGTGATGGCGGCCGGGGTGGCACTCGGACCGCCCGCCTGGGCATACGGGGACGGCGGGCCCGCGGCGTACGCACATCCGGCGCAAGCGGCAGGACCGGCTCCGGCCCATCCGGCTCGGGCTCCGGCTGAGCCGTCGGGCTCCCCTTCCCCCGTCTCTTCCGCCGCTGAGTCACCCCTGGCCGGGCGGCAGGCAGGGGAGGGACGGGCGCGCCCGGGGCGGTCGCTGTCCCCCCTGGAGGACGCGGACTCCGACGCGGCGGCGGACGAGATGCCGCCGGAGCCCGATCCCGCGAAGGTGCCGGAGTTCACCCCGCCGCCCGAGGCGTTCCCGGAGCCCGGGGAAACGGCCCGGCAGCGGCGGGCGCTGGACGAGCCCGCCCTGAAGCAGGTGCGCGACGTGTCGCTGGGCAGCGGCATCGCCCTGGTCGGGCTGGGGCTGGCGTTTCTGGCGCTCCGTATGCGCCGCGCGAACTGACCCGGCCACCCCGGCCGACAGTTTTGTTCCCGTGCCCCTGAAAAGGGTGGATCATCCCTTTCCAGGGGCACCACCGTGATGTGTGCAGCAGGTGTGCGAGACAATGGCGACATGGAGATGCCGAGGAATGACCGGTCGCAGGAGCACCCACAAGTCCTCGTGGTGGGGCAGGACGGAATGGCTATCGGCGGTGGCGGTGACGACGAGTCGCGCGAGGTCCCGGTGACGGAGATGGTCGAGCAGCCCGCGAAGGTCATGCGCATCGGCAGCATGATCAAGCAGCTTCTGGAGGAGGTCAGGGCGGCTCCTCTCGACGAGGCGAGCCGGGTCAGGCTGAAGGAGATCCACGCGAGCTCGGTGAAGGAGCTCGAGGACGGTCTGGCGCCGGAGCTCGTGGAGGAGCTGGAGCGGCTCTCGCTGCCGTTCACCGAGGAGTCCGTCCCCTCCGAGGCCGAGCTTCGGATCGCACAGGCCCAGCTGGTCGGCTGGCTGGAGGGCCTCTTCCACGGCATCCAGACGGCGCTGTTCGCCCAGCAGATGGCGGCCCGTGCGCAGCTGGAGCAGATGCGCCGCGCCCTCCCTCCGGGCGTCGGTCATGAGGACGAGGAAGGCGGGATCGACCCGCACGGGCCGGCGCGCTCCGGTCCGTACCTCTGATGACCTGAGTCCACACCGACCGCGGTACGCACCGGGGCCCGGCACACGTCGTGTCGTCGTGTGTGCCGGGCCCCGCGTCCGTCCCCGCCGGTCGGCCGTGAGCGCGTCCCTGCCCTGCGCGTCAGGCCTTCGGCGCGGCCAGCAGGATCTTGCCGATGTGGCTGCTGGACTCCATCAGCCGGTGGGCTTCGGCCGCCTCCGGCATCGGCATCGTGCGGTCCACGACCGGGCGTACGACGCCGTCGGCGAGCAGTGGCCACACGTGCTCACGCACCGCCGCGATGATCGCGGACTTCTCCGCGAGCGGGCGGGCGCGCAGCGACGTCGCCGTGACGGCGGCCCGCTTGCTCAGCAGGGCGCTCAGGTTCAGCTCGCCCTTGGCGCCGCCCTGGAGGCCGATGATGGCGAGCCGGCCGTTCACCGCCAGTGCCCGTACGTTCCGGTCCAGGTACTTCGCGCCGACGATGTCGAGGATCACGTCCGCCCCCGCACCGTCCGTCGCCTGCCGCAGCTCCTCGACGAAGTCCTGTTCGCGGTAGTCGATGAGAATGTCGGCGCCGAGCTCCTGACAGCGTGCCAGCTTCTCGGGGCCTCCCGCCGTCACCGCGACACGGGCGCCGACGGCCTTGGCGAGCTGGATCGCCATCGTGCCGATACCGCTGGACCCGCCGTGGACCAGGAGGGTCTCACCGGGCCGCAGGTGGGCCACCATGAAGACGTTGGACCAGACCGTAGCCGCCACCTCGGGAAGTGCCGCGGCCTCGGCCAGGTCCACTCCGTCGGGCACGGGCAGCAGCTGACCGGTCGGCACGGCGACCTTCTCCGCGTATCCGCCGCCCGCGAGCAGTCCGCACACCTCGTCGCCCACGGACCACCCGGTCACCCCGGGGCCGAGCTCCACGATGCGGCCCGCGCACTCCAGGCCGGGGTAGGGCGAGGCGCCGGGCGGGGGGTTGTAGAAGCCCTGCCGCTGCAGGACGTCGGCCCGGTTGACCGCGCTGGACACGACCTCGACGAGAACTTCGCCCTCGCCTGGTACGGGATCGGGGACCTCGGCCCATACGAGCGCTTCGGGGCCGCCGGGTTCGGGGATCGTGATCGCATGCATGGCCGCGAGGCTACTCCGTGCGGAGTCCCGGACGGGTCCGGACGGGCCTGCGCCGCGTCCGGACCCTCGTCCCTAAGGCCACTGGTTGGGCTGCTGCGACGGGTTCACCGGCGGTGTGTAGGGCGGAGAGGCACGCACGATCGTGATCACCCGGTCCGTCAGCTGCAGCGGGCTGGCCGCCGGATCGTCGTAACCGAGCAGCCGATGACCACGCAGGACGGTGACCACCAGGTCGTCGGTCTCCCGGACGCTCTTGCCCACCTCGGCCTTTATCACCGGCCGTTCGACGAGATCCAGCCCGCTGCCCTGCTGGATGAGGTCCTCCATCACCGTGCCCGCGCTGGGACTGAGGACGGAGAGGCCGAGCAGCCGGCCCGCCGCGCTCGCGCTGGTGATCACGGCATCGGCACCGGACTGCCGCAGCAGAGGAGCGTTCTCCTCCTCGCGCACGGCGGCCACGATCTTCGCGCCCCGGTTGAGCTGACGCGCGGTCAGGGCGACCAGCACCGCGGTGTCGTCGCGCTGGGTGGCGATGATGATCTGACGGGCCTTCTGGACCTCGGCCCGCAACAGCACGTCGCTGCGCGTCGCGTCACCCAGCACACCCACGAACCCCTCGGCGTTGGCCGCTTCGATCACCTTGCTCGCCGGGTCGACGATGACGATCTGGTCCTTCTTCAGGCCGGTGGCACAGAGCGTCTGTATGGCCGAGCGGCCCTTCGTGCCGAAACCGACGACGACGGTGTGTTCACGCAAGTTGGTTCTCCAACGATTCAGCCGGAAGTCCTCCCGGGTCCGTTCCGTCAGGACCTCGAGGGTGGTGCCGACCAGGATGATCAGGAAGAGCACGCGCAACGGCGTCACCAGCACCACGTTGACGAGGCGCGCCGGATCGCTGTACGGGACGATATCGCCGTAGCCGGTCGTCGACAGGGTCACCGTCGCGTAGTAGACGGCGTCGAGGAAGTCGACCTTGCCGTCTGCGTTGTCGTGGTACCCGTCCCGGTCGGCCCAGACGATGAAGACCGTGGCGGCCAGCACCGTGAGAGCCATCGCCAGCCGCTTGGCCACCTGGCGCAGCGGTCTGTCGACCACCCGCCGCGGCAGAAGCACCCGGGTCGGCACGACATGTTCGTCGGCCCGCCGGGCCATCGCGTCGTGGCCGGGAAGTTTCACGTGAAACACCCTTCCGTCCACGGCGATGCCGAGGCCCACGGTAGATCGAGGATCTCCACCTCGGTGCCGGACCGTACCCCGCCGGGCGGGACCACGGCCAGCCCGTCCGCGGCGGCGATCCCCCGGAGCATGGCGGGGCCGTTGTAATGGAGCGGGACGACGCTGTCGTTCCGGTGGACCACGGGGATCAGCCGGGTGTCATGCGGATGTCCGTGCACCTCTTCGTGGACGGGCGCGCGGAAGCGGTCCAGGGCGGGCCGGCCGGCGATCCCCCGGAGCAGGGGCTCGGCCAGTGTCAGCAATCCGGATACCGCGGCGAGGGGGTTGCCGGGCAGGCCGACCAGGCAGGGGCCGCCCTCGGGGAGCCGCGCAAGCAGCATCGGATGGCCCGGACGTACAGCCACCCCGTCGACCAGCAGCTCGGCCCCGATGCCGGCCAGGACCGGGTGGACGTGGTCCACCGGGCCGGCGGCTGTCCCGCCCGTGGTGAGGATCAGATCGGCATCGGAGGTGACGAGGGCCTCACGGAGCGCGTCGGCGTCGTCTCCGATCCGCCTGGGCTCGGCGACTTCCGCGCCCAGGGAGCGGAGCCAGGGGGCGAGCATGGGGCCGAGGGCGTCCCGGATCAGCCCTTCGCGTGGAAGGCCCGCCGTGAGGAGCTCGTCACCGAGTACGAAGACGTCCACCCGGGGCCGGGGCACGGCGACGAGGGCGTCGTACCCGGCGGCTGCCGCCAGTCCGAGAACGGGCGGGGTCACCACGGTTCCCGCGGGCAGGAGCTCGTCGCCGGACCGGCATTCCTGGCCCCGGGGCCGGATGTCCTGGCCCGGCACGACTTCGCGGGTGGCGTGCAGCAGCCGCTTGGCCTCGTCGCAGTGCGCGTGCTCGCTGCGGATCACGGCGGTGGCATCCGCGGGGAGGCGCGCGCCTGTGGCGATCCGCAGGGCGTACCCGTCGGGGAGCGGCTCCGAGGATCCGCGTCCGGCGAGCAGCCCTTCCCCCTCCCGTACGGTCCAGGGGCCCGGGCCGGCGACGACCCAGCCGTCCATGGCGGAAGTGTCGAACGACGGCAGGTCGGTGAGCGCGACGACGGCCTCGGCCAGGACATGCCCGAGGGCACGGTCCAGGGGGAGCCGGTGGGCGGCCAGGGGAGCGGCGCGGCCGAGGCGCTCGGCCAGGGCACACGCCCGGTCCCAGGCAGCGGCCCGAGCGCGGTGGGCATGCGGGGAGGGCGGGGAGGACGAGGGGCCCGAGGCGGGGCCGGGGCTCGTGCCCTGACCTGCCGACGGCGGCGGCGAGGTGGTGGTGGCAGGGGAGGTGGAGGTGGAGGACGGACCCGCCGTATCGGGCCGGTCCGTTGCGGGGTGCGAGGCCCGCGGCTGATGCCCGACGAGAGCGAGAGCCTGTTCGACGGCCCGCTCCTCCTCGGCCGTCCGTTCTTCCTCGGCCGCCCGGGCATCGGCGGCCCGTGCATCGCCTCCGTGGGGGGTCATGGCGTACCGGGCCCGCTTCCCGCCGCCGTTTCCTCCTCCCACCGGAGCGCGAGGGCGGTGGCCTTACGGGAGGCTTCAGCCACTGCTTCGGCCGCGTCCTCCGGGCTCTTGCCGCTGCTCGCCAACGCCGCCGCGTACCCCACCAGGAAGGTTGTCAGCGGCGCGGCGGGCCGGGCCACGCCGTGCGCGGCATCACGGGCGAGGTCCAGCAGGACGCCGGTGTCGACGTCCAGCTCGATGCCCAGTTCGTTCTTGACTGCGGTGATCCATTCGTCCAGCACGGTCCCATGCTCCCTGATCCTCGCCCTGGCGGCAGCAATGTCTTCCCAGGTGTCGCAGTCGAACGAAGCCATCGGATCCGCAGGCACCCGGGCCAGGTCCAGTTCGGCGGTCAGCAAGCGCAGGGGAAGACCGGCGAGACTGCCGTGTTCGGTGGCGAGAAGGGCGAGTTCGCGGCGGAGCGGCTCGGCCCGGTAGACCGCGACCAGCGGCTGGTCCCGGCCGTCCTGGTCGGTGCACAGGGCACCCTCGCGGCCCGCCGGCTCCACGGCGGCCAGCAACGAGCGGACGGTCGCCTCCCCCAGGAACGGCAGATCCGCGGAGAGCACCAGAACGCGCTCCGCGACCGTGTGCCGCGCCCCGGCGCCGAGGGCCGCCAAGGGGCCGCCGCCCTCAGGCACTTCACGTGTCCAGGTGACCGGACGCACGGTGGGCCTGCGTCCGCCCACCACCACGGTGGACCCCGCGTCGGCGCACACGGCGAGCACCCGGTCGAGCAGCGCACGGCCGCCCACGCGGAGCCCGGGCTTGTCGGCTCCCCCGAGGCGCTTCGCAGCCCCTCCGGCCAGAACGATGGCGTCATACGCGGTCATGCCCCGAGTATGGGGGCCGCCCGCCCAGGACGGCCCCCCGGGGACCGAACTCACAGGCCGCCGGATCCGGGGGTGCCGGGCTTTCGCGATTACAGCGTGCGCAGCAGCACCGCCGGCTGTTCCACACAGTCGGCGACGTACCGCAGGAAGCCACCGGCCGTGCCACCGTCGCAGACCCGGTGGTCGAAGGTGAGCGAGAGCTGGACGACCTGGCGGACCGCCAGCTCCCCTTCGTGCACCCAGGGTTTGGGCACGATCCGGCCGATGCCGAGCATGGCCGCCTCCGGGTGATTGATGATGGGCGTCGAGCCGTCGACGCCGAACACCCCGTAGTTGTTCAGCGTGAACGTGCCTCCGGTGAGCTGCGCCGGGGTCAGCTTCCCGTCCCGGGCGGCCTCGGTCAGCCGGGCGATCTCCGCCCCGATCGACTCCGCGTTACGCGTATGCGCGTCCCGGACGACCGGAACGACCAGGCCTCGCTCCGTCTGGGCGGCGAAGCCCAGATGGACCCCGGGCAGCCGCACGATCTCCCGGGCCTCGGCGTCCACCGTCGAGTTGAGCTCGGGGAACCGCGCCAGGGCGGCCGTGCAGATGCGGGCCAGCAGTGCGAGCACCGAGACCTTCGGTCCGGCGGTGTTCATCGCGGCCCGGGCCGCCATCAGCTCGGTGGCGTCGGCATCGACCCAGCACGTGGCGTCGGGAATCTCCCGCCGGCTGCGCGACAGCTTCTCGGCGACGGCACCCCGGACCCCGCGCAGCGCGACCCGCTCGCCCGAGGCGTCCGGCTCCGGCCGGGCGGGCACGGACGTCCCGGCAGTGGCCTGCTCGTCCGTGGCTCTGATCGCTGACTCCACATCGGTGCGCAGAATCAGCCCGTCCCGACCCGAGCCGACGACCTGCCGGAGATCGAGACCGTGCTGCCGCGCCAGCTTCCGTACCAGAGGAGAGATGACGGCGACGGGCCCCTGAGGGTCCACCACCCCGAGTACCGGAACCGCGGTCGGAACCGGGGCTGAAGCCGGGGCCGGCGTCGGGCGCCCGGTTGTTGCGGGGACCTGCACCGAGACCGCTGCGGGCCTGACCCGGCGACGCCGCGCGGCCGGCGCGCCCGTGCCGTAGCCGACCAGCACATTGCCGGAAGCCTCACTCCCGGCGCCGTTGCCGGAGGGCTCGCCGGAGGCACCCCGGCTCTCCGTGGCCTCCACCGATCCGACGGCCACCGTCAGCAGCGGTGCGCCGACGGGAAGTTCCGCGCCCTCCTCACCGAAGCGCGCCGTCACCACACCCCCGTAGGGGCAGGGCACCTCCACCATGGCCTTGGCCGTCTCGACCTCGACGACCGGCTGGTCGACGGCGACGACATCGCCGACCTCCACCAGCCAGCGCACGACCTCGGCCTCGGTCAGTCCCTCGCCCAGGTCCGGCAGCTTGAATTCGAGCACCTGCGCCATCAGCTCTCGGCCTCCCACTGAAGACGGGCGACCGCGTCGAGCACCCGGTCCACACCCGGCAGATGGTGCCGCTCCTGCATCGGCGGCGGATAGGGGATGTCGAATCCGGCGACCCGCAGGACCGGCGCCTCCAGGTGGTGGAAGCACCGCTCGGTGACCCGTGCCGCGATCTCACCGCCCGGACCACCGAATCCGGAGGACTCGTGGACGACCACCGCACGCCCGGTGCGACGCACCGACGCGGCGACGGTCTCGTCGTCGAAGGGCACCAGCGAGCGCAGGTCGACCACCTCGAGGTCCCATCCCTCGGCCGTGGCGGCCTCGGCGGCCTCCAGGCACACCGGGAGGGACGGCCCGTAGGTGATCAGGGTCGCGCTGCGGCCGGGCCGACGGACCACGGCCCGCCCGATCGGCTCGACCGGGGCCGGTGCGTCCGGCGACCAGTCGGCCTTGGACCAGTAGAGCCTCTTCGGCTCCAGGAAGACCACGGGGTCGTCGGAGGCGATCGACTCCCTCAGCAGTCCGTACGCGTCCTCGACCGTGGCCGGCATGACGACGTGCAGGCCGGGGGTCGCCATGTAGTACGCCTCCGAGGAGTCGCTGTGGTGCTCGACCCCGCCGATCCCGCCGCCGTACGGCACCCGCACCGTGATCGGCAGGGGCATGGCGCCCCCGGTCCGGTTCCGCATCTTGGCGACATGGCTGATCAGCTGCTCGAACGCCGGGTACGCGAAGGCGTCGAACTGCATCTCCACCACGGGCCGCAGCCCGTACATCGCCATGCCGACGGCCGCTCCGAGGATGCCCGCCTCGGCCAGCGGTGTGTCCGTACAGCGGTCGTCGCCGAACTCCTTCGCCAGGCCATCGGTGACGCGGAAGACGCCGCCGAGCGTGCCGACGTCCTCCCCGAGGACGTGCACCGCCGGGTCCTCGGCCATAGCGTCACGCAGCGCCCGCCCGAGGGCCTGCGCCATGGTGGCCGGCCTGGTCCTGGCGGTGCGTTCACCGGCCGTCGCGGCAGCGGTGCTCATCGGCCCTCCTCGGCGGGGCTCTCGCCGTCCGCACCGTGCTCGGCGTCCAGTTCGGCCCGCAGGCTCGCCGCCTGCTCCCGCAGCTGGCCGGTCTGCTCCTCGTAGACATGGGCGAACAGATCCATCGGGTCGAGCACCGGGTCGGCGTTCATCTGCTCCCGCAGTCCCTCCGCCATCCGCTCGGCCGCCTCCCGCACCGTCCCGATGCCGTCCTCGTCCAGCAGCCCTCGCCCGGTCAGCTCCCGTTCGAGAAGGCTGATCGGGTCGTGCGCGCGCCAGGCCTCCACCTCGCCGTCCCCGCGGTAGCGGGTGGCGTCGTCGGCGTTCGTGTGAGCCTCCATGCGGTACGTGACGGCCTCGACCAGCGTCGGGCCCCCGCCCCGCCGGGCCCGGGCCACCGCCTCGCTCAGCACCTGGTGCATCGCGGCCGCGTCGTTCCCGTCGACCAGGCGGCCCGGCATCCCGTAACCCACGGCCTTGTGGGCCAGCGACGGCGCCGCGGTCTGCTTGGCGAGGGGCACCGAGATCGCGAAGCCGTTGTTCTGCACGAGGAACACCACCGGGGCCCGCCAGACGGCCGCGAAGTTCAGCGCCTCGTGGAAATCTCCCTCGCTGGTCCCGCCGTCGCCGACCATCGCGAGGGCCACCACGTCGTCGCCCTTGAGGCGCGCCGCGTGCGCCAGGCCCACGGCATGCGGCAACTGGGTGGCCAGCGGGGTGCAGAGCGGGGCGATGCGGTGCTCACGCGGGTCGTACCCGGTGTGCCGGTCGCCCCGGAGCAGGGTCAGCGCCTCGACCGGGTCCAGGCCACGCGCCACCGCGGCAAGGGTGTCGCGATAGCTGGGGAAGAGCCAGTCCCGGTCCTCCAGCACGAGCGCCGCCGCGACCTCGCAGGCCTCCTGGCCGGTGCTCGACGGATACACCGCGAGCCTGCCCTGCTTGGTCAGCGCGGTGGCCTGCGCGTTGTACCGACGGCCGCGCACCAGCTCGGCGTAGAGCCTCAGCAGCAGCTCGGGGTCCACGTCGGCCACGGCGTCCGTACCGAGCACGCGGTACGGCTCGGGGTCCGGGAGCAGCGGCGCGGGATCGGTGAGCGGCTTCCAGGCCGGGGGCGGCGTGGGCCGGTAGGCGGCTGCGCCGGGCAGCTCCTGAACCGTCATGACAAGCACCTCCTGGCATCGAGATATATCGAGGGTGTCGAAATCTGCAGGAATGTGGAGCGTGGGCAGGGCACGGGTGTGGTGTGCCTCACCTACCGATTGTTCGGTCGCGGGGGCAATTTGGCTACAGGCACCTTCAGCCTGTGGACAAACGGTTCTCCACAGCCTGGGATAGGGGCAGGTCGTCCACAACAGGGAGGCGCGGGCAGATGGCAGCTGAACAAATGGCCGACGGGGCCGGGGGCCCGGACCGCACTCCGCCCGCACGGCCGCTGGACTCCATCGACCGCGCCATCCTGCGCATCCTCCAGACGGACGGCCGCGCCTCGATACGGGCCGTCGCGGAGCGCGTCCACGTCTCGCGGGCCAATGCGTACGCCCGGATCAACCGGCTGGTCGAGGACGGGGTGATCCGCGGCTTCAGCGCGCGCGTGAATCACGAACGGGCAGGACAGGGGGCCTCCGCCTACATCACGCTCAAGATCGTCCAGAACTCCTGGCGCACCGTGCGCGAACAGCTCCAGGCGCTTCCCGGTGCCACCCACATCGCACTGGTCAGCGGCGACTTCGACGTCCTGCTCCTGGTGCACACCCCGGACAACCAGGCGCTGCGCGAGCTGGTCCTGACCAGGATCCAGGCCATACCCGAGGTGCTGTCCACCCGCACGCTGCTGGTGTTCGAGGAGACCGACCTGGGGCCGCGTCCGGACCGCCCCGCAGAGCTCGCCTAGGGCCTTGCGTCCGAGGTCAGGCGGCCCGCATCCCTTCGAAGGCGAGCTGGACGACCGTGTCGGCGAGCTGCTCGGCCTCCGCGGAGCCGCCCGGCTGCGGGCGGTACCACTCGACCAGCGAGTTCACCATGCCGAAGAGCAGCCGGGTCGCCAGGCGTATGTCCACGTCCGCGCGCAGGTCCCCGTCCGCCACCGCGGCCTTGAGCAGCTCGGACACCCTCTGGTCGAACTCGCGCCGGCGCTCCAGGGCCCAGCGCTCCGTCTTCGTGTTGCCGCGCACACGCAGCAGCAGCGTGACGTACGGCAGCTCCGCCATGAGCACCTCGACCGTCCGGCGCGTGACGTACTCGACCCGGGTGATCGCCCGCCCCTGCGTGGCCCCGGCCTCGTCGAGAATGCCGAAGAGCCCGTCGAGCGCCCGGCTCACCGCACGCCTCAGGAGCTCTTCCTTGCCCGCCACGTGGTGATAGATGGACGATTTGGAGATGCCCGCCGCCTTGGAGAGGTGCTCCATGGACGTGCCGTCGTATCCGCGTTCGTTGAAGACACGGACGGCGACGGTCAGGAGTGTCTCCGGGGTGTACGTGTCCCGCTTGGCCGTGGTCATGACCGCGATCCTCCCCCATGAGTTGTCCACAGGTTTCTCGGGGCCCTTGTCCCGACCGATCGTTCGGTTACTCTAACTCCGTCAGCACATCCCTGCCCGGCTCGACGAGGAGTTGGTCCGTCATGGCCGCCGAGCTTTCCCCCGAGAAGCTGTCCGAGATCCACCGCCCGACGCTCGACCAGGCCCTCGACGCGATCCGTACGCGCGCCTACTGGTCCCCGCACCCCGAGCACCCGAAGGCCTACGGCGAGGGAGGTCTCCCCGGCAGCCTCGGCGCAGCCGAGGGCAAGGCCGCGTTCGACGCCGTGCTCGGCACCAGGCTGGATCTCGGCCAGCCCGGCACCGACGGCTGGACCGGCGGAGAGGTCTCGCCGTACGGTCCGGAGCTCGGCGTCGAGTATCCGCACGCCGACCCGGAGGTCCTGCTCCCCACGATGGGTGCCGCCATGGGCTCCTGGCGCGCCGCGGGGCCGGAGACGCGGGCCCTGGTCTGTCTGGAGATCCTCGCCCGGATCAGCGCGCGTACGCACGAGCTGGCCCATGCCGTGATGCACACCAGCGGGCAGGCCTTCGTGATGGCCTTCCAGGCGGGCGGCCCGCACGCCCAGGACCGCGGCCTGGAGGCCGTGGCGTACGCCTACGAGGAACAGACGCGTACCCCGCGCAGCGCCGACTGGTCGAAGCCCCAGGGAAAGCGCGACCCGCTGCGGCTGCACAAGTCGTACACGGCGGCGGGACGCGGGATCTCCCTGCTGATCGGCTGCAACACGTTCCCCACGTGGAACGGCTACCCGGGCCTCTTCGCCTCGCTGGCGACCGGCAATCCCGTGCTGGTCAAGCCGCACCCGCGGGCGGTCCTCCCGCTCGCGCTGACCGTGCAGCTGGCGCGCGAGGTGCTGACCGAGGCGGGCTTCGACCCGAATCTCGTCGCGCTGGCGGCCGAGCGGCCCGGCGAGGGCATCGCCAAGACCCTGGCCATCCGCCCGGAAATCAAGATCATCGACTACACGGGCTCCACCGCCTTCGGAGACTGGCTGGAGACCAACGCCCGGCAGGCCCAGGTCTACACGGAGAAGGCGGGCGTCAACACGATCGTCATCGACTCCACCGACGACTACCGGGGCATGCTCTCCAACCTGGCCTTCTCGCTCTCCCTCTACAGCGGCCAGATGTGCACGACCCCGCAGAACCTGCTGATCCCGCGCGACGGCATCACGACGGACGCGGGCGCCAAGTCCTACGAGGACGTGGTGGCGGACATCGCCGAGGCGGTGAACGGGCTCCTCGGTGACGACGCCCGGGCCAACGGTCTGCTCGGCGCCCTGGTCAACCCGGACGTGAGGGCCCGGCTGGAAGGGGCCGCAGCCCTGGGCGACGTCGCACTCGCCTCGCGCCCGGTGGCCAACCCCGACTTCCCCGACGCCGTGGTCCGTACGCCGGTCCTCGTCAAGCTCGACGGCACCAAGCCCGACGATGGGGCGGCCTACCTCTCGGAGTGCTTCGGCCCGGTCTCGTTCGCGGTCGCCGTCGACTCGACCACCGACGCGCTGGACCTGCTGCGCCGCACGATCCGCGAGAAGGGTGCAATGACCGTCGGCGCGTACACCACCTCCCCCGAGGTGGAAAGCGCGGTGGAGGACGTCTGCTTCGACGAATCGGCCCAGCTCTCGCTGAATCTCACGGGCGGCGTGTTCGTCAACCAGACGGCGGCCTTCTCCGACTTCCACGGTTCGGGAGGCAATCCGGCCGCCAACGCGGCGCTCTGCGACGGCGCGTTCGTCTCCAACCGATTCCGGGTGGTGGAGGTCCGCCGCCAGGCCTGAGCGAGGACCGGCAGGCCTGAGCGAGGACCGGCCGGCCACATCCGGTGGTGCGGATGCCCATGTCCGGGCTTCCGCACCACCGGTCACGTGTCGCGTGGATCCGGGACGTCCGCGTAGCGCTGGACCCAGGCGTGCATCGCGATGGCGGCCGCCGCGCCGGCGTTGATCGACCGCGTCGAGCCGAACTGCGCGATCGAGCACACCATAGAGGCGTGCTTGCGCGCCTCCTCCGTCAGCCCGGGGCCCTCCTGCCCGAACAGCAGCACACACCGGCGCGGGAGCTCCGTCCGCTCCAGCGGTACAGCCCCGGGAAGGTTGTCGATCCCGATGATCGGCAGCCCCTCGGCCTCCGCCCAGGCGGTCAGGTCCGCGGTGTCCGGGTGGTGGCGTACGTGCTGGTAGCGGTCGGTGACCATGGCCCCCCGCCGGTTCCAGCGCCGCCGCCCCACGATGTGGATCTCCTTCGCGAGGAAGGCGTTGGCGGTGCGCACCACCGAGCCGATGTTGAAGTCGTGGCCCCAGTTCTCCACCGCCACGTGGAAGTCGTGCCGCCGCAGATCGAGATCGGCGACGATCGCCTCCCGCGTCCAGTACCGGTAGCCGTCGCCCACATTGCGCCGGTCACCGTGGGCGAGGAGCTCCGGGTCGTAGCGCTCGTCCTCGGGCCAGGGCAGCGGGTGCGGGCCGACCCCGATCACGCCGCCGTACCCGTCGTCGTACTGGATCGGTTCCTCGGACGGATCGGGCGCGGCTGCCGCCCGGGGCTCTTCTGTACTGCCGGTCTCGCTGGTCACCCGACGAGCGTATGGCCACCGCTGCCGCCGCTGCGCACGGAGTCCTCGTCGTCCGGCCCCGCCCGCCGCTGCCCAGGGAGCCGGAGCCTGCCCGCCCCCCGTGCGAACAGACGTCGCCGGCCGAGCGACACCCTGCGCTCCAGCCACACCAGGAAGACCGTGGGCAGGAAGACGGCGTCCGCGGCGATCATCGCCATGGAGAAGAAGGGCAGCCCCAGCAGGACGGAGATCCCTGCGTGCTCACCGATCATCAGGACCAGCAGGACGTTCTTGACGCGCCGGTTGAACAGCGTGAAGGGGAAGGCGACCTGCACGATGACCGTGACGTACGTCAGCAGCATGACCAGCAGCGCGCTGGACGCGACCAGGCCGGAGAGCCCGGTCCACGGGCTGAAGTACTCCAGCTTCAGCGGATAGTAGACGGCGGTGCCGTCCTGCCAGCGGGAACCCTGGATCTTGTACCAGCCGGCGGTCGCGTAGATCAGGCACACCTCGGCCATGATCACGAAGAGCGTGGCGTTGTGGGCGAGGTTGGCCAGGACGTCGAGGAGCGCGCGCAGCTCGTGGTCGGGCGCGCGCCGGCTCAGGGACCACCAGACGGCGTTCCCCAGCCACAGCACCCACAGGAGGGACGGCAGCCACCAGGTGCCGCCGAGTCCTCCCAAGAAGGTGGCGGGCAGCAGGACACAGCCGAGAACCACCCACAGGACCGGCCCCGCGACATCGCGGGCGGGCCGGCCTCCCTCCGCGAGGCACGCGGCCTCCCGCGACGCCCGGCGCGCGTCCAGGGACCAGACCCGCGCGCAGCGGGTCAGGACCAGGTAGACCGCCATCAGGTGGATGACGTTGTCGCCGCCGTCCCCCATGAAGATGCTGCGGTTCTGCAGGGAGAGCACTCCGGCCATGAACACGACGGACGTGGCCCGGGTCCGCCAGCCGGTCATCAGCAGCGCGGCCGACACCAGCGTGAGCGCGTACACGGTCTCGAACCAGGCCGTGCCGTCCGACCACATCAGGACGGTGAAGGCGTCGTTGTTGGTGATGAGCCGGCGCGCCATGTCCCAGCTCCACGGGCCGTCGGGACCGTAGAGCTCGTGGCGGTGCGGCAGTTCGCGCAGCAGGAACAGCAGACAGGTGGCGGAGACACCGATCCGGACGACGGCACTCTGGTAGGCACCGAGGGGCTCGGCCGTGACGCGCTGGACGGCGACCGCGAGCGAGCGGCCGATCGTCCCCGCACCCCCGGTGACCGGGGCGGGGGCGCTCACCTCTCCACCGTTCCGGCCGGCGGGGCCTGGTCCGTGGTGGCCGCCCCGGGGAGGTCCGACGGTGTGACGGTCCACCACGGGAGCTCCCTGTACTCCGGCTGCGTGCTGATCTTCTCGTCGCTCCACGCCGGGGCACCGACGGAACGTACGGCGGACCGCACCTGGATGCGCTCGACCGATCCGCCGTAGCCGTGCTCGGCGAGGCGCAGCATGACGATGCGGCGGATGTAGCGCTCGGACAGCTCACCGCGCAGGCCGTTGGGCCGGTTCTCGCTGTCGTGGGACCCGGTGTAGAAGTCCCAGGCGCGGCGCAGCTCGTTCTGGTCGACGTGACTGGGGAGGAGGTTGCCGCGTATCGCCTCGTAGTCGTCACGCGAGAGGTTCATCCAGCGCGTGACCTTGCTGCCGTCGGCACCGTCGTCGGCCACCTCGGCGCGTACGTGCACGGAGATGTTCTGCTGGAGCGGATTGGGGGCGAACAGCTTCCAGTTCTGCTCGAACTCGGGGAAGACCCAGTCGTCGACCACCTCGCCGTGCTGCTTCGTCAGCGTGTTCGACGGTGCGACGTACAGGAAGATCATGGCTATGTGTGCGCAGGCCAGCAGCCCCATGCCGGACAGCGCGAGCGCCGCGGCGATCTGGTACGGAAGCGAGAGCGCGGCCATACCGCGGCCCTGACGCCGCCCGTCCGGCCCGGGTAGGGGGGCGGGCCCAGAGCTGGGAGGGGGGCCGGTGCCCGCCGAGGACGCCGCGATGACCAGCCCTGGGGTGAGGCCGGCCGCGTCCGCTCCGGAATCCGGTATCTCCGCAGGTGAGGCCACGGTCCCAGCGTCCTGATCAGGGTCCTGACCGGCGCCCCGTCCCGCGTCCTGGTCCGCGTGCGGGCGGCTCGTCACGTCGGGCCAGGCGAGCTTCTTCTTGTCTCCGGTGCGCCCACCGTGGTCCGCATCCATCCTGCCCCGATCACCGTCGATCACCACTCAGTTATCCACAGGGTTGACACCCTACGGGCCTCCGACTCACCATTGAAGCCAAGGAACCGAACGATCGGTCGGTAGGGAGCCCGAAATGGCGGCAGTGGCTGCGGACCAGACGACGCAGGGGACAGCAGGCACGACGGACGACGCGGACGCGGAGCGTCTGGCGGTGTTCGACGCCGCGGTGGCGGCCGACGACCGGATCGAGCCGCGGGACTGGATGCCCGAGGCGTACCGGGCCTCGTTGATCCGCCAGATGGCCCAGCACGCCCATTCCGAGATCATCGGCATGCAGCCCGAGGCCAACTGGATCACGAGGGCGCCCTCACTCCGCCGCAAGGCGATCCTGATGGCGAAGGTGCAGGACGAAGCCGGGCACGGCCTCTACCTGTACAGCGCCGCGGAGACCCTGGGGACCAGCCGCGAGGAGCTGCTGGACAAGCTGCACGCCGGCCGCCAGCGCTATTCCTCGATCTTCAACTACCCCACGCTGACCTGGGCGGACGTCGGCGCGATCGGCTGGCTGGTGGACGGTGCCGCGATCACCAACCAGGTGCCGCTGTGCCGCTGCTCCTACGGCCCGTACGCACGGGCGATGGTGCGGGTCTGCAAGGAGGAGTCCTTCCACCAGCGCCAGGGGTACGAGCTGCTGCTCGCCCTCAGCCGGGGCACCCCCGCCCAGCACGAGATGGCGCAGGACGCGGTGAACCGCTGGTGGTGGCCCTCCCTGATGATGTTCGGTCCGCCCGACGACTCCTCGGCGCACTCGGCGCAGTCGATGGCCTGGAAGATCAAGCGGCACTCGAACGACGAACTGCGCCGGCGTTTCGTGGACATCTGTGTCCCGCAGGCGGAGGCGCTGGGGCTCACCCTCCCCGACCCCGACATCCGGTGGAACGAGGAGCTGGGGCAGCACGACTACGGAGCGATCGACTGGACGGAGTTCCAGGAGGTCCTCAAGGGCAACGGCCCCTGCAACGAACAGCGGCTCACCCAGCGGCGCACGGCCCACGAGGAGGGCGCCTGGGTCCGCGACGCGGCAGCGGCATACGCAGAGAAGCACGCGGCACGGCCCGGCACAGCCGGAGCGGCCGCCCAGCACGTGGAGGCGACCGCATGAGCAGCTCGACCGACTGGCCGCTGTGGGAGGTGTTCGTGCGCTCCCGGCGCGGACTGTCCCACACCCATGCGGGCAGCCTGCACGCGCCGGACGCCGAGATGGCCCTGCGCAACGCCCGCGATCTGTACACGCGCCGCTCGGAGGGCGTCTCCCTCTGGGTGGTCCCCTCGACGGAGATCACCGCTTCCTCGCCGGACGAGAAGGACTCGTTCTTCGAACCCGCCGGGGACAAGCCCTACCGCCACCCCACGTTCTACGAGATCCCCGAAGGGGTGAAGCACCTGTGACCGCGGCCCTCGCCCTCGGCGACGACGCGCTGGTGCTCTCGCACCGGCTGGGGGAGTGGGCGGGCCACGCTCCCGTGCTGGAGGAGGAGGTGGCCCTGGCCAACATCGCCCTGGACCTGCTGGGCCAGGCCAGGACACTGCTCTCGTTCGTGGGCGACGAGGACCAGCTTGCCTATCTCCGTGAGGAGCGCTCCTTCCGCAACATCCAGCTGGTGGAACAGCCGAACGGCGACTTCGCCCACACCATCGCCCGGCAGCTCTACTTCTCCGTCTACCAGCACCTGCTGTACGGCGAGCTGGCCGCCGGGGACGGCGAGTTCGCCGATCTCGCCGCCAAGGCCGTCAAGGAGGTCGCCTACCACCGGGACCACGCGGAGCAGTGGGTCCTGCGGCTCGGTGACGGCACCGCGGAAAGCCATGAGCGCATGCAGCGCGCACTGGAGGCCCTGTGGCGGTTCACCGGCGAGCTCTTCGAGCCGGTCGAGGGTGTCGACGTCGACCGGCACGCCCTGCGCGACAGCTGGCTGACCGCTGTCACCTCCGTGGTGGAGCGGGCCACCCTGTCACTCCCGGCGGGGCCGCAGTCCGGGGCCTGGACGGCCGGAGCCGGCCGACAGGGCCTGCACACGGAGCCGTTCGGGCGGATGCTCGCCGAGATGCAGCATCTGCACCGCAGTCACCCGGGGGCGTCATGGTGACGACCGAGACGCCTCTGGAAGCGGAGCTCCACAGGCTGGCGGGCTCCGTGCCCGACCCCGAGCTGCCGGTCCTCACGCTGGACGAGCTCGGCGTCCTCCGCGGTGTCCGGGTGGACGGGCCGGACAAGGTCACCGTGCGGCTCACCCCGACGTACACCGGCTGCCCGGCCATCGAGAGCATGTCCGCCGACATCGAGCGTGTGCTGCACGAGCACGGTGTCACGGAGGTGTCCGTGGTCACGGTCCTCGCCCCGGCCTGGTCGACCGATGACATCAGCGACGAAGGGCGCCGCAAGCTCGCGGAGTTCGGCATAGCGCCGCCGCGTCCGGGGGGCGGGCCCGGCGGGCCGGTGCCTCTGACGCTCTCGGTGCGCTGTCCGCACTGCGGTTCCACGGACACCGAGCTGCTGAGCAGGTTCTCCTCCACGGCGTGCAAGGCACTGCGCCGGTGTGTGGCCTGCCGCGAACCGTTCGACCACTTCAAGGAGTTGTAGATGTTCCATCCGCTCCGGGTCAGCGCGATCGAACGGATCACGGACGACGCGGTGGCCGTCACCTTCGCCGTGCCGTCCGAACTGCGCGAGACCTTCCGCCATACCCCCGGACAGCACCTGAACGTGCGCTACCGCGTCGACGGCGAGGAGATCCGGCGGTCGTACTCGATCTGCGCACCGGCCACCGAGCGGCCGGGCGACCCGTTGCTGCGGGTGGGCATCCGCATGGTCGACGGAGGCGCGTTTTCCACGTACGCCCTCAAGGAGCTGGCCGTGGGGGACCAGCTGGAGGCGATGGCCCCGATGGGCCGTTTCGTCCTCGCCCCGCGCCCCGGCCATTTCGCGGCGATCGTCGGCGGCAGCGGCATCACGCCGGTGCTGTCCATGGCGGCGACACTGCTGGCGCGGGAGCCCTCGGCGCGCTTCTGTCTGATCCGCAGCGACCGGACGGCCGCGTCGACGATGTTCCTGGACGAGGTGGCGGACCTCAAGGACCGCTATCCGGACCGCTTCCAGCTGGTGACCGTCCTGTCCCGGGAGGAACAGGCTGCCGGGCTTCCCTCGGGCCGCCTGGACCGCGAGCGGCTCACCGGGCTGCTGCCCGCGCTGCTGTCGGTGCCCGACGTGGACGGCTGGTTCCTCTGCGGGCCGCTCGGCCTGGTCAAGGGGGCGGAAGGAGCGCTGCGCGCGCTCGGAGCCGACCGGTCACGCATCCACCAGGAGATCTTCCACGTCGCCGACGAGGGGACGACTCTGCCGACAGCGGCCCGGGTGGCCGCCCCCTCGGAGAGCCGGCTCACGGTGACACTCGACGGACGGTCGGGCAGCTGGCCGGTCCAGGACGGCGAATCGCTGCTGGACACGGTGCTGCGGAGCCGAGCCGACGCCCCGTATGCCTGCAAGGGGGGAGTCTGCGGAACCTGCCGGGCGTTCCTGGTCTCCGGCGAAGTGCGGATGGACCGCAATTTCGCACTGGAACCGGAGGAGACCGGGGCCGGCTTCGTGCTGGCCTGCCAGTCCCACCCGGTCACCCCGGAGGTCGAGCTCGACTTCGACCGCTGACGACCGCACAAGGGCCCACCCGACGCCCACGGCTCCGTGGAGCCGCCGGAACTCCAAGGAGCCGCCGGAGCTCCGTGGAGTCGTCCTTCAGAGGACGAAAGCCGAGCTCCCGTTGTCCGTGACCATCGGGCGCCCGGCGCCGTCCCAGGCCAGCATGCCGCCATCGATGTTCACGGCGTCGAGACCTTGCTGCACCAGATACTGAGTGACCTGTGCGGACCGGCCTCCGACACGGCACATCACATGCACGCGCCGCCCGTCGTCCGCCGCCTCGGTCAGCTCACCGAAGCGGCCCACGAAGTCGCTCATGGGAATGTGCAGTGCGCCCTCGACGTGCCCGGCCGCCCACTCGTCGTCCTCCCGGACGTCCAGCACGAAGCCGTCCGACGGAACCGCCGCGGCATCCACCGAGGGCAGCGGAGCGAAATTCATGGGTAAGCCTTCTCTCGTACGTACGCACCAGGGTCATCCGGAACGCGCCGGAGTCATCCGGAACGCTACTGCACCAGCCCTGCCAGCTCGTCCTCACGCTTGGCCACATCGGCCAGAAGCTTCTCGCCGATGTCGTCCAGCAGACGGTCGGGGTCGTCCGGGGCCATCCGCAGCATCGAGCCGATCGCGCTCTCCTCCAGCTCCTGGGCCAGGACCGTCAGCAGTTCCTTGCGACGGCTGAGCCACTCCAGCCGCGCATAGAGCTCCTCGCTCTCGCTCAGCCGCAGCTCCGGCGTCACAGGCCCCGCCGCCCACTCGGCGGCCAGCTCCTTCAGCAACGCCACGTCGCCGCGCCCGTAGGCAGCGTTGACCCGGGCGATGAACTCGTCCCGCCGTGTCCGCTCCGTCTCGTCCGGTGCCAGATCGGGGTGGGCCTGACGGGCCAGCTCCCGGTAGAGCTTGCGCGCCTCCTCACTCGGCCTGACCCGCTTCGGCGGCCGGACGGGCTGCTCGGTGAGCATGGCCGAGGCCTCGGGCGAGAGGCCGTCCGAGTCCATCCAGTCGTGGAAGAGCTCGTCGACGCCCGGCATCGGCATGACGATGGCCCGAGCCTCCTGAGCCTTGCGCAGATCCTCCGGGTCGCCGGTCCTCGCGGCCCGCGCCTCCGCGATCTGCGCGTCGAGCTCGTCGAGGCGTGCGTACATCGGGCCGAGCTTCTGGTGATGCAGCCGGGAGAAGTTCTCCACCTCGACCCGGAAGGTCTCCACCGCGATCTCGAACTCGATCAACGCCTGCTCGGCCACCCGGACGGCCTTGGCGAGCCGCTCCTCGGGCCGCGGGGTACCGCTCGCACCCGCCGCCGCGTCACCGTCCCCCTCACCGGCCGCGCCACCGGCCGGCCCGCCGGCCGTGTCAGCGGCCGTGTCACCGGCCGTGTCACCGGCGGCGGGACCCGCCGCCTCCGACGCATGGTCCGGATCCGCTCGCAGGCTGTCCTCCTGCGCCTGCTGCGGCGCATCCTGCGCAGGCCGGGGCTCGTCCTGCCGGTCCTGGTTCTGCCGGTCTTCGTCGTTCCGGGTGGTCGGCACCCCGGCGGCTTCGTGGGTCACCCGTCCAGCGTATGGCCACGGCTCGCGCCCCGGAGACACGCGGGGGCCGCAGGACCCGCTCAGACGCCGAGCTCGGCGGCTATTCGCCCGCCTCGGACAGCCCGGACGAGCTCGGCGTGATCCGCCTCGGTCCGGTCCGCGTACGTCACGGCGAAATCGGCCACCGCGGCGTCCAGCTCGGCGTTCTTCCCGCAGTAACCCGCGAGCAGCCGGGGATCGGCACTGTGCGCGTGGGCCCGGGCCAGCAGTGCACCGGTCATCCGCCCGTAGTCGTCCACCTGGTCCGCCGCGAGCGCGGCCGGATCCACACTTCCCTTGCGGTTCCTGAACTGGCGTACCTGATAGGGCCGCCCCTCGACCTCGGCCCAGCCGAGCAGTATGTCGCTGACGACCTGCATCCGCTTCTGCCCGAGCACCACCCGGCGCCCCTCGTGCTCCACCTCGGGCACCTCGAAGCCGACCTGCCGCAGATGAGGGGAGAGCGCGGAGGGACGAGCCTCCTTCACCTGCAGGACCAGCGGCTCGCCACGGTGGTCGAGCAGCAGCACCACGTACGACCGGGTCCCCACACTTCCCGTGCCGACCACCCGGAACGCCACATCATGGATCGCATAGCGGGCCAGCAGCGGAACCCTGTCCTCCGAGATCGTCCCGAGATAGGCCTCCAGACCCGCCGCCACGGCCGCCGCCTCCGCGTCGGGGACGCGGCGCAGCACGGGCGGGGCGTCGACGAAGCGGCGACCGCCGTCCTCGCACTCCTCCGTGGACCTGGCGGCGAAACGGGCACTCGTGTTGTTCCGCGCCTTGGCGGAGACCCGCTCCAGCGTGCCGAGCAGGTCCCGCGCGTCGGTGTGCGAGACCAGTTCCTCGTCCGCGATGGCGTTCCACGCGTCGAGTGCGGGCAGTCCGGCCAGCAGACGCATCGTGCGCCGGTACGCGCCCACCGTGTCGTACGCGCCCTGGCGACAGGTGTCCTCGTCAGCGCCCGCCTCCCGGCCCGCGAGCACCAGCGAGGTGGCGAGCCGCTTGAGATCCCACTCCCACGGGCCGAACACGGTCTCGTCGAAGTCGTTGAGATCGATGACCAGGTTGCCGCGCGCATCGCCGTACAGCCCGAAGTTGGCCGCGTGCGCGTCACCGCAGAGCTGGGCGCCCACGCCCGTGACCGGGGTGCCCACCAGGTCGTGTGCCATCAGGCCGGCCGAACCGCGCAGAAACGCGAACGGCGTCGCCGCCATCCGTCCTACCCGTATGGGCGTCAGGCCGGGCACCCGGCCCTGGTTCGACTCCTCGACCGCCTGCACCGCGTCCGGCCTCCCGGCGGGCAGGGCCAGCGAACTGTGTGCGGACCGGGGCACCTTGAGCCTCAGCGCCTTGCCGGCCGCCTTCGGGGAGACCGCCCCGGCCCCTGACGGCCGCACCCCCGCGGCCACGCGCCGTGCGAAACCGGGAACGACCGGGATACGCCCGTCCCCCGCCGCCCGCTGTACCGGCACCATCGCCTCGACTTCGCCCATGGAGCGCCGCCTCCCCCGCCCTCGTCCAGCTGTTCCGTCCGTCCAACATCAACTGCGGACGACGGTACAACCGCCTCGCGACAATCGTCTGCCCCTGTGGACAACTCGGGATCCCGCCTGTGGAAAACCTCCCGCAGGAGAGGGCCACACACCCCCGCGCCCCCGTCATCCGGCACGTCATCGGCACGCCGTCCGGATCCCGGGCACCCGGCCGTCACACGCCGACAGCCTCTTCCATCTCCTCCTCGGCGCCGGCCGCCGTCCGCGCGACGGCCGCTGCCCGCGCCTTCTCCGCCTCCCCATGACGCCGCTTCGCCTCGGCCAGGCCGGCGCACCCCACGGCGACCAGCCCGGCCACCAGCCACAGAGCCAGTACCAGCAGGTGCCCGCCCAGGGCATGGCCCCCGAAGTACACGTGGCTGCGTACTCCTTCGACGAATCCCGCACCGTTCCAGAAGGAGTGCAGGGATCCGAAGAAGCCCGGCTGGAGTTCAGGCCGGAAAATGCCGCCGGAACTCGTGAAGTTGAGCATGACGAAGAGCAGCATCACGCCGAGCGTGGTCCACCGCTTGAGGAAGGTGTGCAGCCCTACTCCGATCAGCAGGATGCCCGCCGAGTAGAGCCACGCCATCGCCCAGAGCCCGCCGAGGCCGTGGTCCACCAGCCCGAACACCGGCCCGGCGAACGCGGCACCGATCAGACTCACCACGAACGAGGTGCCGATGGCCAGCGCAGCCCTGATCCGCAGGGCCAGCACCGCCCCCGCGCCGCCGAGCACCGCGACCGACGCGTACGACCCGATGCTGACCGCCACCAGCAGGAAGAAGATCCCCTGGCCGGTCGGATCGCCGTCCGCCGTGGGTGCCACGTCCGTCACCTCGAGCGGGGCACCCTGCCCGGCGGCGACTTCGGTGAAGACCTTCTGGACGACCGTGGCGCTGGTGTCCGACGAGGCGCCGGCCACCATGAGTTCGGGACTGCCGCCCGGCACGTACGCGCCGTAGCTCTGCTGCGTCTTCAGGTGGTTCACCGCGATGTCGCGGTCCGCTACGGTACGCACACTCAATGCCCCGTCGCCCTTGTCCTGCAGGGTCTGGGCAAGCACCTGCGCGCTTGCTCCCGAGCCGACGACGTCCACCCTCAGGTCGTGCGGTTCCGGGGAGTGAAAGGCCCCCAGATAGGCAAGCCCCATACCGATGCACATCAGCAGTGGCGTGACGAGATGGCTGAGCACATGACGCAGCGCACCGGCGGTTGAGCCGGAGGCGGAGCCCGGACCTGCGGACATTCGACCACTCCTGCAATGGTTGGCTTTTACAACTCCTACACTCGTTGTAGCATACAACTAAAGTTCGAGAAGGTGATTCACGTGGCAGACGCCCCCCGGGAACGCGAGGAGTCGCTGGACGTCATCCAGCGCGAGCTGACCGCTTTCGCCCGCCGTGCGCGATCGACCGCGGCACGACTCCACCCGGATCTGCCGCTGGTCTCGTACACACTGCTCGCCCACATCGACTACCGGCACGGGTGCCGCGCGACCGATCTGGCGGCGCATTACATGCTGGACAAGTCGACGGTCAGCCGACAGGTGGCGGCGCTGGAGAAGCTCGGCCTGGTGGAGCGGCACCCGGACCCGGACGACCAGCGCATCCAAGTGCTGCACCCCACCGCCGCCGGCACCCAGGCGCTCGCCTCGACCCAGGCCAGCCGACGCGCCGCCTACCGCGAACGCCTCGGCACATGGACGTCGGACGATCTCGAACAGTTCGCGGAGTACCTGCTGCGCTACAACGCGGCAGGCGAAGACACCCGGCCGCGGTAGGAGTCCGGTCGCCCATCCCCCTCGCGGCGCGGCGCGCGGGCGACGCGCGCGAAACACCTCTTTGGTGCGGATCCGACGTTTCACGTGAAACAGCAGCCGACTCCGGGTCACACTTCCGCACCAGATGCGGGCTTCATCACAGCCCTCGCCACGCGCACCCGGTCAAGCCGGCGCACAACGAAGAACCCCCGCACCGGATCTCTCCGGTGCGGGGGTTCTGTCGAACCAACCCGGCAATCGCAAGCGACTGCCCGTTGTGCGCGAGGGGGGATTTGAACCCCCACGTCCCTAAGGACACTGGCACCTGAAGCCAGCGCGTCTGCCGTTCCGCCACTCGCGCATGAGTGGTGTTTTCAGACTCTCTCACCGAGTGGTGTGAGCGCCTGGCGACATCCGAAGATTAGCACGCTGGACAGGGTGGATTCACATCCGTTGTTTCCCCCGACCCACGGGGGGAACCGGGAACGCGGAAAGCCTGGCCCCACTCCTCCTGAGTGCACCCGGAGTGCGGGACACTGTCAGGAGGCCACCTCTACGATCCGTGTGAGAGGTGACACTCATCCACTGTGCAGACAAGGGGAACCAGCCGATTTCCCGACGCGTGGATACGATCAGTAAGCAGTACAGGGATGACGACACCGGAGGAGGTGCCCCATGGGAGTCATGAAGCGTTTCGAGCAGCGTCTCGAAGGTCTGGTCAATGGCACCTTCGCCAAGGTCTTCAAGTCCGAGGTGCAGCCGGTCGAGATCGCCGGAGCCCTCCAGCGCGAGTGCGACAACAACGCATCGATCTGGAACCGCGAGCGGACCGTCGTGCCCAACGACTTCATCGTCGAGCTCAGCACCCCGGACTACGAGCGGCTCAGCCCGTACTCCGGTCAACTGGGGGACGAGCTGTCCGGCCTCGTACGTGACTACGCCAAGCAGCAGCGCTACACCTTCATGGGACCGATCAAGGTCCACCTGGAGAAGGCGGACGACCTCGACACGGGTCTCTACCGCGTACGCAGCCGAACCCTGGCGTCGAGTTCGTCACAGCAGGGCCAGCAGAGCGGCCCCGCTCCCCACGCCCAGCCGAACCGCCCCGCCGCCCCTCAGGGCCAGGGCGGTTACGGCTACCCGCCGGCTTCCGCCCCTCCCATGCCCCCGGCCCCGCCGCCGGGCGCCGGGCGCTCCGGAAGCCCTTCCAGCGACTGGCGCCCGCCCGCCGCGTCCGGCCCCATGCCGGACGCCCAGGTGCGGCGCTGGATCGAGATCAACGGCACCCGCCATCAGATCTCCCGCCCGACGTTGGTGATGGGACGAAGCACCGACGCCGACGTGCGGATCGACGACCCCGGCGTATCGCGCCGGCACTGTGAGATCCGGACCGGAACGCCCTCGACGATCCAGGATCTAGGGTCCACCAACGGCATCGTGGTGGACGGGCAGCACACCACCCGCGCTACGCTCCGCGACGGCTCGCGGATCGTCGTGGGCAGCACCACCATCGTTTACCGGCAAGCCGAAGGGTGAAGCGGGGGCAATGTCAGAGCTGACCCTGACGGTCATGCGGCTAGGTTTCCTGGCTGTTCTGTGGCTGTTCGTCATCGTGGCCGTCCAGGTCATTCGCAGCGACCTGTTCGGTACGCGTGTCACGCAGCGCGGCTCACGCCGTACTGCCGCTGACACCCGCCCGCAGCAGGGGCGTCAACAGCAAGCAGCGCCGCCTCAGCAGCGCCAGCAGTCCGGGCGCCAGCGCCGCGGGGCACCCACAAAGCTGGTCGTCTCCGAGGGCACGCTCACCGGCACCACCGTCGCGCTCCAGGGCCAGACCATCACCCTGGGCCGCGCGCACGATTCAACGATCGTGCTGGATGACGACTATGCGTCCAGCAGGCATGCCAGGATCTACCCGGACCGTGACGGCCAGTGGATCGTCGAGGATCTCGGGTCCACCAACGGCACCTATCTCGACCGGACCCGGCTCACCACCCCGACACCTGTTCCGCTGGGCGCGCCGATCCGCATCGGCAAGACCGTCATCGAGCTGCGGAAGTAGTACGACAATGAGCGAGCGGAGCGAGCGAGCCGCCGCGGTCCTCACGACGGACCCGGCCCGGCTCCCGACCGGAGGGTGGGCAGTGTGGCTCGAGACCGGCTGTACCCCGAGCCGACGGGCGAGGTGCGCATGAGCTTGTCCCTGCGCTTCGCCGCCGGATCGCACAAGGGCATGATCCGGGAAGGCAACGAGGACTCCGGCTACGCCGGCCCCCGCCTTCTCGCCATCGCCGACGGCATGGGCGGCCAGGCGGCCGGAGAGGTCGCCAGCTCCGAGGTGATCTCCACGCTCGTGCAGCTCGACGACGACGTCCCGGGCTCCGACATCCTCACCTCGCTCGGTACGGCGGTCCAGCGGGCCAACGACCAGCTGCGCCTGATGGTCGAGGAGGACCCCCAGCTGGAGGGCATGGGCACGACGCTCACCGCCCTGCTCTGGACCGGTCAGCGCCTCGGCCTCGTCCACGTCGGCGACTCGCGCGCCTACCTCCTGCGTGACGGCGTCCTGACGCAGATCACCCAGGACCACACCTGGGTGCAGCGGCTCGTCGACGAGGGCCGGATCACCGAGGAAGAGGCCACTACCCACCCGCAGCGCTCCCTGCTGATGCGGGCACTGGGCAGCGGCGACCACGTGGAACCCGATCTCTCCGTCCGGGAGGTCCGCGCGGGTGACCGCTATCTGATCTGCTCGGACGGCCTCTCCGGCGTCGTCTCCCACCAGACGATGGAAGAGACCCTGGCCAGCTACCAGGGCCCGCAGGAGACCATCCAGGACCTCATCCAGCTCGCCCTGCGCGGCGGCGGTCCCGACAACATCACCTGCATCGTCGCCGACGTCCTGGACGTCGACAGCAACGACACCCTGGCCGGGCAGCTCAACGACACCCCGGTCATCGTCGGAGCGGTCGCCGAGAACCAGGCCGCCCAGGCGAACGACGGCCGCGCCATGGAGACCCCGGCGGGCCGTGCGGCTGGCCTCGGCCGCCCCGTACCGCCGCCGGCCGGCGGCTTCGGCCCCCCCGGCAGCGGGGACGACATGGGCTACGGTTCCGGCCCCGACGGCGCGTTCAGCTCGTACACCGACGACGACTTCGTCAAGCCCCGCGGCCGCCGCAGGTGGCTGAAGCGGTCGTTTTACACCCTGCTCGCGCTGGCCGTCATCGGCGGTGGCGTCTACGGCGGATACCGCTGGACCCAGACGCAGTTCTACGTGGGCACGAAGGGCGACAACGTCGCGCTCTACCGCGGGATCAGCCAGGACCTCGCCTGGGTGTCCCTCTCGAAGGTCGAAGAGAACACCAAGATCGAACTGAAGTACCTCCCGCCTTACTGGCGCAAGCAGGTCGAGGCGACCATCTCCCGGGGCAGCCTCACCGACGCCCGCAAGAAGATCAGCGAGCTCGAAGCACAGGCCTCCGCCTGCAAGAAGGACGCGCAGCGCCGCGCGGCCGAGGCTGATGCCAATGCCGCCAAGGACAAGGCCAAGACCGGCAACGCCTCCGACAGCACGTCCGCAACGACTCCCGCCAAGGGGACCAAGACCGCGACTCCCACTCCCGGCCCCAGCCTCTCGGAGGAAGAGAAGAAGCTGGCCCTGCAGTGCGGTAAGCAGTAAGCCGTAGGGGGCCTTCAGCACATGAGCGTTGTCACCAACACGACCACCATCGGCGCGATCGACGCGCCGAGCCGCCGTAACACCGAGCTGGTGCTGGTCGCCTTCGCCGTCCTGATCTCGGTGTTCGCGTACGCCAACGTGGGCCTCGCCCTCAACGGCGAACTGCCCGCCGGCATGCTCGGCTACGGGCTGGGCCTCGCGCTGCTCGGTGGCGTGGCACACATCGCCGTACGGAGATTCGCTCCGTACGCGGACCCGCTGCTGCTGCCGCTGGCGACCCTGCTGAACGGGCTGGGGCTGGCCATCATCTGGCGGCTGGACCAGTCGGAACGCCTGCAGGACCTCCCGCAGTACGCGCCGGCCGCCTCCAAGCAGCTGATGTTCTCAGCGGTCGGCGTGGCCCTGATGGTCGGCGTCCTGATCGCCCTCAAGGACCACCGCATCCTGCAGCGCTACACCTACATCTCCATGCTGGTGGCGCTGTTCCTGCTGATCCTTCCGATGTTCTTCCCCGCCGTGAACGGCGCCAAGATCTGGATCAAGATCCCCGGGGTCGGCACGATCCAGCCCGGTGAGTTCGCGAAGATCATCATTGCGGTGTTCTTCGCGGGCTATCTCATGGTCAAGCGCGATGCCCTTGCCCTGGCCAGCCGTCGCTTCATGGGGCTCTACCTGCCCCGTGGCCGCGACCTCGGGCCGATCCTCATGGTCTGGGCGTTCTCGATCCTCATCCTGGTCTTCGAGACCGACCTCGGATCGTCACTGCTGTTCTTCGGCATGTTCGTCGTCATGCTGTACGTCGCCACCGAGCGGACCAGCTGGATCGTCTTCGGGCTCCTGATGTCCGGAGCGGGCGCAGTAGGCGTGGCCACGTTCGAGCCCCATGTCCAGCAGCGCGTCACCGCCTGGCTCGACCCGTTCGCGGGATGGGGCAAGCTGGCCGCCAGTGAGCAGATGGCCAAGTCCCTGATGGCCTTCGGCTCCGGCGGAACCCTGGGCACCGGCCTCGGCCAGGGCAACTCCGACCTGATCGGCTTCGCGGCCAACTCCGACTTCATCCTCGCCACCGTCGGTGAGGAGCTGGGGCTGGCCGGGATGATGGGGATCCTGCTCGTCTACGGCCTGATCGTCGAGCGTGGTGTCCGCACCGCCCTCGCCGCCCGCGACCCCTTCGGCAAACTCCTCGCGATCGGTCTGTCCGGCTCCTTCGCCATCCAGGTCTTCGTCGTCGCCGGCGGAGTCATGGGGCTCATCCCGCTGACCGGTATGACCATGCCGTTCCTCGCGGCCGGTGGTTCGTCCGTCATCGCGAACTGGGCGCTCATCGGGATCCTGATCAGAATCAGCGACACAGCCCGACGCCCGGCCCCGGCCCCCGCACCGTCCCCGGACGCCGAAATGACCCAGGTGGTCCGACCGTGAACAAGCCGCTCCGCAGGATCGCGATCTTCTGCGGCATCCTCGTCCTGGCCCTGCTGATCCGCACGAACTACATCCAGTACGTCCGTGCCGACGAGCTCAACGCGAACGAGCACAACCGCCGCGTCCAGATCGAGCGCTACGCCCACGAACGCGGCAACATCATCGTCGACGGCGAACCCGTCACGGGCTCCGTCGAGACCACGGACAGCGACTTCAAGTTCAAGCGGGTCTGGAAGGACGGCCCCATGTGGGCGCCCGTCACCGGCTACTCCTCGCAGGCCTTCGACTCCTCGCAGCTGGAGAGCCTCGAGGACGGCATCCTCACCGGCAACAGTGACGACCTGTTCTTCGACCGCACCCTGTCGATGTTCACCGGCGAGAAGAAGACCGGCGGGAACATCGTCACCACCCTCAACAGCGCCGCCCAGAAGGCCGCCTTCAAGGGGCTGGGCGACAAGAAGGGCGCCGTCGCCGCGCTCGACCCGCAGACCGGCGCCATCCTGGCCCTGGCCAGCACCCCCTCGTACGACCCCTCGGTCTTCGCAGGCAACTCCATGAAGGACTCCGACGCCCGGCAGAAGCTCCTGGAGGACAAGGACAAGCCGATGCTGAACAGGGCCCTGCGGGAGACCTACCCGCCCGGCTCGACGTTCAAGGTGGTCACCGCCGCCGCGGCGCTGGAGAACGGGCTCTACACCGACATCGACGCGAAGACCGACTCCCCTCTGCCCTGGCGGCTCCCGCAGTCGACCAACCTGCTGCAGAACGAGGGCAACATCCCCTGCAAGGACGCCTCGCTCCGGGTGGCCCTGCGCTACTCCTGCAACACCGTCTTCGGCAAGATGAGCGACGACCTCGGCAACGAGAAGATGATCGAACAGGCCGACAAGTTCGGCTTCAACGAGGAAGTCTTCACTCCCGTCCGGGCCGACGCCAGCGTCTACCCGAAGGACAACCGGCCGCAGAACGCCATGGCGGGCATCGGCCAGGCCTCCAACCGCACCACCCCGCTCCAGATGGCCATGGTGGCGTCCGCGATCGCCAACGACGGCAAGCTCATGCAGCCGTACATGGTCGCCCAGCGCCAGGCACCCAACCTGGACGTCATCTACACGCACGAGAAGGAGCAGCTCAGCGAGCCGCTCTCGGCGGAGAACGCCCAGAAGGTGCAGCAGATGATGGAGACCGTGGTCCAGGAGGGCACGGGAACCAACGCGCAGATCGACGGCGTCACCGTCGGTGGCAAGACCGGCACCGCGCAGCACGGCCTCAACAACAGCGAGAAGCCGTACGCCTGGTTCATCTCGTACGCCAAGACCGACAGCGGCTCCCCGGTCGCAGTCGCCGTGGTGGTCGAGGACGGCAACGCCAACCGGGACGACATCTCCGGTGGCGGTCTGGCCGCTCCGATCGCCAAGAACGTGATGAAGGCGGTACTCGACGGAAAGTAGTGACACCCGTCACAACTTCTGTCCACACCAGCACATTGGGATACCGGTCGGATATCAGCTGACGGGTGCGGGCCGATCACGCCGGGCGTGCCCGGTAGCGTATGCGCGAACAGCGCACCGCCGGACCACACACGGGTGCGGTCGGGACTGACGGAGAGGGCTGGATCAGTTATGGAAGAGCCGCGTCGCCTCGGCGGCCGGTACGAGCTGGGCTCGGTGCTCGGCCGTGGTGGCATGGCCGAGGTATACCTCGCGCATGACACCCGGCTCGGCCGCACCGTCGCTGTGAAGACGCTGCGGGCCGACCTCGCCCGCGATCCGTCCTTCCAGGCACGGTTCCGCCGTGAGGCCCAGTCGGCCGCCTCGCTCAACCACCCCGCGATCGTCGCCGTCTACGACACCGGCGAGGACTACGTCGACGGGGTCTCCATCCCGTACATCGTGATGGAGTACGTCGACGGGTCGACGCTCAGAGAGCTCCTGCACTCCGGCCGCAAGCTGCTGCCGGAGCGGACCCTCGAGATGACGGTCGGGATCCTCCAGGCACTGGAGTACTCGCACCGCGCCCAGATCGTCCACCGCGACATCAAGCCGGCGAACGTCATGCTGACGCGCACCGGCCAGGTCAAGGTCATGGACTTCGGCATCGCCCGCGCCATGGGCGACTCCGGCATGACGATGACCCAGACCGCCGCGGTCATCGGCACCGCCCAGTACCTCTCCCCGGAGCAGGCCAAGGGCGAGCAGGTCGACGCACGATCGGACCTCTACTCCACCGGCTGTCTGCTCTACGAACTGCTCGCGGTGCGGCCCCCGTTCGTCGGGGACTCGCCCGTCGCGGTCGCGTACCAGCACGTGCGTGAGGAGCCGCAGCCGCCGAGCAACTTCGACCCCGAGATCACGCCCGAGATGGACGCCATCGTCCTGAAGGCGCTGACCAAGGACCCCGACTACCGCTACCAGTCGGCCGACGAGATGCGTGCCGACATCGAGGCCTGCCTCGACGGCCAGCCGGTCGCGGCCAGGGCGGCGATGGGTGCGGCGGGCTACGGCGGATACGACGCCTACGGCAACGACCAGCCGACCACCGCCCTGCGGGCGACGGACCCGGGCGGCGCCCAGACGTCCATGCTGCCCCCGGTCAATCCGGACGACGGCGGCTACGGCTACGACGACCGCCCCGACCGTCGGCGCCAGAAGAAGAGCAACACCTCGACGATCCTCCTGGTCGTCGCGGGCATCCTGGTACTCATCGGCGCGATCCTGATCGGCCGTTACGTCTTCAGCTCCAGCGACAGCGGCGGCGACAAGGTCGACGTGCCGAACATGGTCGGCTCCACGGTCCAGCAGGCGCAGAAACTTGCGGACAATGCCGAGGTCACGCTGAAGGTCGGCTCCAAGGAGCCCTGCGAGACCCAGGAGAAGGACAAGATCTGCAGCCAGACCCCTGGCTCGGACGAGCAGATGGAGACGGGCGAGACCGTGACGGTCGTCGTCTCCACCGGCGCCCCCAAGATCGAGGTGCCGGACGTCCTGGAGAAGTCCGAGGACAGCGCCCGCAAGGCCCTGGAGGACAAGGGCTTCACGGTGAACGTCAAGACGGCCGAGTCCGAGAAGACGCTCAACTCGGTCATCTCGCAGGACCCCGAGGGCGGTTCGAAGGTCGAGAAGGACACCGAGGTCACGATCACCGTGGCCAAGGAGGCCACCGAGCCGATGCCCGACGTGCGTACCCGCTCCTACGACGCTGCCGTGGCGCAGCTGAATGCCCTCGGGTTCAGGAACGTCTCGAAGCAGGATGTCGACTCGGATGAGGCTGCCGGGACGGTCATCGAGCAGAGCCCGGCGGGCCCGAGCAAGCAGTCCAAGGACGTCCAGATCGTCCTGAAGGTCTCCAAGGGTCCGGCTCAGCCCGAGCAGGTCGCGGTCCCGGACCTGCAGAACAAGACGCTGGCCGAGGCGAAGGCCGCACTGGCCCAAGCGGGTCTGCAGCTCGGCAGTGTCACCGGGCAGAACGACGACAACGCCCGGGTGGTCGGCTTCCAGCCCCAGGCCAACCAGATGGTCGACAAGAACAGCGCGGTCAACGTGCAGACCTTGCCGGGCGCCGGGGACGGCAACCTCTTCGGCGGCCAGTCCGGCTAGCCGGGCCGAGCCCCCACGGACACAGCACAGGGCCCCGGTCACCTCCACGGTGACCGGGGCCCTTGCCTTCGCCGGGTGGGCCTACCGGAGCTCCTCCGGCTTCGTGCGGTCCCTGTCGACCTTCTCGGTCCGCACCAGCTCGCCCCACACGATGTAGCGGTACTTCGACGTGTAGACGGGGGTGCACGTGGTCAGCGTGATGTAGCGGCCGGCCTTCTTCACGCCCGACTCCTTGGGCACCGCGGCGATCGCGTCGACGTCGAACTTCGACGTCTCCGGCAGCTCCGCGAACACCTTGTAGATGTACCAGGTGTCCTGGGTCTCGAAGACGACCGCGTCGCCCTTCTTCACCTTGTCGATGTTGTGGAACTTGGCACCGTGCCCGTCCCGGTGCGCGGCGAGCGCGAAGTTGCCCTGCGCGTCCGAGGGGAGCGCCGACTTCACGGGCTCCGTGTAGTAGCCGGCGATGCCGTTGTTGAGCGTCTCGGTGTCGGTGCCCTTCTTGACCAGCACCTCGCCGTTCTTCATGGCGGGTACGTGGAGGAAGCCGATGCCGTCCCTGGTGTCCAGCGCTCCCGGCCCGCCCGCCCAGCGGTCGCGGACGGTGTTGCCCTGCTTGTCCGCCTCACGGTCGGCCAGCACGTTCGTCCACCACAGCGAGTAGACGACGAACAGGCCCAGCACCAGCCCCGCGGTGATGAGCAGTTCGCCGAAGAAACTCACCGCCGTGGCGACGGGATGGCGGCTCCTGCTCCGCACCGGGGCCGCCGGCTCGTCGGTGCGCTCTTCGTGCTCGGTCCTCGCTGCCACCGCACCCGTCCCTGTCGTGATGTCGTCCAGCCCGCGTCAGCCGACGAGCGCGTCGGGCTTCCCCTTGCTGCGCGGCCGTTCGTCGACCATTTTGCCCCACACGATCATTCGGTACGTACTCGTGAATTCCGGGGTGCACGTCGTCAGCGTGATGTACCTGCCCGGGCCGGTGAAGCCGGAACCCGTGGGCACTTCGTCGATCACGGCCACATTGGACGGCGACGTCTGCGGAAGGATGCTGGTCATCTCGTACGTGTAGTAGGCGTCCTGCGTCTCGACCACGATCGGGTCGCCCGGCTTCAGCTTGTTGATGTAGCGGAAGGGCTCACCGTGGGTGTTGCGGTGACCCGCCACCGCGAAGTTCCCCTGCTTCGCCGAGGGCATCGCGGTCTTCAGCTTGCCCTCGCCGTAGTGACCGACCATGCCGCGGTCGAGGACCTTCTCCTTGCTGATGCCCTCGGCGATCGGCGCGACCACGTCCAGCTTGGGGATGTGCATGATGGCGAAGCCCTGGCCCGGCTCGAAGGCCCCCGGGCTGCGCTCGCCGTGGGCCCAGTTGTCCTGGATCTTGTTCGTCTCGCGGCCGGCGATCTGGTCGGCGCGGACGTTCGTCCACCACAGCTGGTACGTGACGAACAGGAGCATCAGCACGCCGAAGGTGATGAACACTTCGCCGACGACCCGGCTGGCGACCACGGCCGGGCTGTCCTTGGCGGCACGGGCCGCCCGCCGGGCCTCCAGCCGTGACATCGGGACCGCGGGCTCCGCCGCCGCCTCCGGCTCCGTGGCGCGCCGTGGCTCGCTCCTACGTCTCCCGCGCCCCTTGGCCGCACGCCGGCGCTCGGCCCGGCCCCCCGTCGGCGGCGCCTCGGAGGCGGACTCCGAGGTACCGGTTCCGGTGGTCCGCGACGCTCTCCGCGTATCGGCGGTCCGCAGGGCGACGGTCTCGTCGCTCAGGACCGGCAGGACCGGCACGACGGGCAGGACATCGGTGACGGGCTCCACGGGCTCCGGGCGGGCCTCGGAAGGGACCTGCACGGGGGCGGGTTCGGGTGCCGCCTGCACCGGCGGGGGCGCACCGTGGCCGGATACGACCGCCGTCCCCCGGACGGTGCCTGCCGCGGGAGCCGTTCCCGGCCCCTGCTGCCCGTACCAGTCCCTCCGGTACCCCTCCGGGTCGTACCACTCACCCTGGGGCTCCGCGGGCGCCTGAGCCGCAGCCTGGGGCATCTGCGGAGCCCCGCCGTCGGGCTGGGCGTCCTCCGCCCGGAACCAGGGCGAGGTGTGCCGCCCCGGCAGCGGGTCGTTCAACGGGTCCGCGAGCTGTCCCGGCAGCGGGTCGTTCAGCGGGTCCGCGAGCTGTTCCACCGCCGCCTCGAACGTGCCGTCGGGCTCGTACGCTCCCTGCGCGTACGGGCCTTCCTGCCCGGCGTCGGGGCGGAGTGAGGTCACGCGGCGGCCTTGCCCACCACCGGGGCGAGCCCCGCCGATCTCTCGACCGCACCCTTGTCACCGCACTGCTCCAGCCAGTTGGCGAGCATCAGGTGGCCGTGCTCCGTGAGCACCGATTCGGGGTGGAACTGCACGCCCTCCACCGCCTGTTCACGGTGGCGCAGCCCCATGATGATGCCGTCGGCGGTACGTGCGGTGACTTCGAGCTCGGGCGGAACGGTCGCCGGTTCGGCGGCGAGCGAGTGGTACCGCGTCGCGGTGAACGGCGACGGCAGACCGGCGAACACGCCCTTGCCCTCGTGCAGTACGGGGGAGGTCTTGCCGTGCAGCAGCTCCGGCGCGCGGTCCACCACACCGCCGTAGGCGACGGCCATCGACTGCATCCCCAGGCAGACGCCGAAGACGGGAACCCCGCTCGCCGCGCAGTGGTGCACCATCTCGATGCAGACGCCCGCCTGCTCGGGAGTGCCCGGCCCGGGCGACAGCAGGACCCCGTCGAAGCCGTCGTCGGCGTGCGCCGTGGTCACCTCGTCGTTGCGCACCACCTCGCACTCCGCGCCGAGCTGGTAGAGGTACTGGACGAGGTTGAAGACGAAGCTGTCGTAGTTGTCGACGACGAGAATGCGTGCGCTCACTGGCCGGACCCCGCTCCGCTGGTGCCTTCGCCGTCCACCGTCACATCACCGAACGGGAGCAGCGGCTCCGCCCAGGGGAAGACGTACTGGAAGAGCGCGTAGACAACGGCCAGGGCCAGCACGAGCGAGATGAAGCCCCGCACCCATGCGTTGCCCGGCAGGTGCCGCCAGATCCAGCCGTACATGCTGTTGCCTCCATTCGGTACGGCACCAGACTAAACGGCCGGGGCACAGGCGTGGGTCAGCTGTGGAAAGCCGCTTGCCGGGGCGTCCGTCACAGTCCTGCGCGCGCCGCACAGAGGTGTCGCCCCCGGGGCCTCGCGCGCTACTCCACAGGCTGTGCGTAGTGGAGGTCGACGGTGCCCGAATAACCGGGAAGCGTCAGCCTGTCGTCCTCCTCGACCTTCCAGCCCAGCCCGTACGCCTTCACGTACAGCTGGTAGTTCTGGATCGCCGTGGAGTCGTTGAGCGCCTGCCTCAGCTTCCCCCGGTCGCCGACGGCGGTGACCTTGTACGGAGGCGAGTAGACCCGCCCCTGGAGGATCAGCGTGTTGCCGACGCAGCGCACCGCGCTGGTGGAGATCAGCCGCTGGTCCATCACCTGGATCCCACGGGCTCCGCCCTCCCAGAGGGCGTTGACGACGGCCTGCAGGTCCTGCTGGTGGATGACCAGGTCGTTGGGCTGCGGATCCGGGTAGCCGGGGTTGGCGGTGGCGTTCGCCGGGGCGTCGTTCAGCGTGACGGAGAGCGCCTCACCGGTGATCTCCGTGGTGCCCGCGGCCTTCTCCAGCGCGTCGAGCTTCGCGTCCTCGGCACGGGTGCTCCCGTCGTCACGGCGGGCGAGGGTGTCGATGTCCGCGCGCACGGAGGCGGTCGATTCGTCCAGCTCCGCGTTCTTCTCGCTGCGCTGCTGGATGAGGTCGGAGAGCTTCAGCAGGGAGGAGTCGGTCCGGATATCGGTCCCCTTGGCCGTATTGGCGCTGGTGACGAAGATCAGTCCGGCCAGTGCGAAGACGGCAGCGGTGAGGCCCTGGACCGGCCACCTGGACATGCGCCGGGCAGGGCCTCGAGGAGAGTCGGCAGAATTGCTCAACGTACCCTTATCTCCTTAGGCGCCACGGAAGCACTACGCTAACGGACGCCCCGGGGAGGCAGCATTCCCCCTCGCGCCCCGGCGCCAGCCACAGATCCCTGCGCGGTCACGCAGCGCATCGACAGGAGAGTCCCTCGTGCCGAAGTCACGTATCCGCAAGAAGGCAGACTTCACGCCTCCGCCGGCGAAGCAGTCGACGAGCATCAAGCTGACCAACCGCAGTTGGGTGGCGCCGGTGATGCTGGCGCTCTTCCTGATCGGTCTGGCCTGGATCGTGGTCTTCTACGTCACCGAGGGCGATCTGCCGATCGACGCTCTCGGCAACTGGAACATCGTCGTGGGCTTCGGCTTCATCGCCGGTGGCTTCGGTGTCTCCACGCAGTGGAAGTAGCTCTGCCCTGAAGTTACCCACAGAGTTATCCACAGGCGGGGGACAAGGTCAGACGATCTGTGGATAACTTCCCTCGAAGTTGACGCCGGTGTGACTACACACTTACGCATCGCGAGGGGCCGTGCCCCTTGTCCTGGCTGGAAAAACCCAGTTCAGCGACAAGGGGCACACCTGTTCCCCACGTCATGCACAAGATCCGGCACCCTCTGTGGACAACCACACCCCTGGAGCAACGGATTCCGGTCAGGTGAGCGCAGCCGTCCTGAGGAGGACGGCCACGACGATCACCAGGAGGACCAGCCCGCAGGCGCCGTACTGCACGAGATTCCGGCGCTCGCGCGGTGCGTGGACCATGGCGATCGCGATCAGCGCCCCGGCGACCAGTCCACCGACGTGCGCCTGCCAGGCGATCCCGCTCCAGGTGAAGGTGAAGACCAGGTTCACCGCGAGGAGCGCGATCACCGGCCGCATGTCGTAGTTCATCCGGCGCATCAGCACGGCGGTCGCACCCAGCAGACCGAAGACGGCACCCGACGCGCCGAGCGTCCCCTGCGCGGGGTCGGCGATCCAGTAGGTGAGCGCGCTGCCGGCGAGCCCCGAGAGCAGGTAGAGCACCAGATAGCGGATCCTGCCGAGCGCGGCCTCCAGCGGCCCGCCGAGCCACCACAGCCCCAGCATGTTGAACGCGATGTGCAGCAGCTCCTGGTGCAGGAACATCGACGTCACCAGCCGGTACCACTGGCCCTCCGCCACGCCCTCGACGCCGACGGACGGATCGCCCGAGTAGGCGCGGCCGAACAGCAGCAGATCGTCCAGGAGCCACCGGCCGGCGACCGAGACCGCGATGAAGACGGCGAGGTTGATGCCGAGCAGGATCTTGGTGACCAGTCTGGGATCGGCGGCCACGCTTCCGCCCGCCAGGGTCCGCGGCCGGTTCGCCGCGGGGTGGTGGCCCGTGCCGGACCCTTCGCGGACGCATTCCGGGCAGTGGAAGCCCACCGACGCTTCGATCATGCAGTCCGTGCAGATCGGCCTCTCGCACCGCGTGCAGCGGATTCCCGTCTCCCTGCCCGGATGCCGGTAACAAGTGAGCTGCCCGCCCGCGGCCGCGGACCCGTCCTGGTCTTCCGGCGGCTGCTGGTCCATCGGTCACGGCCCCTTCGGTCCTCGTCCGTGCAGGGGGCAGACATGCGACCGCCCCGCTCGCCCGTTATGTATCAGTACGGACGAGCGGGGCGGTTGGTTCCCACAGCGGCGGCCGCCTGTCACGTCAGGGGCCCGGCACATCAGCGCCTGTCGGGTCAGCGGCCCGACGGCTCAGCGGCGCACGCAGGGCCGGTAGCCCCCGGGGTCAGCGCGTCTCGATGACGACCGACTCGATCACCACGTCCTGGAGCGGACGGTCGGTGCGCGGGTTGGTCGGCGCGCCGGCGATGGCGTCCACGACCCTCCTGCCCGCATCGCCGGTGACCTCACCGAAGATCGTGTGCTTCCCGGTCAGCCAGGCGGTGGGCGACACGGTCACGAAGAACTGCGAACCGTTGGTGCCCGGCCCGGCATTGGCCATCGCCAGCAGGTACGACTTGTCGAACGCGAGATCGGGGTGGAACTCGTCGCCGAACTCGTACCCGGGGCCGCCCGTGCCGTTGCCCAGCGGGTCGCCGCCCTGAATCATGAAACCGTCGATGACGCGGTGGAAGACAGTGCCGTCGTACAGCTTGTCGGTGGACTTCCGGCCGGTCTCCGGGTTGGTCCACTCCCGCTCGCCCGTGGCGAGCTCGACGAAGTTCTTGACCGTCCTGGGCGCGTGGTTCGGCAGCAGCCGGATCTCGATGTCGCCCAGGTTGGTCTTCAAAGTGGCGTAAAGCTGCTCGGCCACGGTCTGCCTTCCGTAAGTCTTCGCTGACGACCACCGATCCTCGCACGGGGCAGCGGTCCCACAGCGCGGTCACAGCGCCAGGAAGGACGGCACTCACCTCGTTGCCCGCTTTCCTGCACCTTTCCCACACTTCCTGCGGGATAAATGCGGCCAAGTGCCCGACGACACGGAGCGCGTCGGCACGAAGCGTGGCATCGTCGGCGGCACGCTCCCCTTGCACCGTATTGCCCAGGAATATTGCCCAAGAATGATGTTCATGACCCGGATGCCCGTCCCGCATGGCGTTCCAGGCGCCGACGGGCATGATTTCGAGTTGGGTGGATAGGCGGAGTACCTACCCGCCACCAATGAGGAGGATCCCGTGACCCGCATCGACAGCGTGCGCGCCGCAACCTACTCGGCGAAGGACAGCGCGCAGCACGCCGCGGAAGTGGTGGCGCCTTACGCCGACACGGCCAAGGAACAGGCCACGTACTACGCGAACGAGGCTCGCGCACGGCTCGCGCCCAAGGTGTCGAAGGCAGCCGCGCAGGCCCGCGTCCAGTACGGCGCCTATCTCGCGCCGCGTATCGAACAGGCACTGACCCATGTGCCGCCCAAGGTCGACGAGGCCGCGCAGCGGGCCGCCATCCGGACGCGCAGCGCCGCGCGCACCGCGGCGGACTACACCGTGCCGCGCGTCGAGTACGCCGTCGCCGCGACCCGGCCCGTGGCCGAGGAGGCCACGGCCCGCAGCACGGCCGCGCTGGCAGCCCTCCGCGGCCAGGTGACGGCCAAGGAGATCCAGAAGCTCGTCAGGAAGCACGAGCGACGGGCCAGGGCGGGCCGCGCGGTCAAGGGGCTCCTCGTGCTGGGCGCCCTGGCCGGCGGAGCCTTCGCCGCCTGGAAGTGGTGGGACAAGCAGGCCAACCCCGACTGGCTGGTCGAGCCGCCCGCCCCGACCGAGGTGTCCGACGACCGTGCGCCCCTGACCTCGGTCGACGGCAGCGGCTCGACCGTGCTCGACCCCGAGGTCCGCGCCAAGCAGGACGAGGCCGGAACGGACACGACGGAGGGCGACGAGCGCCGCTGAGCGGCCCCTGAGCAACCGGCGTACGGCGTACGACGCGGAAGAGGGGCGCCGGAGGACTTCACAGTCCCTCCGGCGCCCCTCTTCCCGTGCGCCGCCGGACCCCTGTCCGAGCCGACGAAAAAGTCCCTCTGTCCTGCGTTTCCGGAGCAGAGCGCAGTTTGCCCTGAATGCCCTCACAGTCGCCGCAGCCACCCGTCCGTGTAGCTCGCCAAGAACACGGTGAGCCGAAGCCAGGTCACCGACGCCGTCCCCGTTCCGCCCTGCGCTGCCTACACTGGGCGCGGGAGGTATGTGGTGACCATCACTGAGGACCGGCCACAGATGCTGGCCGAGGAGTTCGAGCGCATCGCTGCCGCCGCCGAGCGTGAAGGCGTCCGGATGGAGTTCATCCACGGCAGGCTGGGAGTCAAAGCGGTGCCCGACGGCGACCACGACGAGATCATCCGCTGGCTGATGAAGCACTGCATGCAGCACCAGCCCGACCTGTGGCTTTACCCCGAACGCGGCCTGCGCATCGAGCGCTACCGCAAAGGCAACGCCAAACCGGACGGTGCTCTCGCCCCTGAAGGCAGCTTCGCCGGACAAGGCGAGTGGGCTGACCCCGGGCAGGTCGTCATGGTCGTCGAGGTCACCTCGTACGACAGCGACACCGACAAGCGCGACCGCGAGGAGAAGCCGGCCGCGTACGCCCAGACCGGCATCCCCGTCTACCTGCTGATCGACCGCGACACCTGCGAAACCCTCGTCTACAGCGAACCCGACGGCGACACCTACGCCAGCCTGCTGCGCCGCCCCTTCGGCCGCACCGTCGAACTTCCCGCCCCGCTCGGCTTCGCCCTCGACACCGAACCGCTCAAGAACTGGGTCCGCTGACCGTTCAAGCCGCTCGGCCCGCCGCCACATCTTGCCGGGGGCAGGCAATTCGCCGGGGGAACGGGCGGTGCCGTCATGCCCATCACGCGGTCCACGTCGATCTCACCCCCTGTACCCATGTAATCCCCGAATATAAAGATCATCTTGTCGACCATGTGTAGGGCCTCCCTGTAGCACTAGGGTTTTCGGGACGGCCGGAGCGGCACGCCGCCGAGCAGAGAGACGGATGCCACCATGGGGCAAGAAGCACGGAAGCGACTCGCGGAGCTGCTCGACGGCTCGGAGCGGCACGGGGACTTCAGTACTCGCATCGAGATGCCCGCTCGGGCGCTGCGCATCGAGGTCGACGGTGTCGGCGAGCTGCCCCTGCCGTTGCGCGCCCCTGTCACCAAGAAGCTGATCGCCCAGGCCCGGCAGGCCCGCTTCGGCCGCGGTGAGCAGACCCTGGCCGACACCGGCGTGCGCGACACCTGGGAGATCACTGCGGACCGGTTCACCCTGGGCGGCCCCGACTGGGACCGCACGCTGAGCAGCGTCCTCGACGGGGTTCGTGCCGCGCTCGGCCTGCCGCCCACCACCGTCCTGCGCGCCGAACCGCACGCGCTGCTCGTCTACGGCAAGGGGCAGTTCTTCCTACCGCACCAGGACTCTGAGAAGGACGACTCCATGGTGGGCAGCCTCGTCGTCTCGCTGCCCTCGCACCACACCGGCGGCGAACTCGTTGTCGAACACGCTGGCCGCAGCGTCACGTACCAGGCGTCCCGGGAGCGGCTGGCCTTCGCCGCCTTCTACGCGGACTGCCGTCACGAGGTCAAGCCCGTCAACTCCGGGTACCGCATCACCCTCACCATGAACCTTCTCGCCGAGCCCGTCCGGCCGGCCGACGCGGCAGGCAGCGGCCCGGTGGCCGACCTGGCCCACTGCCTGAACGAGCACTTCGCCCGGCCTGCCGAGGACCGCTACGGCTACGGCCGTCCCAAGGCCACGCGGCCCAACCGACTCGTCTACCTCCTCGACCACGAGTACACCCAGCGCGGATTGGACTGGGACCGCCTCAAGGGCGTGGACGCCACCCGCGCCGTGCTGCTCCGCAAGGCCGCCGGGCAGGCAGACTGCGAAGCGGTCCTCGCGCTGGCGGAGGTGAAGGAGACCTGGGACGCCGTACCGCCCCACGACCGTTACGACTACTACGGCGAGACCGAGCACTTCGACGGCTGCGAGGACGAGGAATGCGAGGGCGACTGCCTCCTCGACCCTGACGGCGAGCCCGGAGCCGAGCGCCGCCGCAGCGGAGACTTCTTCGACTACGAACTCAACGACCTGATCGACGACGAGATCACCCTCGGCTGGTGGACCCGCCCCGACGGCACCAGCGGTGAGCAGATCTCCCTGCCCGTCCCGTACGCCGAGGTGTGCGCCACCACCGAGAACAAGGACCTCACGCCCTACCAGTCCGAGTACGAAGGCTACATGGGCAACTACGGCAACACCCTGGACCGCTGGTACCGGCGGGCCGCAGTGGTGCTCTGGCCCCGGCAGCGTTCGTTCGAAGCACGCGCCGAAGCGGGCTCCGAGGGAGCCCTGCGCGAGCTCCAGGGCCACCTGGACACCGGCCGGTTGGAGCTCGCACGCACGCTCGCCCGGTCGCTCGCCCCGATCTGGAAGCACCACGGTTCGGGCCCGGCCGCCGCCCCGCTCTTCGCCGCCGCCCTGAGCGTCGCGGTGGGTGTGGGGGAGGCTGACACCGCCGTGATGCTCCTCGCGCCGTTCGGGGTGGAGACCTTGAGCGAGGACCACGCCCCCGACCTGGCACAAGCGGCCGCACGGTACGGACCGACGTGGGCACGCGAGACCGTCGCCAGCTGGTTCGGCCCGACCGGCGCCTACACCGGGGCCGACCGCGCGGCATGGCTCGCATCCCTACCCGATCTCTGTGCCGCGCTGCGGAGCGCCGACGGTGACGGGGAAGCGGTGGCCACACCGCTGGCCGAAGGGGCCTGGCAAGCGACCGAGCAGCAGCTCACCGGCTGGCTGGACGTCGGCCGGGAGCCCGAACGCCGCCCGGCCATGGAGCGAATCGGCACCACACTCGCCCACATCGTGCAAGCAGCCGGCCCCCGGACCACCGACACGATCACCACCACCCTGCGCGGGCTGCCGGACACCGCCCTGGAATGCCTGCTCCCGGCCCTGCACGCTGCGGCACGCCACCCGGCCGCCGTACACGGCGGCACCCCCGCAGGCGGCGCCTTCCAGTCGCTCGCCGACCACTGTCAGGCCCGGCTGACCGCAGCCATCGCCCTCCCTGTACGAGCTGCGGACGACTGGTCCCTCGCCCCCACCGGTACCTGCAGCTCCAGCTGCAACCTCTGCCCCGACCTGGACGCCTTCCTCGCCTCCCGCGCCCGCCAGGTCATGGAGTGGCCGCTCGCGAAGGACAAGCGCCAGCACATCCACAGCCGTATCGACCTGGCCGGCCTGCCCGTTTCTCACACCACCCGGCGCCAGGGACGCCCCTACACCCTGGTCCTGACCAAGACGGACGCGGTGTTCACCAGCGAGCAGACGGCCCGCGCCCGCGCCGAAACCGATCTGGCCTGGCTCCGGGAGAAATGGCCCCAGCCACGCGGCTGAAAGATCACCGGAACCTGCAGTCGGCACACCTGAAAGAGGCCGCCCGCACCTGGGGCGCGGTCACCGGCGCCCAGGGCTGCCCCGTCGCCTGAAGCCTCGCGCACCCGCCCCAGCGGACCTGCTCGACTTCGGTGCGCACCGTCATCGCGACCCGGCCAGGACGAACCCGGTCTCCTCACCGAACCGATAGGGCACGGCCGAGGTGTACTCGTCGGCTGCCCCGGTCAGCGGTTGAGGTCGAAGGCCATACCCCATGACACCCAGGAGAGCCGCCAGGAGAGCCAGCAGCGGAACAACCCTTGAAAAGACTGGGCTCACGAGCCTCACGTCAGCACCACCGCGCTGACACGTCAGCACGGAAAATCGCGACAAAAACACCCCACTGACCGCTTATCCGCAGGTCAGAGGGGTGTATCCAGGTGGAGCCTAGGAGATTCGAACTCCTGACATCTGCCTTGCAAAGGCAGCGCTCTACCAACTGAGCTAAGGCCCCAAAAACCGGACACCACAGGACATAACCATGCCGCGACGTCCGTCGCAGAACAGAGTACCGGGTGACCCCCCGAATCCTGCAAAAGGATTGGGGCTCCCGGCCCGCAACGGCTCTCCGTAAGATGCACGACGAGGTTCGCAGCAGCGAAGCCGCAGCGAAGGGGAGACGCAATGGACGCAGCGCAGCAAGAGGCGACGGCTAGAGCCCGGGAGCTCCAGCGCAGCTGGTACGGAGAGCCGCTGGGGGCGCTCTTCCGCAGGCTGATCGACGATCTCGGCCTCAACCAGGCACGCCTCGCGGCGGTGCTCGGGCTGTCCGCGCCCATGCTGTCCCAGCTGATGAGCGGGCAGCGGGCGAAGATCGGCAACCCCGCGGTCGTCCAGCGGGTCCAGGCCCTTCAGGAGCTCGCCAGCCAGGTGGCGGATGGCAGTGTCAGCGCGGGAGAGGCCACCGACCGGATGGAAGAGATCAAGAAGTCGCAGGGTGGCTCCGTCCTGACCAACACCGGCCAGACGTCCACCACGGGCGGTGCCCCCACCGTGCGGCGTGTGGTGCGCGAGATCCAGTCGCTGCTGCGGTCGGTCGCGGCGGCCGGCGACATCATCGATGCGGCGGACTCCCTCGCCCCGGCCCACCCGGAGCTGGCAGAGTTCCTCAGGGTGTACGGAGCGGGGCGCACCGCTGACGCGGTCGCGCACTACGAAGGCCACCAGAGCTAGCACGGAGTCCAGGGCCCGGGGCCGCCCCGCGACGGCGGAGCCGTGGCAGTATCCCGACAGCCGGGGCACGAACCGAAACGGGAACGGGAGCGGGCGCAGCGCAATGGGTGAGGTCTTCGCTGGTCGGTACGAGCTGGTCGATCCGATCGGACGTGGTGGGGTCGGCGCCGTCTGGCGCGCATGGGACCACCGGCGCCGCAGGTATGTGGCGGCCAAGGTCCTGCAGCAGAGCGACGCGCACACGCTGCTGCGCTTCGTCCGCGAGCAGGCCCTGCGGATCGAGCATCCACATGTCCTCGCTCCGGCCAGCTGGGCCGCCGACGACGACAAGGTCCTCTTCACGATGGACCTGGTCAGCGGCGGCTCGCTGGCCCATGTCATCGGCGACTACGGCCCGTTGCCCCCGCGCTTCGTCTGTCTCCTGCTCGATCAGCTGCTGTCCGGCCTGTCCACGGTGCACGCCGAGGGGGTCGTGCACCGGGACATCAAGCCGGCCAACATCCTGATGGAGGCCACCGGTACGGGCCGGCCGCATCTGCGGCTCTCCGACTTCGGCATCTCGATGCGGAAGGGTGAGCCGCGGCTGACGGAGACCAACTACGTGGTGGGTACGCCCGGTTACTTCGCCCCCGAGCAGATGATGGGGGCGGAGCCCGATTTCCCGGCGGACCTGTTCGCCGTCGGTCTCGTCGCGCTCTATCTCCTGCAGGGCCAAAAGCCGGACGCCAAGGCGCTGATCGAGTACTTCGCCGCGCACGGCACCCCGAGTGCGCCCCAGGGCGTGCCGGAGCCTCTGTGGCAGGTCCTCGCCGGCCTGCTGCAGCCGGACCCGCACGCCCGTTTCCGTACGGCCACGGGGGCGCGCAAGGCGCTGACGGCGGCGGTCGAGATGCTTCCGGACCCCGGTCCGGACGACGAGCGGGTGGAGGTCTTCGACCAGATCGGCCCGCTGCCCGCGGGCTTCGGACCCGAGGGTCCGGCCACCGGCCCCGAGACACCCGACCACGGGCCACAGGCGCCCGCTCAGGCCGCCAACTCCACGCCGCCCGCCCCTCGGTCGTCGCAGCAGCCGTACGCGCCGCAGGGCCCCGGCCAGCAGCCTTACGCGGCCCCGCAGGGCACTCCGGGGCAGCAGCCGTACGCGCCGCCCGCCTCGTCGATGTCGGAGACGGGCAGCTTCCATCTCGCGCCGCCGCCCGCGCAGGTTCCCCACCCGGCGCAGCCGCAGGCGCAGTCCCCGCTTCCGGCCCACGCCGGGCCCCCCTACGCCTCCGACGCGGCCCCGGACCTCGCCCAGGCACCCACGTCCGCGGTGCCCTACGGGACGGCGCCCACCCGCGCCTACACGGCCCAGCACCCTCAATCCCCTCAGACCCCCCAGAACACAGCGCATCCCGCGCCGCTGCCGGTCCCCGCCAAGCGGCCGGGACCGTCCCCGAAGGTGGCGGTCCCGGTGCTGGTGGTGGCGTTGATCTGCTTCGCGGTGGGGATCTGGGCGCTCACCCAGGCCTGAGCCGTCTACCAGGCCTGAGCGTCTACCAGGCCCGCGGCGGACCACCGAGCGGCGGACCACCGGGCAGCTGTCCGCCCGCGCCCGGCGGAGCGGCGGCGGGAACGGCCCCGCGCCTGGCCAGCAGCACCCAGGCGCCGAGCCCCAGCACCAGCACGGAGCCCGCCCCGATGCCCGCCGCGGCGACCATCTTCATCGTGTCGCTCTCACCGGCCTCGGGGGCGCTCTGCCCGCTCCTGGCCATGTCCCTGTCGTCGTCCGTGACCCCGAAGATCCCGGCGTCCCCCTGATAGGGCGACTTCCCGCCGTCGTTGACGACCTTCACCTTGAGCGTCAGCCCGAGGGGTTCGTCCCCGTAGTGCTCGGCCACCTGGGGCGAGAGCGTCACCGACAGGTAGTACCAGCCCGCGAAGCGCATGGCACTGACGTCGGCCCCCGCGTCGTAGCGGTTCTCGTACGCCACCGGGGGAAGCGGGTCCAGGGCCACCGAGTTGGGCGTCCCCGAGTACGACAGCGTCGCGTCGTCCACATGACCGCGTGCCGGGTTGTCCAGCGCCAGCGCCAGGGCGTTGCCGAGGAACTCCGTCGACTTCGCGCTGTTGCTCAGCGCGGCCGTGGCGAAGATCTGCTGCCCCCAGTCCACGGGGACCCGGTAGAAGCGGGTCTGCCCCGGCGCGATGGTGTCCACCCATTCACCGGTTTCCAGGCTGGTGGCGTCGTAGAAGCCGCTGCCGCCGGTCCGCTTCTGCTTGCCGGCGGGCGGCGTCGGCGATGCGGAGGGCCAGTTCTCCGGCGCCTCGGTCGGCATCGAAGCGTCGTCCTTCAGCGCCGGCTCGTTCTCGAAGCGCAGCTCCAGGTCCCAGGCCTCCGGGGACGACGTCGCCTTGCTCTCCCGCTCGATCAGGACGTTGTACGTGCCGCTCGCCGCGCACGTGGTGCTGTCCTTCTCCACGGTCCGGTGGGCGTACGCGGCGATCGGCCGGGGGAACTCCGCCGACTCGAATGACGCGTCCTCGGAGCTGCACCGGGTGTCGTCGAGGTCCCTGATGCTGATCGTGATGCCGTCGCCGTAGGCGACCTTCCCGCCGGACTTCGGTACGGCCACCGCGGAGACGTACGCATCCGTCCTGTCGTCGAGCTCCAGCCGGTAGTAGAGCTTCTGCCCCTGCCCGATGGAGCTCCTGTAGACCGACCCGGGCTTCAGCTCCGACGCGTCGGCGTTGGTCTCCGTGCCCCGGACCGTCTTCGCCGCGGGATCGAAGGTGTACGCCGCGGGGCCGTCGGCCGCATGCGCCTGCCCCGGCAGCGCCGCCACCGCGCACACCGCCGCGATCGTCGCGAGCGTCACCCGGCCCCTGTTGCGCTGCCTGTTCACGCGCTTCCCCTCGTCGTCCTCGTACCTGCCCTGCGCCGGCTGCGTACGAGCAGGAGACCGGCGGCCAGGGCGGCCACGGCGCCCGCTCCGCCGGCGGCCGCGATGCCGGTCCATCCTGCCCCGCGCGCACCACCGCTGTCTGCGGCCCCCGGCGTATCGCCGTCATTGCCCGCCTTCGTACCGGCGGGCTTCTTCACCAGCGCCGGAGCCCCGTGTTCGGGTCCGGCCAGCTCGTCGCCGAGGACCGCCACCCGCAGCACCACACCGATGCGCGGGTTCTCGGCGATCTCGGCCGCCTTCGCCCCGAGGGTCACCGCGATGTAGAAGGCGCCTCCGGCGTGCACCGGCCGGACCGCCGGCCGGGTCTCGTGACGGTTGGTCCAGGCGACCGGGACGGACCCCATCCGCAGCGCCACGGGCTTGCCGCTGTACATCGCCGTCGTGCGGAACACGCTGCCCCCGCCGACCGGGAAGCGCGCCGGGGTGAACAGCTGTGTCCCGCCGTACGAGTAGGTCGCCGAGCCGCCGTCCACCGTGGGCTCGTTGGCGAACTCGACGTCGTAACGGACCTGCTGGCCCCAGCCCGCCGGCACCTTGTACCAGAGGGTCTGCGACGGCAGGATCCGGTCCCGCCACACACCCCGGCCGATCTCCGTGGCGTCGTTGAAGCCGGTGCCGCCCCGCACGTCACGGGGGTCTCCCGTCGGCAGCGCGGCATGCTCGCCGCCCTTCCCGTACTCCGTCTGCGACTGCGCGGGGGTGACTCCGGCGGCCGGCGGCGCCTCCACGCCGTACACGAGCTCGAGGGGCCAACGGGCGCTGTCGGAGCCCTTCTTGCTCTGCCGCTCGACCACCAGCCAGTAGCGGCCCGGCTCGTCGCACCGGCGGTCGCCGTCCTCGGACGGGATCCGGGCCACGGCCGAGGTCAGCGGGGTCGCACCCTCCTGCTGGAGGAAGCGCTCGGTGCTCGTCCCACAGGTGGAGCCGCCGTCCCCGTACACCAGACCGGTGTTCAGGGCGTCGAGGCTGTCGACGGCCGCACCGGGCTGCGGCACCGCCGTGGCCGCGAAGTCCGCGGTGGAGACCGCGTCCAGGTCCACGGCGTAGTACCGCTTCTCGCCGGGCCCGATGGTGTCCAGATACTGGCCGGGGGCCAGGGAGGGGGCCTTCGCCGTGGTGGCCCCTCCCTCGATGCGCCCGCCCTTCAACCGGTAGCCGTCGGCCGAGAGTTGCGCGGACCGCTGCAGTTGGCGGGCGAGCGCGTCGGCGTCCGGTGCGTCGTAGTAACGCCCGTTGCCCGCCTCCGCGATGCACTCCAGCTGCTCCCGGGCCGCCCCCTCGACCTGGAAGCCCACGGTGTCGATCCGCAGCCCGACCCCCTCCCTGCCGAGCTGTTCGGCCACCTCGCAGGGGCGCGGCGTACCGCAGGTGTCCTCGCCGTCGGAGATCAGAAGGATCGTGCGCGTCCCGATGGCACCGTCCGTGGGCGCCGGAAGGTCCTCGGCGGCCTTGCGCAGGGACAGCCCGATCGGGGTGTCCCCCCGGGGCTCCACGCCCGCGACGGCCTTCTTCACGGCAGCCCGGTCCAGCGCGCTCACCGGACGTACGAGCCGGGTGTCCGTGCAGCCACGGGGCCGGTCCGCGCCGTACACCCTCAGGCCGGTCGGATGCCCCTCGGGAAGCGCGTCGACCACGGTTCCCACGGCCGCGCGGGCGCTCTCCATCCGGGTGCGGCCGGTGCCGTCGTCGTCCGCCATGGAGCCCGAGGAGTCGAGCACCATGACGAGGCTGCCGCCGCCCGCGCCGTCCTGCCGGTCGTCACCCCCGGCCGCCGGTACGGACGCCACGGCGGGCAGCACCCCCGCCACCAGGGCGAACAGTGCTCCGCCGGCCATGAGCGCCGTCCTCGTCCCACGGCGGGCCCTCCCCGCCGGTGTCCCCGCCCTCATCCCTGCACCCACCGCATCCCCCTCGGCCGACCCGCATCTCACGATTGCTTTGCTCATGCAACCTAGTGATTTGCTTGGGTGAACTCAAGGGTGCGGCCGTCACGGTCACGCAACAGCGGGCCCCGGACAGCAGAAAGCCCCGGCCGCTCGGCGGCCGGGGCTTGTAGCAGACTGTTCCGTCTCACACACCTGAACCTGCGGGCACGGAGTCGGTCGCCTCCGTCCACAGATCCTGCTCGGCGCGATCCGCCTGGATCTGGCGGTACACGAGGAGCCCGCCGATGGCGGCCAGTGCGACCAGGAGAAGCTTCTTCACCGCGCGACCTCGTCTTTCCTTGACGTAAGGGACTTCTGGCGCCCGACTATACACACCGGCCGATACCGATCGGTGACCTCCCCGGCACCCGCCCACCACCCCTTCCGGACCCCTTTCGAGGCCCCCCGGCACCCCCCGGGACCGCTTTTTCGGGCCGGTTGAACCATAAGAGTGGTGTTCATCGGAAGATCGGCGCACCGGGGGCGTCGGTCCCGGATTCCAGGGCCCGGATCCACATCATCGGAAAGGTAAGCAAACCGGACCACCTGAAAGCGAGGGGCCATGAGCACCTTCAGGGTCAAGAGCATCTGGACCGCCTTCATCACCGCCTTCTTCGCACTTCTCGCGTCGCTGGGCCTCGCCACCGCCCAGGCCACGGCCGCGCAGCCGACGGTCACGAGCCACGAGCACACGGGTGCGAACCCGGCAACCGCGACCACGCCGTCGGTGCGATGGGCCCTTCCGCGTGACAGCGCGCTGCCACCCACGATGAAGCAGCGCATCCGCGCCGAGGCGCACGGCTCCTCGCCGGCCACCCGCCAGCTGTCCGCCGACACCACTGACTCCGCGTACGCGACGGACAGCACGAGCACCACACCTGCCGGGGACTCGGCCCCGCCACCCTGAGGGCGCCACGAACGCCACCCAGGCCCCTGGTCCGGTTCACACCGGCGGGGGCCTTTTCCGTGCGCCCGTACGCGCCTGGGGCCCGGGCCGGCGAGGAACGCGGCCCGGGCCACGCCGCCGAGGGGCTACCGGCCTCCGTGCCTGCCCGTCAGGAGGTCCTCGTCCGGCTCGCCGTCCCCGTACAGGAAACGGCGCCCACCGAGGTCGGGGTAGAAGTCTCCGGGCGGCACCTCCAGGTCCAGCTCCCCGTCGAGGGGCTCCTTGAGCATGCCGAGTTCCTCCCTCTCCAGATGCAGCTCACAGGCCGGGCAGTCGAAGACCATCGGCGTCAGCACCACCGAGTCCCCCGCCGGTGCGACACGCGTCTCGCCGCCGAGCCAGCCCTGCGACGAGCAGGCGGGGCAGACAGCGGCCTCGTCGTGCTCGATGTAGCCGGGCGAGGAGACGTTGGCGATCGCCGTCAGCACAAGCCCGCGGTCCTCCGCGGTGAAGTGGGCGTAGCGGTCCGCGTAGACCTGACGGGCCCTCGCGAGCTTCCCCTCCAGGTGCACCCGGGCTTCGATCACCCGGATGTCGAGAAGCTTGTCGTGCAGCCCCTTGTATCTGCCCCAGTAGTCGCCGAGCGGCGGCAGCTCGGGGAGGAGGGTGCCGATCACCCGCAGACAGGTGGTGAAGACCGCGTTGACCTCCGCCGGATCGTGGAACGCGGCATGGGCGACCCCGTTACGGGCATCGGCGAGCGGCTGCAGCTCCTGCCGGGAGACCGGCATCCGGCCTTTCAGCACCACCGCGACCCGCGTGTACGCGTCGACGAGCCCGATCGTCCTGGACCGGCTCCGCGGGGCCGAGGCATGGGCCCCGAGTCCTGTCGCGTGGAGCAACGAGTCGAAGTCCTTGCCCTCGACGATCAGCGCCGGGTGGAGATGGGCCAGGTACGCCTTGAGGAGGTGCTCGGCAGCCACTCCGGCGTGATGGACCGCCATGTCCTTCAGCATGGGGCCGTCGGAGAATGCCGTGAACGAAGCGGCCATCCACTTCTGTGACGAGTACCAGAGCCGTTGAGCGTCCCTATTCATGATCCGGACAGTAGAGCCGGAGCCCGGCACATGGGCAGCGATTTCGCCACCCGAGCGCCCCGCCCACAACGCCGAAGGCCCCCCACCGTCTCCGGTGAGGGGCCTTCGTGCTGGTGGGGCTAACAGGATTTGAACCTGTGGCCTCATCCTTATCAGGGATGCGCTCTAACCAACTGAGCTATAGCCCCGCCGCGCTGTTGCGCTGACTTCTGAAGATTAGCGCACGTCGGGGCCAGTCCCAAAATCGATACCCGTCGCCCTACTCGTCCTCGGCGAGCGTGAGCTCCACGCCGCCCACGAAGCCGGCCGACAGGTTGTAGATGAACGCGCCCAGCGTCGCCAGCGCGGTGGCCAGCACCACATCGATCACCGCGATGACCGAGGTGAAGATGAGGACGCGCGGCAGCGACAGGAACGACTGCAGATCGAAGCCGTTGCTCTCGTTCGAGCCGGTGGCCTCGCTGATCGTGCCGCCCACCGTCTCGAAGACGCCCATCGCGTCCATCACCATCCACAGGACGGCGGCCGCGACCACCGTGCAGATGCCCAGCGCGATGGAGAGCAGGAAGCTGACCTTCATCACCGACCACGGATCGGCCTTCGCCACCCGCAGACGTGCCTTACGGGTACGCGGAGTGGTCCGCGCCCCGGTCCGGGGCAGCCGGGTCGCCTGCGTACCTCCTGCGCCCTGTACACCGCCCTGCGTCCCGCCGCCCTGCGTACCGCCCACAGGGGACTGGTACGCCTGCGGCGGGTGGTAGGGCCCCGCCTGGCCCGGTGCGGGCTCCCGCTCGCCGGGCAACGGCCCGGTCGCGTACCCCTCGTACTGCGGCTGAGGTCCCCGAGTGTCCGTCACAGTGCCCCCTTGGGAGTCCGTGGCGGAGCCACGGGCGCCGTCTGCGCCTGCTCCGGAAGCGGCCGAACCGGCGCCCGTGGCTCCACTCACGCTCTACTCCTCGTGCTCCCCGGCCGAAGGCGCCGTGCCTTCGGCTGTGCCCTCGACCACGATCGCGGCATCGGCCTCGACCGTGGCGCCTTCGGCCTCATCGGTCCCGTCGACCTCTTCGGCCTCACGACCGGCCTCGGCGTTGCGCGCGATGCCGACGACGGCATCACGCTTGCCCAGATTGATCAGTTGGACGCCCATGGTGTCACGGCCCGTCTCCCTGACTTCATTGACTCGCGTACGGATGACACCGCCGCCGAGCGTGATGGCGAGGATCTCGTCCGCTTCCTCCACCACCAGCGCGCCGACGAGCGAGCCCCGGTCCTCGACGATCTTGGCGGCCTTGATGCCCAGACCGCCGCGGCCCTGGACGCGGTACTCCTCGACCGCGGTCCGCTTCGCGTACCCGCCGTCGGTGGCAGTGAACACGAACGTACCGGGCCGGACAACATTCATCGAGAGCAGTTCGTCGCCCTCGCGGAAACTCATGCCCTTCACGCCCGACGTCGCGCGGCCCATCGGGCGCAGTGCGTCGTCCGTCGCGGTGAACCTGATCGACTGGGCCTTCCTGCTGACGAGCAGCAGGTCGTCCTCGGCCGACACCAGCTCGGCACCGATCAGTTCGTCGTCGCTGCCATCCTGGGTCTCCCTCAGGTTGATCGCGATGACACCGCCCGACCGCGGGGAGTCGTAGTCCTTCAGCGCGGTCTTCTTCACCAGACCGCCCTTCGTGGCCAGGATCAGATAGGGCGCGGCCTCGTAGTCACGGATCGCCAGGATCTGCGCGATCTGCTCGTCCGGCTGGAACGCCAGGAGGTTCGCGACGTGCTGGCCACGCGCGTCCCGGCCGGCGTCCGGCAGCTCGTAGGCCTTGGCCCGGTAGACCCGGCCCTTGTTCGTGAAGAACAGCAGCCAGTGGTGCGTCGTCGACACGAAGAAGTGGTCGACGATGTCGTCTTCCCTGAGCTTCGTGCCCCGGACGCCCTTCCCGCCGCGCTTCTGCGAGCGGTAGTCGTCCGTCTTGGTGCGCTTGACGTAGCCGCCGCGCGAGATGGTGACGACGATGTCTTCCTCGGCGATGAGGTCCTCGATCGACATGTCGCCGTCGAAGGGGACCAGCTTGGAGCGCCGGTCGTCGCCGAACTTGTCGACGATCGCCGCCAGCTCCTCGCTGACGATCTGACGCTGCTTCGCGGGCGAGGCCAGGATCTCGTTGTACTCGTTGATCTTCGCCTGGAGTTCGTCGTGCTCCGCGGTGATCTTCTGGTGCTCCAGCGCGGCCAGCCGGCGCAGCTGCATCTCCAGGATCGCGTTCGCCTGGATCTCGTCGATCTCCAGCAGGCCCATCAGGCCCTCACGCGCGATCTCCACGGTGTTGCTGCGACGGATGAGCGCGATGACTTCTTCGATCGCGTTCAGCGCCTTGAGCAGGCCGCGCAGGATGTGCGCCCGCTCCTCGGCCTTGCGCAGCCGGAACTTCGTGCGCCGGACGATGACCTCGATCTGGTGCGTCACCCAGTGCCGGATGAACGCGTCGATCGACAGCGTGCGCGGCACCCCGTCGACGAGCGCCAGCATGTTCGCGCCGAAGTTCGACTGCAGATCGGTGTGCTTGTAGAGGTTGTTGAGCACGACCTTGGCGACCGCGTCACGCTTCAGCACGACGACCAGCCGCTGGCCCGTACGCGAGGACGTCTCGTCCCGGACGTCCGCGATGCCGCCGACCTTGCCGTCCTTCACCAGGTCGGCGATCTTCTGCGCGAGGTTGTCGGGGTTGGTCTGGTACGGAAGCTCCGTGACGACCAGGCACTGCCTGTTCTGGATCTCCTCGACCGCGACGACCGCCCGCATCGTGATCGAGCCACGGCCCGTGCGGTACGCCTCCTCGATGCCCTTGCGGCCCACGACCAGCGCGCCAGTCGGGAAGTCCGGGCCCTTGATCCGCTCGATGAGGGCGTCCAGGAGCTCCTCGTGCGAGGCCTCCGGGTGCTCCAGGTACCACTGGGCGCCGGCAGCGACCTCACGCAGGTTGTGCGGCGGGATGTTGGTCGCCATACCGACCGCGATGCCCGCGGAACCGTTGACCAGGAGGTTCGGGAACCGCGCCGGCAGAACCGTCGGCTCCTGGTTACGGCCGTCGTAGTTGTCCTGGAAGTCGACGGTCTCCTCGTCGATGTCCCGGACCATCTCCATGGACAGCGGCATCATCTTGCACTCGGTGTACCGCATGGCCGCGGCCGGGTCGTTGCCCGGGGAACCGAAGTTGCCGTTGGAGTCCACCAGCGGCATGCGCATCGACCAGTGCTGCGCCAGTCGCACGAGCGCGTCGTAGATCGAGGAGTCGCCGTGCGGGTGGTACGTACCCATGACGTCACCGACGACGCGGGCGCACTTGTAGAAGCCCTTCTCGGGCCGGTAGCCACCGTCGTACATCGCGTACAGCACCCGGCGGTGGACGGGCTTCAGACCGTCCCGTACGTCGGGGAGCGCACGCGACACGATGACGGACATCGCGTAGTCGAGGTAGGAGCGCTGCATCTCCGTCTCGAGCCCCACGGGCTCGACACGCATGCCCACACCCGGGACGGCGGGCTCCTCTTCGGGCATCACAGGGGTGTTCTCGTCGGCCATTGCTGGTCAAAGTCCTTTCGCGCTGCGGCTGCGGCTTGCTTGTACGGCCGACTCAGATGTCGAGGAAGCGGACGTCCTTGGCGTTGCGCTGGATGAACGAGCGCCGCGCCTCGACGTCCTCGCCCATCAGCACCGAGAACAGGTCGTCGGCCTGCGCCGCGTCGTCCAGCGTGACCTGGCCCAGCACACGGTGGTCGACGTCCATCGTGGTGACGCGCAGCTCCTCGGCGTTCATCTCGCCGAGGCCCTTGAAGCGCTGGATCGAGTCTTCCTTGATCCGCTTGCCGTTCTGCTTGCCGAGTGCCACCAGGGCGTCGCGCTCACGGTCCGAGTACGCGTACTCGAAGTCGTCACGGCCCCACTTGATCTTGTAGAGCGGCGGGCGCGAGAGGTACACGTGCCCGGACTCGACCAGCGGCCGCATGAAGCGGAACAGGAAGGTCAGCAGCAGGGTGTTGATGTGCTGACCGTCGACGTCGGCGTCCGCCATCAGGATGATCTTGTGATAGCGGAGCTTCTCGATGTCGAAGTCCTCGTGGACCCCGGTGCCGAAGGCCGAGATGAGCGCCTGGACCTCGGTGTTCTGCAGGATCTTGTCGATCCTGGCCTTCTCGACGTTCAGGATCTTGCCCCGGATCGGCAGGATGGCCTGGTACATCGGGTTACGGCCGGACTTCGCCGAACCACCGGCGGAGTCACCCTCGACGATGAAGATCTCGCACTTCGTCGGGTCGTTGGACTGGCAGTCGCTCAGCTTGCCGGGCAGCGAGGCGCTCTCCAGGAGCCCCTTGCGCCGCGTCAGGTCACGCGCCTTGCGGGCCGCGACACGGGCCGTGGACGCCGCGATGCCCTTGCGGATGATGTCGGCGGCCTCGTTGGGGTTCCGGTCGAACCAGTCCGTCAGCTGCTCGTGGACGACCTTCTGGACGAAGGTCTTCGCCTCGGTGTTGCCCAGCTTGGTCTTCGTCTGACCCTCGAACTGCGGCTCGCCCAGCTTCACGGAGATGATGGCCGTCAGGCCCTCGCGGACGTCCTCACCGGTGAGGTTGTCGTCCTTCTCGCGCAGCAGCTTCTTGTCGCGCGCGTAGCGGTTGACCAGCGAGGTCAGCGCCGCGCGGAAGCCCTCCTCGTGCGTACCGCCCTCGTGCGTGTGGATCGCATTGGCGAAGGAGTAGACACCCTCGGAGTACTGCGTGTTCCACTGCATGGCGATCTCGACCGAGAGGAGGCGCTCCTTGTCCTCGGCCTCGATGTCGATCACCGACTGGTGGATCAGCTCGCCCTTGCGGGAGTTGAGGTACTTGACGAAGTCGACGATGCCGTTCTCGTAGTGGTACGTGACGGTCCGGGTCGACTCCTCGTCGGGGACGTCGACCACCTCGGCGCTGTCGGCGCCCGCCGTGGCCTTCGCCGCCTCACGCTCGTCGGTGAGCTTGAGGGTGAGCCCCTTGTTGAGGAACGCCATCTCCTGGAAGCGGCGCGACAGGGTCTCGAAGGAGTAGTCGGTGGTCTCGAAGACGTCTCCGTCGGCCCAGAAGGTGACGGTCGTCCCGGTCTCCTCGGTGGCCTCGTGACGGGCCAGCGGGGCTGTCGGGACACCGAGCTTGTAGTCCTGGGTCCAGCGGTAGCCGTCGGTCTTGACCTCCACGGCCACCCGTGTGGACAGGGCGTTGACGACGGACACACCGACGCCGTGCAGACCACCGGAGACGGCGTAGCCGCCGCCGCCGAACTTGCCGCCGGCGTGCAGCACGGTCAGGACGACCTCGACGGCGGGCTTGCCCTCGGACGGCACGATGCCGACCGGGATACCGCGGCCGTTGTCGACCACGCGCACCCCGCCGTCGGCGAGGATCGTGACGTCGATGGTGTCCGCGTGCCCGGCCATCGCCTCGTCGACCGAGTTGTCGACAACCTCTTGCACGAGGTGGTGGAGACCGCGCTCACCGGTCGACCCGATGTACATACCGGGTCGCTTGCGGACCGCGTCCAGGCCTTCGAGCACGGTGATCGCGCTGGCGTCGTACGAGGCGGTGACCTCGCCGTGCTCACCGGCTGTGGACGGGATGTTCTCGTTGGGGTTGCCGGAATCGGCCACGAAGCGCCCTTTCTGGCACAGCACAGGCCGTTCTCCGGCAGGCGGGAGCGGCTGCGTCGTTCGGCTTGTATCGACGACTCCCGCGAGGAAGCGGGATTGTCCATCAGTCTACCGGTAGCGCCGACATGAATGGGGGTTTGCCGGTGCCTGAGTACGCATGTGCCGCCCTGAACCAGCGGCTGACGACTCCCCATATTCAGGAAGGGGCCCCGGGGGGCTCACGAGGGCTTTGTGCGCTTCGGGCTGTCAACCTCCCGCTACGGTGAGGGACGCCTCACGCTCCCCACGGGAACCAAACCAGCGCATACCCGGGCAGACCGGAAAGGCCGAGCCGTCGGTGAATCAGGACAGAAGCGGATGAGGCGCCCCTGGAGCGGCCCCCGGCCGAGGGCGGTGTCCACCTGCTCCGGATGGGGAAAAGCCCTGCTCAGCCGTAGGTGTCGCCCGGCCCCTTGCTCCCCGGGGTCCGGAGAGGGCCGAATCTGCGCTCCGGACCGCCGGGACCGAGCACTTTGATCATCCGCACGGTCCCGTGGCCCAGGTCCGTGTTCAGCCGGGCCACCAGCTGCGGCGCCAGCAGCCGGAGCTGCGTCGCCCACGCCGTCGAATCGCACTGCACGGTCAGAACCCGCTCGGCCGGATCCTCGTCGTACCGCACCGGCACACAGTGGTTGGCCAGGTCGCCACCGACGATCTGCGGCCAGCGGCCCATCACACCGCCGACGGCGGCCGGGGTCTCCCAGCCCCGCTCGGTGATCAGCCGGTTGATCGCGGATCCCAGAGGCAGCGGATCACGGCCGTCGGACCGTGCCCCCGACCGCAGACCGCCTCCTCGTCTTGCCTGCTTCTTCTGCTGCGCCGCGGCGCCACGGGCGCGGGCCTGCTCCTTCGCCGCGCGCAGGGCCACCCGCGCCAGGTCCACGCCCGACACGTCCGGCTGCTTCGCCGGACCCGGGGCGGAACCCTCGCCGGCCGGCCCCTGGGTGGGCCCGCTCTGATCCGCCGGGCCGCTCACAGCCGCTCCACCGCCCCGGCGGACACCGCGTACCGGGCGCCCGCCAGCACACCCGGGACGTCATCGTCCACAGCCGCCGTCACCAGCACCTGCTCACCGGGGGCCACCAGCTCGGCCAGCCGCTCACGGCGGCGCGCGTCCAGCTCGGCGAAGACGTCGTCGAGCACCAGCACCGGCTCGTTCCCCTCGGTGCGCAGCAGATCGTACGAGGCCAGCCGCAGCGCCAGGGCGTACGACCAGGACTCGCCGTGGCTCGCGTACCCCTTGGCCGGCATCCCTCGCAGGCCGAGCACCAGGTCGTCACGGTGCGGACCGACCAGGGTCACCCCGCGCTCGATCTCCTGCTTACGTGCCTGGACCAGGGCCGCCATCACCTGCTCGTACAGCTCCTCGCGGGTGCGCGCGGGCTCCACATCGGCACCGACGGAGCTGCGGTACTCCAGCGTGACGGGCCCGCCGCCGGGGGCGACATCGGCGTACGCCTTGTCCGCCAGGGGCTGCAGGGTCGCGATCAGATCCAGCCGCTGCGCCAGCAGTTCCGCGCCCACCCGGCCCAGGTGCTGGTCCCAGACGTCCAGGGTGGACAGATCCATCGACCGGCCGCCGTGCCTGCGGGCCATGGCGGCGGACTTCAGCAGGGTGTTGCGCTGCTTCAGCACCCGCTCGTAGTCGGAGCGGACCCCGGCCATGCGGGGGGACCGCGCGGTGATCAGCTCGTCCAGGAAGCGCCGGCGCTCACCCGGGTCGCCCTTCACCAGGGCCAGGTCCTCCGGGGCGAAGAGCACGGTGCGGACTATCCCCAGGACATCACGTGGTCTGACCTGCGACGACCTGTTGATACGGGCCCGGTTGGCGCGGCCGGGATTGAGCTCCAGCTCGATCAGCTGCGAGCGCTGCCCCTGGGTGACCGCGGCCCGTACGACGGCGCGCTCCGCGCCCATGCGGACCAGGGGGGCGTCGGACGAGACCCGGTGGCTGCCGAGCGTCGCGAGATAGCCGACCGCCTCCACCAGATTGGTCTTGCCCTGGCCGTTGGCCCCCACGAACGCGGTGACGCCCGGGTCGAGAGGGACCTCGACCCGGGCGTACGAGCGGAAATCGGCCAGCGAGAGATGCGTGACGTGCATGGTCGCCGACCCTTCCGACTGCGTGTTCTGCTCTGTGCGCCGCTGTGCCGCGGGCTGTCCGCCCGCGGTCCGCGGACTACTTCTTGTTCTCGACCGCGTGGCCGCCGAACTGGTTGCGCAGCGCGGCGATCATCTTCATCTGCGGCGAGTCGTCCTGGCGCGAGGCGAAGCGCGCGAACAGGGACGCGGTGATCGCGGGCAGCGGCACGGCGTTGTCGATGGCGGCCTCGACCGTCCACCGGCCCTCGCCGGAGTCCGCGGCGAAGCCACGGAGCTGGTCGAGGTGCTCGTCGTCGTCCAGCGCGTTGACGGCAAGGTCGAGCAGCCAGGAACGGATGACCGTGCCCTCCTGCCAGGAGCGGAAGACCTCGCGCACGTCGGTGACGGAGTCGACCTTCTCCAGGAGCTCCCAGCCCTCGGCGTAGGCCTGCATCATGGCGTACTCGATGCCGTTGTGGACCATCTTGGCGAAGTGGCCGGCGCCGACCTTGCCCGCGTGGACGGAACCGAAGTCACCCTCGGGCTTGAGGGCGTCGAAGACCGGCTGGACCTTGGCGACGTTCTCCTCGGTACCGCCGTACATCAGGGCGTAGCCGTTCTCCAGGCCCCAGACGCCACCGGAGACGCCGCAGTCGACGAAGCCGATGTCCTTGATGCCCAGCTCGACGGCGTGCTTCTCGTCGTCGGTCCAGCGGGAGTTGCCGCCGTCCACGACGATGTCACCCGGGGAGAGCAGCTCGGCCAGCTCATCGATGGTGGACTGGGTCGCGGCGCCCGCCGGGACCATCACCCATACGACGCGCGGACCCTTGAGCTTGCCCACAAGCTCTTCGAGGCTGTGGACATCGGCGACGTCCGGGTTGCGGTCGTAACCGATGACCGTGTGGCCTGCGCGGCGGATGCGCTCGCGCATGTTGCCGCCCATCTTGCCGAGGCCGACGAGACCGAGCTCCATCAGAGATTCCTTTAGCGTTGTGCCGATTCGTACCCAGGACCGAGCCTACGCCCGGCCGGGACAGCACGGCGGGGTGCAGCACGGTGGGCCCGCTCTGCGCTGAGCTGCCCGCCGGAGACTGCCATGACAGGGACGACCGGCCGGATCAGCCGGAGAGGCGGACCGGCATGATCAGGTACTTGTAGGCGTCGTCCGCCTCGGCGTCGACGGCCGGCCGGCCGCTGAGCAGGGCGGGCTTGGTCGACGTCGTGAAGGAGAGCTGCGCGACCGGGGAGTCGATGGCGCTGAGCCCGTCCAGCAGGAAGGTCGGGTTGAAGGCGATCGAGATGTCGTCGCCCTCCAGCACGGCGTCGACGCGCTCCACAGCCTGTGCGTCGTCGCTGGAACCGGCCTCCAGGATGAGCACACCCTGCTCGAAGCTGAGCCGCACCGGGGTGTTGCGCTCGGCGACCAGCGCCACACGCTTGACGGCCTCGACGAACGGGGCGGTCTCGATGACCGCGACCGAGTTGAACTCGGTGGGGAAGAGCGTCCGGTACTTCGGGAGATCACCTTCGAGCAGTCGCGTGGTCGTGCGACGGCCGGCGCCCTCGAAACCGATGAGCCCTTCACCCGCACCCGAGCCGGACAGCGCCAGCGTCACCGTGTCACCGCTGGTCAGCGCCTTGGCGGTGTCCAGGAGCGTCTTGGCGGGCACCAGGGCCACGGCCGAGGCGTCGGGGTTCTCCGGCTTCCACAGGAACTCGCGGACCGCGAAGCGGTAGCGGTCGGTCGACGCGAGGGTGACGGTGTCGCCCTCGATCTCGATCCGGACGCCGGTCAGGACGGGCAGGGTGTCGTCGCGCCCGGCCGCGATGGCGACCTGGGCGGCAGCCGAGGCGAAGACCTCGCCGGGGACGGTGCCGGTGGCCGTCGGCATCTGCGGCAGTGCCGGGTACTCCTCCACAGGCAGTGTGTGGAGGGTGAACCGCGAGGAGCCGCAGACCACGGTCGCCCGTACACCGTCTGTGGAAATCTCCACCGGCCTGTTGGGCAGGGCGCGGCAGATGTCGGCGAGCAGGCGGCCGGAGACGAGCACCGTGCCGTCCTCCTCGACCTCCGCGTCCACGGAGACCTTGGCCGAGACCTCGTAGTCGAAGCTCGAGAAGCTGAGGGCTCCGTCCTCGGCCTTCAGCAGAAGGCCCGCGAGAACGGGCGCCGGCGGACGGGCCGGGAGGCTGCGGGCCACCCAGGCCACCGCCTCCGCGAGTACATCGCGCTCCACCCGGATCTTCACCGGAACCGCCTCCTGCTGTTGCTCGCTCGCCCTGCTGGCCTTCGTCGTCTGATCGGGGCTCCCCGCCGAGGGGCTGGGGTCACCGCCGGGGTCCAGTCTGACGTACGGCGCCGACACTCGTTGCTGCTCGGGGTCAAGTCGCGCCAAGAGGTTCGCCGAGCTCGCCACTCGAGTTGTGCACAGGCCCCACTTCGAAGCGGATTCCTGGCTAACTCTGAGTGGTAGTAGTAGTAGGCCCTGTGGAAACCGTGGATAACGTCGTTTCTCCAGGTCAGAAGCCGTTTTTTGTCCACCGACCCTGTGGGTGGCACCGGTGGACAACCATGCGTTTCTGTGGACACGCGAAAGTTCTACACACCCGATGCACAGGGCGGGGTGACTTCTCCCCAGGCCTGTCCCCAGCTTTACCCACGTTCCCCACAGCTCAACCGAGGGCCCTCGTGTGACGCCTTTCACTCTGGGCAGTGAAAGGCGGTGTCGGGTTGCCGAACAGTGGACAGGGGTGTGGAGAAGCTGGGGACAACCGGGCTCAGCCTGTGGGCCGCCGGTGGACAACATCATTGTGACCCTGTGGACGAAAAATCTGTCCACAGGCTGTGGATCATCGTTGACCACAAATCCCCAGGCATGTGACCTGGCCTGATGGAGTATCGGCAGCCGGCCCTGTGGACGCAATCTGGACAACTTCGCAGTCCCCAGGCTGTGGACGCCTGTTTCCCCGTACTTCTGTGGAGAAGGGCCTGCTCAGGGCCCGTATTCGAACACTTCCCGCGGACCCGGCCGTCCCGTGAGCCGTCGGCCGGAGCCGGAGCGGGTGCGTGGAGCGGTCCGGAGAGGGGGTCCGGAGTCCTCCACGGCTGTATGTGGGAGGCGCTCCTGGAGGCTTCAGGAACGACGAAGGGCGCCCCGTGAGGACGACGTACGGTCCTCGGGGCGCCCTGGTCGTGCGGTGCAGCTGTCCGGCTGTCCAACTGTCTGGCGCTCTGGCGCTCTGCCGCTCTGGCGGCAGACCGGCGGCTGTTCTGAGCGGTCAGCCGTTCTTGATGCGGTTGGTGAGCTCGGTGACCTGGTTGTAGATGGAGCGCCGCTCCGCCATCAGGGCTCTGATCTTCCGGTCGGCGTGCATCACGGTGGTGTGGTCACGCCCGCCGAACTGGGCACCGATCTTGGGCAGCGAAAGATCCGTCAGCTCACGGCACAGGTACATGGCGATCTGGCGCGCCGTCACCAGGACGCGGCTGCGCGAGGATCCGCAGAGATCCTCCACCGTCAGGCCGAAGTAGTCCGCGGTCGCCGCCATGATGGCCGGCGCGGTGATCTCGGGGGCCGAGTCCTCGCCGCCCGGGATCAGGTCCTTGAGCACGATCTCGGTCAGGCCGAGGTCCACCGGCTGCCGGTTGAGGCTCGCGAAGGCGGTCACACGGATCAGAGCGCCCTCCAGCTCGCGGATGTTGCGCGAGATGCGGGAGGCGATGAATTCGAGTACCTCGGGCGGGGCGTTGAGCTGCTCCTGCACGGCCTTCTTACGGAGGATCGCGATACGCGTCTCCAGCTCCGGGGGCTGCACATCGGTGGTGAGGCCCCACTCGAACCGGTTGCGCAGCCGGTCCTCGAGGGTCACGAGCTGCTTGGGCGGCCGGTCCGAGGACAGCACGATCTGCTTGTTGGCGTTGTGGAGCGTGTTGAAGGTGTGGAAGAACTCCTCCTGCGTCGACTCCTTGCTCGCCAGGAACTGGATGTCGTCGACCAGGAGGATGTCCACGTCCCGGTAGCGCTTGCGGAAGGTGTCGCCCTTCCCGTCGCGGATCGAGTTGATGAATTCGTTCGTGAACTCCTCGGAGCTCACGTACCGGACGCGGGTGCCCGGGTAGAGGCTCCGCGCGTAGTGCCCGATGGCGTGCAGCAGGTGGGTCTTGCCGAGTCCCGACTCCCCATAGATGAAGAGGGGGTTGTACGCCTTCGCGGGGGCCTCGGCCACGGCGACCGCCGCCGCGTGCGCGAAGCGGTTGGACGCGCCGATCACGAAGGTGTCGAAGAGGTACTTGGGATTCAGCCGGGCGTGCGGTTCACCGGTACCGGGCGGGGGCGCGGACTGCGTGCCCATGGGGCCACCGCCGGCCCTTCCGGTCCCGGGGCCGCCCTGGCGGTGCTGCGGCTGCTGCTGGTCCTGCAGATCGTGGCGGTCTCGGCTGTCGCGCTGCTGCTCGTACCCCTGGTGCTCGGGCTGCTGCGGGCGGTAGTCGTGCTGCGGCTGCTGGGGGCGCGGGCTCGCGTACGGGTCGCGGTCCTGGTAGCCGCCGTGCCGGGGCTGCCAGGAGAGGTCCTCCTGGGTGCGGGGCCAGGCGCCGGGCTCGGGGCGGTGCTGCTGGTAGTCCGGGTAGGCCGGGCGGGCCGTCGGCATGCCGTCGTCCGAGGGCCGGGGGCCGTAGTTGTCGTACCCGTCGTTGCGCGGGGGCTCGTCGTGCTGCGGCCCCTGGTAGCGGTGCGACTGCTGCCCCTGGTGGGGCTGGTGCATCGGAGGTGCGGGCGGGGCGGGCGGTTCGCCCGCGGAATCGTCGACCGTGATCGCGATCCGGATGGGCCGCCCGCACTCACGGGTGAGCGTCTCGCTGATCAGCGGTGCGAGCCGGCCCTCGAGGACACGCTTGCCCCACTCGTTCGGGACGGCCAGCAGCGCGGTGTCGGCGACGAGTGCCAGGGGCTGGCAGCGCTCGATCCACTGCTTGTCCTTCGGCTCGATCCCCTGCTGGCCCTCCCCGAGGAGTTGTTCCAGCACTCGCGGCCACACTGCGGCAAGATCGGCAGGTACGTCAGCCACAAGGCACGCTCTCTCGCATGTCCCACGAATGTGTGCTTCTCGGGACGGGATGGGTCGGGTCGGGTGAGGCCCGGCAGGCAGGAAGGAAAGGAACCGGAGTTCAACCACGGTAGTCAGGCCGACCCGCGCGGTTCAAGTTGTTGTCCACAGGCTGTGTACAGCAGGGGGTCGCTCGGAGCTGGTTTGACCGGATGGCGTAGCCGCGCGTACCGTGACCAGGTCGAGTTGTCGATGGCTGCTGCCGCCTGCCTCCGATGGGCAAACATCACGATCTGTGATTGTGAAGCGGTGCACTAAGGCGTTTACGCGAGTTCCTCGTGGGCGCACGGTGACAGCCAGGCGATGTCCCGCCAACACACGAATCATTTCTGGAGCCCCCGAGTGAGCAAGCGCACCTTCCAGCCGAACAATCGTCGTCGCGCCAAGACCCATGGCTTCCGCCTGCGGATGCGTACCCGTGCCGGCCGCGCGATTCTCGCGAACCGCCGTGGCAAGGGTCGCGCCAACCTGTCCGCCTGATCGCGGCCAGGTCATGACGTGCTGCCTACCGAGAATCGGCTGAGGCGGCGCGAGGACTTCGCGGCCGCTGTACGCCGGGGACGTCGGGCCGGACGCCCGCTACTCGTCGTACATCTACGCAGCGGTGTTACGGACCCGCACGTGACAGGGGAGAGTGCTCCCCCGCCGCGTGCGGGTTTCGTTGTCAGCAAAGCAGTGGGTGGAGCAGTCGTTCGCACCGCGGTGAAGCGCAAGCTTCGCCATCTGGTCCGCGATCGGCTTGCTCAGCTGCCCCCCGGTAGCCTTGTTGTCGTACGAGCGCTGCCCGGATCGGGCGACGCCGACCATGCACAGCTGGCCCGAGACCTGGACGCCGCCCTTCAGCGGCTGCTGGGAGGGGGCGCGCGATGAAGTACCCGCTGCTGGCTCTCATCAAGCTGTACCAGTGGACGATCAGCCCGCTCCTCGGGCCCGTCTGCCGCTACTACCCGTCGTGTTCCCACTATGGATATACGGCGATCGACCGGCACGGTGCGATCAAGGGAACAGCGCTGACCGCTTGGCGCATCCTGCGGTGCAATCCGTGGTCACCCGGCGGCGTGGACTACGTACCGCCACGCAAACGTCCGCGTTGGCACGAAATGCTGCGCAACTGTGTGCGTGGCGGCAAGGGCGGGGACTCCGCCGCCGATGTGCCTTCCGGGGGGTCGGTCTCCGAACCCCTGAGCCCGGCCACAGAGACCTCGCCCAAAGCTCAAGGAGCCTGATTAGTGGACACGATTGCCAGTCTGTTCAGCTTTATCACCACACCTGTCTCATGGGTCATCGTCCAGTTCCACAAGCTGTACGGAGCGCTCTTCGGCGATGACACGGGGTGGGCCTGGGGCCTGTCCATCGTGTCCCTGGTGGTCCTGATCCGGATCTGCCTGATCCCGCTTTTCGTCAAGCAGATCAAGTCGACCCGCAACATGCAGGTGCTCCAGCCGAAGATGAAGGCGATCCAGGAGCGCTACAAGAACGACAAGCAGCGTCAGTCCGAAGAGATGATGAAGCTGTACAAGGAGACGGGTACCAACCCGCTCTCCTCGTGCCTTCCCATCCTGGCGCAGTCCCCGTTCTTCTTCGCCCTGTACCACGTGCTCTCGGCCATCGCCTCGGGCAAGACGATCGGCGTCATCGACCAGCCGCTGCTGGACAGCGCCCGTCAGGCACACATCTTCGGTGCCCCGCTGGCCGCGAAGTTCATGGACAGCGAGGAGAAGGTGCAGGCGCTCGGCGCCTCCCTGACCGACGTCCGTGTCGTGACCGCGATCATGATCGTGATGATGTCGGCGTCGCAGTTCTTCACGCAGCGCCAGCTGATGACGAAGAACGTCGACCTGACGGTCAAGACCCCGTACATGCAGCAGCAGAAGATGCTGATGTACATCTTCCCGGTGATCTTCGCCGTCATGGGCATCAACTTCCCCGTCGGTGTCCTCGTGTACTGGCTGACCACGAACGTCTGGACCATGGGTCAGCAGATGTACGTGATCAACCAGAACCCCACCCCGGGCAGCAAGGCGCAGGACCAGTACCTGAACCGCCTGCTGAAGAGCGTGACCGCCCATGGCGAGGTGCGCGGCAGGACACGGCGCAACACCGTCAAGCGGATCGTCTCCAAGGGGCCCGACCGCAACGACATCGAGCGCAAGTTCATCACCGGTCTGGGCAAGCTGGGTCTCGCCGCCCAGGAGGACGGGACGGTGGAGAAGAGTGAAGCCGCCGTTCTCGAGGCGGAGGGCGGTGCTGCGGCCAAGCGGCAGCAGCCCAAGCGCCAGACCAAGGCGCAGCGTCACACCGCAGCTACAGGGCCCGCCACGACGAAGGGCTCCGGCACCACCGACTCGGAGCCCAAGACGTCGCTGGAGAAGCAGGACGCATCGCAGGACGACAAGCCGAAGCAGGCGGGCAAGCCCGCCGCGTCCGGCTCCTCACGCCAAGCCAAGTCCGGACAGCGCAAGGGCCCGCAGCGGCCCAAGCACCCGTCCAAGAAGTAAGAAGGAGTCCATCCGTGACGGAAGGCACCACCACCACGGCCGCTGAGGGCAGCGACACTCTGACCCGCCTCGAGCAGGAGGGGGAGATCGCGGCTGACTACCTCGAAGGCCTGCTCGACATCGCCGACCTCGACGGTGACATCGACATGGACGTGGAGGCGGACCGGGCCGCGGTCTCGATCATCAGCGACTCGGCGCGTGACCTGCAGAAGCTCGTGGGCCGCGATGGTGAGGTGCTGGAGGCGCTCCAGGAGCTGACGCGTCTGGCCGTTCACCGTGAGACCGGTGACCGCAGCCGCCTGATGCTGGACATCGCCGGCTTCCGTGCCAAGAAGCGTGAGGTCCTCGCCGCGCTCGGCGCCAAGGCCGCGGACGAGGCCAAGAGCTCGGGCGAGCCGGTGAAGCTGGAGCCGATGACGCCGTTCGAGCGCAAGGTCGTGCACGACGCCGTCGCGGCAGCAGGTCTGCGCAGCGAGTCCGAGGGCGAGGAGCCGCAGCGCTTCGTCGTCGTTCTCCCGGCCTGACCGGATCCTTGTACTGTCGGCCCCGTCTGTTCGCAGGCGGGGCCGATCTTTGTCAGCCTGATAGTCAGCGTGCTAGAGCGGTACGGAAGGACGGTCCCCCGTGACGGAGGAAGCAGAGCTCCCTCAGGCGCCCGAGGAGGCGCAGGCGGTATTCGGTGAGTTCTTTCCAGAGGCTGTCAGGTACGCGGAGCTGCTCGCGGACGCGGGCGTCAAGCGCGGACTGATCGGTCCGCGCGAGGTGCCGCGCCTGTGGGAGCGCCACCTGCTGAACTGCGCGGTGCTCTCCGAGGTGGTTCCCGAGGGCGTCACGGTGTGCGATGTGGGTTCGGGGGCCGGTCTTCCCGGCATCCCGCTGGCCCTGGTGCGCCCCGACCTGAAGATCACGCTCCTGGAGCCCCTGCTGCGGCGCACGAACTTTCTTCAGGAGGTCGTCGAACTCCTGGGGCTGGACCACGTGACGGTCGTCCGCGGCCGGGCCGAAGAGGTGCTCGGGACGCTGCAGCCCGTCCATGTGGTGACGGCCCGGGCGGTTGCCCCGCTCGACCGGCTCGCCGGCTGGGGAGTACCGCTGCTCCGCCCGTACGGGGAGATGCTGGCACTCAAGGGGGGCACGGCGGAGGAGGAGATCCAGGGGGCTCGTGCCGCTCTGAGCAAGCTGGGAGTCGTGGAGACCGAGGTGCTGCACGTCGGTGAGGGCCTGGTCGATCCGACGTCCACGGTGGTGCGTGTGACGGTCGGGGAGAGTCCGGGCGGTGTGAGGTTCGCCGCAAAGCGGGCCAAGGCCGCACGAGTGGGCCGGACTCGGCGTCGTCGATGAGTGCTGGCCGAGCGGCGGCTCGGCCAGACCCCTATGAATGCTCTGATGTACTTCTGACTCTTTTGTGCTGATGCTCCATGCAAGCAGCGATATGTCCTGCCTGCGGAGTGTCGGGAGCCTGCCGCTGTACTGCAGGGGCATCGTGTTTCACGTGAAACGTCGCTCTCTGCTGCAGGGAATCATCGGCCGTGGTCGTGCGGCTGCCGCGCCGCGCGACCGCAAGCCCGTACGGGCTGCCGAGTTGTCCACAGAACCGGATTCATCCACAGAAGAGTCGGCCTCGCTGGTTCGCGACCCCGAAAGCATGGCAGGCTCTGTTCATTGCGAGCCTGAAGTCGAGGAGAGTGAATCCTTGCGGTCCGACGCCAACATCGCGGGACCGATGACCGATCCGGTCCCCGGTCCCCGTACCGAGTCCCTGGGGGACGGTGTTTCACGTGAAACACCGCCTCCGATGGACGACACACCTATTGGTCGTGCGGCTCAGCTGGCGGTCGAGGCCCTCGGCCGCGCCGGCGAGGGGCTGCCGCGACCAGACCGGACACGCGTCATGGTCGTGGCCAACCAGAAGGGGGGAGTGGGCAAGACGACCTCGACGGTCAACCTTGCTGCTTCACTCGCCCTGCATGGCGCCCGCGTCCTGGTGGTGGACCTCGATCCGCAGGGGAATGCCTCCACGGCTCTGGGGATCGACCATCACGCGGAAGTCCCCTCCATCTACGACGTCCTGGTGGAGAGCATGCCGCTCTCCGAGGTGGTTCAGCCGGTCCCGGACGTCGAGGGCCTCTTCTGTGCACCGGCGACCATCGATCTCGCCGGTGCGGAGATCGAGCTGGTCTCGCTGGTCGCTCGGGAGAGCCGGCTGCAGCGGGCGATCCAGGCTTATGACCAGCCGCTGGATTACATCCTCATCGACTGTCCGCCCTCGCTCGGCCTGCTGACGGTCAACGCGCTTGTGGCCGGAGCAGAGGTACTCATCCCGATTCAGTGCGAGTACTACGCACTGGAGGGCCTCGGTCAGCTGCTGCGTAACGTCGACCTGGTCCGGGGGCATCTGAACCCCGATCTCCACGTCTCGACGATCCTGCTCACCATGTACGACGGCAGGACCAGGCTGGCTTCACAGGTCGCGGAGGAGGTGCGCAGCCACTTCGGCAAGGAGGTGCTGCGGACCAGCATCCCGCGTTCCGTGCGCATCTCTGAGGCTCCCAGCTACGGGCAGACCGTCTTGACGTACGATCCGGGCTCCAGCGGTTCCCTCTCCTACCTGGAGGCGGCCCGTGAGATCGCGCTGAGAGGCGTCGGAGTGCACTACGAGGCCCAGCACGCCCCGGCGGGCGAGCCTGCCCACACGGGCGTCCAGAACAGTCAGCAGAGTCATTCGGAGGGCATGCAGTGAGCGAGCGTCGTAGAGGGCTGGGGCGTGGACTCGGTGCACTGATCCCCGCGGCTCCGCAGGAGAAGCAGGTCGCGAGCCCGGCGTCCGGTACGAATGCGGGGGCCGCGTCACCCGTCATGACCGCTGAGCGTGGTGTGGCCGCCGCAAAGCTGGCCGCGCTGCCCTCCGTCCCGGAGCCGAGCTCTCCGGTCGGTGAGCCGCAGCCGGCCACGGGCCAGACCGATTCCGCCGGGGCGTACTTCGCTGAGATTCCTCTTCCTTCGATCACGCCCAACCCCAAGCAGCCTCGTGAGGTCTTCGACGAGGACGCTCTGGCCGAGCTGGTCACCTCCATCAAGGAGGTCGGTCTTCTCCAGCCCGTCGTCGTACGCAAGGTCGACGAGGACCGCTACGAGCTCATCATGGGTGAGCGCCGTTGGAGGGCGTGCGGCGAAGCCGGTCTGGAACGCATTCCGGCGATCGTCCGGGCGACCGATGACGAGAAGCTCCTCCTGGACGCACTGCTGGAGAACCTGCACCGGGCTCAGCTGAACCCTCTGGAGGAGGCGGCGGCGTACGACCAGCTGCTGAAGGACTTCAAGTGCACGCATGATCAGCTGGCGGACCGGATCGGCCGGTCCCGTCCGCAGGTCTCGAACACGCTCCGTCTGCTGCGGCTCTCCCCGCCGGTGCAGCGCAGGGTTGCGGCAGGGGTCCTCTCCGCAGGGCACGCGAGGGCCTTGCTGTCGGTGGACGACTCCGAGGAGCAGGATCGGCTGGCCCATCGCATCGTGGCTGAAGGGCTGTCGGTGCGGGCCGTCGAGGAGATCGTCAACCTTCTCGGATCCGAGCCCACGAGTTCGGCGAAGCCCCGGGGGCCCAGGGCCGGTGGCCGGGTCTCGCCGGCTCTGACCGATCTCGCGTCGCGGCTCTCCGATCGGTTCGAGACGCGGGTGAAGGTCGACCTCGGGCAGAAGAAGGGGAAGATCGTCGTCGAGTTCGCCTCGATGGAGGATTTGGACCGCATTCTCGGCAGTCTTGCTCCGGGCGAGGGGCGCGTGCTGGAGCAGAGTATCGAGGAAGAGCAGGCGGAGGCCGACGAGGCCTGAGGCAGTCCGCAGTCAGAGGGCGGGCCGAGTTCCGGAAAGTTCTCCGGAACTCGGCCCGCCCTTTGCCGTCTCTCGGTATCCCCATCACCTCTGGGTGGATACGATGCGATCTGGTATGGCGTATCCACCACCGTGATCCACCTCAGAGGAGGCGGGGGCCGTGCGATCAGTGAATCGCAGCCACCTGGTGACAGTCGGTTTGGGGCTTGGTGCTGTCGGGGGGTTCGTCGGCAGCCTGTTCCGAGAACGGAGTGCGCTGGCAGCCGCACGGGATGCGGCGGGCGAAGGAAGTGAGGAACCGCCTACATGGGGCGACGGCTCGTACCGCTCACACTGGACAACCTTCCGGATCTCCCCAGGCGCTGCCGCTCGTGTGTCTTCTGGGAGCTTGATCCGGTCAGCGGGGAAGCTGCGGTAAAAGCGGGCAGACCCGAACTCGAGAAGGAAGCCTGGATCTCCGCTGTCCTGCTGGAGTGGGGCTCCTGTGGGCGGCTCGTCTATGTGGACGATGTCGCGGCCGGGTTCGTTCTGTATGCACCTCCCGCCTACGTCCCCCGCTCCACGGCGTTTCCCACCAGCCCGGTGTCCCCCGATGCCGTCCAGCTGATGACCGCATTGATCGTGCCTGGTTTCCAGGGGCAGGGTCTCGGGCGGGTGATCGTGCAGACGGTCGCCAAGGACTTGCTGCGACGGGGCTTCAAGGCGATCGAGGCCTTTGGCGACGCCCGCTGGAAGGAACCCGCGTGTGTGCTGCCGGCGGATCATCTGCTTGCGGTCGGCTTCAAGACGGTGCGGCCTCACCCCGCTCATCCGCGGCTGAGGCTCGAGCTGCGTACGACGCTCTCCTGGAAAGAAGATGTCGAGCTGGCCTTGGACAGACTTCTGGGCGCCGTCCAGAAGGAGCCGGCGCTTCGGCCGCTCTGACTCCTGCGTCCGATGGCTGAGGAGCATACGGAAACGGGCCCACCCCGAAGGGTGAGCCCGTTTCACGTGAAACAGTCAGGTGCTACTTCGGGGCGATGAAGCCCTCCAGGTCGCGGAGAATCGCGGCCTTCGGCTTTGCACCGACGATGGTCTTGGCGACCTCGCCACCCTGGTACACGTTGAGCGTGGGGATCGACATCACGCCGTACTTCGCCGCGGTGGCCGGGTTCTCGTCGATGTTGAGCTTGACGATCTCGATCTCATTGCCGTACTCAGCCGCGATGGCCTCCAGCGAAGGCGCGATCTGGCGGCACGGGCCGCACCAAGCGGCCCAGAAGTCCACCAGCACGGGCTTGTCGTTCTTCAGGACGTCCTCATCGAAGGAGTCGTCGGTTACGTTCTTCAGGGCGCCGGCCACGGCGACCTCCTTAGCTTCGCGGGGTGTGGGTTGGGGGATGCAGTCAGACTGCCGGGGTCTTCTCCGGCTCGGCGAGGTGCTCGTCGGAGAGCGCAGCCAGGAATCGCTCCGCGTCGAGAGCCGCCGAGCAGCCGGTACCGGCTGCTGTGATGGCCTGTCGGTAGGTGTGGTCGACGACGTCACCGGCGCCGAAGACACCCTTCAGGTTGGTGCGCGTCGAGGGGGCCGCGACCTTGAGGTAGCCCTCGTCGTCGAGGTCGAGTTGGCCCTTGAAGAGCTCCGTGCGCGGGTCGTGGCCGACGGCGATGAACAGGCCCGTCACCGGGAGCTCGGAGGTCTCGCCCGTCTTGGTGTTGCGGAGGGTGAGGCTCGAGAGCTTCTGGTCCCCGTGGACCGTGGCGACCTCGCTGTCCCATGCGAACTTGATCTTCGGGTCGGCGAAGGCGCGCTCCTGCATGGCCTTGGAGGCTCGCAGGGAGTCGCGGCGGTGCACGATCGTGACGGACTTGGCGAACCGGGAGAGGAAGGTCGCCTCCTCCATGGCAGTGTCGCCGCCACCGACCACGGCGATGTCCTGGTCCTTGAAGAAGAAGCCGTCGCAGGTCGCACACCAGGAGACACCGCGTCCGGACAGGGCGTCCTCGTTGGGCAGACCGAGCTTGCGGTGCTGGGATCCCGTGGTGACGATGACGGCCTTGGCGCGATGCACCGTGCCTGCGGTGTCCGTGACGGTCTTGACGTCTCCGGAGAGATCGACGGACACGACATCGTCGGGGATGAGCTCGGCGCCGAAGCGCTCGGCCTGGGCACGCATGTTGTCCATGAGCTCGGGGCCCATGATGCCGTCCTGGAAGCCCGGGAAGTTCTCCACGTCGGTGGTGTTCATCAGTGCACCGCCGGCGGTGACGGCGCCCTCGAACACCAGCGGCTTCAGCGACGCGCGAGCGGTGTACAGGGCGGCGGTGTAACCAGCCGGCCCGGAGCCGATGATGATCACATTACGGACGTCGCTCACGGGTTCTTCCTCGTCTCTGCGGACTGCCTACTGCCTACTGGGGTCGGTTCCACGACTCTCACCCCACCCAACGGATCCTACGGGGCATGCATTCCCGAATGACCGGTCCGGCTCCCGGCAGGGACCTCAGGGGCGTGTGTAGGAGTGCGTGAGCAGCAGCTGGCCCTTTGCCGCGGGGGTGGAATCCACGCAGGCAGCGTCGACGACATAGGCCTGGACACGTGTCGGGTCCGTCGCATGGGGCAGCACGACAAGGAAGGCGGCTGTTCCTTCGTAGCTGCCCTCTTCGACTGCCAGAGCAGGGGCGTTCCGGCCGGTGCCCTGCTGGACGCAGGGCGGAACATCGACGATCGGTGCGCGGAGGGGCGTACGAGGGGACGCGGCTTCGGAGGACGGGTCCCCCGGGGACGACTTGGTATCCAGGGACGGCTTGTCCACGTCGTAGCCCGGAGTCTCGGAAGTCTCACCCAGGAGCGTATGGACGTGGCCTTCCAGCGTGCCCGCCGAAAAGTCCCCCTGGCTCTTCGCTGCGGCGCTGACACCACGGTCGGCCGTCTTGCTGGCCGAGTCCTGGGACACCTGCAGGGACTGGAGCAGGAAAACGCTCATGCCGACGGCTGCCGCGCCGAAGGCGGTGCCGAGGATCACCGTGCGGCGTCGACGTCGGGACGGGCTCCGGCCGGGGCCGGTGGCGCCACGCGGGCGACCCGCGGGCCGAGGAGCAGCCGCGCTCTCCGCCGCTGTTTCACGTGAAACAGCGACGGGTGCGTCGGGATCCGGGGCGGCCGCGGCTTCCGAGGCCAGCGCCGCGTCGATCCGGTCGGCCACGTCGTCAGGCATGCGGTCGCCGGGAGACCACGTGGCCCCCAGCAGCGAGCGGATCTCCTCCAGTGAGGAGTGGATGTCGGCGCACTCGTCACACGTGTCGAAGTGCTGACGGAGCTCTGCCTCGCGGGACGGTGGGAGAAGGCCTTCGGTGAAGTCGGAGATCTCCGGGACGTCCGGGTGCTGTGCCGTGTCGGCTGTGGATGTCATGCGAGCCCACCTCCACCCTTCACGCCGGCAGGATCACCATCACCTGCGTCTCTCGGTCCTGACGCCGGTGGGACGGATGGCCCCTGCGTCCGGTTCCTTCCCATGGAGACGTCCTTGCCGTCCTCTCTGTTGCTGCGCAGATGGGCCAGGAGAGGAAGCAGTCTGGCCCGGCCTCGTGCACACCGGCTTTTCACGGTGCCGGTCGGTACGTCGAGGATGCGGGCTGCCTCGGCAACGGGGTAGGCCTGCATGTCCACGAGGACGAGCGCGGCGCGCTGCTCGGCGGGCAGGGTTGCCAGTGCGGCCAGAAGCTCTCGGTGCAGGTCCTGCCGTTCGGCGGGAGCCTCGGCGGATTCGTGGGGCTCCATGAGCTGATCGAGCCGCTCGGCGTCGTCGACCGGCGAGGTCTTCCGGGAGGCGGCCTTGCGGGCGCGGTCCAGGCAGGCGTTGACGGTGATCCTGTGCAGCCAGGTGGTGACGGCCGACTGGCCACGGAAGGTGTGAGCGGCGCGGAACGCGGAGACGAGGGCGTCCTGCACGGCGTCAGCGGCCTCCTCGCGGTCGCCGAGTGTGCGCAGGGCTACCGCCCAGAGCCGGTCACGGTGTCGTCGCACGAGCTCACCGAAGGCGTCCGGTTCGCCTGCCACGTGCTGCGTCAGGAGATCCTGATCGCTGATGTCGGCGAATCTGGCGTCGTTCAACGGTGAGCCCCCTCCCCTGGTGCTGCCGTCAGCTCGTGATCTTGATGTCCGAGACCTTGCCCCTGTAGTTACCGTCGTCACTCATCGGGAGCTTGGTCAGCCAGACCAGAACGTACCGTGCCTGCACCGGCTTGTCGGGCTTGAGGGACACCTTTGTTCCGGATCCCTTGGTGACCTTGGTGAAACCGTCCGGCATCTGAGGAACGGACGAGCTCTCGGTGGTCCTCAGCTCGACGGACGTACTGCCGCCGAGGAAGGAGACCTCGACGTTGCCCACCTGCTGGACCTTGCCGAGGTCGAGCACGACGCCGACGCCTTCCTTGAGGCGTCCGAAGTCGGCGCTGAAGTAGCCGTCCGTGTTCCAGTAGGAGCTCGTGTCCCCGTCGTAGACGTTCTTTATCGAGGCGGGCTTCTCGGAGCCGTCCACGCCGAGCGGGTCGTAGTCCTGGGCTCCCACGATGGTGACGGGCTTGCTGGGCTCGACGGCGTTGTTGTCGTCCTGCCCGTCCTCGGCAGTCTGTGTCGGGGTCGGTTCCCCGGAGTCGCCGCCCTGGGCGAGGACGGTTTCCGCCAGCTGCCAGCTTCCGAGGCCCAGAGCGGCGATGAGCAGGGCGGACACGGCCCACTTGAGCGCCTTGCCCGTGCGGCTCTGGAGCGGCGGCGGGGGAGCCGCGATGACGGGCTGCGTGGCTGAGGTGGGCCGTACCGAGGGACGTCCGTAGGTGCCCTGCTGGTACGTCGTGCGCTGGTACTCGGGAGGCGCGGTGAAGGCGGGTTCCGGGGGCAGGATGCGCGGCATGGCCGCGACGGCCTTCGCCAGCTCGTCCGGGGTGGTGCACGGCTGTTCCTGGCGCGATGCGGTCGCGCCGTCGTTGGCCAGCGCGCGCATGGCGAGCTCGGACAGGCCTCGGTGGACGCCGGCCCGCACCTGGTCCGGAGGGATCAGGCCCAGGTCCTTGGGGAGGCCGGTGAGACCGTACGCGTCGCTCTCGTAGGGCCAGCGCCGGGTCAGGGCGGCATAGAGGAGTGCGCCGATGGCCTCGGTGTCCGTGCGCAACGGCTGATCGGCGGTGATGCCGCGCAGAGCGGCGTTCACGGCCAGGCCGCGGATCCGGTACTGGCCGGTCGAGCTGCGCAGCACGGCGCCGGGTGTGAGGCGCAGATGAGCGAGGCCTTCGCGGTGTGCGGCGGCCATGGCCTGGGAGATCTGGCTCACGAGCTGGTAGGCGTCGTGGGCTTCGAAGGGGCCGGCGGCCAGCAGCGCCGTGAGCTCGGTGGCGTCGGGGAGCCATTCGTGGACGACGTAGACGAGGTCGTCCTCCTCCACGGCGTCCAGGACCTGGACGAAGCGGGGGTCACCGAGCAGCGCGGAGGAGCGGGCCGCGGCCAGCACCGAGCGGGCGCGCGGGTGGTCGGCGGGCAGCAGGTGGACGCCCACCGCGCGCCGCAGCTTCTCGTCGACAGCCCGCCAGCTGCTGAATCCGTCCAGTCGGGTGACGCACTCCTCGAGGCGGTAGCGTCTGGCCAGTTTGTGGCCGCTGTGCAGATCGGGCGACGCCGGAACGGCGTCCGAGCTGTCGCCCACGCTCTCCGCGTCCTTCGAGGTTGCGCCCTCGGCGCCCTCTGTGTCCTGGGTTGCCGTCCCGTCGGTCGTGGCCGCGTCCGCCTTGGCGGTCAGCGGCTCGTCGCCGCTGTTGTCGGCCACGTCGACAGCAGCCGTGCTACGTTCCGCCACCGTCGTTCCTGCCTCCCCATCCGTTGCGCGATGCCAGCCAGCTCTGCACAGTCACGCCAATTGTGCCCACACTCCGGCGCTATGCACGACACGCGGTGTCCAGCGATGGTTGTGCGACGCGGAGCGCATTCAGCGTCCGAGCCGTCCCCGGACCATGCCGACCATGCCGTTGAGCTCCTCGATACGCATCTTCTTCGCGGCGGCGAAGAAGATGCCCAGCAGGATGACGCTGCCACAGACCAATGCCACCACGGAGCCGCCGGCTCCTTCGCCGAGGGCCTTCAGAAGAACGAAGCCCACGCCGCCGCCGACCACTGCCGCAGGGATCGCGGCCAGGCAGAGACGGGCGTAGGTCCGCACCACACGGGCCCCGTCGAGGTCGCCGCCGAGCCGGTTGCTGAGACGTCGCCAGGCGATGCCGACACCGACCGCGTAGGCCAGCCCGTAGGAGGCCGCCATTCCCACGACTGCCCACTGCGCCGGAAGAATCACGTAGCAGAGGGCGGAGGCCGCGGCATTGACCGCTGCGACGATCACCGTGTTGTAGAAGGGGGTCCGGGTGTCCTCGTACGCGTAGAAGCCGCGCAGCACGACGTACTGCACGGAGTACGGGATGAGGCCGAGGCCGAACGCCATCAGGATGAAGCCCATCGACCGTGCGGCCTCGGTGCCGCTGGAGGCGTAGAGCAGGGTGCACATCGGCAGGCCGAGCGCCAGGAACGTGAAGGCGACCGGCACGATGGCCACCGCCGAGTTGCGCAGACCCTGCGAGATGTCGTCGCGGACGGCCCCGGGGTCGTTGTCGTGGGCGGCGCGGGAGATGCGGGGCAGCAGGGCCGCCATGACCGAGACGGTGATGATGGCCTGGGGCATGCCCCAGATCAGTTGGGCGTTGGAGTAGGCGAGGAAGCCCGAGCCGTCCCTGCCCGCGAGTTTGCCCGCGGAGGTCGCCAGCTGGGTGACGACCAGCACGCCGGCCTGGTTGGCCAGGACGAACAGGACCGTCCACTTGGCGAGCTTTATGGTCTTGCCGAGCCCGTGGCCCCTCCAGTCGAAGCGGGGGCGGAATCGGAATCCGGCCTCGCGGAGGTACGGGATCATCGCCAGCGCCTGGACCACCAGGCCGAGCAGCGTCCCGATGCCCAGGAGCCTGACGCCCTCCGGCGGGATCGTCTCCACGCCCATCCGGGATTCGGCCGAGGTCCCGTAGACCCAGATGAACAGGCCGAAGGTGAAGATCATGACGATGTTGTTGAGGACCGGGGTCCACATCATCGCGCCGAACTTCCCACGGGCGTTGAGGATCTGGCCCATCACCACATGGACGCCCATGAAGAAGATGGTCGGCAGGCAGTAGCGGGCGAAGGTGACCGCCACCGAGTCCGCTGCCGGATCGTTCGCGATCGTGCGTGACATGAGGTGCACCAGCTGCGGTGCTGCGAACACCGCGACCGCGACGATCACTCCGAGCGCGACCATGACGAGCGTCAGCAGCCGGTTGGCGTACGCCTCGCCCCCGTCCTCGTCGTCCTTCATGGACCGGACGAGCTGAGGAACGAAGACCGAGTTCAGCCCACCGCCCACGGTGAGGATGTAGATCATCGTCGGCAGGGTGTACGCGATGGTGAAGCTGTCACCGAGCAGCGCGGCACCCAGCGCCGCGGTGATCACGAGGCTGCGGACGAAGCCGGTGAGCCGGGACACCAGGGTGCCCGCCGCCATCAGCGCGCTGGACTTCAGTATCCCGGCGGCCCGGCCGCCGGACTTCGGCGGCACGGGTGCCGGAGCGGCTTCGGGCTCGGCCGGAGGCCCGGGAGGCCGGCCCGACCCCTCCTGGTCGCGGAAGAGGTGGGCGAAGGCGTCCTGCTCGTCGCGGTCGCCGGAAGCCTGGGTGACCAGGTCGTCCACTCCTACGTACTGGGTGGTCGAGGCGTGGTCCCCGTAGGGCAGGTGGCGGGAGGGGCCTGCGGGCTCCGGTGGCGGCGTCTGGGCCCAGATCCGGGGGTCGGGGGCGTGCTGGGCGGCGGGAGGCTGCTGATAGAGGGCCTGCGGCTCCTGGTAGGTGCCCGGAGGCGGTGGGGGGTGTGAGGCGCGGTCGTACAGCGCCTCGGCCACCGGATCCTGGGCGGCGAGGTCCTGGGCACGGTACGGGTCGTGGTCGTACGCGTGCTGCAGGTACGGATCGGGTGCCTCTCCGTCCTGCCCGGCGCCCGGTGGCACCGGCGGCCCGCTGGAAGACCCAGCTCCGCCCGCGCCCTGGCCGCGGTCACCGTCGTACGGCGCGTTCATCGAAACCCCACCTCATTGTCCCCGGCCGACAGGCCCCGACAGACATCGCTCAACGGTCCACTTTCTCACCCGGGCCCGACGGGTTCCCGCTTTCCGGACCGGTGTCCGGCGTCGGGTCACTCGGCTGCTCGGGTTCGCCGCCGTTGTTCTCCACTGCGCCGCCCGCGACGGTGCGCTTGCGGTGGGTGTACATCCTGATGCCTGCCAGGACCAGCAGCAGCAGTCCCCCGGCGATCACCAGAAGCACGGTCGGTGTGACTTCCGAGACCTTCACGGTGAAGGTCATCTCCTCGCCGTAGGGCACGCCGTCCGTGGTGAAGAGCCGCGCCGTGACCTGGGCCTGTCCGTTGGCGTTGGCCGAGGCGTCGAACTTCACGGACTGGCTGTGTCCGCCGGCGATCTCGACGCGTCGTTCGGCGACCGCTCCGCCGTCGTTGAGCTTGAGCCGAGTGGCGTTGCCCGATGTGAGACGGAGCACGAGGTGATCGACATCCTGAACCAGTTGGTTCTGCACGGTCACAGGAATCGTCGCGCTGCGCCCGGAGAGAGTGACGTCCGACTTCGTGATCAGCCGCACCTCGTTGGTGAGGCCCTGCAGGTAGGTGCGGACCGCGTCGCGGTACTGCTGCGCCTGCAGTGGCCTGCCGCGCCACGACGTCGAGACGGCCCGGTTGATCGCGTTCCCGAAGGGAGTCACCACCCGGTCGGGCTGCGTGAGGATGACCTGGAAGCTGTTGAGCGAGTCCTGTGTCGTCCTGATGTCCTGGAACGCCTGGGTGGGCAGCTCCTGGTTGCGCAGCCTCTTCGGGTACTGGGAGGCCCTGGGCACCTGAGTGGTGGCCTGTGCGTCGGGCTTCTGCTCGGCTGCCTCCGTCAGGTCGAGAGGCTGCGTCCAGCGTTCGGCCGTGAGGGCCTGCAGGGCACGCGCCATGCTCTGTGCCTGGGCGGCGGTGGGAGTCCGCTGGGGCGCGACGACGATGCTGCGTTCGTTGTCGGGTGCCTGCTCCGTCACTGCCAGCGTCTGGGCCAGGAACTTCTGGACGGCGAGGGTCGAGGCACCGGCCTTGGACAGGTCGCCGGTGAACGCGGTGGAGAGCCGGTAGTCGGAGACGACGGCGGTGGTGCCACCGCCGATCGGCCGCGCCGACGTCGGTGTGTAGGGCAGCCCGCCGGTCTCGTCGAGGCTGTCGCTGCGGGCGATCACCTTGTGTGCCCCGGCAGAGGTGGCGACGTCGACCACGGAGGGGTCGATCGCGCCGTCCACCGGCCAGGCGAAGTCGGTGGACGGCTTCACGTGCAGAACGGTTTCCACCGTCGTGCCAGCGACCTCGGTGGCCGTCTGCAGATGGCCGAGGGCTCCTGAGACGTTCTTGCCGCGATGGGCGATGGAGGCGAGATCGGGGTCGGCGAACGGCAGGGCCACCACCGTCCCGTCCTTCACGGCCGCTTGCAGATCCGTGAGCCACTTCTTGGCGATGGCCTGGTTCGTCCCCGCGGCGGTGGTGTCACCGACCTTGACGCGGTAGTTCTTCGTCATCGCGTCGACAGAGGCGAGCAGGTCCGGATCGATCACCCAGGTGACGTCGAGCTGCCGCCCCAGTGAGACCAGCTGCTCCAGCCGGCCCCCGGGAGCGAGCTCGAGAGCCAGATCGTCGTCGGCGAAGACAGGGGTCTGCTGTTCGTCGGAGCCCGTCTCGGCGGTGACGTGTGCCGATGCGATCAGCGGCCAGAGGAAGGTGAGCTTGGTCTTGCTCTCGGCGTCCTGCGCCTGCCACGGAAGGAAGGTCCGCTGGATGCCGAGCACCTGGTCGTAGGCGTAGTCGGTGGTCCGGCCCGTGAGGGACACCCCGAGCTGGTAGACCCCGTCGGCGCCCAGGTCCAGCTTGTCCACCGGAACGGCGAGGCTGAAGTCCTGACTGACCCCGGACGCGAGTTCGGGGACCTTCAGTGTGTACGCGCCCCCGAGCTTGGCCGGGTCGCTGCCCGGCAGGTACCCGGTGCGCTTGGCGGCCTCGTCGATCGCCCCTCGGCCGGACAGCCTCGGCCCGACGCGCAGGTCGACCTCCGCATCCGTGACCGCCTTCTTGCCCTTGTTGGTCAGGGTGCCGGAGATGGTGAGGGTGTCGCCCTCGACCGGTGCGCTGGGGGCGAGCGTGTCCAGAGACACATCGACGGTGTGTGATCCGGTCGGGGTCTTCGTGGCCGCCTCGGCCTGAGCCGAGGGCGCTGCGGGGCCGGCCAGGAGGCCGGCGATCAGCGGTACCCCGACGATCAAGGAGGCTGTGCGCCGGAGCCACCGGCGGGCAGGGGAGGGATTCATCCCCTGAAAGTCTGCCGCCTCGGCCACGCGTACCCGTCCCTCGTCGTCGTCAGCTGGTGCCGGTCCTGCCGGTCTCTGCGTCCCCGCATGGTAACGATGCGCCCGACGCCTGAGTGCCGGGGACCGTGCCACATGATCGGGAGAGTCTCGCAGGGCACCGAGAAACGATGACGCCCGGGCCGGTCGGTGCACGTACCCTTTTCTGTTGTGCCGAACGCCAACGAAGACAGCCCCCGTGCACTGAGTCAGGTGCAGCACCGCGCAGTCAGCGAACTGCTGCGGGTGTCCCCCGTCGCCGATGACCTCGCCCTCCGATTCCAGGAGGCCGGATTCGGACTCGCCCTGGTCGGCGGGTCGGTCCGCGATGCGTTGCTCGGCAGGCTCGGAAACGACCTGGACTTCACGACCGACGCCCGCCCGGAGGACGTACTCAAGATCGTCCGCCCCTGGGCCGACTCGGTCTGGGAGGTCGGAATCGCCTTCGGCACCGTCGGCTCGCAGAAGGACGGCTACCAGATCGAGGTGACGACCTACCGGTCGGAGGCGTACGACAGGACCTCACGCAAGCCCGAGGTCTCCTACGGCGACTCGATAGAGGACGACCTCGTGCGCCGTGACTTCACGGTCAACGCCATGGCCGTCGCTCTGCCGCAGAAGGAGTTCATCGACCCGCACGGCGGCCTCGACGACCTGGCGCAGCGCGTACTGCGTACCCCGGGCACGCCTGAGGCGTCCTTCTCCGACGATCCGCTGCGCATGCTGCGGGCCGCTCGCTTTGCCGCGCAGCTGGACTTCGAGGTGGCCCCCGACGTCGTCAAGGCCATGACGGACATGGCGGAACGCATCGAGATCGTCTCGGCCGAGCGGGTCCGTGAGGAGCTCAACAAACTGCTGCTCTCCGGTCACCCCCGCAAGGGGCTGGGACTTCTCGTGGACACTGGACTGGCCGACCGGGTGCTGCCCGAGCTCCCCGCGCTGCGCCTGGAAAGTGACGAGCATCACCGCCACAAGGACGTCTACGAGCACTCCTTGACGGTCCTGGAGCAGGCCATCGACCTCGAGGAGGACGGTCCGGACCTCGTGCTGCGCCTCGCGGCCCTGCTCCACGACATCGGGAAGCCGAGGACGCGGCGCTTCGAGAAGGACGGCCGCGTCTCGTTCCACCACCACGAAGTGGTGGGGGCCAAGATGGCCAAGAAGCGGATGACCGAGCTCAAGTACTCCAACGACATGGTCAAGGACGTCTCCAAGCTGGTGGAGCTGCATCTGCGCTTCCACGGATACGGCGACGGGGAATGGACCGACTCCGCGGTGCGCAGGTATGTGCGGGACGCGGGACCGCTGCTGGACCGGCTGCACAAGCTGACGCGCTCCGACTGCACGACGCGGAACAAGCGCAAGGCGAACGCTCTGTCGCGCACCTACGACGGGCTCGAGGAGCGCATCGCGCAGCTGCAGGACCAGGAGGAGCTGCAGGCGATCCGGCCCGACCTGGACGGCAACGAGATCATGCAGATCCTGGGCGTGGAGCCCGGGCCGGTGATCGGTAAGGCGTACTCGTTCCTGCTGGAGCTGCGGCTGGAGAACGGCCCCATGGAGCGCGATGCCGCGGTCTCCGCCCTCAAGGAATGGTGGGCTGCGCAGAGCTGAGTCCGGCTGCGGATCGAAGGACTCCGAGCCGGGAGCTGAGCGGGCCGTCGTGTTTCACGTGAAACACAACGGCGCCGGGTGGCGGTCCGGGTGTCAGTGAGGGGCGTTGTTTCACGTGAAACAACGCCCCTCACTCCTTGATGCGGGCGCGCTGGAGCGCGATGCTCACGCGGCGCCGACGGAGCATGGCCACCGAGACGATGGCGTAGAGCACGGCAACAGTGAGAACCACGACGACGGACCGCCCGTCAGGAGGAAGCACGAGGGCGGACATTCCCGCGGCGGCGACGAAAGCGACGTTGAACAGCACGTCGTAGAGCGCGAAGACCCGGCCGCGGTAGGCGTCGTCCACCGAGGTCTGCACCTCGGTATCGGTCGCGATCTTCGCCCCTTGGGTCACGAGCCCGAGAACGAAGGCCGCAGCCAGCATCGGGCCGGGGGTGAACGGAAGCCCCAGGGCGGGCTCCAGGAGGGCTGCCGCTCCGGCGCAGCCGGCCAGCCAGCCGTATCGCCCGAAGCGTCCGACCGCCCATGGGGACATCAGGGCGGCGACGAAGTACCCCGCGGCCGAAGCGCCGAGCGCGAGGCCGAGGAGCGCCAGGCCGTCGGACTCGCCGTCGGACCAGGCGTAGCGGCACAGCATCAGCACCATCACCGTGAGCGCTCCGTAGCAGAAGCGGAGCACCGTCATGGCCGCAAGAGCGTGTGCCGCGTCCCGCCGCTCGGCCAGATGGCGCAACCCGGCGGTGAGCCCTCGTGCGGTCGTACCGAGCGCCTCGCGCACGGGTACACGGTGCAGGTCCCGGTCCGGTCCGAGGAGGGTGCGGGGCAAGGTCAGGGAGGCGAGCGCCGAGAGGAGGTAGAGGACCGCCCCCAGCAGGACCACGGCCGCATCGGACCCGTCCGTCAGCAGTCGGATGCCCAGGGCCAGCCCTCCGCCCGCGGTGGCGGCCAGCGTGCCGGCCGTCGGGGAGAGGGAGTTGGCGAGGACGAGCCGTTCGGTGTCGACGACGCGAGGGAGGGCTGCTGACAGCCCGGCCAGCACGAAACGGTTGACGGCGGTGACGCAGAGGGCGGAGACGTAGAAGAGCCAGTCCGGCACGGAGCTCAGGAGTAGCAGGGCCGTGCAGCAGGCCAGTGCGGCGCGCAGCAGATTTCCGTACAGGAAGACCTGGCGGCGGGGCCAGCGGTCGAGCAGGACCCCCGCGAACGGGCCGATCAGCGAGTACGGGAGCAGCAGCACGGCCATGGCCGAGGCGATGGCACCCGGCGTCGCCTGGTTCTCCGGAGAGAAGACGACGTACGTGGCGAGCGCGACCTGATAGACACCGTCGGCCGACTGGGAGAGCAGTCGTACGGCAAGCAGGCGACGGAAGTTCCGAAGGCGCAGGAGCACGCCCAGATCACGCACGACAGGCATGTGTGCAAGGGTCACACAGGTGGGGGGCCTCCGGGCGGATTGCCCGGGGACCCCCCACATGGAGAAGCGTCGGTGAAGCAGTGACCGCTGGGTCAGCGCTCGACGTCGCCGGCGATGAACTTCTCGACGTTCTCGCGGGCCTCGTCGTCGAAGTACTGGACCGGCGGGGACTTCATGAAGTACGAGGAGGCCGAGAGGATCGGGCCGCCGATGCCGCGGTCCTTGGCGATCTTCGCGGCGCGCACGGCGTCGATGATGACACCGGCGGAGTTCGGGGAGTCCCAGACCTCGAGCTTGTACTCCAGGTTCAGCGGGACGTCACCGAAGGCACGGCCCTCGAGGCGCACGTACGCCCACTTGCGGTCGTCCAGCCAGGCCACGTAGTCCGACGGGCCGATGTGTACGTTGTCCGCACCGAGCTCACGGTCACGGATCTGCGAGGTGACGGCCTGCGTCTTCGAGATCTTCTTGGACTCCAGGCGCTCACGCTCGAGCATGTTCTTGAAGTCCATGTTGCCGCCGACGTTCAGCTGCATCGTGCGGTCCAGGATGACACCCCGGTCCTCGAAGAGCTTCGCCATCACACGGTGCGTGATGGTGGCGCCGACCTGGGACTTGATGTCGTCACCGACGATCGGGACACCGGCCTCGGTGAACTTGTCGGCCCACTCCTTGGTGCCGGCGATGAACACCGGGAGGGCGTTGACGAACGCGACCTTGGCGTCGATGGCGCACTGCGCGTAGAACTTCGCAGCCACCTCGGAACCGACGGGGAGGTAGCAGACGAGAACGTCGACCTGCTTGTCCTTGAGGATCTGGACGATGTCGACGGGGGCCTCGGCGGACTCCTCGATCGTCTCGCGGTAGTACTTGCCCAGGCCGTCGTGGGTGTGACCGCGCTGAACGGTCACGCCCGTGTTCGGCACGTCGGCGATCTTGATGGTGTTGTTCTCGCTGGCGCCGATGGCGTCCGCGAGGTCGAGGCCGACCTTCTTCGCGTCGACGTCGAAGGCGGCGACGAACTCGACGTCGCTCACGTGGTACTCGCCGAACTGGACGTGCATCAGACCGGGCACCTTGCCGGCCGGATCGGCGTCCTTGTAGTACTCGACGCCCTGCACCAGCGAGGCGGCGCAGTTGCCCACGCCGACGATGGCTACGCGAACCGAACCCATGCCGATTGCTCCCTGTGTGTTCTCGTGTTCCCCGATGACGCCTTGCGGTTCTTCGGGGATGTCACTTGGTGTCGTCGGACGGATCCGGCCGGGTGTCGTCTCGGTGCCGGGGCAGGCCGCCCGTCTCTCCTGATGTGTCGTGCTGAGTGGAGCTCTCGGGCGAGGATCGTCGCTGATCCCGTCCCGACCGCTCGCTCTCGATGAGCTCGTTCAGCCAGCGCACTTCGCGCTCCACGGACTCCATGCCGTGTCGCTGCAGCTCAAGCGTGTAGTCATCGAGTCGTTCACGGGTGCGGGCGAGGGAGGCGCGCATCTTCTCGAGGCGCTCCTCCAGCCTGCTGCGGCGGCCTTCGAGGACGCGCATCCGCACTTCGCGCTCCGTCTGCCCGAAGAAGGCGAAACGAGCGGCGAAATGCTCGTCCTCCCAGGAGTCCGGACCGGTGTGCGAGAGCAGCTCCTCGAAGTGCTCCTTACCTTCTGCCGTCAACCGGTAGACGATCTTGGCGCGGCGGCCGGCCAGGGAGGACGCGGGAGCGACCCCACGTCCGGTGGCAGGGGGCAGTGCCGGAACGCTTCCCGGTTCCTCGATCAACCAGCCGTTGGCGACCAGCGTCTTGAGGCAGGGGTAGAGGGTGCCGTAGCTGAAGGCGCGGAAGATCCCCAGCGAGGTGTTGAGGCGCTTGCGCAGCTCATACCCGTGCATGGGTGACTCGCGGAGCAGGCCGAGTACGGCGAATTCGAGGATGCCGGAGCGTCTGCTCACCTTCGCCTCCTCTTCCGTCCGGTGCTTCCACGGGCCTGTCGGGCCCACCTTATGCCGTGCTGATGTATCGACTCGATACATCAGCACGATAGATCGACTCGTGATGTACGACAAGGGGAGGCTTAGTGAGCGGCGTCACATCCCGGATTCATAGGGAGTGACTTGCGTAATTTGGGGTGAAGTTCGGTCCCCGGAGGTTTTTGACCGTGCGTAGTCTGTGCGGCATGCAGACCACCGGGAACCGTGAGACGACGCCGAGCGTCCGTTATCGCGGACTGCCGGATGTACTGCGGGTGAGCCTTCCGCAGGGCTTGTCCGTAATTCGGGGGGACCGGATCTCAACTGCCGCTTCCAGGCGCTCTCGCCTGCCCGAGGAGTAGTCGTTCGATGAGCGAGCACCGTCGCAAAGCGCCGCAACCGCAAGGTGGCGGGCGCGCAGCGGCCAGACGAGCCGCCCAGCAGCCTTCTGGACGCCGCACCGATGCGTCACGCAGAGCAACGCAAGGATCACCTTCCGGAGCGCACGGCGAGGAGCCGTCGTACGGCGGCCGCGCCGAGGCCCGTCGAGCCGCCCAGCGGGGCGGGGGCGGCCGGCGGCGGGGAGGTGGCGACGGCAGCGGTCACGAAGGCCGCGGGCGGGGCCGCGTGGACGCCGGTAAGAAGCGCTTCATCGACTACCCGCGGGCCGGTAAGTACGGCGTCCGCCGCTGGGTCCCGTCGTGGAAGCTGGTCTCCGGTCTGTGCCTGGGCTTCCTGGGTCTGATGATGGGGGCGGCCGGCATCGCGTACGCGCTGGTCGTGCCGCCCGAGGTCAATAAACTCGCCACCGCGCAGAACAACGTCTACTACTGGGCCGACAACACTCAGATGGTCGCCACGGGCGGTTCGGTCAACCGCCAGGAGATCGAGTACGCCCAGATCCCCGAAGCGATGCGCAACGCCGTCATCTCGGCCGAGAACAAATCGTTCGAGCACGACAGGGGCATCGACCCCATGGGTATCGCCCGCGCCTTCTACAACATGGCCCGGGGAGGTGAGACCCAGGGCGGCTCCACGATCACCCAGCAGTACGTGAAGAACTCCATGCTGTCCCAGGACCAGACCCTGAGCCGGAAGTTCAAGGAACTCTTCATCACGCTCAAGGTCGGCGAGACGGTGGGCAAGAAGAAGGTCATGGAGGGGTACCTCAACGTCTCCTACTACGGCCGGGGTGCATCGGGTCTCCAGGCGGCGGCGCGTGCCTATTACGGCAAGGACGCCACGGACCTGGACGAGAGCGAGTGCGCCTTCCTGGCGACGCTGCTCAAGGGCGCGAGCTACTACGACCCGGCAGGCGCCCCCGACGTCGACCCGGTGAAGGCCTCCGCCAAGGAGAACACCCGGCGTGCCAAGGCACGCTGGAAGTGGATCCTCGACGAGGAGGTCAAGGACAAACGGCTGAGCGCGGCCAAGCGCGCCACGTTCACCGAGTTCCCCATGCCGGATCCTCCGAAGAAGGACGCCAAGCTGGGGGGCCAGACCGGCTACCTGGTCGACCTCGCCACGAAGTACTTCCTCGCGCACAACGAGGACGGCGTCACCGAGAAGGAACTCTCCCGGGGCGGCTACGAGATCCACACGACCTTCGACAAGAAGAAGGTCACCCAGCTCGAGAAGTCGATCACGAAGGTCTACAAAGCCAAGATCGACGAGAAGGAGCGCCCGGACAAGGACACGCATGTCGAGTTCGGCGGAGCGTCGGTGGACACCAAGACGGGCGCCATCCTCGCCACGTACGGCGGTCAGGACGCGACGAAGCACTACACCAACAACGCCGACGCGACCGGTGCGCAGGTCGGTTCGACGTTCAAGCCGTTCGTGCTGGCGGCCGCCATGCAGTACGGGAAGCGCGACCCCGAGGGCGACCCGGACCAGAGCGAGTCGGAGCGTACGCCCGTCTCCCCGAAGAGCATCTACAACGGCGACAACAAGCTGAAGATCAACCAGTACAACGGCGACGTCTGGATGAACGATGACGGCAAGGAGTGGCTCCAGACCAACGACGGCGACCACAGCTACGGAGACATCACCCTCCGGACCGCCATGCAGGAGTCGGCGAACTCCCCGTACGTCCAGCTCGGCATGGACGTCGGCACCGACAAGGTGAAGCAGGCCGCCATGTCCGCGGGGCTGCGCGACGACGACTACATGGCGAACGCGAACGTCCCCTCGTTCTCCATCGGGACGTCCTCGCCGAGCGCCATCCGGATGGCCGGCGCGTACGCCACCTTCGCGACCAGCGGTAAGCAGCGGGAGCCCTTCTCGGTCACCGAGGTCAAGCACGAGGGCGAGGTCATCTACCAGCACAAGACGGAGACCAAACCCGCGTTCCCCAGCGTCGTCGCGGACAACGTCACCGACGTGCTGAAGAACGTCGTCGAGAACGGCACGGGTACACCCGCCCAGCTGCCGGGCCGCGATGTGGCCGGTAAGACCGGTACCACGGACGGCAACAAGTCGGCCTGGTTCGTCGGCTACACCCCGCAGATCTCGACGGCCGTCAGCATGTTCCGGATGGACGACGACGAGACGAAGAAGGACCGCAAGTTCCTGGAGATGTACGGCACGGGCGGTGAGAAGTCGATCCACGGTGCCTCGTTCCCGGCGCAGATCTGGCACGACTACATGACCGACGCGACGAAGGGCATGAAGGTCGTCAGCTTCCCGAAGCCCGAGCCGTACGGCGACACCGTCTTCGGCGGCGGCGCGGTCAGCCCCAGCCCCACGCCGAGCCCGACGCCTTCGCCCTCGGAGTCCAGCGCGGAGCCGACGCCGTCTGCCACCCCGTCGTCCCCGTCCCCCTCGCCGAGCGACACGTGTGCGCCGCTCGACTGGGAGTGCAGGAACAACCAGAACGGCGGGACCACCACCGGTAACGACAACGGGGGGACCACGGACGGGTCCACCGACGGTGGGACGGACACCGGGGCCACGAACGGCGGGACGGACACCGGAACGACCGACGGAACGACCGACGGGTCGACCGAGGGCGAGGAGAACAGCCGCGGCGGGATCTTCGGCGGCGGCGGATAGCACCACCCGGGGCGCGTGGGCCGGACAACCCGCACCACGCGCCCTCCGGGGGCCCTGAGGGCCCGCCGGGCACGCGTACGAGGGCTGTCTGCACCCGCCAGGTGCCGGACGGCCCTTTCGTGTGTGACGGCCCTTTCGTGTGTCCCGGACGAGGCCCACGCCCGCACACAGCGCCGTACGGCAGGATGTGCGGCATGCCAAGCGCAGAAGACACGAGCGTGCACCAGGAGCCGTCCGTCGTACCGCCCACGCGACAGGACGAGATCGCCGCGGCGGGCAGCGAACTGATCGGCGGGCCCGCGGGCCGCTGGGCACGTTTCGGATCGGGGCCGCTCACACCGGTGCGCGTCATCGTGCTCGTGGCGATCGGGATGTTCGCGCTCGGCATGGTGCAGAAGATCCCCTGCTACGACTGGGCCTGGTTCCGCGGGACCAGCTCGCAGTACACGCACGCCTGCTACTCCGACATCCCGCACCTCTACGTCGGACGCGGCTTCGCCGACGGCCTCGTGCCGTACGTCGACCGGCTGAGCGGCGACATGGCGTACCTGGAGTACCCCGTCCTGACCGGTCTCTTCATGCAGATCGCGTCCTGGCTGACGCTGACCCCGTCCTCGGACCCCGCACAGCAGCGCGAGCAGATGTACTGGATGGTCAACGCGGGCATGCTGATGATCTGCGCGGTGATCCTCGCGGTGTGCGTCGCCCGTACGCACCGGCGCCGCCCCTGGGACGGCCTGCTGGTGGCGCTCGCCCCCGCCCTCGCGCTCACCGCGACGATCAACTGGGACCTGCTCGCCGTCGCGCTGACGGCCGCGGCGATGCTCATGTGGTCGCGCGGCAGGAGCCTCGCCTTCGGCATCCTCATCGGCCTCGCGACCGCCGCCAAGCTCTATCCCGTACTGCTCCTCGGGCCCCTGTTGGTGCTGTGCTGGCGCGCCGGGAAGTGGCGGGAGTACGGATCGGCGCTCCTCGGTGCGGCGGCGGCCTGGCTGGTCGTGAACCTGCCGGTGATGCTGTACGCCCCGGAGGGGTGGAAGAAGTTCTACACGTTCAGCCAGGAGCGGCAGATCGACTACGGCTCGTTCTGGCTGATCATCACCCAGCGCACCGGTCGGCCCATCGATGTGTCCACGGTGAACACGGCCTCCGTGCTGCTGATGGTCGTGCTGTGCGCCGGGATCGCCGGGCTGGCCCTCACCGCCAGGCACCGGCCGCGCTTCGCCCAGCTGGCGTTTCTCGTGGTGGCCGCGTTCATCCTGACGAACAAGGTCTACTCACCGCAGTACGTGCTCTGGCTGATCCCTCTGGCCGCGCTCGCCAGGCCCCGGTGGCGGGACTTCCTCGTCTGGCAGGCCTGCGAGGTCATGTACTTCCTGGGGATCTGGTTCTACCTCGCGTACACGACGAGCGGTGACAAGCACCAGGGGCTGCCGCAGGAGGGCTACCAGGTCGCGATCGCCCTGCATCTGGCGGGAACGCTCTACATGTGCGCGGTGATCGTCAGGGACATCCTGCGGCCGGAGCGGGATCCCGTACGGCAGGACGGGTCCGACGATCCTTCGGGCGGGGTACTCGACGGGGCGCCGGACCGGACGGCGCTCCTGCAGGTGCACCCTCACCCGGCCCGGCACGCGGAACCCGCGGTCGAGGGACCGCGGGTGGAGTGGGGCACCGCCGGAAGGGCGGCCTCCGACTGAGGGGAGGCCGGCCCACCGGCCCGTGAGGACCGGCTCTACCGGTCCACGAGGCGGTCGAACTGGGTGGTGGTGTGGCGCAGGTGGGCCACCAGTTCGTCGCCGACCCTCGGCTCCTGGGAGTCCGAGGGCACGAAGAGGATCGAGACCTGCATGTGCGGCGGCTCGGCGAACCAGCGCTGCTTGCCGGCCCAGACGAACGGCGACAGATTGCGGTTGACCGTGGCCAGCCCGGCGCGCGCCACGCCCTTGGCACGAGGCATCATCCCGTGCAGGGCCTTCGGCGCCTCCAGGCCGACACCGTGGGAGGTCCCGCCGGCAACGACGACGAGCCACCCGTCGGACGCGGCCTTCTGCTGGCGGTAGCCGAAGCGGTCGCCCTTGACGACACGCGTGACGTCGAGCACCGCGCCCCGGTACTCCGTCGCCTCGTGGTCACCGAGCCAGAGCCGTGTGCCGATGCGGGCGCGGAAGCGGGTCTGCGGGAACTGCTGCCGCAGCCGGGCCAGTTCCTCGGCCCGCAGATGGCTGACGAACATGGTGTGCAGCGGCAGCCGGGCGGCGCGCAGACGGTCCATCCAGGTGATGACCTCCTCAACCGCGTCCGACCCGTCGGTGCGGTCGAGTGGCAGGTGCAGCGCGAATCCTTCGAGGCGTACGTCCTCGATGGCCGCGTGCAGCTGGCCGAGCTCCTCCTCCTTCACGCCGTGGCGCTTCATCGAGCTCATGCACTCGATGACCACGCGCGCGCCCACCAGGGCGTGCACGCCGTCCACTGAGGAGACCGAGCGGATGACGCGGTCGGGCAGCGGCACCGGCTCCTCGCCCCTGCGGAAGGGGGTGAGCACCAGGAGGTCGCCGCTGAACCAGTCCTTGATACGGGCGGCCTCGTACGTGGTCCCGACGGCGAGGGTCTCGGACCCGAAGCGGATCGCCTCGTCGGCCAGACGCTCGTGTCCGAAGCCGTATCCGTTGCCCTTGCAGACGGGGACGAGGTCCGGGAACTGGTCCAGCACGGACTTCTGGTGCGCCCGCCAGCGCGCGGTGTCGACGTAGAGGGAGAGCGCCATGGCCGGCCCGGAACCTTTCTGGTGGCTGCGGTGTGAGGGAGGAGGGGGAGCTGATGGACGGTGGTCGGGATGCGGTCAGCGGCGCGACATGTACATATCGAGCGCCTTGTGCAGCAGCTTGTTGAGGGGGAAGTCCCACTCGCCGACGTATTCGACGGCTTCCCCGCCGGTGCCGACCTTGAACTGGATCAGACCGAAGAGGTGGTCGGTCTCGTCCAGCGAGTCGCTGATGCCGCGCAGGTCGTAGACGGTCGCGCCCATCGCGTACGAGTCGCGGAGCATCCGCCACTGCATGGCGTTGGAGGGCCGGACCTCGCGCCCGATGTTGTCCGAGGCGCCGTAGGAGTACCAGACGTGCCCGCCGACGACGAGCATCGTGGCAGCCGACAGGTTCACGCCGTTGTGCCGGGCGAAGTACAGCCGCATGCGGTTGGGGTCCTCGGAGTTGAGCACCGACCACATGCGCTGGAAGTACGAGAGGGGGCGCGGCCGGAAGTGGTCGCGCACCGCGGTGATCTCGTACAGCCGCTGCCATTCGGCGAGGTCCTCGTAGCCGCCCTGGACCACCTCGACGCCGGCCTTGTCGGCCTTCTTGATGTTGCGCCGCCAGAGCTGGTTGAAGCCCTTGAGTACGTCCTCGAGGGAGCGGTTGGCCAGCGGGACCTGGAAGACGTAGCGGGGCTGGACGTCACCGAAGCCGGCGCCGCCGTCCTCGCCCTGCTGCCAGCCCATCTTCCGCAGCCGGTCCGAGACCTCGAAGGCGCGCGGCTCGATGTGGCTGGCCTCGACGTCACGCAGCCGCTTCACGTCGGGGTCCTGGATACCCGACTTGATGGCGGCCGAGTCCCAGCGGCGGATGACCACGGGAGGGCCCATCTTCACCGAGAAGGCACCCTGCTGCTTCAGGTGGGCGAGCATCGGCTGGAGCCACTCGTCGAGGTTCGGGGCGTACCAGTTGATGACCGGGCCCTCGGGGAGGTACGCGAGATAGCGCTTGATCTTGGGCAGCTGCCGGTAGAGCACCAGCCCGGCGCCGACCATCTCGCCGTTCTTGTCGAACCATCCCAGGTTCTCCGAGCGCCATTCGGTTTTCACATCAGCCCACGCCGGGACCTGGCAGTGACTGGCCGAGGGCAGACTCTGGATGTACGCCAGATGCTGTTCTCGGCTGATGGTCCTCAGGGTCAGGCTCATGCGGGGCGCTCCTCGGCAGGTGTGTCCCCATCGGTCAGGGGCTCCGGCTCTCGCGCCGAAGCCTACTGTGACCGAGGGGCGCCCGGTCTGGCCCCGTCCGGACCGGACCGGGCACCGCCCGCGCGGGACTGCCTCGCCCGTGGACCGCACCGGGGGCCGAGCGTGCCGGCCCCCGGCTCTGCCGGTCAGGTGATGACGCCGCCGAAGAGACCGCCGTGCGCCATGCCGAGGTAGAAGCCGACGGCGGAAGCGCCGATCCCCATGATCAGACCGAAGCGCTCCCAGGTGGTCCTGGAGATGTACTGCCCGTAAGCGCCGGTCAGGATCCCGATCAGCCCGGCCCACGAGCTGACCAGGTGCAGGCTGTGGAACATCGCCGTCACGAACGCGAGGATGCCGAGGACCCCGGTCACCACCATCAGTGCTTCCTGCAGCGGATGTGGCTTGCCGTCCGTGGCGAAGAGGGACCCGGTGGCCGGACGGCGGTTGGCCATCCGGCTGGGGGCGGGCCTGCTTCCGGCAGGTCGGACTGTCTGAGCCATGGAGCACCTCCTGGCGGGAAGGGCGGTGCGATGTAGCGCCTCTCACACCGCATCTGTCTTGATTGTGCGCCCTGAACACCGGATTTCAACCGGGAGCCGGTCTGCGGGTAGTCTGTACGGTCTGCACCGGTGTCTGCCTTGAGCCAGCACTGCAGCTCCCCTCGACTCTCGAAGACGGGCGTTGTCAGTGGCGGCTGTTTTACTCGGAGACACTGATGCTTACGCATCACGACCCTCCTGCCACGGAACGACCGTGGCCGCTGAGTCCAAAGGAGGTGGGTTCCACATGCGTCACTACGAAGTGATGGTCATCCTCGACCCCGATCTCGAGGAGCGAGCAGTCTCCCCGCTGATCGAGAACTTCCTCTCCGTCGTCCGTGAGGGCAACGGAAAGGTCGAGAAGGTCGACACCTGGGGCCGTCGTCGTCTCTCTTACGAGATCAAGAAGAAGCCTGAGGGCATCTACTCGGTCATCGACCTGCAGGCCGAGCCTGCGGTCGTCAAGGAGCTCGACCGACAGATGAACCTGAACGAGTCGGTCCTCCGGACCAAGGTCCTCCGTCCCGAGACCCACTGAGCATCTAGCTCAGCGGTCATCGGGTTCGAGTAGCAAGCAGCCAGAAGCAATCCCCGCCGAGAGGTTCACCCATGGCAGGCGAGACCGTCATCACGGTCGTCGGCAATCTCGTCGACGACCCCGAGCTGCGCTTCACCCCGTCCGGTGCGGCGGTCGCGAAGTTCCGTGTCGCGTCCACTCCCCGCATCTTCGACCGGCAGACCAATGAGTGGAAGGACGGCGAAGGCCTGTTCCTCACCTGCTCGGTCTGGCGTCAGGCGGCGGAGAACGTCGCGGAGTCGCTCCAGCGAGGCATGCGCGTCGTCGTGCAGGGCCGGCTGAAGCAGCGGTCCTACGAGGACCGTGAGGGCGTCAAGCGCACGGTCTACGAGCTGGACGTCGAGGAAGTCGGCCCCAGCCTGAAGAACGCCACGGCCAAGGTCACCAAGACCACGGGTCGAGGTGGCCAGGGCGGTGGCCAGGGTGGATACGGCGGCGGCCAGCAGGGCGGCGGCAACTGGGGCGGCGGTCCCGGTGCCGGTGGCCAGCAGGGCGGCGGCGGTGCTCCCGCCGACGACCCGTGGGCCACCAACGCTCCGGCCGGCGGCGGCCAGCAGGGCGGGGGCCAGCAGGGCGGCGGGGGCGGCTGGGGCGGAAGCTCCGGCGGTTCCGGCGGCTCCGGCGGCGGCTACTCGGACGAGCCTCCCTTCTAAGGGCTGCTCGTACCCCACTTCTTGATCACACAGGAGAAACACCATGGCGAAGCCGCCTGTGCGCAAGCCTAAGAAGAAGGTCTGCGCGTTCTGCAAGGACAAGACCCAGTACGTGGACTACAAGGACACGAACATGCTGCGGAAGTTCATTTCCGACCGCGGCAAGATCCGTGCCCGCCGCGTCACCGGCAACTGCACGCAGCACCAGCGTGACGTCGCCACGGCAGTCAAGAACAGCCGTGAGATGGCGCTGCTGCCCTACACGTCCACCGCGCGATAAGGGAAGGGTGACCGAATCATGAAGATCATCCTCACCCACGAGGTCACTGGCCTCGGTGCCGCCGGCGACGTCGTGGACGTCAAGGACGGGTACGCCCGTAACTACCTGGTTCCGCGTGGCTTCGCCATTCGCTGGACCAAGGGTGGCGAGAAGGACGTGGCGCAGATCCGCCGCGCCCGCAAGATCCACGAGATCGCGACGATCGAGCAGGCCAACGAGATCAAGGCCAAGCTCGAGACCGTGAAGGTCCGTCTGGCTGTTCGCTCCGGCGACGCCGGCCGCCTCTTCGGTTCCGTCACCCCGGCTGACATCGCCTCGGCGATCAAGTCTGCCGGTGGTCCGGACGTCGACAAGCGTCGCGTCGAGCTCGGCTCGCCGATCAAGACGCTCGGCGGACACCAGGTGTCCGTCCGTCTGCACCCCGAGGTTGCCGCGAAGCTCGGTATCGAGGTCGTTGCTGCCTAAGGGCACAGCTCAGCAGAGCTAGGTGAAGGGCCGCACCCCTGGGTGCGGCCCTTCGTCGTTCGGGTGCTGCGTTTCGTCGTGCGGGTGTGGTCCTTCGTCGTTTCACGTGAAACCGAGCAGGCGACCGCTACTCAGGTGGGCGTGCTTCAGCGGGTGGCTCCGGTGACGACCCATCGGCCGGACCGTGCGCGCACCCACAGCGTCACCAGCCTGACGGTCATCATCAGCGCCATCGCCCCCCAGAGAGCGGTGAGCCCTCCTCCGAAGCTGGGGACGAGGAGAGCGACCGGTGCGAAGACAGCGAGGGTCACGACCATGGCCCATGCGAGATAGCGGCCGTCCCCTGCTCCCATGAGTACGCCGTCGAGAACGAAGACCACACCGGAGATCGGCTGGGAGAGCGCGACGACCAGGAGCGCCGGCAGCAGGGTGTCCTGTACGGATGCGTCACTCGTGAACAGCGGGACGAAGAGTGGCCTGGCGAGCATGATTACCGCCCCGAGAACCACTCCTGACGCGATCCCCCACTGAACCATCCGGCGGCAGGCCTCGCGGGCACCCTTGGCATCGTTCGCGCCCAGATAGCGGCCGATGATGGCCTGCCCGGCGATGGCGATGGCGTCGAGTGCGAAGGCCGTGAGGCTCCAGAGCGACAGGATGATCTGGTGCGCGGCGACATCCGTGTCGCCCAGCCGGGCCGCGACGGCGGTCGCGATCATCAGGACCGCCCTCAGCGAAAGCGTGCGGATCAGCAGGGGTACGCCCGCCTGGGCGCTGGCTCGGATGCCCGCGGCATCAGGGCGCAGCGATGCCCCGTGGCGGCGGGCCCCACGGACCACGACGATCAGGTAGACGAGGGCCATGCCCACCTGGGCGATGACGGTTCCCCAAGCGGATCCTGCGATCCCGAGCCCGGCACCGTAGACCAGCCCGACGTTGAGCGCACCGTTGGCCGCGAATCCACCGATGGCGACATAGAGCGGCGTCCGGGTGTCCTGCAGCCCGCGCAGGACACCCGTCGCCGCCAGCACCACGAGCATGGCGGGGATGCCGAGGCTGGAGATCCGTAGATATGTGGTGGCGTAGGGGGCGGCGGTGTCGGAGGCCCCGAAGATGTCGACCAGCCACGGTGCCAGGGGGAGCGCGGCAGCGACGACGGCGGCTCCGATCAGCAGAGCGAGCCAGATGCCGTCCATTCCCTGACGGATGGCGGATGCCAGGTCTCCCGCGCCGACCTGGCGGGCGACCGCGGCTGTGGTGGCGTAGGCGAGGAAGACGAAGACGCTCACCGCGGTCGTCAGCAGGGCCGCGGCGACCGCCAGGCCGGCCAGTTGCGGAGTGCCGAGATGGCCGACGATGGCACTGTCGACCATGACGAAGAGGGGCTCGGCAACGAGCGCGCCGAAGGCCGGGACGGCGAGTGCGATGATCTCGCGGTCGTGCCGACGGCGGGAGGGCGGCTGTGCCGTGTGCGCCTGGGTCATGGGGGCCAATCTAATCTTCCACAGGTAAGAGATGCAATGCGGCAGAGGTCCTTACCCGGCTGTGGTTTCCGGGTCAGCCGGGAGGTCGTTTGCGGTGATCTTGAGCTGAGGGCAAAAGTTTTTCTCCCCCACAGCCGGTGGATCGAGAAAATGCAGGTCAGCCGCCTCTTTGGTGGTCGCGTATGAGTTTGTCCACAGTGCTGTCCCCCGGTCCGTGCACAGGATCGGATGGGTTCTCCACAGCATCTGGTCCGTCGTCCACATGCCCTGTGGATAACCAGATTGGCTGACGGTGCGGACAGGCCTACCGTGGTGCGGCGCCCGCACTCCGTTCCGGCATGGAAGTCCGCAGAACTTGAGGCGCCGGAAGCGGAGTCGGGCGTCTTGTTTGTCGGTGCCGTGCCGTAAGAAAGAGTGGCACGGCTAGGTCCGCGAAGCGGACGGGAGGAGGTGGCCCGGTGAGCATTCCCGAGCCTTTGGACGATCCCTGGGCCGATGTCGGTCCCAGTGACCGCCTGCCCGTTTCCCGTCAGCGCCGCGGAGAGGGCAAGGGGCGCGACGAGCAGCACGAGAGGGGCCGGGAGAGCGGCTGGGACGGCGGGTCGTCCGGCTTCGAGCGGGTGCCCCCGCAGGACCTCGACGCCGAGCAGTCCGTCCTCGGCGGCATGCTGCTCTCCAAGGACGCCATCGCGGACGTCGTGGAGATCATCAAGGGCCACGACTTCTACCGTCCGGCCCACGAGACCGTCTATACGGCGATCCTCGACCTCTACGCCAAGGGGGAGCCGGCCGACCCGATCACGGTGGCGGCCGAGCTGGTCAAGCGCGGCGAGATCACCAAGGTCGGTGGAGCTCCGTATCTGCACACGCTGGTCCAGTCCGTGCCGACCGCGGCCAACGCTTCGTACTACGCGGAGATCGTCCACGAGCGGGCGGTGCTCCGGCGCCTCGTCGAGGCGGGCACGAAGATCACTCAGATGGGATACGCGGCCGACGGGGATGTCGACGAGATCGTCAACTCCGCGCAGGCCGAGATCTACGCCGTCACGGAGCAGCGCACCAGCGAGGACTACCTGCCGCTGGGCGACATCATGGAGGGTGCTCTCGACGAGATCGAGGCCATCGGGTCCCGCAGCGGCGAGATGACCGGTGTGCCGACCGGGTTCACCGATCTCGACGCGTTGACCAACGGTCTGCACCCCGGCCAGATGATCGTCATCGCGGCCCGTCCCGCCATGGGTAAGTCCACCCTCGCCCTCGACTTCGCCCGGGCCTGCTCGATCAAGAGCAATCTGCCGAGCGTGATCTTCTCCCTGGAGATGGGGCGCAACGAGATCGCGATGCGTCTGCTGTCCGCCGAGGCCCGGGTGGCCCTCCACCACATGCGCTCCGGCACCATGACCGACGAGGACTGGACGCGGCTCGCCCGCCGGATGCCGGACGTGTCGGCCGCACCGCTCTACATCGACGATTCGCCGAACCTCTCGATGATGGAGATCCGGGCGAAGTGCCGTCGCCTCAAGCAGCGCAACGACCTCAAGCTCGTGGTCATCGACTATCTGCAGCTGATGCAGTCCGGTGGTGCCAAGCGGGCGGAGAGCCGCCAGCAGGAGGTCTCGGACATGTCCCGAAACCTCAAGCTGCTCGCCAAGGAGCTTGAGCTCCCGGTCATCGCGCTGTCCCAGCTGAACCGTGGACCCGAACAGCGCACGGACAAGAAGCCGATGGTCTCCGACCTCCGTGAGTCCGGCTCCATCGAGCAGGACGCCGACATGGTGATCCTGCTGCACCGTGAGGACGCGTACGAGAAGGAGTCACCGCGCGCGGGCGAGGCGGACCTGATCGTGGCGAAGCACCGTAACGGTCCGACAGCGACGATCACCGTGGCGTTCCAGGGCCACTACTCCCGCTTCGTGGACATGGCGCAGACCTGATGTCCTGAGCCGCGGGTTCCCGGACTCGGAGTCCTCCTCCCGCCGGCTGTGTCCCCTGCGGCTCTCTATGTGGGCATCAGCCCAGGCCTGCGGCCTTGTCCGCGCGTCGGGCGAAGACGTCCTCACGACGGGCTTCCATCTGCCGCAGCGCTTCCTTGCGGTCCCGCTTGGAAAGGCGGTCCAGGTACGTGTGCCCCGCGAGGTGATCGGTTTCGTGCTGGAGGCACCGGGCGAAGTAGCCCTGTCCCTCGACGACGAGCGGCCGGCCGTCCTTGTCGAACCCGCGGACGACGGCGCGATCGGTACGGGGGACCGCCATCGTGGCGCCGGGCACGGACAGACAGCCCTCGAAGTCGTCGAGGAGCCGACGGCTGCCCGGATCGGGCAGATCCAGCACCGGATTGATGATGTGGCCTACATGCCGGACCCCGTGGTCGTCCGGACAGTCGTACACGAACAGCCGCAGGTCGGTGCCGACCTGATTGGCGGCCAGTCCGGCCCCGTCGGCCACGTACATCGTCAGGAACATGTCGTCGATCAACGTCGACAGCTCGGCGGAGTCGAATGCGGTCACCTCCCGGCACGGACGGCTCAGGACCTCCTCTCCCACAACCGTGACCCGGCGCACCGATCCCCGCCGGGCCTCGGGCGGCAGGTCCGGATACGAGTCGACGGGCCGGCCCATCACATGGACCCGCCGGTCGACGGGACGGGACCGCTCGTGCCGCACGGACATGGCCAGCTCCTCTTCTGCGTAAGCAGGTTCTGCGTACACCAGGGACTGCTGCTACTGGTGCTTGCCAAGCTCTTTGCAAAGTAGCAGAGTTTGCAAAGTGACTGAAGATGACCTCACCACCCCGCACGGGCGGACAGGCCGCGGCGCCGGAGAAGAGCTGCGCGAGCACGAGGTCCGCACGGCCCTCCTGGAGCTGCTCGCCGAAGTCGGGACCGTCACGGCGACGGAAGCCGCTGCCCGCCTGGGCCACAGCTCCGGGCTCTGCTCCTTCCACCTGCGGCAGCTCGCGCGCCATGGATACATCGAGGAGGCGCCCCACAGCGGAGGCCGCGTACGCCCCTGGCGTCTGAGCCGGCCCGACCTGGCTGCCGGTGACCCGGCTGCCAGTGGGGCCACGGAGGAGCAGTTCGGCGACCTGGCCCGAGGGCTTGAGGACGAGAGCTGGCAGCGATGGCTGACCCAGCGGGACGAGGCGCCGTCGGAGTGGCGCCACGACGAAGCATTCAGTGCGGTCGCCTATCTGACACCCGAGGAGATGGGCCAGGTCGCGGAGGTGGTGCGACGGGCGCTCGCTCCCTACCAGGACCGTGAACAGCGCCCTCTGGCCCGGCCCGACGGGGCCCGGCCGGTGGCTCTCATCACCCGGCTGTTCCCTTTGCTGCCCCACCCGGCGGACGGGGCGGAACGCGACTGAGAAGCCGCAGAATTGGTTCGTCAGGCCCCGAGGCACGGGTCATGCTGGAGCATGACCTCTTCCGAAAATCTGCTCCCCAGTACCCGGCGCGCTCTGTTGCACCGTGTCGCCACCGCGCAGTCCGAAGGCCGGACCCCTTCTCTCGTTGCCGCGGTGCAGAGGGACGGGCAGATCGCCTGGAGCGGCGCCCGTAGCTGTGTGGACGGCCATGAGCCCGACCGTGATACGCAGTTCAGGATCGGCTCCATCACCAAGACGTTCACCGCTGTGCTGGTGATGCGGCTGCGCGACGAAGGGCTGCTGGATCTGGACGACCCGCTGGAGAAGCATCTTCAGGGCACGGCTGCCGGGCAGCTGACCGTCTTCCAACTGCTGGGCCACAGCGGCGGCCTGGGGGCCGAGACTCCTGCTCCCTGGTGGGAGAGGACGCCGGGCGCCACGCGTCCTGAGCTGTCGGATGTGCTCGGCGAGCGGCCCGCGGTCCACCCGTCCGGCCACCGGCACCATTACTCGAACCCGGGTTACACACTGCTCGGCTCGCTCGTGGAGAGGCTGCGCGGCGACTCCTGGGCCGAGGTGCTGCACCGGGAGATCCTGGAGCCGCTGGGGATGGACCGTACGGCTCCGCAGGCGAGTGCCCCGCACGCGGGCGGCTGGGCCGTCCATCCGTGGGCGGACGTCATGCTGCCCGAACCGGCCGAGGACCTCGGACTGATGGCACCGGCCGGTCAGCTCTGGTCGACGACCACCGACCTGCTTCGCTTCGCGGCCTTCCTGGCACAGGGCGACGATCGGGTGCTACGCGCTTCCTCGGTCGCGGAGATGCGTGCTCCCGCGGCTCCGCCCGAAGCGGGTGACTGGGCCGGAACGTACGGTCTCGGCCTTCAGGCTGTTCGGCGCGGGGGCCGCACGCTCCTCGGCCACTCGGGATCGCTCCCCGGCTTCCTTGCCACGCTGTGGTTCAGTGTCGAGGACGACGTCGCGGCCGTGGTGCTCTCGAATGCCACCTCCGGCCCCTTGGTCGGTACGGTCGCCGCCGATCTCCTGCAGATCGTCGCCGACGCCGAGCCGAGGATTCCCGAGCCCTGGCGCCCGCTGCCGGAGGTCGACCAAGAGCTGCTGGCGCTGACCGGGCCCTGGTACTGGGGCACGCAGGTCCACGCCCTGAAGCTGCTCGCGGACGGGGGTATCGAACTCCAGCCGTTGCGGGGTGCCGGCCGCAGCGCCCGGTTCCAGGCACGCCCCGACGGAACCTGGACCGGTCTCAACGGCTACTACGCGGGGGAGACGCTCAGGGTCGTGCGCGCCGATGACGGCACGGTGGACCATCTCGACCTGGGATCCTTCGTCTTCACCCGAGAGCCGTACGACCGGAGTGCGGCCATTCCGGGTGGCGTGGACGAGGGCGGCTGGCGAGGACTCGCCCTCTGATGAGCGGGGGCGGGCGTTTCACGTGAAACACGTTCGGATCAGGCTGTCAGCTCGCGCTCCAGAGGCGTACGGAAGCGCGGGGTGATCCGGGCATCGCCCGCCCACGCCGACAGCCGGGCGGCCTCTGCCTCGATGAGCTGTGAGGCCTCCTGGCCCACATCGGACAGCAGCCGCCACACCGGCGCGCCATCCGCGCGCTGGGCCCAGCCCCCGACTACCGCGCCGTTCCACCACACCGTCGGCCCGATGTTGCCGGCACGGTCGAAAAGGGCGGCACGATGATCGAAGGGCAGGTGGAAGCCGCGGTCGGCCCAGCCCATGGCGCTCGGGTCTAGACCGGGCAGCAGGGCCGCCCAGGGCTCCGGGGCTGGTTCGGCGGTGAGGTCCCCCGGGGCGACCCAGCCGACGGCCCCGTTGTCGAGCAGGACCTCCTCGGCGCCCACGGCAGCCAGGGCCGTACGCGTCTCACGGACGCCCCAGCCCGTCCACCACTTCAGATCGCCTTCGGTCGCGGGGCCGTAGGAACGGAGCCAGCGTCCGGCCAACTCCGCCCGCGCCTCGGCAGGGTCCGACGGGGGCCGTGGCTCGGCGGACGTCCAGCGGAACTGGCTGGAGGTCCATGAACCGCGCGGACGGTCCCGCCGGATACGCCCGTCGGCGGCCAGCACCCGGATCACTCGGGAGGCGATCCCCTGCACCGTCTCCTGTCTCGTCCCCGGGAAGACGGTGATCTTCGTGCGCAGCGCGGGTACGGCGGCTGACAGCTCGCTCCCCGTGGCATGGCCGCGAGCGGTCAGAGCGGCGAGTGTCTGCGTCTCGGTATCGGCGAGCCAGCGCTCGTCCAGTCCCTTGCCGTCCTCCCGTAGGTGCTTGAGGAGCTTCCGGCGTTCCTTGGCCGCCACGGTCCGTGCGCTCGACGCGTCGACGGCGGGTGCGACCTCCGTGGACACGGTGAACAGTGTGTTCCGCATGGAGAGCAGCCGCACCAGCGAGACGTCCTCGTAGAGCGCCCGCTCCACCGCTCCGGCTCCGGGGTCGGCCAGCCGCGCGCAGACGGAGAGGAAGACCGTGGCGGCATCGGTCGCGTGCAGGGCGACGAGGGCGTCGGCCACCGCGACGGCGGACGTGGCCCGTACGGACGGGGCCAGCAGATGGCGCCGGCCGAGTCTGGCCCGGCGCTGCTCGTCATCGACGCGATGCACGTGATACCTCCCGGAGCGCGGAGCTGTGCGGAGCTGAGCGGAACGTGCGGGTTCAGAGGGTGAGCTTGAAGCCCACATGGCTCGCGGTGAAGCCGAGGCGCTCGTAGAAGCGATGGGCGTCCGCACGGGTGGCGTCCGATGTCAGCTGGACCAACTGGCAGTCCTGCCGCCGGGATTGGTCGACCGCCCACTGGATCAACTGGGTCCCGAGGCCGCCGCCGCGCTCGTCTGCGTGGACACGGACACCCTCGACGATGGAACGGGTCGCACCACGTCGGGACAGTCCGGGCACGATCGTGAGCTGGAGGGTCCCCACGACGCGGCCCTGGCGCACCGCCACGGTCAGATGCTGATTCGGGTCGTCGGCAAGCCGCCGGAACGCTACGTCGTACGGGGCGAGATCGTCCGGGGACTCGCGCTGCGCCCCCAGCGGGTCGTCGGCGAGCATGGCCACGATGGCGGGGATGTCCGCGAGTGCGGCGGGACGTATGTCGAGATCGCTCATGATCGGCAGACTACGCAATCCGCCGGTTCAGGCGGGGACCTTCAGGGCCTCGACCGTCCGGACCAGCGGGGCGAGCTCCGGGCTCTCCGCAGCCTCGTCGAGAGCGGCACGGAGCGCGGTGTCGTTGGTCGGCCTGGCCTCGTTCAGCAGAGTGAGACCCGCTTCGGTGACATCCGTATAGATGCCGCGCCGGTCCGTGTCACAGAGGTACCGGGTGAGCAGCCCGCGGTCCTCGAGCCGGGTGACCAGCCGTGTGGTGGCGCTCTGGCTCAGCACCACGGCGTCCGCCACCTGCTTCATCTGCAGATGGCCGCCCGTGCCGCTGTGCTGGCGGCTCAGGACGTCGAGCAGGGAGAACTCGCGCGCGCTGAGGCTGTGGCGGGACTGCAGGGCCCGTTCGATGCGGGCCTCGATCTTCCCGTGGAGCAGGGAGAGGGCGCACCAGCTCTGGGCGAGGGCTGTCAGTGCGGGGTCTGTCGCTGTCATGGTCTCTCCTCCGTACGGGAGCTGCTTCCCTCCAGGATAGGGCACATGCGCAATAGCCCGCGCTTGCAATTAACAGGCGTCTGCAATTATTGTGGGCGCTCGTAAGACGCAGGCGCACACTTCAGGAAGGTGGCATCCATGCCGCTCGCGCTCCTTGCCCTCGCCATCGGGGCATTCGGTATCGGCACCACCGAGTTCGTGATCATGGGGTTGCTTCCCGACGTCGCCGCGGACTTCCAGGTATCGATCCCGACCGCAGGCTTTCTGGTCACGGGCTACGCCCTGGGCGTGGTCCTCGGCGCTCCGTTGATGACGATCCTGGGCACTCGCGTGACCAGGAAACGGATGCTGATGCTCCTCATGGGGCTGTTCATCGTGGGGAACGTCGTGTCCGCGCTCGCCCCCGTCTTCGGCGTGATGCTGGCCGGACGCGTGATCGCCTCGCTCGCCCATGGCGCCTTCTTCGGCATCGGATCGGTCGTGGCGGCGGATCTGGTCGCTCCGGAGAAGAAGGCCGGTGCCATCGCCATGATGTTCACCGGGCTCACCGTCGCCAACGTCGTAGGGGTTCCGCTGGGAACCTTCATCGGCCAGAGCGTCGGCTGGCGCGTCACGTTCTTCGTCGTCGCGGGACTCGGTGTCCTGGGCCTCCTCGGCGTGGCGAAGCTCGTTCCGGAGCAGCCGAAGCCTCAGGGGGTGCGGATCCGCCACGAACTGGCCGCGTTCCGCAATGTCCAGGTGCTGCTTGCCATGGCGATGACGGTGCTGGGCTTCGGCGGCGTCTTCGCGGCGATCACCTACATCACCCCGATGATGACGGAGACCGCCGGCTTCGCGACCTCATCCGTCACCTGGCTGCTGGTCCTCTTCGGGCTCGGCATGGTCGGCGGGAACCTGCTCGGCGGGAAGTTCGCCGATCGCCATCTGATGCCGATGCTGTACGTGTCGCTCGGTGCGCTCGCCGTGGTTCTGGCCCTGTTCACGCTGACCGCGCACAACAAGGTCGCCGCCGCTGTGACCATCATCCTCATCGGGGCTCTGGGCTTCGCGACCGTACCGCCCCTTCAGAAGCGCGTGCTCGATCAGGCGGCGGGCGCTCCCACCCTGGCTTCGGCTGTCAACATCGGGGCCTTCAACCTCGGCAACGCGCTCTCGGCGTGGCTGGGCGGCATCGTCATCGCGGCGGGGTTCGGCTACACCGCACCCAACTGGGTCGGCGCCGTACTCGCAGCCTCGGCGCTGGTACTGGCGGTGCTCTCCGGCGCCCTTGAGCGGCGGACGGTCACAGCCGGCCGGCTGGTCGCCACGCATGCCGCTGAGCCTGCCGCCGCGGTCGGCCCGGGCGAGTCGGTCCCCACGGCTTCAGTGCCGATATCGAGGGGATGAAGAGATGCGCTGCCCGGGCACTGCGTGGTTTCACGTGAAACAGGTGCCCCGGCCTGCGCGTCGTGACAACTCGCCGGGGCCGCCGGGCCTCAGCCCAGGTCAGGTGCGTGCATCGCCCGTACGCCCTCGATATTGGCGTCCAGATAGTGCCGCAGCGACAGGGGTACGAGGTGCACGGCTGCGATTCCGACGCGGCTGAAGGGGACGCGGACGATCTCGTACTCCCCGCAGGGTTCGTCGATCTCCGGCCCGTGCCGACGTGACAGGTCCATCGAAGCCAGTCGGCAGACGAAGAAGTGCTGCACCTTCACGCCTTTGACGCCGCCGCCGGCGATGTGTTCGACGGTATCGACGAAGCAGGGCACGATATCGACGATCTTGGCGCCGAGCTCCTCGTCGACTTCGCGGTGCAGCGCGTCGACAACGGTGGCGTCCTCCGGCTCGACGCCCCCACCCGGCGTGAGCCAGTACGGGTCGACACCGGGCTTGGTGCGCTTGATCAGGATGAGGTCTTCGCCGTCGAGCAGGACGGCGCGTGCTGTGCGCTTGACCACCGGACGTTCGGTCATGGCAAGAGAGTGGCCCAGGAAACCCGATCTGAAACTCCTGTCGGCCGACCGGTCACCAGTCCACGGCAGCGCGCACCAGCCACTCGTGCGCCCGCGCGATGTGCGGAAGGCCGAGTGTGCCGGTCCTCGCGATGAGGAAATACGTGCGCAGCGGTGGGATGGGAGGGTCGAGGAGCGCCACGACCTCGCCGCGCTCCAGCGCGTCCTCGCAGAGATAGCGAGGCAGCACGGCCAGACCTGCGCCCGCTGCCGCGCACTCCAGAACCGCACGGAGGTCCGGTGCGATCACGGCGGCGGAGGCGGCGGGGCGACTGTCGAAGACCGCCGCCCAGTAGCGGGAGACCAGCGGGAGGCTCTCGTGCACCTCGACCACCGGCAACTGCTCCAGGAGGACCGAGCCCTTGTGCCGCAGCGCTCCGGGCCCCAGACGCCCCGCCCAGCGCGGCGCGGCGACCAGCACGTGCTCCTCGTCGCAGAGCGTGGTCGACGTCAGCAGCCCACCCCGCGGACGGGCGGTGGTGATGGCCAGATCATGATGCCCGGCGGACAGCCCTTCGAGGGCGTCCTCGGCGTTTGTGACGAAGGTGCTGCGCAGCGCGAGCCCTTGGGAGATCAGCGGGGTCAGGGCGGGCAGCGCCCGTAAGGAGGTGAACTCCGGCGGACCGGCCAGGTGCAGTGTCCGCGCCCCCGACTCCTCGTCGAGCCCTACCTCGACCAGGTCGACCAGCGCGTCCAGATGCGGGGCGGCCCGGTGGGCGAGCTCGTCGCCGACGGTGGTCGGGGTCACCCCGCGGGCCCTGCGCAGGAAGAGCGGGCGGCCCAGCTGCCGCTCCAGGGTGCGTATCTGCGAGGTGACGGCGGGCTGTGACAGCCCGAGCAGGGCGGCGGCCCGGGTGAACGATCCGGCCCGGTGCACCATGACGAACGTGCGCAGCAGGGCCAGGTCCATGGTCCGTCCCTCCACCCTCGCGGGCGCTGCGCCGTCCCGCACCGCCCCTCGCGACGCCCCAACTATAAATATGTCGATAGGTCGCTGTCGCTACTGTGATTGGACGCTGACGCAGAGTCAACTAGCCTTGTCCAGGCGGTTCTAGGCGCAGGAACCGGGGTGGTCCGAGTCACGAGGGGGGAGGCTCGGGCCGCTCGTCCCGAGCAGGACCGGTCCGGTGGACGGGGACGCCCGTCCCGGGCCGGTCCTGCCAGGACCGACGGCGAGGCTTCAGCGGGCGGACGCGTCCAGTGCGCGTTCCACGTCCGCCAGCAGATCCTCGGGGTCCTCGGCGCCGACGGAGAACCGGACGAAGCCCTCCGGCACCGCGTCCCCGCCCCACCGTGCCCGGCGCTCGGCGGTGGACCGTACGCCGCCGAAGCTCGTCGCGTCGTCGACCAGGCGCAGCCCGGCCAGGAAGCGCTCCGCGGTGTCCTTGTCCGCCAGCACGAACGAGACCACGGAGCCGAAGCGCCGCATCTGCCGGACGGCGGTCGGATACGAGGGGTCGCCGGGCAGCCCCGGGTACCGGAGTCCCGTCACGTCGGCGCGCTTGGACAGGCTCTCGGCCAGTGCCAGCGCGGTCGTGCACTGGCGGTCGATCCGCAGCTGCAGCGTGGACAGCGAACGGTGGGCGAGCCAGGCCTCCATCGGGCCGGGAATCGCGCCGACCACCTTGCGCCAGCGTCGTACTCCGGCCATGAGCTGCGGGTCCCTGCAGCTCACATGGCCGAGCAGGATGTCCCCGTGCCCGGTCATGCCCTTGGTGTCGCTGGCCACCGAGAAGTCCGCCCCCAGTTCGAGGGGACGCTGGCCGAGCGGGGTGGCCAGGGTGTTGTCGACCGCGACCAGAACACCCGCGGCGTGCGCGGCCTCCACGAGCCTGCGGATGTCGCAGACGTCGAGGCCGGGGTTGGACGGGGTCTCGATCCACAGCAGCTTCGCCCCGTCGAGCAGGGCGAGCTGGGCGTCCCCGCCGGTCGGCGCGGTCCGCACCTCGATGCCGTACGTCTCCAGCTGTTCCCGCACCAGGGGGAGGGCCTGATAGCCGTCGTCGGGCAGGACCACGATGTCGCCGGTGCGCACCTGGGACAGCAGCACGGCCGAGATGGCGGCCATCCCGGAGGCGAAGACCGCGGTCTCGACCTGCTCCCCCGGTGCCTCCAGCTCGCCGATGGCGCGCTCCAGGTGGGTCCAGGTCGGATTCGTCTCCCGGCCGTAGGTGTAGGGGCCGACCGGTTCGCCGGACAGATGGAAGTGCGCGGCGAACACCGGACCGGGAAGTGTGGGCTCGTACTGCTCCGGTTCGGGCAGGCCCGCTCTTACGGCCCGTGTCCCGTCGCCCGTGGTGCTCATGTCGTCTCCTCGTCTCTCCCCGGTGTCCACCGGTCCGTCCTGCACTGTGTCATCGGTGGACGGATCAGTCCTCGTCGGGGAGCACCACATTGAGCGCCCAGGACACGACAGAGATGATCAGCCCGCCCAGGACCGCCGTCCAGAAGCCGTCGACGTGGAAGTTCACATCGATGACGCCGGCCAGCCACGAGGTCAGCATCAGCATGAGGGCGTTGACCACCAGGGTGATCAGCCCGAGCGTCAGGATGAACAGGGGCAGGGTGAGCAGCTTCACCACCGGCTTGACGATGAAGTTCACCAGACCGAACAGCAAGGCCACCACGATCAGTGTGAGCACCTTGCGCCCGGTGTTGTCACCGGTGAGCGTGATGTCCTGGAGCAACCAGATGGCAACGGCCAGCGCACCCGCGTTGGCGATCGTCTTGACTACGAAATTCTTCATGTGTCTGATCGTGGCAGACATGATCGACGGCGAACACCGGCGGGACAGGCCGGCACGGGAGCGAGGGGCGGACGGACGATGAAGGCATTCAGACTGGACGAGCTGGAGGCGGAACGCGCCGCCAACGACGGCGCGTATCTGCAGTTCATCCGGGAACGCAACATGTCCGTCGGCCTGTACGCACTGGACGCCGGCGCGCTCGACCCGCAGCAGCCGCACCGGCAGGACGAGGTGTACTTCGTCGTGAGCGGCCGCGCCTCGATCACGGTCGGCACGGAGACCACACAGGTCGGCCGGGGGAGCGTCGTGTACGTACCGGCGGGGGCGGCCCACAAGTTCCACCACATCACCGAGGACCTCAGGGTGATGGTGGTCTTCTCCCCGCCCGAGGGCTGACCGGCCCTCCCAGGGTTTCCACCGGTTCCGGGCTCCCCGCTGGTCCCGGTGTTCCCTAGGGGATCGCTCAGGGGACTTCAAGGGCTCCCGGGGCCCCGCCGGCCACCCCACGCCTCTAGCATCGAAGCAGGAACTCACAGAGACGAGGTAACGGCGATGGCGGTGCGGGAGATTTTCGCGGGGATGCCCTGGTGGGTGAAGTGGGTCGCGGTGCCGCTCATCGCGATCGTCGTGTTCGGCGGCCTGATCGCCAGTGTGGTCGGGTTCGTCATCGGACTGCTGTTCAAGGCGCTGGTCTTCGTGGTCCTCGTGGGCGGCCTGATCTTCGTCGTACGGAAGTTCATGTCCTCGTCCGAGCGCAGCGACTGGTAGGAACCGCGGGTGGATGTGCGGACGTGCGGTCATGTGGTGGCCGTGGGCCGCGTGACGGGCCACGGGTTCGGCGATTAGCCCAGCTGAGCTAAGTCGCGGTCGAAACCTCACTCGTGACAGAACGTGCCGATACAGTGGCGTACCGCTGCCGCCAGCTGGGAAATGACGGTCCGTCACCATCCTGCCCAGTGGTTTGTGCGACCGTCCGGTCTCCGGACCCCAGGCTCGCGGCGGGCCCGTGGGGGCGGCCCCCGCGGGAGGGCTGAAAGCCCGTCACCATGCCTGGGGGTGACCTGTGACCACGGCATCGAGCACCGCTGTCCCGACGTTGATCGGTTCGGTTCAGCGGGCGTTGAGACTTATGGAGGCTGTGGGCACCCATCGGGACGGGGCACCGGCCAAGCAGCTCGCCCGGGAGGCCGGACTCCCCCTTCCCACCGCCTACCACCTGTTGCGGACCCTGACCCACGAGGGATATCTCCGCCGGGAGAACGGCGTCTTCCTGTTCGGAGCCGCGGCCGAACGCCTGGGCGGAGGCCCCGCGACACCGCGTCCCGGTGTGATCGTCGAATCGCTCGCCCACTGGGCGGACGTCATCGGCGCCCCCGTGTACTGCGCCCTGTACAAGGATGGCGAGATCGAGATGGTCGCCGTCGCGGACACTCCTGCGGTTCCCGCGGTGCACGAGTGGGCGTCCTTCCGCGAGACGGGCCATGCGCACGCCCTCGGGCAGTGTCTCCTCGGGCAGCTCGACGAGCGTGCGCGCGAGGATCATCTGGACCGGCACCCCGTCCGTCCGCTGACGCGTTACTCCGTGAGGGACCGTCAGGCCCTGCTGAACCGGCTGCGGGCGATGAAACGTACGGAACCCGTCGTCGAACGGCAGGAGTACGCCTTGGGGACGGTCTGCGCGGCCATTCCGATCACTGTCGGTTCCGCCGTGGCGGCCATGGCTGTATCCCTCCCGCTGCACCAAGAGGAACGGTTGCTCCCCGCAGTCGAACAACTACGCTGCGAAGTGACCACTCTCTTGCGCTCGTTCGTGTTCTCTATCAGTATCTGAAAAATCACTCCTTGTGATCTGCTATCGCGTGCATCACGATGGCGTCAATAGGGCCATGGGGGATCATTCCTGGCCAGTTTCATCTACTGCGGGGTTGAACGATGCGCGAGTCGGTTCAAGCAGAGGTCATGATGAGCTTCCTCGTCTCCGAGGAGCTCTCCTTCCGTATTCCGGTGGAGCTCCGGTACGAGGTCAGTGATCCGTATGCGATCCGGATGACCTTCCACCTGCCGGGTGACGCCCCCGTCACCTGGGCATTCGGCCGTGAGCTGCTGCTCGACGGCCTCAACAGTCCCAGTGGCGACGGTGACGTGCACATCGGCCCGACGGAGCCAGAAGGGCTGTCGGATGTACACATCCGGCTGCAGGTCGGCGCGGACCGCGCGCTCTTCCGGGCCGGCACCGCACCTCTAGTGGCCTTTCTCGACCGGACGGACAAGCTGGTGCCACTGGGGCAGGAGCACACGCTGGGTGACTTCGACGGCAATCTGGAAGAGGCGCTGGGCCGCATCCTCGCCAAGGAACAGAACGCCGGCTGAGCAGGCGGATCCGGCTGAACACCGATCGCCGGGGGCCCGGGACCATGCGTCCGGTGCTCCGGCTCACGTCTTGCGGCGTCGACCCCTCCCGGTCCGTGCGGGTGCAGGAGCTCCGGCTTCCGCGCCGAGCCCCGTGCGGTCCGCGGAGACCACCAGGGCCGCGAGCACCGTCGTCACCGGCACCGAGGCGACCAGCCCGATGGATCCGACCAGGGTGCGGACGATCTCCTCGGCGACCAGCTCGCTGTTGGCCACCGTGCCCACGCTGCTCTGCGCGATCGAGAACAGCAGCAGCAGGGGAAGTGCCGCGCCCGCGTAGGCGAGCACGAGGGTGTTGACGACCGAGGCGATGTGGTCCCGCCCGATCCGGATACCCGCCCTGTAGAGCCGGCGTACGCCCATGGTCGGGTCGGCCTGGTGCAGCTCCCAGACCGCCGACGTCTGGGTCACGGTCACATCGTCGAGCACACCGAGCGAACCGATGATCACACCGGCGAGCAGCAGGCCGCTCATGTCGATGTCCGGGTACAGCCCGTGGATCAGGCCGGTGTTGTCGTCCGTGTTCCCGGACAGGCTCGCCCAGCCGATGAAGAGGGAGCCCAGCAACCCGATCAGCAGCAGCGAGATGAGCGTGCCGATGACGGCCACGGAGGTGCGGGCCGTCAGTCCGTGGCAGGTGTAGAGGGCGATCAGCATGATGGCGCTGGCCCCGATCACCGCCACGACCAGGGGATTCGATCCCTGCAGGATCGCGGGCAGGATGAACAGGGTCAGTACGGCGAAGGAGACGGCGAGAGCGATCAGCGCCATCAGTCCGCGCAGCCGGCCCACCACGACCACCGCGAGGGCGAAGATCCCGGCGAGCAGCGCCATCGGGAACGAGCGGTCCACATCGGTCACCGAGTACTGCAGGTCCCGGGGTGCGTCGGGTGCGTACGCCACGACCACCCCTTGTCCCTCGTGCAGTTGCCGCGGGGCATCCGGCTGGACGACCTCGACGAACGTACGGCCCTTGTCCTCGCCGGTGGTCACTTCGACGGTGGCCTTCTTGCACTGCCCCGACTGCTCGTTGACGGCCTCCCGCCCCGACGGGGTGGAGGTGTCGCCGGTCGCCGGCACCTGGGAGGCGTTGACGTCCGCGCAGTCGACCGACACGACCTTGGTGACCTGCCCGTCCTGGGTCTGCCGGTCGAAGCCGACACCCGTGCGCTCGTGGGCGGGGGCGCCGCCGGGCCAGAACGCGACGAGGCCGACCAGGACCGCGGTGGCGAAGGGGATCACCACGGCCGCGATGACCTTGCGCAGATGCTTCGACACGGGCGCGGCCGGCCCGTGGCTGTGGGTGTGGCCGGGCGCATGACTCTGCGTGCTGCCTGATGCGGGGCCATGGGGTTCGGGGGCGCTTCCGGGGGACGTCACCCGCCGATCATCCCAAGAACCGGGAAGGCCCTCTGGCCAGCACGCCAGAACGGAGGCTAGCGTGGAGGCACATCTGTACACGCGGGAGCTCGGAGCACCGGGCTGAGAGGGCGCTGACCTCCGTACATCTGTACGGGACACGCTGCGCCGACCGCCGAACCTGTTACCGGGTAATGCCGGCGTAGGGAGTAGGTCTCATGACCACAGCGGACGCACGCACGCCTGCCTCGACGCAGAATGCGCGAAATGCGCAGGATGCGAAGAACGACGAGGCCGGGAAGTCCATCGGCTGGCACAAGGGGTACGTCCAGGGCTCACGCCCGGATCTCCGGGTGTCGGTCCGTCAGGTGCACCTCACCAACGGCAAGGACGTGACGCTGTACGACACGTCCGGGCCGTACACCGATCCCACCACCGACACCGACGTACGCCGAGGGCTCGCCCCGCTCCGGGAGAACTGGATCATCGCCCGCGGGGACACCGAGGAGTACGCGGGCCGCCCCGCGCGCCCCGAGGACGACGGTCTCAAGCACACCAGCCCGAGGGGCGGCCTGCGCAACCTCGACGCGGTCTTCCCCGGACGCCCGCGGCAGCCCCGCCGAAGCCGTGACGGAAGGCCCGTCACACAGCTCGCGTACGCCCGCCGGGGGGAGATCACCCCGGAGATGGAGTACGTCGCGATCCGGGAGAACGTCGGACCCGAGGTCGTGCGTGAGGAGATCGCCGCGGGCCGGGCGGTCCTGCCGGCCAACGTCAACCACCCGGAGATCGAGCCGATGATCATCGGTAAGCGCTTCCTGGTGAAGGTCAACGCCAACATCGGCAACTCCGCGGTCACCTCGTCCATCGAGGAGGAGGTGGACAAGATGACGTGGGCCACCAAGTGGGGCGCCGACACGGTCATGGACCTCTCCACCGGCCGCAACATCCACACCACCCGCGAGTGGGTCCTGCGCAACTCCCCCGTGCCGATCGGCACCGTCCCCCTCTACCAGGCCCTCGAGAAGGTCGACGGCCGTGCGGAGGAGCTGACGTGGGAGATCTACAAGGACACGGTCATCGAGCAGGCCGAACAGGGCGTCGACTACATGACGGTGCACGCCGGGGTCCGGCTGCCGTACGTCCCGCTGACGGCCCGTCGCAAGACCGGCATCGTCTCGCGCGGCGGGTCGATCATGGCGGCCTGGTGCCTGGCGCACCACAAGGAGTCGTTCCTGTACGAGCACTTCGAGGACCTCTGCGAGATCCTCGCGGCGTACGACGTGACGTACTCGCTCGGTGACGGGCTGCGCCCCGGCTCCATCGCCGACGCCAACGACGAGGCGCAGTTCGCCGAACTCAGGACTCTCGGCGAGCTCAACACCGTCGCCAAGCGGTTCGGCGTGCAGACGATGATCGAGGGCCCGGGGCATGTCCCGATGCACAAGATCAAGGAGAACATCGACCTCCAGCAGGAGATCTGCGAGGAGGCGCCGTTCTACACGCTGGGCCCCCTCACCACGGATGTCGCGCCCGCGTACGACCACATCACCTCGGGCATCGGCGCCGCGATGATCGCCTGGTGGGGGACGGCGATGCTCTGTTACGTCACGCCCAAGGAGCACCTGGGGCTGCCCAACCGTGACGACGTGAAGACCGGTGTCATCACGTACAAGATCGCGGCTCATGCGGCGGACCTCGCCAAGGGGCACCCGGGGGCGCAGGAGTGGGACGACGCCCTGTCGGACGCCCGGTTCGAGTTCCGCTGGGAGGACCAGTTCAACCTGGCACTCGACCCCGACACCGCGCGGGAGTTCCACGACGAGACGCTGCCGGCCGAGCCGGCGAAGACGGCGCACTTCTGCTCGATGTGCGGGCCCAAGTTCTGCTCGATGAAGATCTCCCACGACATCCGCCGGGAGCACGGGGACGAACAGGCCGAGATCGCGGCGGGGATGGCTGAGAAGTCCAGGGAGTTCGCGGCGAGCGGCAACCGCGTGTACCTGCCTCTGGCGGACTGACGGGCCGACCGCGGTGGGGGCGCTCCCGGGTGGGGCCTCCACCGCGGTCGACGCCGCACCACGGGGCCGGTGTCGTCCTGGATCCGGCCTGGTGCGGGGCTGTTTGTCCGGTCGTCAGATTGTGCTGATAGAGCATGAAGAGCGCCGACAACGTCTGGTTCGGGCCGGTCAGCACCCTCCTGTGCTGCCTTCGCGGGAGTTTCGGCGACGGTATGGACACGGCCGTGCTGCAGGTAGATGTACGTTTCCGCCGGGGCCCGAACCCTGTTGACCATCTCCTTATCTGTGCTTTACCTTCCGCTGTGCTTGGCCGAAATGGTGTGCGCCTCCGACGGGGGCGCCAGGGGAGGGAAACGCAGTGAACTGGTACCTGGCTGTACTCAAGAACTACGCGGGCTTCAGCGGGCGTGCGCGCCGCAAGGAGTACTGGATGTTCGCGCTCTTCAACTTCATAGCCGCGGTGGTCCTGGGCGCGATCGGCCTCGCCATCGACTCGCAGGTCCCCTACTACATCTACCTGCTCGCGGTCTTGATCCCGTCGCTCGCCGTCGCCGTGCGCCGACTGCACGACACCGGCCGCTCCGGCTGGTGGATCCTGATCGCGTTCGTCCCGCTCGTGGGCGGCATCATCCTGCTCGTCTTCCTGTGCCTCGAGGGTGCGCACGAGGCGAACGAGTACGGCGCGAACCCGAAGCTGGCTCCCCAGGGGATCTGAACTCCTCGCGGGGTGTGACGCCGGCAGAGGCCGGAGCGGCAGGTTGCCCGCTCCGGCCTCTGCCGTTTCGGGCCTCGGGGCGCGGGGGTCAACGGTGCCGGGCTCAGGGGCCTCAGGGCGCCGGCCTCAAGGCGTCGGCCGCCGTGCCCCCGCCCGGGTCACTCCGGCTGGTGCTCCGGGCCGCCGAAGTCCGGACTGGTGAAGTCCGGGCTGGTGAAGGTCGGGCGAGGGCCCGCCGAGGGGCCGTCCTCCGGTCCGGAGAACTCCGGCCTGCTGTAGCCGATCTTCGGGATGCGGTTGGCCGAACGGTGCGGCGTGCGCGAGGCGGGCCCCGCGGTCGGATCGGCCAGCGCGTCCCGGAGGAAGGGCAGGATGCCGCGTTCCAGCAGAGCGTGGCGCCAGGCCTCCCTGGCGCGTGCCACGTCCTCCGGCAGCTCCTCCTCCTCGTCCACGGCGGGCAGCGCGGTGGCGCCGTTGCGCAGGGCGGTGACGAGGAGGCCCACCGCGGCGACGAGGATGGCCGCGGCGGCGACGGCGGCGAAGAACCATCCGGCGGCGACCATGGTCCCGGCGAAGGCCGGGGCGGGGCTGAGCGCCTTCAGGGGGTAGCCGACCACCAGGAATATCAGCGCGGCCGTACCCGCGAGGACGGGTGCCAGCACGGCGATCACCGCGAGGGTGCCGGCGCCTGTGGAGTCGGCCTCGTCCGTGGCGGGCCCGAGCACGGATGTGTGGGCTTCCGGGTCCTCCGGCCCGCGCAGTTCGCCGCGGACCTTCACGTAGTGGTCGTACTCGGTGGCCGCCGCCGCGGTTATCAGGGGCGTGGCGTTGAGCGCCATCGTCCGCAGCTGTTCCGCGTTGAGACGGTCGCCGACTCCGTCCAGATCCGGTCGTTCGTGAGCATGACGCAGCGCGTCGGCAAGGATCCGCTCGTACTCGGGGCGGTCCTCGGCCAGCAGGTGCGGAGCGCTTTTCATGTGCATCCCCCGATGCTCCGTAGGGCCTGAACGACCGTGTGAGCCGGGCGATCGGGCGGAAACGGAGGAGAGCCTGCGACTGATACGCCGATGGTAGAGCGCCTACGGCACGGGGTGACAGGGTGTTTCCGGAAATAGGCCCAGCCGGTGACGGTGTCGGGTCGTGATGCGTCTTCCCCGGCGACCGTCAGTCATGCAGGGGAAGTTGGACGACCAACAGCTTTCCGGCCATGGTCACGCCGCCGTCCATGGCGATGGCGAGCCCCTCCGCGTAGACGTGCGGACCGTCCACCACGGGCCGCGCCACGTCCTCGCCCTCCTCCGAACCGACCTCGCCGAGCAGATACGGAATGGGGCTGTGGCCGTGTACGACGCGCTGCCCGCCGTACGTCGACATCAGTTCGCGTACGGCCTCCGCGCCGCCCTCGTCGCGGAAGGCGAACCGCTTGGTGAGTTTGCGGAAGAGGTCCCAGCACTCATCGGCGTCGTTCCGCGTCAGAATGGCGTGCACCGTGTCGTTGACGTCCTCGATGGTGGAGCCGTAGTCGAGGTAGGCGGTCGTGTCGGAGTGCATCAGCAGATGCCCGTCCTCCTCGACGACCGCGTCGAGCCGGGCCATCCACTGGAGGTGGACGTCCTGGAGCCGTTCCATGTCCGTCTTCTGGCCGCCGTTGAGCAGCCAGGCGGCCTGGAAGGTCGCGGTTCCGGCGCCGGAGTTCACCGGGGTGTCGCCGAACCTCTTCGCGCCGAGCAGCAGCAGTTCGTGGTTGCCCATGAGCGCCTTGCAGTACCCGCCGGCGGCCGCGGCCTCCGCGGAGAGGCGCATGACGAGGTCGATGACGCCGATGCCGTCCGGACCGCGGTCGGTGAAGTCCCCGAGGAACCAGAGCCTGGCGTTGCCCGCGGCCCATCGGCCGTCGGCGTCGACGAGGCCCTGTTCGCGCAGGGCGGCCAGGAGCTCGTCCAGGTACCCGTGGACGTCGCCGACGACGTACAGCGGGCCGCGGCCGGATCCGGCGGTGGGCCGGGGCTCCGGTACCGCCTCCACCTGGACGGTGTCGCCGCGGTTGATCACGGGAAGATCGCGCTCGGTGGGGGTGTACCCCTCCGGCGGTTCGCCGCCCGGCGCGGCGTTGCCGGGGTGCGGCAAGGGCGCGGGCATCGGCACCTGCGCATACGGCGGTACGCGGAAGTCACGCAACGTCGCTGTCCGCACCACGGGTTCCTGACCGGCCCCCTGAGTCATCGACCCCTCCACCACCGTCGCGCCTCCGTACACCTGACGGGCCCTGCCTGGTAGAGGTGGTCCGCGGTGTCGTGCGCCCATCATAGGAATGCGGATCGTGCTGTGTGACGCACCAGGGGTGGTGAATCCGTGCGAGCATCCGGTTCATCGGCCGTTTGGTCCGGATTAATCCGATCAGTCCCCGGCAGGTGATCGCGGAGGGCTGACCGTGGTGCGTGGCGGACGCCGCTGTGAGGACGTCCGGACGATGAGCTCCGTGGGTATCACCTGCTCCACCGGGCCGTCGTGCTCGACGCCTTCGATGGCGTCGATGAGGAGCTGGACGACGGCTGTGCCGATTCTGCGCGGCTTCAGCGAGAGCGTGGTGATGGGGGGTTCCGTGGACGCGTACACCGTGGACTCGCTGCAGCAGACCAGCAGGAGGTCCTCGGGGACCCGCAGGCCGTAGCGCCGCGCGGCGGCGAGCAGATCCGTGCCGTTGGGGTCGAAGAGCCCGTAGACGGCGTCGGGGCGGTCGGGACGGGCCAGGAGCCGGTCCGCGGCGACCGCGCCCGCGCAGGGGTCGTGGGCCGGGTAGGACTCGTAGACCGGGTCCTGGCCGACCCGCTCGCACCAGTGGAGGTAGGCGGTGGTCGAGAGCCGCGTGTAGGTGTCGGTGGTGGTTCCGGTGAGCAGTCCGATCCGGCGGGCCCCCGCGGCCGCGAGGTGGTCCAGGAGGTCGAGGACGGCCGCCCGGTGGTCGTTGTCGACCCAGGCCGTGACCGGGAGCGTGCCCGCCGGCCGCCCGTCGGAGACGACGGGCAGCCCCTGGCGCACGAGTTCGGTGACCACCGGGTCCTGGTCGGAAGGGTCGATGACGACCGTTCCGTCGAGCGCGACGTTCGACCACACGTCGTGGCGGGAGGTGGCCGGAAGGATCACGAGGGCGTAGCCACGGGCGAGCGCCGCCGAGGTGGCGGCTCTCGCCATCTCCGCGAAGTACGCGAACTCGGTGAAGGTGAAAGGTTCATCCCCGTACGTGGTCACGGTCAGGCCGATGAGCCCCGACTTGCCGGTACGGAGGGTGCGGGCCGCCGCGGACGGGCGGTAGCCCAGCCGTTCGGCGACCTCGCGGACATGGCGGCGGGTGGCTTCCGGGAGCCTGCCCTTGCCGTTGAGGGCGTCGGACACGGTCGTGATGGAGACCCCGGCCGCCGCGGCTACGTCCCGGATCCCCGCCCGTCCTGGCCGGCCGCCGCGGCGGGGCGTCTCTGTCCGGCTTACCTGGTGCTTCCCTGCTGCTGTCATGGCGAGCCGATAGTAGGGCGCCGGTGCCTGGTCAGGCCGGTCGCATATGCGCACGTTGACAGGCACGTTTCTGCATGATCATAAACCTTTAAATGCCTTGTGATGCAAGGGCGTTGGAGGTTCTCGGGGCGATGTGTCATGCGTCGGCGTACAGGAACCTGCTGAATGGTCCATGTCTCGAAGAGGTCTCAACTCACCTGTTCGAGGGATGCGCGCCACGGCGTGAGCGACCGGCGCGCGGCGGGATGCGCGACGCTCCCCCTCGTGGAGCCTGCCGCACGCCGTGCATGACGGGAGTTTCCCGCCGGGGCGGGCGATTTCGGGTCCTGGCCGTTCGCACGGGTGCCCAATCCTCATAAGGTGAGGAGTATTGAACTGTACGGACGGTCGAGGAGGACCTGCGGTGAGCGAGACGAGCCCCAAGCTGCGCGCCGAGCTGGACGGCGTCCCTGCGTATGTGCCGGGCAAGCCGGCGTCCGCGGAGGGACCGGTGGCCTTCAAGCTGTCCTCCAACGAGAACCCGTATCCCCCGCTGCCCGGCGTCATGGAGTCCGCGCTGGCCGCAGCTGCGAGCTTCAACAGGTACCCGGACATGGCCTGCACCGGCCTGATGAACGAGCTGGCCGACCGGTTCGCCGTACCGGTCTCCCACCTGGCCACCGGTACGGGCTCGGTCGGTGTCGCCCAGCAGCTGCTCCAGGCCACTTCGGGCCCGGGTGACGAGGTCATCTACGCATGGCGCTCGTTCGAGGCGTACCCGATCATCACGCAGGTCAGCGGCGCCACGTCGGTCAAGGTCCCGCTGACCTCAGGCGAGGTGCACGATCTCGACGCCATGGCCGGCGCGGTGACCGACCGGACGCGGATGATCTTCGTCTGCAATCCCAACAACCCGACCGGCACGGTGGTGCGCCGGGCGGAGCTCGAGCGGTTCCTCGACCGCGTCCCGGACGATGTCCTGGTCGTGCTCGACGAGGCGTACAAGGAGTTCATCCGGGACGCCGACGTGCCGGACGGCATCGAGATCTACCGGGACCGGCCCAATGTCGCGGTGCTCCGGACCTTCTCCAAGGCGTACGGCCTGGCGGGTCTGCGGGTCGGTTTCGCGGTGGCGCACGAGCCCGTGGCGGCGGCGCTGCGCAAGACGGCCGTGCCCTTCGGAGTCAGCCAGGTCGCGCAGGACGCCGCGGTCGCCTCGCTGCGTGCCGAGGACGAGCTGCTGGGCCGGGTCGGATCGCTGGTCGGCGAGCGTTCCCGGGTGTACGAGGGGCTCGTGCGGCAGGGCTGGACCGTTCCGGAGTCCCAGGCGAACTTCGTCTGGCTGCGGCTGGGGGACCGCACGCTCGAATTCGCCGGGGTCTGCGAGCGGGCGGGTGTGGTCGTCCGGCCGTTCGCCGGCGAGGGGGTGCGCGTCACGATCGGGGAGGCCGAGGCCAACGACGTGTTCCTGAAGGTGGCCGAGTCCTTCCGCCAGGAGCTGTAGCGGCGCGACTGCTCGCGGACCCTCCGGTGGCCCCGGACCTCGATCACCGAGGTCCGGGGCCACCGTGTTGCCACGTGCCGGCCGCTGCCGGTCCGGCCTCCGGGGCCTGTCCGGTTTCGGGTGGGACGGCCGGTCGGCCTGAAAGCACCCCCCACCCGATGGCTTCGAAGACATGTGCGCCATAATTGCTTGTGAATGTGAACGCGTTCACAAGCGCGTCCCGTTTCCTCCCGTGATCGGGTGGTTCGACGGGTGCCCGCGGGTGTGATCGCGGCGACGTAAGGAGAAGAGTCGTGGACCTGGCTCTGGCACCAGAGACCCTGGCGCGCTGGCAGTTCGGCATCACCACCGTCTACCACTTCCTGTTCGTCCCCCTGACGATCTCTCTTGCCGCGCTCACCGCCGGCCTTCAGACCGCCTGGGTGCGCACGGACAACGAGAAGTACCTCAGAGCCACCAAGTTCTGGGGCAAGCTCTTCCTGATCAACATCGCCATGGGCGTGGTCACCGGCATCGTCCAGGAGTTCCAGTTCGGCATGAACTGGTCGGACTACTCGCGGTTCGTCGGTGACGTCTTCGGCGCCCCGCTCGCCTTCGAGGCCCTGATCGCGTTCTTCTTCGAGTCCACCTTCATCGGCCTGTGGATCTTCGGCTGGGACAAGCTGCCGAAGAAGATCCATCTCGCCTGCATCTGGATGGTGTCCATAGGCACGATCCTCTCGACGTTCTTCATCCTGGCCGCGAACTCCTGGATGCAGCACCCGGTCGGCTACCGGATCAACGAGGAGCGCGGCCGCGCCGAGCTCACCGACTTCTGGCATGTGCTCACCCAGAACACGGCGCTCGCCCAGTTCTTCCACACGATCACGGCGGCCTTCCTCGTGGGCGGGGCCTTCATGGTCGGGATCGCCGCCTTCCACCTGGCACGCAAGAGGCACATCCGGGTGATGCGGACCTCGCTGCGGCTCGGGCTGGTCACCGTGGTGGTCGCCGGCCTGCTGACCGCCGTCAGCGGTGACGTGCTCGGCAAGGTGATGTTCAAGCAGCAGCCCATGAAGATGGCCGCGGCCGAGGCCCTGTGGGAGGGCGAGGACGGGGCGCCCTTCTCGCTCTTCGCGGTCGGCGACGTCGCCGAGGGCCACAACACCGTGGAGATCTCGATCCCCGGAGTGCTGTCCTTCCTCGCGGACGACACGTTCACCTCGTACATCCCCGGCATCAACGACATCAACAAGGCGGAGCAGGAGAAGTACGGCCCGGGCGACTACCGGCCCAACATCCCGGTCGCCTTCTGGAGCTTCCGCTGGATGATCGGCTTCGGCATGGCCTCCTTCAGCCTCGGGATCCTGGGGCTCTGGCTGACCCGGAGGAAGTTCATGCTCCCGGAGGCGATGCGCACCGGTGAGGACGACGTACCGAATCTGGTGCTCTTCAGGAACAAGGCGCTGAGCCCGAAGCTCGCCAAGCTCTACTGGATCACCGCCCTCTGGACCATGCTCTTCCCCTTGATCGCCAACTCCTGGGGCTGGATCTTCACCGAGATGGGACGCCAGCCCTGGGTGGTGTACGGGGTCTTCCAGACCCGCGACGCGGTGTCCCCGGGCGTCTCGCAGGCGGAGGTGCTCACCTCCATGATCGGCTTCACGGCGCTCTACGCGGTGCTCGCCGTCATCGAGGTCAAGCTCCTCCTGAAGTACGTCAAGGCCGGACCGCCCGAGCTCACCGAGGCCGACCTCAACCCGCCCACCCGGATCGGCGGTCACGACCAGGACGCCGACCGGCCGATGGCCTTCTCCTACTGAGATCAAGCGGAGCTGAGAGATGGAACTCCACGACGTCTGGTTCGTGCTCATCGCCGTCCTGTGGACCGGCTACTTCTTCCTGGAGGGATTCGACTTCGGTATCGGGGTCCTCACCAAGCTGCTGGCCCGCGACCGCAAGGAGCGCCGGGTCCTGATCAACACGATCGGGCCGGTCTGGGACGGGAACGAGGTGTGGCTGCTCAGCGCGGGCGGCGCGACCTTCGCGGCCTTCCCGGAGTGGTACGCCACCCTGTTCTCCGGCTTCTACCTGCCGCTGCTGGTCATCCTGCTCTGCCTGATCGTGCGCGGGGTGGCCTTCGAGTACCGGGCGAAGCGACCCGAGGAGCGGTGGCAGACCAACTGGGAGCACGCGATCTTCTGGACCTCGCTGATCCCGGCCGTTCTCTGGGGGGTGGCCTTCGGGAACATCGTCCGCGGAGTGAAGATCGACGCCGACATGGAGTACGTCGGCAACCTCTGGGACCTGCTGAACCCGTACGCCATTCTGGGCGGGCTGGTCACGCTGTTCCTCTTCACGTTCCACGGTGCGGTGTTCGCCGCGTTGAAGACCGTCGGGGACATCAGGGTGCGGGCCCGGGGGCTGGCCCTCAAGCTGGGTCTGGCCACCGCCGTACTCGCGCTGGGCTTCCTGGCCTGGACCCAGGCGGACAACGGCAACGGCTGGAGCCTGGCCGCGATGATCACCGCCGTGGTGTCGCTGGTCGTGGCGATCGGTGCCATCGGGGCGGGGCGCGAGGGCTGGTCGTTCGCGTTCTCCGGGGTGACCATCACGGCCGCGGTCGCCATGCTCTTCCTGACGCTCTTCCCGAACGTGATGCCGTCCTCGCTGAACGACGCCTGGAACCTGACGGTCTCCAACGCCTCGTCCAGCCCGTACACCCTCAAGATCATGACCTGGTGCGCCGGCATCGCGACTCCCGTGGTGCTGCTCTACCAGGGCTGGACGTACTGGGTGTTCCGCAAGCGCATCGGTACGCACCACATCGCCGATGCGCACTGAACGAGCGAACGACATGAGTCCACTGGGGAGCTGTTTCACGTGAAACCGATCGACCCGCGCCTGCTCCGGTACGCCCGAGCCACCCGGTTCTTCCTTGCGGCCGTGGTGGCGCTGGGCCTGGTCGGGGCGGGCCTGGTCATCGCCCAGGCCATGCTCGTCGCGGAAGTGGTGGTGGGCGGGTTCGAGGACGGGCTGACCGTCGCCGGGCTCCGCACACCGCTGCTCCTGCTCGCCGCTGTCGCGCTGGGGCGGGCCCTCGTGGCCTGGCTGACCGAACTGGCCGCGTACCGGGCGAGTTCCGCGGTGAAGTCCGAGCTGCGCGGCCGGCTCATGGAGCGCGCCTCGGGCCTGGGGCCGGACTGGCTGAGCGGGCAGCGCACCGGTTCGCTGATCGCGCTGGCCACCCGGGGCGTCGACGCCCTCGACGACTACTTCTCGCGCTATCTCCCGCAGCTCGGCCTCGCGGTCGTCGTTCCGGTGGCGGTGCTGGCCCGGATCGTCACCGAGGACTGGGTCTCGGCGGCGATCATCGTGGTGACGCTGCCGCTGATCCCGCTCTTCATGATCCTGATCGGATGGGCCACCCAGTCCCGGATGGACCGTCAGTGGAAGCTGCTGTCACGTCTCTCCGGGCACTTCCTCGACGTGGTCGCCGGACTTCCGACGCTGAAGGTCTTCGGGCGGGCCAAGGCGCAGGCCGAATCGATCCGCAGCATCACCTCGCAGTACCGCAGGGCCACACTGAAGACGCTCCGGATCGCCTTCCTCTCCTCCTTCGCCCTGGAACTGCTGGCGACCCTCTCGGTGGCCCTGGTCGCGGTGACGATCGGGATGCGCCTCGTCCACGGCGAGCTCGATCTCTACACCGGCCTGGTAGTTCTCATCCTGGCGCCGGAGGCCTATCTGCCGATCCGCCAGGTCGGCGCCCAGTACCACGCGGCCGCGGAAGGGCTCTCGGCCGCGGAGGAGATCTTCGCGGTGCTGGAGACCGAGCCTCCGGCCGGCGGATCCCAGGACGTACCGCCGTCCCTCCGGCTGGAACTGGATGGGGTGACGGTCCGGCACGAGGGCAGGACCGAGCCGTCGCTGGATGCGGCCTCCCTCGTGGTCGAGCAGGGGGAGACCGTCGCGCTGGTCGGCCCCAGCGGGGTCGGCAAGTCCACGCTCCTCAGCGTGGTGCTGGGGTTCACCGCGCCCGACGAGGGACGGGTCCGGGTCGGCGGGGCCGATCTGTCCGCCCTCTCCCCCGAACGCTGGCGTGAGCAGATCGCCTGGGTGCCCCAGCGTCCCCACCTCTTCGCCGGGACGATCGCGGAGAACGTACGCCTGGCCCGCCCGGACGCGGACGACGCGGCGGTCATGTCCGCGCTGCGGGAGGCGGGCGCGTACGACTTCGTGGCCGCGCTGCCGGACGGCGCCGGGACGGCCCTGGGCGAGGACGGCGCCGGGCTCTCCGCCGGGCAGCGTCAGCGCCTCGCGCTGGCACGGGCCTTCCTCGCCGACCGGCCGCTGCTGCTGCTCGACGAGCCGACGGCGAGCCTGGACGGCGAGACGGAGGCGGGCATCGTCGACGCGGTCCGGAGGCTGGCGGCGGGACGCACGGTGCTGCTGGTCGTGCACCGGCCGGCGCTGCTCACGGTCGCGGACCGGGTGGTGACGCTGGAGCCCTCACCGCCTGGGCGGACGAGCCCGGACGACGGGGCGGCACCGGATGCTGCCGCCGCCCGGGGCGGGGCCGGGTCCGGTGCTCCGGACGATGCCGGGCGGCTCGGTGCGGGGGAGCCCGCGCTGCTCCGGGACACCGCACCCAGGCCCGGGGGCCGCGTGCTGGCCCGGGTGCGGGAGGCCGCCGGGTCCCAGCACGGGAAGCTGGGCCTGGCACTGCTGTTGGGCAGCCTCGCCGTGGGCTCGTCGGTCGGTCTCATGGCCGTATCGGGGTGGCTGATCTCGCGTGCCTCCGAGCAGCCCCCGGTCCTGTATCTGATGGTCGCGGTCACCGCGACCCGGGCCTTCGGCCTGGGCCGGGCCGTCTTCCGCTACGCGGAGCGGCTGGTGTCCCACGACGCCGTCCTCAGGATGCTCGCCGATCTCAGGGTGGCGGTGTACCGCGGTCTGGAGCGGATCGCGCCCGCCGGCCTCCGGGCCACGCGGCGAGGCGACCTGCTGTCCCGTCTGGTCTCCGATGTGGACGCCTTGCAGGACTACTGGCTGCGCTGGCTGCTGCCCGCTGCGACCGCGCTCCTGGTCGGGACGGGGGCCGTCGCCTTCACCGGCTGGCTGCTGCCCGAGGCGGGCGCCGTCCTGGCCGCCGGGCTGCTCCTCGCGGGCGTGGGTGTGCCGTGGCTGAGCGGCGTCTGCGCCCGCCGAGCCGAGCGCCGGCTGGCGCCCGCCAGGGCCGCGCTGGCCGTCCGCGTCGCCGATCTCCTCGGCGGGACCGCCGAGCTGGCCGTCGCGGGTGCGCTGCCCGCCCGCAAGGAGCAGGTGCGTGCGGCGGACGGCGTCCTCACGCGGATCGCGTCGCGCGCCGCGGCCGCGACCGCGTTGGGTGGCGGACTCTCCGCCCTGATCTGCGGCCTCACCGTCGTGGGCGCGGCCGTCGTCGCGCTGCCCGCCGTGGCGGACGGGCGGCTGGCCGGGGTGGCGCTCGCGGTGGTCGTCCTCACGCCACTGGCCGCTTTCGAGGCCGTGACGGGACTCCCGCTCGCGGTGCAGTACCGCCGGCGGGTCGAGCGGAGTGCGGAGCGGGTCTACGAGGTGCTGGACGCTCCCGTACCGGTCGGGGAACCGACGGACCCCGCCGAGGCGCCCGCCTCACCCTTCCCGCTCGACGTACGAGGGCTGTCGGCCCGTTACGAGGGCGCGGAGCGCGATGCGCTGCACTCCGTCGACCTGACGCTCCACCCCGGCAAGAGGGTCGCAGTCGTCGGCCCGTCAGGTTCGGGGAAGACCACGCTCGCCCAGGTCCTGCTCCGCTTCCTTGACGTCCGGGAGGGGACGTACCGTCTCGGTGGTGTCGAGGCGGCCTCGCTGGACGGCGACACGGTCCGGACCTTCGTCGGGCTGTGCGCCCAGGACGCTCACGTCTTCGACAGCTCCATCCGCGAGAATCTGCGACTCGCCCGCACGGGCGCCTCGGACGGACAGCTGCGGGACGCCCTGGCCGCTGCCCGGCTGCTGGACTGGGCCCAGTCGCTGCCCGACGGCCTCGACACGCTGGTGGGTGAACACGGGGCCCGGCTGTCGGGCGGCCAGCGGCAGCGGCTGGCGCTGGCCCGTGCGCTCCTCGCCGACTTCCCCGTACTCGTGCTCGACGAGCCCGCGGAGCACCTGGACCTGGCGACGGCTGATGCGCTGACCGAGGATCTGCTGGCCGCCACCCGGGGGCGTACGACCGTGCTGATCACCCATCGGCTGGCGGGGATCGAGGCGGTGGACGAGGTCCTGGTGCTGGACGGGGGCCGAGTGGTCCAGCAGGGGCCGTACGCCGTTCTGGCCGCGCAGGACGGGCCGCTGCGCCGGATGCTCGAACGCGAACAGGAGCCGGTGGATACGGAGCCGGAGGGGATGCGGCCGGTGGACGCGGTGCCTGCACGGGCCTGAGGGCGGTGAGTTAGCGCTGGTTCCGACTTTCCGGACCTTTCCGCACTTACTAGGCTCAGGTCATGGCCGAGCAGGATCCGAAGGACTCTCCCGGAGCCGCGCAGCAGACCAACGGGCCCCTGCGGGGGATCTCCGCGGAGCTGACCGCACGGGTCCCGCAGCTGCTGGAAGCGATGAGGTCCGTCGGTACGGGCCTCGAGCTCCACTCCACGCTGGAGCGCATCTGTGAGACCGCGGCCGAACTCGCCCACGCCCGCTACGCGGCCATCGGCGTCATCGAGACGCCTGGTGAGGGCCTCTGCGACTTCATCACCCATGGGGTTCCCGAGGAAGCCGCCCGGGCGATCGGCCGGCCGCCCGACGGGCACACCGGTCTGCTGGGCGCACTGATCGAGGAGGGCGTGCCCATCAGGCTGGAGGATCTGGCGGCGGATCCGCGCTTCGCCGGATTCCCGGCCGGCCACCCGAAGATGCGTACGTTCCTGGGGGTCCCCATCCGGGTCCAGGGCAAGATCTTCGGCAACCTCTACGTGATGGAGAAGCGCGACGGGGACGCGTTCGGCGACGACGAACTGCACATGCTGCGCGTGCTGGCCACGGAGGCCGGGATCGCCATCGGTCACGCGCGGACGTACGAAGCCACCCGACAGCGCGAGCAGTGGATCGACGGCTCGGTGGCCGTCACGACCGCCCTGCTCTCGGCCGGCGACGCCGACGAGGCACTCGCCGTCGTCGCCGAACAGGCGCGCCGTCTCGCCGACGCAGAGGCCGGCATCGTGCTGCTGCCGGCCGCGGCGGGGGGCCTGGAGATCGTCGCCGTCGCCGGGGACAAGCCGTCCGCGTCCCTAGGAGTGATCATCCCGCCGCACAGCCCCGTGGTGGCGGCGCTCCTGAGGGGCGAGGAGGTGTTCCTGGACGACTCCGCGACCGACCCCCGCATGATCACCAGGCTGGCCGACCGGTTCGGTCCGCACATGCTGCTCCCCCTGCGCAGCGGCGGGCGGGTGCTCGGGGCGCTTTCCATCCCACGGGCCCGGGGCGGGCGGCCGTTCACCCGGACGGAGCGGACGCTGGCCACCCACTTCGCCGCGCAGGCCGCGCTGGCCCTGAAGCTGGCCGAGGCGCAGCGGGACCGGGAGAGGCTCGCCGTCTACGAGGACCGGGACCGTATCGCCCGGGATCTCCACGACCTGGTCATCCAGCGGCTCTTCGCCACCGGGATCATGCTGGAGGGCGCTCAGCGGCGTTCCCCGGTCCCCGGGGTGCAGGCGGGCATCGGACGGGCCGTGGACGAACTGGACGTGACCATCCAGGAGATCCGCACGGCCATCTTCGCGCTCCAGCAGGAACCGGCCGAGGCGCCGTCGGGCCTGCGGACCCGGGTGATGCGGGAGATCAACATGGCCGCGGTGCCCCTGGGTTTCATGCCCTCCCACCGGTTCCTGGGCCCCGTCGACTCGCTGGTGGGGGAGCTCGCCGGCAAGAACCTCATCGCGGCTCTGCGCGAGGCGCTGTCCAACACGTTCCGTCATGCGAGGGCCTCGCGCGTCGAGGTGACGGTGGACGCGACCGCGGTGCTGCCGGACGGGCGGGAAGCGGTACGGCTGACGGTCGCGGACGACGGGGTGGGGATCCCGGACGGCGGCAGGCGCAGCGGCCTGCGCAACCTCGCACGGCGTGCCGAGTCGCTGGGGGGTGCGAGCTGGTTCGGGCCGGGGGCCGGTGAGGGGGACGGCGGTACGACGGTGACCTGGCAGGTCCCGCTCTGACGCGGGTAGCGGGTCCCGGCAGTCCCGCTCCCCCCGTGCGTCTTCGCAGCCGGCTCAGCGCGCGGCGAGGATCCGCTCGATGACGATCGCGACGCCGTCCTCGTCGTTCGTGAGCGTCACACCGGACGCGGCGGCGACGGCGGCCGGATGGGCGTTGCCCATGGCGAACGAGGCGCCGGCCCAGCTCAGCATCTCCACGTCGTTGGGCATGTCCCCGAACGCGACCACCTCGTCGGGGGAGATGCCGCGTTCGGCGCAGCAGGCGGCGAGCGTGCCGGCCTTGGAGACACCGAGCCCGCTGATCTCCAGCAGCGCGGTGGGGCTGGAACGGGTGAACGACGCCCGGTCCCCCGCGAGTTCACGGGCCAGTGTGAGGAAGGCGTCCGGGGCCAGTTCGGGGTGGTGGGCGAGGACCTTCAGGACCGGCGTGCCGGTGCCCGGGGCCTCCTCGCGGAGCAGCTTCTCCGCGACGGCGACCGTGGCACCCGGGTCCATGTGGAACGGGGGGTAGGCCGGTTCGTAGTGGATGCCGGTGGCCAGTTCGACGGCGAACGACACCCCGGGGGCGGACTCGCGCAGGATGTCCACGACGGCCAGGGCGATCCCGCGGTCCAGCGGGCAGACCTTGAGGAGGCTGCCTTCGAGGAGATCGACGACCGCGGCTCCGTTCGCGCAGATCGCCATGCCATGGCCCTGCACATGAGGGCTGACGACATCCATCCAGCGGGCGGGCCTGCCGGTGACGAAGAAGACCTCGATCCCCGCCTCCTCGGCGGCTGCCAGGGCGGCGGTCGTACGGTCCGACAAGGTCTTGTCGTCCCGTAGGAGGGTGCCGTCCAGATCGGTGGCGATCAGCCGGGTCACGGCAGGCAGAGGCGAGTCGGTAGCTGAGGTCACCCGGCCATTCTCCCGTACGGAGTCGCACGGGCGTGCAGAGGGGCGCACATCTGAGAGCGCGAGTCCTTGAGCTGCGGAACATGACTCCGGCATATGCCAAAGGCCCTCAAGGGGCGACTGCCCAGGCCGGAGGGTCGGAGCGGCCCCTTCCCTCCGGCCGACGGCGGGAGCATGGCGGTCAGCCGAGCTGTGGCAGGGCCTCGGTGGCGATCCGTTCGAACAGCTCGGTGTCCATGGCGAAGTCGGAGTCCGGCACCGGCCAGTGGACGACGATCTCGGTGAATCCGAGGTCGAAGTGCGTTCCCGCGAAGTCCACGAACGCGTCGAAGGACCGCAGCGGCCGGCCGGGGGTGAAACCGGTGAGGAGGATCTTGTCCAGCTCCGAGACGTCCCGGCCGGTCTCCTCGCAGGCGGCGCCGAGCCGGCTGATCTGACCGCGGACGGCTGCCACGGACTGCTCAGGAGTGCCGGTCTCGTACAGCTTCGGATCACCCGTGGTCACCCACGCCTGGCCGTACCGTGCCGCGAGCTTCAGTCCGCGCGGGCCGGTGGCGGCGACCGCGAAGGGCAGCCGGGGGCGCTGCACGCAGCCGGGGATGTTCCGGGCCTCGTTCGCGGCGTAGAACCGGCCCTCCTGCGTCACGGAGGGCTCCCGGAGCAGCCGGTCGAGCAGCGGGACGAACTCGTCGAAGTGGTCGGCGCGTTCGCGGGGCGTCCACGGCTCCTCGCCGCTCCCGCGCAGCGTGGTGGCGTCGAAGCCGTTGCCCCCGGCGCCGATACCGAGCGTGATCCGTCCGTCGGAGACGTCGTCCAGCGTGATGAGGTCCTTGGCGAGCGTCACCGGGTGGCGGAAGTTGGGCGAGGTGACGAGCGTGCCCAGGCGCAGTCGCTCGGTGGCCGCTGCGGCGGCCGTCAGCGTCGGGACGGCTCCGAACCACGGACCGTCGCGGAACGACCGCCAGGCCAGATGGTCGTAGGTGTACGCGGCGTGGAACCCCAGCTCCTCGGCGCGTACCCACAAGGGCCGGCCGCCGTCGTGCCAGCGGCGGATGGGCAGGATCACGGTGCTCAGTCGGCGGGAGGAGGTCATGACCAGACTCTACGGCGGTCCCCGAGGGCTTCGTCGGCCACCGGTGAACGGGGCGGAGAGGGGGAGGAACTCCGCCGGGGCCGGGCGGCAGTGGTTGCCGGGGAGAGGCGCCGGGGCGACGCTGGAAGGGAACCCGGCCGGTCCTGCCCGCGCGTGCGCACGGCACCGGGCGCGGTTCGCCGGAAGGAATGAATCGTCATGAGGATGCTGCTCACCGCGCAGATGGACACCGAGACGGCCAACCGATCGGTGTCCGAGGGAACCATGTCCAAGATGATCGAGGAGGTCGTCGAGCAGCTGAAGCCCGAAGCGGCGTACTTCACCATCCAGAACGGTCGGCGCGGCTGTCTCATGGTGTTCGACATGCAGGACTCCGCCCAGATGCCATCGCTGCTGGAGCCCTTGTTCCACGCGAATTCCAAGATCTCCCTGCAGCCCGTCATGAACCTCGACGACCTGCGCGCGGGCCTCGGTGGCATGGAGCGCTGAACTGCGGCACGCGTCATTCCCGCAGACGCAGGAACGGAGGCGGTACGGAGTCGGTCAGCCATACCCCGTTCGCGCTGACATGGAAGACGTGGCCGGCCCGGTGCATGGCTCCCGCGTCCACCGCGAGGACGACCGGGGCGCCGCGACGGGCGCCGACGCGGACCGCGGTCTCGCGGTCGGGCGAGAGATGGACATGGTGACGGTTCATGGGCCGCAGCCCTTCGGTACGGATGGCGTCGAGCACCCGTGCCACGGTGCCGTGGAAGAGGTACGCCGGTGGTTCGGCCGGGGGCAGGCCGAGGTCGACGGTGACGGAGTGGCCCTGGTTCGCCCGGATGCGATCACCGTCCAGGGTGAACCGCTGTTTGTCATTGACCGCGACGACGTGGTCGAGGTCGTCCCTGCTGATGGTGAAGCCGTGCCGGGCGCAGGCCCGCAGCAGCTCGTCGACGGCCACCCAGCCGTGGGTGTCGAGAGTGATCCCGATCCGGCCGGGTTCGTGCCGCAGGTGCTTCGAAAGGTACTTGGACACCTTGACGGTGCGTCGTTCGTCCATCCCGTCAGAGTGCCTCCGTCACTTCTGTCGGCGCACCTCGATTTCACCCGACGTTCGCGGCGCGCATTGACGTGAACAGGTTTGATCCACAGCCAACTCGCGTTATCCACAGGGCTTTTGGCTTTCCTGTGGACAAGTGCTGGCCGGTATAGGGCATTTGCCCAACATGCCTGCTATTGGTGGAGTTTGCGATCCATGCGCCGGTACGCTCCTCCCAACACGCGCTCTGCGAAGTGGAAACGACCAAGTGGCGGGGCCGAAAACGCAAGTTGTGGTGCGGGGTCACAGCCCTTAGGAGCCAACCCGAAGGGTCAGCAGGTGAATTGGAGCAGGCGTGCTCCCAATGCACCGCACTGCTCACAGCGGTGGCTTCACCCGGGCGACGCCGCGCAGCATCCGGGGGCTGATCCGTGAGAGCCACCGTGCGCCACGGGCCTCCGGCGTCACCGGCACCACGGCCCGGTTGTGCACCACCGCCCCGAGGATCGCCCTGGCCACCTTCTCCGCAGGGTAGTTGCGCAGCGAGTAGAGCCGAGCCGTCCGCTTCCGGAGGCGCGCCTCCTCCGCCTCGTCGGCCCCGGCGAAGTGCGCGGTGCCGGTGATGCCGGTGTCGACGAAACCAGGGCAGATCGCGCTGACCCCGATCGACCGCTCGGCCAATTCCGCGCGCAGGCATTCACTGAGCATCAGCACCGCCGCCTTGGAGGTGCTGTAGGCGGGCAGCACCCGCGACGGCTGATAGGCGGCGGCCGAGGCGACGTTGACGATGTGGCCGCCCTGCCCGCGCTCGGCCATCTGCCCGCCGAAGATCCGGCAGCCGTGGATCACGCCCCAGAGATTGACGTCGAGGACCTTCCTCCAGTCCTCGCTCGTCGTGTCGAGGAAAGCGCCCGACAGACCGACACCCGCGTTGTTCACCAGGACGTCCACGACGCCGTGTTCGGCGGCCACCTTCTCGCCGAGCTTCTCCATCGCCTGCTCGTCCCCGACATCCACCACCTCGCCCCACGCGGCGGGCGCGCCGATGAGCTCGGCGGCCTCCGCCGTCCGGGCCACGCCCTCCGCGTCCCGGTCCACGGCCACCACCCGCGCTCCGGCCTCGGCGAAGGCCAGCGCCGTCGCGCGCCCGATCCCCGATGCGGCGCCCGTCACCAGGACCAACTGCCCGCCGAACCGGTCCGCATGGGCACCGGTGGCCGCCTTGACCGCCGGACCGGAACAAGCGGAACCAGCGGAACCAGCGGAACCATCCTGGCCGTCCGATTCCCCGCCGCCGGACTCCTGGCCGCCGGATTCCACGCCTTCGGCGAACTCCCCGATCCAGGCGGCCAGCTGATCCGGTCTGGTGCGCGGGACCCAGTGCTTCGCCGGCAGGGTGCGCCGCACCAACCGGGGCACCCAGGAATCCAGTTCGTCGTAGAGGGACGGCGAGAGGAAGGCGTCGCCGGTCGGGGTGATCAGCTGCACCGGCACATGCGCGTACGCGTCCGGGCGTGGGCGGCGCAGGCGGAACCGGATGTTGTCCCGGTAGAGCCAGGCCCCGTGGGACGCGTCCCGAGGGAGCGAAGCCGTCGGATACCCGTCCGCGGGCACCTTCTCCATGCGCTGCAGGATGCGCGGCCACTGCCTGCCGAGCGCCCCGCGCCACGCCATCTCGGGCAGGGCCGGCGTGTGCAGCGCGTACACGTACCAGGACTTGGCGCCCTGGCCGAGCAACTGCCCCACCCCACGCGGGTCCGGGTGGGACATCCGCCGCTTGATCCAGTGCCCGAAGTGGTCGAGGGAAGGTCCGGACATCGAGGTGAACGAGGCGATACGGCCCTGGGTCCGCTCCACCGTCGCGAACTCCCAGGACTGGACCGAACCCCAGTCGTGGCCGACCACATGGACGGGCCGGTCCGGGCTCACGGCGTCCGCGACGGCCAGGAAGTCGTCGGTCAGCTTCTCCAGGGTGAATCCTCCGCGCAGCGGCTCGGGCGCCGTCGACCTGCCGTGGCCCCGCACGTCGTAGAGCACCACGTGCCACTGCTCCGCCAGCCGCTCCGCGACCTCGGACCAGACCTCCTTGCTGTCCGGATAGCCGTGCACCAGCACGACCGTCGGCTGCGCGGCATCGCCCAGCTCGGCGACACACAGCTCGATCCCGCCCGTACGAACCCAGCGCTCACGCGCGTTTCGCAGCTCCACGCCGCCTCCTCGTCCAGTGCCGGCGTTGCGGTACGCGTCCGTAACGTGACACCGCTGAATGTGGCAACCGACGTACGGCCGCGTCAAGGGATGCCCCGAACCTGTGGACAACACCCTGTGGACGAACGGGCCCGGATGCGCCCACCCCGGGTCCTCCCTCGTGGGGTCCCCCTACGGGTCCGTACGCCTGGAGTCTGACGCGGATACAGCCGCCTGGTCTGACGACTGCTGTGGCGCGCGCCACTACCTTCGAAGACGTGACTGTGATCGCAACCGAAAGCCTGAGCAAGCGGTTCCCGAGGGTGACCGCGCTTGACCGGCTCTCCTTGGACATCGGACCGGGCGTGACCGGCCTGGTGGGTTCCAACGGAGCCGGCAAGTCCACACTGATCAAGATCCTGCTGGGTCTGTCCCCCGCCACCGAAGGCCGGGCCGCGGTGCTCGGGCTCGACGTGGCGACCGAGGGCGCCGCCATCCGGGAGCGGGTCGGGTACATGCCCGAGCACGACTGCCTGCCCCCGGACGTCTCGGCGACCGAGTTCGTGGTCCACATGGCGCGGATGTCCGGGCTGCCGCCCACCGCGGCACGCGAGCGCACCGCGGACACCCTGCGCCACGTAGGGCTGTACGAGGAGCGCTACCGGCCCATCGGCGGATATTCGACCGGCATGAAGCAGCGGGTGAAGCTGGCCCAGGCACTGGTCCACGACCCGAAGCTGGTCCTCCTCGACGAGCCGACCAACGGCCTGGACCCCGTCGGCCGGGACGAGATGCTCGGCCTGATCCGCCGTGTCCACACCGACTTCGGCATCTCGGTGCTGGTCACCTCACACCTCCTCGGAGAGCTGGAGAGGACCTGCGACCACGTCGTCGTCATCGACGGCGGCGCGCTGCTGCGTTCCAGCTCCACCAGCGACTTCACCCAGACCACCACGACGCTGGCGGTCGAGGTCACCGACAGCGACACCCACCCGGACGGTACGGACGCTCTGCGCCGGGCCCTCACCGGAGCCGGGATCAAGCTCGTCGGACACGACGGCCTCGACGCCGCGGGGCTGCCGGGCGCAGGCCACATCCTCCTGGTGGAGGCGACGGGCGAGGAGACGTACGACGTGGTCCGCGACAGCGTCGCCGGCCTCGGACTGGGCCTCATCCGGATGGAACAGCGGCGCCACCACATCGCCGAGGTCTTCCGTACCGAAGAGGCACCGCGTGCGGCCGTGGCCGCGGCAGCGGGTGCCGGACAGCAGAAGGGGAGCGGTCGCGATGAGCACTGAGACCGGGACCGTGGCCGGGAGCGACACCTCCCGGATCCACAACATCGGATACCGCTCCTACGACGGCGCCCGCCTGGGCAGGGCTTACGCCCGCAGGTCGTTGTTCTCGCAGTCCCTGCGGGGCTCGTTCGGACTGGGCAGGTCCGCCAAGTCCAAGGTGCTGCCGATGCTGCTGTGCGGGGTGATGTGCCTGGTGGCGCTGATCCTCGTCGCGGTCGCCATCGCCACGCCCGGCATGACGAAACTCCCCATCAAGTACACGGACTTCGCGATCTACCTGCAGGCCGTGATCGGACTCTTCATCGCCTCCCAGGCGCCGCAGTCCGTCTCCAGGGACCTCCGTTTCAAGAGCGTGCCGCTGTACTTCTCACGGCCGATCGAACGCGTCGACTACGTACTGGCCAAGTTCGCGGCCATGACGTCGGCCCTGCTGATCCTGACCGGGCTGCCGCTCGTCATCCTCTTCGTGGGCTCGCTGCTGGCCAAGTTCGACTTCGCCGCTCAGGCCAAGGGCTTCGGACAGGGGATGGTCTCGGTGGCGCTGCTCTCCGTGCTGTTCGCCGGGCTCGGACTGGTGGTCGCCGCGCTGACACCGCGCAGGGGCTTCGGAGTCGCCGCCGTGATCGCCGTAATGACCATCACCTACGGCGCGGTCTCCACGGTCCAGGCCATCGCCTGGCAGACGGATTCGGCCGGCGCCATCACCTGGCTGGGACTGTTCTCGCCGATCACGCTGATCGACGGGGTGCAGACCGCGTTCCTCGGCGCCACCTCCGCCTTCCCCGGCGGGGACGGGCCCGGAGCCGCCGCCGGCGTGGTCTATCTGCTCGTTGTTCTCGCGCTCGTCGCCGGCTCGTACGCCGTACTGATGCGCCGCTACCGGAGGGTCGGGCTGTGACCACCATCGAGATCGACCACACCTCCCGCTGGTTCGGCAATGTGGTCGCCGTCAACGACGTGAGCATGACCGTGGGCCCCGGAGTCACCGGGCTGCTCGGGCCCAACGGAGCCGGGAAGTCCACGCTGATCAACATGATGGCCGGGTTCCTCGCGCCGTCGACCGGCACGGTGACGCTCGACGGCACACAGATCTGGCGCAACGAGGCGGTCTACAAGGCGATCGGGATCGTGCCGGAGCGGGAGGGGATGTACGACTTCCTGACCGGCCGCGAGTTCGTCGTCGCCAACGCCGAGCTGCACGGACTGGGTGACGCGGCCGCGCACAAGGCGCTGGCCACGGTCGAGATGGAGTACGCGCAGGACCGCAAGATCTCGACGTACAGCAAGGGCATGCGCCAGCGCGTGAAGATGGCGTCCGCGCTGGTCCACGACCCCTCGGTGCTGCTCCTGGACGAGCCGTTCAACGGCATGGACCCGCGGCAGCGGATGCAGCTCATGGAGCTGCTGCGCCGGATGGGGGCCGAGGGCCGTACGGTGCTCTTCTCCTCGCACATCCTCGAAGAGGTCGAACAGCTCGCCTCGCACATCGAGGTGATCGTGGCGGGCCGTCATGCCGCGTCGGGCGACTTCCGGAAGATCCGCCGTCTGATGACGGACCGGCCGCACCGCTACCTCGTCCGGTCCAGTGACGACCGGGCGCTCGCCGCGGCGCTCATCGCGGACCCGTCGACGGCGGGGATCGAGGTCGACGTCACGGAGAAGGCCCTGCGCATCCAGGCGGTCGACTTCGGGAGGTTCACGACGCTGCTGCCGAAGGTCGCGCGTGAACACGGCATCCGGCTGCTCACCGTCTCCCCGTCCGACGAGTCCCTCGAATCGGTCTTTTCCTATCTCGTAGCGGCCTGAGTAGTGGCCTGAAAGGAGCTGTGAAGCGTCATGTACGACCCCACAGTCGCCCGGCTCACCTACCGGGCCCTGCTCGGCCGGCGCCGGGCCGCCATCCTGTTCGTCCTGCCGGTCCTCCTGGTGGCCATCGCCGTGGCGGTACGGGCGTTCGCCGGAGCCGATGACGGCGTCGCCTCCGGCGTGCTGGGCGGTTTCGCCATCGCCACGATGGTCCCGCTCATCGGTGTCATCGCGGGCACCGGTGCCATCGGGCCGGAGATCGACGACGGCTCGATCGTCTATCTGCTCGCCAAGCCGGTGAAGCGGCCCACGATCATCTTCACCAAGCTCATCGTCGCCGTCGCCGTGACGATGCTGTTCTCGGCGCTGCCCACGCTGATCGCGGGTCTGATCCTCAACGGCAACGGCGGACAGATCGCCGTGGCCTACACGATCGCGGCGCTGGTCGCCTCGATCGCGTACAGCGCGCTGTTCCTGCTGCTCGGTACGGTCAGCCGGCACGCCGTGGTCTTCGGTCTGGTGTACGCCCTGGTGTGGGAGGCCCTCTTCGGCAGTCTGGTCCCGGGGGCCAGGACGCTCAGCGTGCAGCAGTGGTCCCTGTCGGTCGCCGAGAAGGTGGCCGGGGACGGCCTGGTCACCTCGGACGTCGGCCTTCCGCTGGCCACTCTGCTGCTGGCCGGGGTCACGGTCGTGGCCACGTGGTACGCGGGTCAGAAGCTCAGGGCCCTGAAGCTCGCCGGCGAGGAGTGAGCCAGGCGCCACCCCTGCAACCCCCGCCCACCGGGCGGGGGTTGTTCCGCGTGCGGCGGTCGGATGCGTGACCAGGCGTTGATCAGCTCGTTGTACCGGGTGCGTGGAGGCAACTGGAATCTGTGGCGTCGAGCTTTCGTGAATTCGGGGAATGCCGGCAGCGGTGAGGCGAGCGCCCGCCCGGCCGGTCATCGAGTGAGTGGCAACCGTGAGCGACCTCCGCCCTCGCAGCCCGGGGACAGGGCGGTCCTTGCCATTCCCACGTACGCACGAGAGGCACACCCATGCCCACGGAAGTCGCCCTGCTCGAATCCCAAGCCCTCCGGGTCGAGCAGATGGGGCGCGTCGAAGTCCTCGACAAGGTCAAGAGCCTTGTCATGCTCCCGGACGGAATTCACCTTCGCACAGAGGAGGTGGCCCGGTACTTCGAAGTATCCACAGAGGTCATCAAGAAGCTGACCCAGCGCCACCGCAGCGAGGTGGAGGAGAACGGCCTCAGGCTGATGCGCGGCGCTGAGCTGCGCGCCTTCCATAGGGACATGATGTCCCTATGGAAGGGGGAGGGGTCTGAAAGTTATCCACAGGCCCCGACTCAGCTCACGCTCTACACCCGCAGGACCGTGCTCAACGTCGCCATGCTTCTTCGCGACAGCGACATCGCGCGCAGTGTCCGTACCCACCTGCTCGACGCGGAGGAGGAGCTCAGGGCCTCCTATGTCTCGCTGGACCGGCGCGTCACCCGTATCGAGGGCTGCCTGGCCGATGTGGGGAGCGCGCTCCAGGAGCTGGGCCCGGTGCTCGGCCGGATGTCGCGGCGGTTCGACTCGCTGGACCGGAAGCTGGACGTCACCCACCAGCTCATCGGTGCTGTCAGCGTCCGGCTCACCGACGTCTCGCAGGACGTCATCCGACTCGATGCCCGCATGGATGACCTCGCGCACCGGCTGAAGGATCTGAGCCGCAGGAGCGGCTGACGTACGGCCGGGGGCCACCGGATAAATGGGTGGTCCCCGGACGGCGGTCTCGGGCACAGTGAGGGGGACGGCGCGGTACGGCGCCGTCCCTGTGGACCGGGAGAGGAGCGCGGCGATGACCAGGAGTCCGAGTCCGTCGTGTTCCCGACAGGGCGGTCCGCAGCCGGCACCGCGGTAGCTTCATCAGCTGCCCGCGCAGTCGCCGCGGCAGGACCCCCAGGTGGCCCTTCGCGCATCTCGCGCGCCGGCCACCTCCCGGAGGATTGGCCGAGTGGTAAGGCAGCGGCTTGCTAAGCCGTCGTCGGGGCAGAACCCCGCGCGCGTTCGATCCGCGCATCCTCCGCCGGAGCCCCAGGAACAGTCCCGTGTGTGCTTCTACGCGCGCGTGGCCGTCCTGAGCAGTTCCTCCAGCACCACGGCGATGCCGTCGTGCTCGTTCGACGCGGTGATCTCGTGTGCCACGGCCTTCAGGTCGTCGTGAGCGTTGGCCATGGCGACGCCGTGCTGCGCCCAGCCGAACATGGGGATGTCGTTCGGCATGTCACCGAACGCCAGCGTGTCCGCCGCCTTGAGGCCCAGCCGGCGTGCGGCCAGCGAGAGACCGGTCGCCTTGCTCAGCCCCAGGGGCAGGATCTCCACGACGCCCGGGCCCGCCATGACGACGTTCACGAGGCTGCCGACGGCCTGCCGCGCGGCCTCGGTCAGGGCGTCGTCGTCGAGCTCCGGATGCTGGATGTAGACCTTGTTCAGCGGAGCGGTCCACATCTCCGCCGGGTCGGCCATGAAGACGGCGGGAAGCGGCCCCTCCTGCACCTGATAACCGGGCCCGACGAGCACCTCCCCATCGAGACCGTCACGGCTCGCGGCCAGCGCGAGCGGGCCGACCTCCGCCTCGATCTTCGACAGCGCGAGCCCGGCGAGCTGCCGGTCCAGGGTGAGGGAGGTCAGCAGCTTGTGCTCGCCCGCGTGGTAGACCTGCGCACCCTGACCGCACACCGCGAGGCCCTTGTAGCCCAGGTCGTCGAGGATGTGCCGGGTCCACGGCACCGCCCGCCCCGTGACGACGATGTGCGCCGCGCCGGCCGCGGTGACCGCGGCCAGCGCCTCCCGGGTGGGAGCGGACACGGTGTGGTCGTCACGGAGCAGCGTGCCGTCGAGATCGGTCGCGACGAGCTTGTAGGGGAAGGTCACTTGGAGACCGGCTCCAGCAGCTCGCGGCCGCCCAGGTACGGACGCAGGACCTCCGGTACCCGCACCGAGCCGTCGGGCAGCTGGTGGTTCTCCAGGATCGCCACGATCGTGCGCGGTACGGCGCAGAGCGTGCCGTTCAGCGTGGCCAGCGGCTGGACCTTCTTCCCCTCGCGCATCCGGACGGAGAGCCGGCGTGCCTGGAAGCCGTCGCAGTTCGACGCGGAGGTCAGCTCGCGGTACTTGCCCTGGGTCGGGATCCACGCCTCGCAGTCGAACTTCCGCGAGGCCGACGCCCCCAGGTCACCGGTGGCGACATCGATCACCTGGAACGGCAGCTCCAGCCCGGTGAGCCACTGCTTCTCCCAGTCCAGGAGCCTGCGGTGCTCGGCCTCGGCGTCCGCCGGGTCGACGTACGAGAACATCTCGACCTTGTCGAACTGGTGGACCCGGAAGATGCCCCGGGTGTCCTTGCCGTACGTGCCCGCCTCGCGGCGGAAGCAGGGCGAGAAGCCCGCGTACCGCAGGGGCAGCTTGTCGGCCTCGATGATCTCGTCCATGTGGTACGCCGCGAGGGGGACCTCCGACGTGCCGACGAGGTAGTAGTCGTCCTTCTCCAGGTGGTACACGTTCTCCGCGGCCTGGCCGAGGAAGCCCGTGCCCTCCATGGCGCGCGGGCGCACCAGCGCGGGGGTCAGCATGGGGACGAAGCCGGCCTCGGTGGCCTGGGCGATCGCCGCGTTGACCAGGGCCAGCTCCAGCAGTGCGCCGACACCGGTCAGGTAGTAGAAGCGCGATCCGGAGACCTTGGCGCCGCGCTCCATGTCGATGGCGCCGAGCGCCTCACCGATCTCCAGGTGGTCCTTGGGCTCGAAGCCCTCCGCCCCGAAGTCACGGATCGTGCCGTGCGTCTCCAGGACGACGAAGTCCTCCTCGCCGCCGACCGGCACGTCCTCGTGGACGACGTTGCCGAGGAGCAGGAGGAGACGCTTGGCCTCGGCGTCGGCCTCGTCCTGGGCGGCGTCGGCCGCCTTGACCTCGGACTTCAGCTGATCGGCCTTCTTGAGGAGCTCGGCGCGCTCCTCGGGGGTGGCCTTGGGGATCAGCTTCCCGAGCGACTTCTGCTCGGAGCGGAGTTCGTCGAAGCGGACGCCGGACGACCTGCGCAGCTCGTCGGCGGAGAGCAGGGCGTCGACGAGCGCGACGTCCTCTCCACGGGCGCGCTGGGAGGCGCGAACACGGTCGGGGTCCTCACGGAGCAGGCGAAGGTCAATCACCCCTCAAGGCTACCGGTGCGGGGATCCACCGCTCGAACCGATATCGGCGAGCGTGGCGCTTTGCCCGAATTGCCGGAATCCATAATCCTGGAGGAGTCCCAGGCCGATGTCCGGGTGGAGATCGTCAATAAAAGGGCCTCATTGCCTCGAAAAGGGAACAAGCCGCCCTGTTGCTTGACGCATCATCGGTGCGGGCGCGGGGAGTTGGGGCGCCGGTGGGAGTGCGTTGTCCACAGGTTCCCGTTGATCCAATTAGTTATCCACAGGCTGTGAAGAAGATCTGTGGATGCCGGAAGAGATCGTTCCGAATGCGGCATGACGGGACAGGGATTCGCAACTCAAACCTCACTCGCGCACTCATTCGGGTGGGTATTCCTCGTCCCAATGAGTTGATCAACGGAATTGGAGGGACACGAGGGGGGCTGTGACCCCATGGGGGATCCAGGAGTACTGGGGTGATTTGTCGACCATGTCGTGTTGCGGTGTCGACTTGTCCCCAGGCGGAAAGGGTGGCCTGTGGATAACTCTGTGTGGAATGAAAATCCGCAGGTAGGACCGGGAGTGTCCGTAGCCGGTCCCGCCCGCAGGTTTTTCAGGCCCGGCCGTCCTGGCTGCGGGCCAGCCAGTCGGAGGCCTCGGTGAAGTCCGTGTCCGACGTCCCGGTCCGCAGGGGGCTCACCTCTTCGGGTGTCACCCCCGCGCGCGGGTACGAACCCAGGAACCGCACATTCGGGCAGATCCGCTTCAGTCCCATCAGCGCCTCACCGACGCGCCGGTCCGCGATGTGCCCCTCCGCGTCGACGGCGAAGCAGTAGTTCCCGATGCCCTCCCCGGTGGGCCGGGACTGGATCAGCATCAGGTTGACCCCGCGGACCGCGAACTCCTGGAGCAGTTCGAGGAGGGCGCCCGGGTGGTCGTCGCCGAGCCAGATCACCACGGAGGTCTTGTCGGCTCCCGTAGGCGCGGAGGGCCTGGCCGGGCGCCCCACCAGCACGAAGCGGGTCTGGGCGTTCTCCGCGTCGTGGATCTCCGTCACCAGCGGTTCCAGCCCGTAGGTCGCCGCGGCGAACTCACCGGCGAAGGCGGCGTCGTAGCGCCCCTCCTGGACCAGCCGGGCACCGTCGGCGTTCGAGGCGGCCGACTCCCACACCGTGTTCGGTAGATGGGCCGCCATCCAGTTGCGCACCTGGGGCTGTGCGGCCGGGTGGGCGGTGACGGTCTTGATGTCCGACAGCTTCGTCCCGGGGCGCACCAGCAGGGCGAACGTGATGGAGAGCAGCACTTCGCGGTAGATCATCAGCGGAGCGCCCGTGGTCAGCTCGTCGAGGGTCGCGCTGATCCCGCCCTCCACGGAGTTCTCGATGGGGACGAGCGCGGCCGCGGCCTCACCGTTTCGCACCGCGTCCAGCGCGGCCGGCACCGAGACCATCGGGACGAGTTCACGGGTGGCGGCTTCGGGGAGCGTACGGAGGGCCACCTCGGTGAAGGTGCCTTCGGGGCCGAGGTAGGCGTAGCGCGTGGCTGACATACGGTCACCCTAATGGGCCGACGGACGGGGTCGTGTGCCGTGCGACCGCTGATCGACGGGGTCGTGCAGACGTGCGACCGCCCGCCGGACGGGGGCGGTCGCGTCGCGTCACGCCTCCAGCAGCCGCTGCCCCACGTACTCCCCGGGCGCGGCACCTCCGGGTACGGCGAAGAGACCGCTCGCCTCGTGCCGGATGAACGGTGAGAGAGCGTCCCCCCGGTCGAGCTTGCGCTGGACCGGGATGAAGCCCTTGAACGGATCGGCCTGCCAGCAGATGAAGAGCAGACCGGCGTCCGAGGTGCCGTCGTCGGAGATGCCGTCGTGGTACGAGAACGGGCGGCGCAGCATCGCGGCGCCCCCGTTCTTCTCGGGGGCGGAGATCCGGGCGTGGGCGTTGTCGGGGATCAGCAGCTTGCCGTCCGCCCCCGCCTTGTCCAGGTCCATCGCGGTGTCCTCCGAGCCGCCGCTGAGCGGGGCGCCGTCCGCCTTGCGCCGCCCGATGACCTGCTCCTGCCGCTTGACCGTGAGCTCCTCCCAGTCGTCCAGGAGCATCCTGATCCGCCGGACGACGGCGTACGAGCCGCCTTCCATCCAGGCGTACGCCGATGAGCCGCCGGACGGTACGAAGATCCGCTCCTCGAAGTCGCTCTCGGCCGGCTTCGGGTTGTTGGTGCCGTCGACCTGGCCCATCAGATTGCGCGTGGTCATCGGGCGGCCCGTCGCGCCCGGGGTCCGGTTGAAGCCGTTCATCTGCCACCGCACCCGGGCCGTCGAGCCCGCCTCCTTCTGCAGGGCGCGCAGCGCGTGGAAGGCGACGAGCGCGTCGTCGGCGCCGATCTGCACCCAGAGGTCGCCCTCGGACCGCTCGGCGTCGAGGTGGTCGGAGGAGAAGGCCGGCAGCGGGTCCAGGGCGGGCGGCCGGTGCCCGGTCAGACCGGTGCGGGTGAAGAAGGTCCGGCCGAATCCGAAGGTGACGGTCAGGGAGGACGGCCCGGCGTCCAGGGCCACCCCGGTGTCGTGCCCCTGACCGCCCTCCGCCGGCTCACCGGCCATCAGCCGTGCTGCCACGGCGGACCAGCGGCGCATCAGGGCGGCTGCCTCCTTACGTCCTGCGCCGGGGGCCAGATCGAAGGCGACCAGGTGCCCGCGGGCCTGAAGCGGAGTGGTGATCCCCGCTTGATGTTTCCCGTGAAACATCGCCTCGGTCGAACCGACCGCGGTCAGCGGGGTCGGCGCGTCCCCGCGCGTCGCGGCATAGCCGCCCGCGCCACCTGCCGCGCCCAGGACCAGGCCCGCCGCGCCGGCCGCTCCCGCGCTGCCGATCAGCCGTCGTCGGGAGACGACGTGCGTGCCACCAGGGCCTGGCCCGTCGGGGCGGTCGGCGGCGACGCCGTTCTTTCCGGGGCCGTCCTTCTTCTTGCTCACCCTGCTCAGCCGATCTTCACGTTCTTGGAGATGGTTGTCTGGTCGATGTCCGACGTGCGCACCGTCACGGCGACCTTCCAGTCGCCCGCCATCGGGATCTGCACGCCGCTCGCGGTCCAGTGCCCCTCGGTGAGGCGGTCGGGGGCGACCGGCAGCGGGCCGATGTCCTTGGACTCCAGCGTGAAGGCGAGCTTCACCTCGGGGACGTCCAGCGGGCGCTCATCGGTCCCGTCGACCCAGAGGTGCACGCTGTTCGAGCCGGTTCCGCCCGGCGAGATGTCCAGGCGGACGGTCCCCTTGCCGTTCTGGCCGCCCGTGTCGAAGGGCAGGCTCAGATTCACCTGCCCGCCGGTCACCGGGGCAGGTGCCGCCGTCGTGTTGCCGCGCGCCGCCTCCTCCTCGGTGCGGCCGGGCTCGGTGGACGTCAGGATCGTCGTGACGATGAGCAGCACCACGGCGATGCCGGTCTCCACCATCACGGAACGCCGCAGCCCGGAGCGGTCCGGATCGGCGTCGCGGGCGCGCTTCTCCTTCGTCGCCGTCAGGGCGGCGCGCTGCCGGGAGAGCTGCGCGGCGCGCTCCGGATCGACCTCCTCGTCGGCAGTGACGGCAGCGGCGTCAGCGCCGGACGTGTCATCAGCGGCGGACACGGACCCGGCGTGTTCGGTCAGCCGTCCCGTCCACCGCCGCGATATCCACGCGACCCCGACGAGCACGGCGACGAGCGCCACCTTGACGAGCAGCAGCTGCCCGTACCGGGTGCCGGTCAGCGCGGACCAGGAACCGACCTGGCGCCAGGACTGGTAGAGCCCGGTCGCGGTGAGGACGAGCACGCTGCCGAACGCCATGCGCGAGAAGCGGCGTACCGCCCCGCTCGTGATGTCCGGCGTCCGGTACAGCGCGACCAGCAGCGCGGTGAGTCCGCCGAGCCAGGCGGCGACGGCGAGCAGGTGGAGCACGTCGACCGGCATGGCGATGCCCGGCTGGATCCCCGTGGAGGCGTGCTCGGCCAGGGCCCACGTACCGGCGATCCCCGCGGCGATGACCGCTCCGCCCGTCGCCAGTCCGAAGGTGAGGTCCTGCTTCTCCTTCTCGTCCTCGCGCTTGGCGTACGCGCCGAAGAGGACGGCGATGAAGAGCGCGGAGGCGCCCAGGAGCAGCAGCCGGGAGACCAGCGCGGCCCCCGGCTTGGTGTCGAGGACGGACTGGAGGCCGTCGAGGTCGAAGGCGTCACCGAGCTTGCCGGAACCGGTGTACGGACTGCGCAGGAGCAGCATGGCCAGGGTGGCCGCGGTGAGCGTGATCCAGCCGCGTACGACGAGCCGCTGCATCGGAAGCGCCCCCGCCCCGCGCTGCCAGCAGGCGAGCACGAAGGCCGAACCGCCCGCGAGCAGGATGAAGCCGGCGTACGCGGCGTAGCGGGCGATGCCGTAGAGCGCACCCACGAGTCCGCCGCCGGCTTCGTTCGAGGGCAGCGCCACGGTGGTCTCCGACGGTGCGCCGACGGAGAAGGTGAAGGCTCCCGAGACCGGATGGCTGTCCGCGGAGACCGCCTGCCAGGCCACGGTGTACGTGCCGTCGGGCAGGCCGCTGTGGAGCTGGACGCCGTACCGTACGGCCCCGCCGCTCGTGAGGTCGCGGGGAGCGCCGTCGTCGGCGCGCTTCCCGCTCGGGTCGAGGACCCGGATCGAGTCGTCGCCCATGGCGATCTGTTCGGAGAAGGTGAGCGTGACCTCCTCGGGTGCGGTGGCGACCACCGCCCCGTCCTGCGGGTCGCTCCCCGTGAGGGCGGCGTGCGCGGACGCGGGGCTCGCGCCGGCCAGCACCAGGCCGAACAGCAGACCGGTCAGCGTGGCGAGGAGCGCGACCGCGGCGAGCGGCCGTCGTATCGGAGAGGGCCCGAAGCGCGGGGCGGTGGCTGTCATGGGGTGTCAGTACCTCACTGCTTCTTCGGGTTGTAGGTGGTCTCCTTCACGGGGATGTCGACCGTGATGGGGTCGGCCTTCTCGAAGTGCAGTTCCACGGAGACGGTTTCTCCCCGCTTGGGCTGCTGCTTCAGCTCCGTGAACATGATGTGGTTGCCGCCGCGTTCGAGGTCGAGCTCGCCCCCGGCGGGCACCTCGAACGACGTGACCATCCGCATCGTCCGGTTCTTCGTCTCGTGGATGGAGACGTGGTCCGACAGGGAGCTCGTCACCGAGGTGAGCCGGTCGGTCGCGTCGCCGCTGTTCTTCACCAGGAGGAAGCCGGCCGCCATGTCGCTGACGGGCTGGGGCATGAAGGCCCCGGTGACCTCCAGCCGCGGAACACTGTCCGAGGAACACGCCGTCAGCGCCAGCCCGGTGGTGAGGGTCAGGGCGCCGGCGACGGCCGTGCGGCGGTTCACGGGGTCTCCCCCTCGACGAGCTCAGGGAGATCCTCGGTGTAGTCCTCGGCCGTGGTGTCCTCGCTGTAGAGGACGTACCCCTTGTCGGTCTTCGGTGAGAACGCGATGACCTGGGAGCCGTGCATCGAGACGACCGTGCCGTCCTTCTCCTTCTTCGGCGGGTCGATGCCGATGCCGATCTGCCGTGCCCCCGCCTGGATGGTCGGGAAGTCGCCGGTGAGACCGGTGAAGTCGGGGTCCTGGGCCTTGAGCCAGCTGCCCAGCGACGCCGGGGTGTCCCGTTCGGGGTCCGTCGTCACGAAGACGACCTGGAGCTTGTCCTGGTCGGCCTTGGGCAGCGCGCGCTTGGCGACGGCGATGTTGCTCATGGTCAGCGGGCACACGTCGGGGCAGTTGGTGTAGCCGAAGTAGATGAGTGTCGGCTTGCCCTTGGTCTGCTCGCGCAGGTCGTACTTCTTGCCGTGCGTGTCGGTGAGGACGAGGTCGGGCTTGGTGAACGGCTGATCGAGCACGGTCGCGGGCTTGGACTCGGTCCCGGAGGAGACCTCGGCGACCGAGTCGTCCGCCGAGTCCCCTCCGCTGCCGCAGGCCGACAGGGTCAGTGCGGCCACGGCGGCGAACGCCGCGGCCAGCACCGTCTTCTTGCTGTGCATGGAGAGCTGATTCCTGATCTGTGGAAATACGGGTGGTGGGGCCGGTGGGATCAGGCGCTGCGGCGACGGCCGGCGAGTACGCCGAAGGCGACCCCCGCGACGCCGACGACGATCCCGACGATGCCGAGCACTCGGGCGGTGCCGTCGGTGTTCGACGACGCCTCGTCCGAGGACGCCGCCGTCTTCGTCTTCTCCGCCTCGCCGCTCTTGGCGCTCTTGTCGTCCGCCGGGGCACCGTGGGTGTCGGCCGCCGGGGCGGTCAGCGCGAGTACGGGAGCCGGGTTCTCGGGCTCTTCGCCGCCCTCGGTGGGCTCCTCGATCCAGCGGACGACTTCCTTGTTGCTGTACGTCTGGAGCGCCTTGAAGACGAGCTGGTCGGCGTCCTCGGGGAGCTGCCCGACCGAGAGCGGGAACTGCTGGAAGAACCCGGCCTCGATGCCGTCGCCCTCCGCGGTCCAGGTGACCTTGGAGACGGCTTCGTTGATCTTCTTGCCGTGCACCTCGAGGGGCTTGGCCAGCTTGCTCTTGGTGACGTCGATCTTCCAGCCGGCCACCGGCTGCGGGCTGACGGACGCCAGCGGGTGGTCCGTCGGGAAATTGACCTCGAGCTTGACGGTGGAGGCGTTGTCGCGCTCGTTGGGGACCTTGAAGTTGACCGTCGCGTAGCCGCCCTTGGCGGCCTGGCCCTGCGGCTGCACGCTGACGTGCGCGGAGGCGGTGCCGGCGAGCAGCAGGACGGTGGACGCGGCGACGCCGCCGGCGAGGGCGATGCGGGAAACGTTCATGACAGGGATCACTCCACAGGACACGAAGGAAAGGTGGTCCGGCGCGCGGAGGCGCGACGGCATCACGACCACCTCTCCCGGGGATCCCGGCGGAGGGGTCGCGTCAGGCTGCGCGTACGTATACGGGCGGCGGCCCGCGCCTGATCACCATGTGCTGCAGAGGGTCCCCGGTGGCCGGCGCGGGAGCGTCGACGGCGCTGCGGAGAGGGCGCGGCCCGGTCGTGGGCCGCCCCGGAAGTCCCGCGCGCAGTGCGCGTACGAGCGCCATCGCGGCCCGCAGCGCGCGCAGCCTGGCTCCGGCCGCGAGCTGCCGGCCGCCCTGCGCCGAGAGCCTCGCCAGCCGGAAGAGCGCGATCTCGCCGCGGCGCAGCAGCCAGCCGGTGGCGAGCGCGGCGAGGAGGTGCCCCAGGAACATGGAAAGGCTGGGCAGTCCGGACATCACCGTGTCCAGCACCGTAGGACCGGCCGCGGAAGCGGCGTCCGGGGCGGCTGCCGCTCCGGACGCGAGGTGTGAGTGCCCCTGGGCGACCGTCGCGGGATCCAGACCCGCGGTGGCCACGATGCGGTGGGCCTCACCGGCGCTCAGCTGCGCCGGTCCGGCACCGCACACCAGCCCTGCGGCGAACCGGATCAGCGAGTCGTCGCCGGACCCCGTCGCGGAGGCCGGTGCGTGCTGCCCGAGCCCGAAGAGGACATGCAGGGCGAGCTGCCCGGCAGCGAGGGCGGCGGTGATCGGGAGGAGGGTCCGCTCGCGTCCGGCGAGCGCCGCCGCGAGGACGAAGATTCCGGCGAAGCCCGCCAGCAGGCTCCGGCCCGGCACACCCATGCCCGAGGCGAGGCCATGTCCGGCGGCCGCGAGCACGACACAGACCGCGGTGAACACCGCGGTCCTCAAAAGCCGCATACCGGCTCCGGCGCGTGCGACAGACATAGACATGGCCGGGTCATCATCCCACTGGCCCCCCGGTCTCCGTACGGCAGGTCCGGAAGGTCGGCATCCGTCCCCATCGGGGGGTGATCAGGGGGTGTTGCACCTGTTCATGGGGGCTCCGGGGCGGTGTTCAGGGCCGGGCATACACCGGTGGACGGAGTATCCGCATCCGCCGAATGAGCGCCGTCACGGCCGATCCGTGCTTACGACGCGCTTATCGCGGCAATACGTAACGGTATGTCGAGCCGCAGCCAGGAGGCTGGAGCATGAGCATGTGGTGGTCACTCCATTTGCGGCGCGAAGCTGCGAGCGTTCCGCTCGCCCGTCGTTTTCTGCTCGGCACCATGGAGACCGCGGGGGTGGATCCGGACATCTCCTACGACCTCTCGGTCGCGCTCAGCGAAGCCTGTGCGAACGCCGTCGAACACGGCGGCGACCTGGGGGACGTGGGGGAGGCCCGAGAAGCCGGCCCAGGACCCCTCGGTGCCGGGCGGTCCGGACGCGCCTGCGGGCAGTACCGGGTCACCGCGTATCTGGACGGCGAGAAGTGCCGTATCGAAGTCGCCGACTCGGGGCCCGGTTTCTCCTCCCGGCGCACGCTTCGCACCGCCGCACAGCCCTCCGCCGTTCACCCGGCGGGCGACCCTTCCCACCCGCGTACCGCGGTGCACCCTCCGGCCACGGCCGAGAGCGGGCGCGGGCTCTGTCTGATCGAGGAGCTCGCCGATCACGTCCACTTCGGCAACCGGCCGGGCCACGGTGCGGTGGTGAGCTTCGACAAGGTCCTGAAATGGCGGGAGGGCGCGCTGCTCATGGTGTCCTGAGCGGCGCGCCCTCCCGGTGTACGGAGGCCCTGGGCGTCAGCCCTTGAGCCGGGCCATCCACGCCTCGACCTCGTCGGCCCGGCGCGGCAGCGCGGCGGAGAGGTTCCGGTTGCCGTCCTCGGTCACGAGGATGTCGTCCTCGATCCGGACGCCGATCCCGCGGTACTCCTCGGGCACGGTCAGGTCGTCGGCCTGGAAGTACAGTCCGGGCTCGACCGTGAGGCAGACCCCGGGCTCCAGGGTGCCGTCGACGTACGACTCGGTGCGCGCGACGGCGCAGTCGTGGACGTCCATGCCGAGCATGTGGCCCGTGCCGTGCAGCGTCCAGCGGCGCTGGAGGCCCAGCTCCAGGACCTTCTCCACGGAGAGGTCGCCCAGCAGGCCCCACTCGACCAGCTTCTGCGCGAGGACCCGCTGAGCGGCGTCGTGGAAGTCGCGGAAGGCGGCGCCGGGCTTCACGGCCGCGATGCCCGCCTCCTGGGCCTCGTACACCGCGTCGTAGATCTTCCGCTGCAGCGGCGAGAACGTGCCGTTGATCGGCAGCGTCCGGGTCACGTCGGCGGTGTAGAGCTCGGTGGTCTCCACACCCGCGTCGAGCAGCAGGAGCTCGCCGGAGCGGACCGCGCCGTCGTTGCGGACCCAGTGCAGGGTGGTGGCGTGGGGGCCGGCCGCGCAGATCGAGCCGTAACCGATGTCGTTGCCGTCGACGCGGGCGCGCAGGAAGAAGGTGCCCTCGATGTAGCGCTCGCTCGTGGCCTCGGCCTTGTCGAGGACCTTGACGACGTCCTCGAAGCCGCGCGCCGTGGCGTCACAGGCCTTCTGCAGCTCGGCGATCTCGAAGGTGTCCTTGACCAGACGGGCCTCGGAGAGGAAGACGCGTAGTTCCTCGTCGCGCTCCGCCGTGACCTTGTCGGTGAGGGCGGCCTCGATGCCCGCGTCGTGCCCGCGGACGTTGCGCACCGGGCCGGTGGCCTCGGACAGCGCGGCCGGGAGCTCACGGACGTCCTTCGCCGGGATGCCGAGCAGCTGCCCGGCCTCGGTGAGGGAGTTGCGGCGGCCGACCCAGAGTTCGCCCTGGCCGTCGAGCCAGAACTCGCCGTTCTCACGGTTGGAGCGCGGCAGGAGGTAGACCGTCGCCTCGTGTCCGTCCCCGGCCGGTTCGAGGACCAGGACGCTGTCCTGGGCCAGGTCGCCGGTGAGGTACGCGTACTCGGTGGAGGCGCGGAAGGCGTACTCGGTGTCGTTGGAGCGGGTCTTCAGGTTGCCCGCGGGAATGACGAGCCGCTCGCCGGGGAAGCGCGCGGAGAGCGCGGCGCGCCGGGCGGCGGTGTACGAGGCCTGGGCGATCGGCTCCAGACCGTGCAGCTCGGTGTCGGCCCAGCCGGACTTCATGTTCTCGGCGAGCTCATCGGAAATGCCCGGGTACAGGCCGTTCTTCCGCTGCTTGATCGGCTCTGCTTCTGCTGTTTCCGGGGTCTCCGGGGCGAGCTCCTCAGACACGTTTTGTCCTCCTTGTACGACACTGGGCTCTGCCCATCGTACGGGTGTACGGAAGGGGGCCCAGGGCCGGAAGACCTCTTACACGTCAGGACCGGCCGCCGGGGACCGTGAGGGGTTGTCCGCGGTCTCAGTCGAAGCGCGCGGCCAGCAGTACGACGTCCTCGGCGTCGGCGTTCCGGCCCGCGCCGTCGACGGGCAGGACGGTCCGCAGGATGTGGTCCGCGACGGCTCCGGGATCCTGGCGCAGGACCCTCGGCACGCCGGCCGCCGCCGAGTGCAGCCGTGCGAACGCCCGGTCCCTGGTGTCTCCGGTGCGGCGCAGCAGCCCGTCGGTGTAGAACAGCACCGTCTCACCGGGCCGGGGTGTGAATTCCACGCTCGGCGCCTCCCAGCAGGAGAGCATGCCCAGCGGTGCGGAGAGGGTCGTCTCCACGAATTCGGTGCGCCGTTCACCGGTCACCAGCGGCGGGGTGTGTCCGGCGCCGGCGAGCACGATCGTGCGCCGGCCGGGTTCGCAGTACGCGTAGAGGGCGGTCGCCGCGGTGGCCGGCTCGGTCATGCGCAGCAGCAGTTCGAGGTCGGAGAGTACGGCGACGGGGTCCTCGCCCTCCATCACGGCGTAGGCCCGCAGGCCGGCGCGGAGCCGGCCCATGGCGGCCAGGGCGGCCGGCCCGGAGCCGCCGACCGAGCCGATGGCCAGGCCGAGGGCGTTGTCCGGGAGGGGCAGCGCGTCGTACCAGTCGCCGCCGGCCCTGGGCGCGGCGCGGCGCCGGGCGGCCAGGCGTACTCCGGGGATGCGCGGCAGTCTGCTGGGGAGGAGTTCCTCGGCGACGGCGGCGGCGTCCGCCCTGGCGCGTTCCAGTTCGAGCAGGCGGGCGAGGTGCTCGGCGGCGTAGCGGGCGTACACCCCGACGAGATGGCACTGGCGTTCCAGCGGCTCGGCCGGTTCGTCGTACAGCCAGACGGCCGCGCCGAGCCGGCCGGTGGTCTCGGTGGTGAGGGGCTGCGCGTAGCTGGCGGCGTATCCGAGCCGGGCGGCGACCTCGCGGAAGCGCGGGTCGAGGCCGGTGTCGCCGAGGATGTCGGGGCTGGCCAGAGGGGCGCCGGTATCCGGAAGGCCGTCGAGGAAGCGGCCGTACGTGGTGGCGCTGCGCGGCACCGTCTCGATGTGCCCCAGTTCGGCGTGGGTGAGGCCGAGGCCGATCGTGCGGGACGGCCCGCCGCCGTCGGCGGGTTCGAGGACGAGGAGCCCCCGGGCGGCGCCCACGAGGGCCGCCCCGGCTGCCACGAGTTCATGGAGGGCGCTGTCCAGGGTGCTGGTCCCGGCCAGCCGTTCGGTGAGTTCGTGCAGGGTGGTGAGGTCGGATACCCAGCCGGCCAGCCGGTCCTGGATGAAGGCTCCCGGTGCGGAGGGAACGCCTTCCGTGGGCGCGGAAGTGTGCGTTGAAACGGGAACCATGGGATCGATTCCAGCCACTTTCGGAAGGTGGGGGGCGCTCATGACAGTCGGCTTTCCGACCGGTGCGTTTTGTCGAATAGCATCGCAAACCCCCATGTCGTTCTGCGCCGCTATCGGTGCAACCACATGTACACGCACCCACATCTACACGCACAACTGAGGTGATGTCCAGCATTGTCCTTACGGTATTTATGGTGTCCGTGAGACACGCAACTTGGCCGAAAAATGCACCCCCGGACCGTTTTTTACGATCGACTGGGTGTGCTCGACAGAGGGTGCCCTCGGGGTGAAATGCCGGAGGGAGCGTCATCCCGGTCATGCGGGGTACGTAATCGTGGACGACCAGGGGCAGTTGCGACCGCCCCGGAACCCGACAGCGAGCCCGGGCGTCCTCACGTATGACGGCCGCCCGCCCACCCCCCTAGTGGCGGGGTTGCACAAGGGACGGCACGCGCGCAGCGCACGCCGACCGCGCGATGTTTTGACTGGACTCGGCTCGGCTCAACCCGGTTCGACTCGGCTCAGCTCGATTCTGTTCGGTTCCACTCTGCTCTGCTCGGCTCACGCTCGGCACCGACCACCCGTCCGTACCGCAGACCCGATGAGCAAGCACGCACAGCGAAGAGACGCACACGTGGTGTAACGAGCACGTGGTGCGATGTGGACCTCGGCGTTCAACGGAAAGGAACGAGCGCTCATGCGCGAGATCCTCGGAAGGCGACGCAGGCACCGGCCCCGGCGCAAGGAAAGCTCCGCCCAGCTCGACGCGGCGCTGGCCTGTGCCACCGTCCGGAAGTGGCCCGTGCTCCCCGGAGCGGGGCTGGCGACGGGAGCCGTACGCGGCGAACGCGGCCGTGGCTGCGCCTGTCCCGACCCCGAGTGTGCCGTCCCCGGCGCACACCCCTTCGACCCCGGTCTCCTCGCGGCGACCACCGACGCGCGCATGGTGCGCTGGTGGTGGACCAACCGGCCCACCGCGCCCGTCGTCCTGGCCACCGGGGGCCAGGCGCCCTGCGCGCTGAGCCTGCCCGCCGTCGCCGGCGCCCGGGCGCTGCCCGCGCTCGACGGCATGGGCGTGCGGCTCGGCCCCGTGGTGGCGACACCCACGAGGTGGTCGCTGCTGGTCGCCCCCTACACCCTGGAACGGCTCGGCGAGCTGCTGCACGCCAAGGACTGGGTGCCCAGCTCTCTGCGCTTCCACGGGGAGGGCGGCTATCTCGTCCTGCCCCCGTCCGAGGTGGGCACGGGGCAGGTGCGCTGGGAGCGCGCCCCGGAGAACGCGAAGGCCGCGCCCTGGCTCCCGGACGTGGAATCCGTCCTGGACGCGCTCGTCGAGGCGAGCAACAGCGCTCCGGACGGCGGCAGCCGGCTCGCGTACTGAGCGGCCGGCGGTTCGACGGCGCGGGAACAGCGGGCGGGGAACAGCGACACAGGCACGACGACGCGGGAACAGCGGGCGGCTCACCCGTTCAGGGGTGTGGGGCCGCCCGGGTCCCGCGGGGCCGCGCGGCGTACGCGGCGGATCAACACGCATGAACACGCGGTGTACACGGGCGTATGTAATTGCATCCTCGCAAAAGCCGGTGCTCGCAGGCTTATGGCGGCCTTTTCACAGATTGCGGAAACGGTGCGCGCGGCGATGCCGGTGCGAATGTTTCCCAGGTGCAGGGGGCTCATTCCCGGTGCCCGGCGGGCATCCCGGAGTTCTGTCCGAAAGCGAACGCCCGGCAGGGCCGGAGACCGGGGGCGTGCGCCGCTCCGGCGCTGAGCCGGGCGGTCCTCACGCACGGCAGCCCAGAGGCTGCGGCCTGGTGGGGCGAGGTTCCGCGGGGGAGGGACGCAGGTGGGGCGGCCGGGCAGTCGCCGCAGGCTGCCGATGCGCTGAGCGCTCCGGCGTGCGCCCCGGCCGAGGAGGTCCGGAAACGAGGACGTCCGGCCGCTGGCGACGGGGGATGCACCAGCGACCGGACTTCCAGAACCGTAACAAGAGATCTGCCGTTAGCAAATTCGATGTCGCCAATTCGGACAGCGATTTACCTACGTGCACGGGGAGTTGTGACGGGTGTCACCGCCGTGTCCCGGTCCTCGTCACTGTCAGCTGAGCGTCACTTGGCGGTTGGTGAGCCCACCGCGCGCACGGCGCTCGTCGGCCGTCAGCGGAGCGTCCGAGGCGAGTGCCTCGGCGAGCCTCTCCGCGAACTGCGCCGCGGGCTTCTCGCACTCCTCGGCCCCCATCGCGCTCGGCAGGTCCCAGACCGGGACCATGAGCCCGTGGGCGCGGAACGAGCCCACCAGGCGGGTGTCTTCGCCCAGCGACGAGGTACCCGCGGCGTGCAGCCGGGCGAGGGCGTCGAGGAGCTGCTCCTCGGGGTGCGGCATGACCCAGCGCAGGTGGTTCTTCTCCGGCGTCTCGCACCAGTAGGCCGCGTCCACCCCGGAGAGCCGGGTGGTGGGGATGGCCGCCGCGTTGGCGCGCTCCAGCGATGCGGACACCTCAGCCGTGGCGTTCTCCGCGTCGGGCACCCAGAATTCGAACCCGGAGTGCACGACCGGCTCGAACGCGGCGTCGGGGTCGAGGACGTCCTGCAGGCGGGGCCCGTCGGCCGGCACGCGGCGGGCGGCGACCGGCGAACCGGGCTCGGCCTCCAGCGCGCGCTGCAGGGTGTCCGCGAGGTCCCGGCTGAGGTCGCCGGAAGAGGTGTCGTTCTGCAGGGCGAGCAGGACGGAGCCGTCGTCGCGGCGCAGCGCCGGCCAGGCCATCGGCAGCACGGTCGCGAGCGACACGGACGGCACGCCTTCGGGGAGGCCGCCCTTCAGCGTCAACTCGACGGTGGCGGCGGGGACCAGCTCGCGGAGGGCGATCCAGTCGCACTCTCCGGCGATTCCCTCGAAAGGACGCTGGACCAGCTCGGTGACGGCGTGGGCGGCGGCGCGTCCGTGACACGCCTTGTAGCGGCGGCCCGAACCGCACGGGCAGGGCTCACGAGCCCCTACGACCGGGATTTCACCGTCCTTGAGCTGCGGCTTCCCGGCCTTGGACTGAGGGCGCTTCTTGGCCATGGTGGGCGTTCTCCCGATTGCGACAGTGCGGTCTCGGGCGCGAGCCTAGCCGTCCCCGTCATCACCGGGGCACACCTGCCGTGGCGCCCTCGCGGCCCACGCCGCCGGGCCGCGCGCCGTACCGCTGTCAGCCCGCGTCGTCGAAGGCGTCGAGAACGTCGGCGAGTTCCAGCCCGTCGAGCGAGCCGAACCCGCTCATCCCGTTCAGCCCGCCCAGTCCGGAGCGCTCGCGGCGTCCGGCCCTCGCGGGTCCCGCCGTCGTCGTGAAGCCGCCGTGTCCGTGGCCCGCGGAGACGAGGGCCCAGACGGTGACCTCACCGGCGGTGTCGTCCCTGACGCCCCACTCCTGGGCGAGGGCGCTGATGATGTTGAGTCCGCGCCCGCCGCGCGCGGTGACCGACGGTGTGGCCGGGACCGGTCTGGTCGGTCCGCCGCCGTCCGTGACCTCGACGGTCAGGTCGCCCGTCCTGTCCACGCGCCAAGCGGCGCGGATGTCGCCGTCCCCCACCTCCGTGTGCTTCCCCAGCGGCCTGCCGTGCCGGCAGGCGTTGCTGAGCAGTTCGGAAAGGATCAGTACAGCGTCGTCGACCACGGCGTCCGACACCCCGTTGCTGCGCAGCTGCTCGCGCATACGGTGCCGCGCCTGCCCCACGCCCGCAGGGCCATGGGGTACGGCCATGCTCGACGACGCGGGCACTTCCTGTGCCACCACAAACGCCACCCCCGAGACCTCCTTTGCCCCACGCCACGGTTTGGATGCCCCCCTGGACTGCGCCGGAAACCGGCCAAAGCCCTGACAGTGATGCACTCGTAACGATCGATTGCGGAGTGAATGCGCCGGTGCACCCCGTGTAACTGATGTTAAGAGCGGCCAAGTTGCGACAGGACCTGTTTGGGGCGGTTCGTGATGATTGCTTCGACTCCGAGGCTTACGCAGAGCTCGACGTCGTCCGGCTCGTTCACGGTCCACACGTGCACCCGGTGCCCTGCCTGGTGCAACCGTTCGATGTACCCGGGGTGGTTGCGTACGATCCGCATCCCCGGACCGGCGATCCGCGCCCCGGCGGGGAGCCGCCCGTCGCGCAGCCTCGGTGACACGAACTGCATCAGGAAGACCGTCGGCAGGGTGGGGGCGGCGGCACGGACGCGGTACAGGGACCGGGCGGAGAAGCTCATGACGCGTACCGGGGACGGCCCCTCGGCCGGCGGGGTGTCCAGGCCGAACCGCTTGAGCAGGTGGAGCAGCCGCTCCTCGACCTGGCCCGCCCAGCGCGTGGGGTGCTTGGTCTCGATGGCCAGCTGGAGCGGCCGCCCGCCCGCCCGGACGTCGTGGGCCAGTTCGAGGAGCCGTTCCAGGGTGAGTACGGACGTGAGCTCACCCGGCACCGGGTCCCAGTCCGGGGATTCCTCGTGGTCCTTCCAGGAGCCGAAGTCGAGGGCGGCGAGATCGGCCAGCTCCAGGGCGGAGACGGCCCCCCGCCCGTTCGACGTGCGGTTCACCCTGCGGTCGTGCACACAGACGAGCTGCCCGTCCGCGGTGAGGCGTACATCGCACTCCAGGGCGTCCGCCCCGTCCTCGATGGCCTTCCGGTACGCGGCCAGGGTGTGCTCGGGGGCGTCGTCCGAGGCGCCGCGGTGGGCGATGACCTGGATGGGAGGCTGTGGTGAGGGTAGGCGTGCGTGGGTCACCGCGTCATCGTGTCACCGAGACGCGTCGGGTGCTGACACCTTGCTGTGTAGGACCGTTTTGCCTGATGTAAAGATTGGTGTGCGGATGCACAGGTCCTGCTTACAGTGGCCTGACGTGCTGTGGGAAAAGCTGACCGCAGACACGTGCACAGCGGATCTCTTGCCGAATGCCGAGTGGAACCGAGGAGTAAAGAGCTGTGAGCACCGATAACGAGGGCAACGAGGGCAACACGGTTCCGTCCGTACCGTCTGTTCCGTCCGCACCTCCCGTGCCGGCTGCCGCTCCTGAGGGCACCCCGCAGGGCGGTCCGCCCGCGCCGGAGGCCCCGCCCGCCGCTCCTTCGGACGCGCCGACGGCCCACATCCCCGCCGCGGCGCACCAGGACGGTGCCGAGCCGCCCTCCGCCGGGCACGAGCAGTACCCGTACGCCCCGCCGTCGCCGCAGCAGCCTCCGGCCGATTCGGCCGCCTGGCCGCCGCCCCCTCCCACCATCCCCTCGTACGCCGACGGCGGCAGCCCTCCGGTCTGGGGAGCCCCGGAGCCCGAGCAGCCGCGCAAGCGCCGCGCGGGCGGCCTGGTCGCGGCCGTGGCGGTGGCCGCACTGGTCGCGGGTGGCGTCGGCGGAGCCCTGGGCTACTGGGCCGCTGACAGCAATGACTCCAGCTCCTCCGGGTCGACCACGGTCGCCGCGTCCAACAGCCCCAAGGACTTCAAGCGCGACGCGGGCACCGTCGCGGGTGTCGCGGCGAGCGCACTGCCCAGCGTGGTCACCATCGACGCGCAGTCCGGCGACGGCGAGGGCGGCACGGGTACCGGCTTCGTGTACGACAAGGAGGGCCACATCCTCACGAACAACCACGTGGTGGCCTCCGCGGCGGACAGTGGCCAGCTGACCGCGACGTTCTCCAACGGCAAGAAGTACGACGCCGAGGTGGTCGGCCGGGCCCAGGGCTACGACGTGGCCGTGCTGAAGCTGAAGAACGCCCCCGACGGACTGACGCCGCTGGCGCTGGGGGACTCCGACAAGGTCGCGGTGGGCGATTCCACCATCGCGATCGGCGCCCCCTTCGGTCTCTCGAACACGGTCACCACGGGCATCATCAGCGCGAAGAACCGCCCGGTCGCCTCCGGTGACGGTTCCAGCAACAAGAACTCGTACATGAGTGCCCTGCAGACCGACGCCTCGATCAACCCGGGCAACTCGGGCGGACCGCTCCTGGACGCGGGCGGCGCGGTCATCGGCATCAACTCGGCCATCCAGTCCACCACCGGCGGTGGCGTCGGCCAGTCCCAGGCGGGCTCCATCGGCCTGGGCTTCGCCATCCCGGTCAACCAGGCGAAGAACGTCGCCGAGCAGCTGATCAAGACGGGCCAGCCCGTCTACCCGGTGATCGGCGCGACGGTGACGATGGAGGAGAAGACCGGCGGCGCCGTCATCTCGGACGAGGGCGCGGGCGGCACCCCCGCCGTCACCCCGGACGGCCCGGCGGCCGAGGCGGGCCTGAAGGCCGGCGACGTGATCACCAAGTTCAACGACACGACGGTCGAGAGCGGCCCGACGCTGATCGGCGAGATCTGGACCCACAAGCCGGGCGACAAGGTCACGCTCACGTACAAGAGGGACGGCAAGACCGCGACGGCCGAACTCACCCTGGGCGAGCGCAAGGGCGACAGCTGACCGGCTAGGCTGTTCCACGCATCGAGCGGGACCCGGCCACCGGGACCGGCGACGGTGCGGGGTGGGTTGCCCGAGCGGCCTAAGGGAACGGTCTTGAAAACCGTCGTGGCGCGAGTCACCGTGGGTTCAAATCCCACACCCACCGCAGTGCGAGAAGGCCCCTGACCAGGTAATACGGTCGGGGGCCTTCGCCATGTCCAGTGCCCGCAGGTCACCACTATTCCCCCTGCTTTCCCGCCCTATCGGGCACGGAAGGGGCACGCGGGGGGCACGGCCGTGCACTGGTTCGGAGCTGTCGGGGACTGCCCGCTATCGACTGATCGGGATCTCGTAGACGATCTCGCAGTGTGCTGCGGGCACGACGATGTCGGCTGTTTCCACGGGTCGGCCTTGGTCGCTGTAGTACGTCCGCCGGATGTGCGTGACGAGTGCGGCTTTCTGGATGCCGAGTAGCGACGCTTCCTCGATGGTCGCCTGGCGCGGCTCCGGCTGCTCCACGGCATGGCTGACGGTGACTCCGATCGCGGCCATACGGTTCACGACGCCTGCTCCGGCGTGCGGCCCTCCCTCGGGGAGGACGACGAGTGTGCCGGCGGTGAGGTCGTACGGCTCCCAACTCGTCGACAGCTGCACGGGCCTGCCGTCCGCCAGGAACTCGTACGTCGTCTTCACGCACAGCTCGCCCTCGGCCATCCCGAGTCGCGCCGCGATCTCCGCCGGGGCCGGCACCTTCGCGTCGGTCCGGCTCTCCCAGTCGCCCTGTCTGCCGAGCGCCTTCATGTCCTGGCGGAATGGAGCTCCGCCGGGCTGCTCGCGCGCCGTTGACCGGACGACCCGTACCCGCTGCCGGGTCTCGGCGACGTAGGTGCCTGATCCGGCGCGGCCCTCCAGTACGCCTTGGGAGATCAGCAGCTCCTGTGCCCGGCGCACCACGTTCTCGCCCACGCCGCACTCCTGGCCGATCTGGGCGCGGGAGGGGAGGCGGTCCCCCGGTTCCCAGACGTGCTCCGCGATGCGCCGCCGGAGGTCGTCGGCGATACGGAGATACGGCGGTTGCTCAGACATATGGAAAATCTAGTCCACTAGCTCTAATCTAGTTAACTAGCTTCACTGAAAGTGATCGCTGGTGACGGAGGCTGCCCTGTGCCCGCTTCGGGAGTAACTGCGGCGGCCATCGCCGCCCGGCTGTCCGCCATCGGGCTCCCCGCACGCGTGGAGGAGCACACCCGGTTCACGACGGTCGAGGCAGAAGTGCCAGAAACGCTTTCCGCCGAGGCATGGCGGGAGGTCCTGGACGTGGTGGCTGAGGCCGATCGGTTCGGGCTCCTGGCCACCAGCTTGAACGGCCGCACCTTATGGGCGGTCGTACGAAAAACGGTCCCCACGACGGGCGACGTCGGGGGACCGGGCTATCAGCGATAGGAGCTGAACAGCATGCTCAACCGTATCCGCCGCGCCGCCTCGCTCACCAGAGGGCGGTACTTCTCGAAGGGCCGGCACCGCCGCCCCTTAACGCCCTCCCGGCCACTGGCCGCTCGCACCGTCCTCGCACCCGCTGACGCTTCGACCGTCGCCCTGGGACGGGCTTCGGCGGGCGCGGTCCACCGTTACCCGCTGAGGGGTGAGGACGTCGCGCTTGTCCGTCCGTACCTGTTGGCGTGGGAAGAACGTGTACGGACGCGTGCGGTGCTCGTCGCCCCTCATCTGCCGGCCGATGCCTGGTCGGTCCTCGCAGGGGCTCACTGATGCCTCCTCGCCGACAACCGCACCCCACGGGCACAGCTCCCGTCCCCTACCGCTCGATCGCGTGCTGGATCGGCACGCACCACTCCTGCATCGAGCCCTCCCCGTCTTTGGCCCCGGCCGACGTACCGGTGATCTACGAGGTGTGCGACTGCCCGTGCCACGCGACCCCCGACACGTCTGTGCCCGTAGAGGTGACGGCGTGAGGGACCGAGCCCCCGGCGGTGCGCTGGTCTCCCCCGTCGAGGTCACCGCGGCCACCGTGCAGCGCGGCGACATCATCCAACTCGGCGGCCAGGCCTGCCGAGTGAGAGACCTCTTCCAGCTTCCCCAGGGGGCCAAGCAACTGGTCTTCGAGTCGGGCGAGCTGCTGGCCATACACACGCGCACCCGGCTCATCGCCCTGCGACTGCTGAGAAGGCGGTGACCGGCTCCGTGCCTCCACGCCATCACGACATCGCCGACGACCTCCGCCAGCAGATCACGACGGGCAGCATCAAGCCTGGCGAGCGCCTTCCGTCCGAAGTCGGCCTGGCTGACCGGTACAGCGTCAGCACGGTGACCCTGCGCCGCGCTCTCGCCGTGCTCCAGGGCGAAGGACTCGTCGAGAAGTTCCACGGCAAGGGCAACTTCGTCCGCCGCCCTCACCGCAAGATCATGTACGTCGGAGGCTGGGGCACGCTGGACCCCTGGACCGCCGCTGAGCCAAGGTGGCGCATCACGGTTCGCAGCACCACGGTTCCGGCCTCCGTGCACCTGACGACGTTGCTCAGGGTCCCAACGGGCAGCCCTCTTGCGGAATACACCTGCCTCAGAAGCCGTATCTCAACCGATGATGGAACGTGTGAGTCGAACGGGTTTCCCGCTGGGGTGATCTTCCGGCGGTAGGTGCATGAAGGCAGGGCCCC